>NZ_CP135919.1:5645000-6555000 GCF_032392015.1 Pseudomonas sp. C9-3 | reverse complement strand
AGGCGAAGAAGACCACGCTCAATCTCGAGCTGGAAAACGGCACCGAGCAGATCCTCCAGGAAAAAGACGACCTTCGACCCGCTCCGGTCACGGAAGACGGCGGCTCCTCCCCTTTCGCACAGATTGAAGGGCAGCCCGACAACCAGAACAGCGCCGGAAAAGACGCGGAAAAGAAGAACGATCTCGCCGATTCGAACCAGCAACCCTCCCCCTCCGCTTCCGCAGAACCTGCGTGGAAAAGCGTGACCGTGGGCAAGGGTGACACTCTTTCCAACGTGTTCGCGAAGGCCGGCCTGCCGGCGAACGCCGTGCACGACATGCTTGCCGCCAACAAGGACGCCAAGCAGTTCACCCGTCTTGATGTCGGCCAGGACGTGGACTTCCTTATCGATTCCAAGGGCGAGTTGCAGGGCCTCAAGGTCAAGCGCAGCGATCTGGAGACCATCAGCCTGGCCAAGTCCGCCAAGGGCTATGACTTCAAGCGCGACCTGGTCAAACCCTCGGTACATGCCAACTATGCCCACGGCCGCATCGACAGCTCGCTGTTCGTCGCGGGCCGCAATGCCGGGCTGTCCCACGACCTGATCATGTCGATGGCCAACGTCCTGGGCTACGACATCGACTTCGCCCAGGATATTCGCCAGGGTGACGAGTTCGACGTGATCTACGAATCCCAGCAGGTGAAGGGCAAGCAGGTCGGCACCGGCAGTATCCTCGCGGTGCGCTTCGTCAACCGCGGCAAGGAATACACCGCGGTGCGCTACACCAACAAGCAGGGCAACACCAGCTACCTGCGCGCGGATGGCAGCAGCATGCGCAAGGCGTTCATCCGCACCCCGGTGGACTTCGCCCGCATCAGCTCGCGCTTCTCTATTGGGCGTTTCCATCCCATCCTGAACAAGATTCGTGCACACAAGGGCGTGGACTACGCAGCGCCGATCGGCACCCCGATCAAGGCGACCGGCGACGGCAAGATCCTCGAAGCCGGCCGTAAGGGTGGCTACGGCAACGCCGTGGTGATCCAGCACGGCCAGCGCTATCGCACCGTTTACGGTCACATGAGCCGCTTCGCCAAGGGCATCCGCTCCGGCGTGGCAGTGAAGCAGGGCCAGATCATCGGTTACGTCGGCATGACGGGGCTGGCCACCGGCCCGCACCTGCATTACGAGTTTCAGGTCAACGGCCAGCACGTCGATCCGCTGAGTGCCAAGCTGCCGACCGCCGACCCGCTGACCGGCCCGGAGCGCAAGCGCTTCATGGCCCAGGCGCAACCGCTGATCGCGCGCATGGACCAGGAGAAGGCAACCTTCCTGGCCCTGAACAAGCGCTGATCGATGCCGCTCTATCTGGGGGTAATGTCCGGGACCAGTCTCGATGGACTGGACATCGCCCTGATCGAGCAAGGCGAGCAGACCACTCTGCTCGCCTCCCACTACCTTCCCATGCCTGCGGCGCTGCGTGCCGATCTCCTGGCACTCTGCTCTTCCGGCCCTGACGAAATCGCCCGCACCGCCCTAGCGGAAAACCGCTGGGTGCGTCTCGCCGCACAGGGCATCAACGATCTCCTGGCTCGCGAGAATCTAGCCGCCAGCGCCGTTCGCGCGATTGGCAGCCACGGCCAGACCATTCGCCACGAGCCGCACCTGGGCTTCACCGTGCAGATCGGCAACCCGGCACTGCTCGCCGAGCTGACCGGCATCGATGTGGTGGCCGACTTCCGTCGTCGTGACGTCGCCGCCGGCGGCCAGGGCGCACCGCTGGTGCCCGCTTTCCACCGCGCGCTGTTCGGCAGCGATGGCCGCGAGTGCGCCATCCTCAACGTGGGCGGCTTCAGCAACGTTTCGCTGCTGAGCCCCGGCGAGCCGGTTCGCGGATTCGATTGCGGCCCCGGCAACGTGCTGCTGGATGCCTGGATTCAGGAGCAGCGCGGCGAACCCTATGACCGTGACGGCGCCTGGGCTGCCAGCGGCAGCATCGATCAGGCGCTACTGCAGAAGATGCTGTCCGATGAGTTCTTTGCCGCGAAAGGCCCGAAGAGCACCGGACGCGAACGCTTCAACCTGAATTGGCTGAACGCGGTCCTGGCCAAGCACGACCCGGTCAAGGACGAAGATGTACAGGCAACCCTACTGGAGCTGACCGCGCAAAGTATCGCCGCAGCGCTGCTGGAAGCGCAGCCCGGCTGCGAGGAAGTAGTGGTTTGCGGTGGCGGCGCCTTCAACGCAACGCTGATGCAGCGCCTTGCTGCGCATATACCGGGCGCCAGCGTGATCAGCAGCATCGACCGCGGCGTCGCGCCGGAATGGATGGAAGCCATGGCCTTCGCCTGGCTGGCCCATCGTTTTCTCCAGCGAGAGCCCGGCAATTGTCCGGAAGTCACCGCCGCCCAGGGGCCGCGCATTCTTGGCGCGCTCTACCCCGCCTGAACCCGCCCCACAAACAAAAACGCCGCGCATCTGCGCGGCGTTTTCGCTTTACGGCATCAGATCGAGAAGGACTGACCGCAGCCGCAGGTGGTTGCTGCGTTCGGGTTCTTGATGACGAACCGCGAACCTTCGAGACCTTCCTGGTAGTCCACTTCCGCGCCGGCGAGGTACTGGAAGCTCATCGGATCGACCACGAGGTTGACGCCGTCGCGCTCGACGATGGTGTCGTCGTCCGCGGTGTCTTCATCGAAGGTGAAGCCGTACTGGAAGCCCGAACAGCCACCGCCCGTGACGAACACCCGCAGCTTGAGGCGCGGATTGCCTTCTTCGTCGATCAGGTTCTTCACCTTGTTCGCAGCGCCTTGCGAGAACATCAGCGGAGTGGGGGTGAAGGTTTCGATGGTCATGGTGACAACTCTCCCGGCCGAAGCCGTACGTTACAACATTGCGGACTATTATCCGCTTACCCCAGAAAAACGGTCAACTAATCCGACTCATCCATTGGTCCAGATCAATCGACCGCCTTCCGGGGCAATCTTTCCTTACGGTAGCAGCGCGACGTTGGACAGGCCCAGGTGCTCGTCCAGGCCGAAGAGGATGTTCATGTTCTGGATCGCCTGGCCGGACGCGCCCTTCACCAGGTTGTCGATGACCGACAGGATCACCACCAGGTCGCCGCCCTGGGGACGGTGCACCGCGATGCGGCAGACGTTGGCGCCACGTACGCTGCGGGTCTCCGGATGGCTGCCGGCCGGCATAACATCCACGAACGGCTCATTGGCGTAACGCTCTTCATAGAGCTTCTGCAGATCGACACCACGATCAGCGACGCGAGCGTAAAGCGTCGCATGGATGCCGCGGATCATCGGGGTCAGGTGCGGCACGAAGGTCAGGCCAATATCACCTTTGGCGGCACGACGCAGGCCCTGGCTGATTTCCGGCAGGTGCCGGTGACCTTTCACCGAGTACGCCATCATGCTTTCGCCAGCTTCGCAGAACAGCGAGCCGACCTTGGCGCCACGACCGGCGCCGCTGACGCCGGACTTGCAGTCGGCAATCAGCTGGCTGGCGTCAGCCAGGCCGTTCTCCAGCAGCGGGATGAAGCCGAGCTGGGTGGCGGTTGGGTAGCAGCCGGGAACGGCGATCAGGCGAGCGGACTTGATCGCCTCGCGATTGACTTCCGGCAGGCCATAGACGGCTTCGGGCAGCAGCTCCGGCGCGCCGTGCGGCTGGCCGTACCACTTGGCCCACTCCTCGGCGTCCTGCAGGCGGAAGTCCGCGGACAGGTCGATCACCCGGGTACCGGTGGCCAGCAGTTCGCCGGCCAGCGCGTGAGCCACGCCATGGGGGGTGGCAAAGAACACCACGTCGCACTCGCCCAGACGTTTCACGTCCGGCACGCTGAAGGCCAGGCCGTCGTAGTGGCCTCGCAGGTTCGGGTACATGTCGGCGACTTTCACGCCCTCCTCGGAGCGCGAGGTGATCACCTCGACGCGCGCCTGGGGATGCTGTGCCAGCAGGCGCAGCAGTTCCACGCCCGTATAACCCGTACCGCCTACGATACCGACCTTGATCATCTGCCTGTCACTCCACCTATGGGGCCAAATTCAGGGGCAGTCATGATATGAGCCACCGCCCCCGCTGAACAGAGCGAATCCGCCTGAATTGAGGGTTACGCGGCGCAAGAGTTTCCGCTTTCCGATCAGGGGCCTGATTGACGCCTGGCGATACCGATTGCCGCATTCGAACGAACTTTCCCACACTGCAGCCGCCACAGGGATGACGGCATTGCACGGCGCCACTACTATCGGCTCAACCGTGATCCGAGGACGTCCCGATGCTTTACCTGTGGTTGAAAGCCTTTCACATCATTGCCGTAGTCTGCTGGTTCGCCGGCCTCTTCTATCTCCCGCGCCTGTTCGTCTACCACGCCATGAGCGAGGACGCCGCCAGCCGCGAACGCTTCTGCGTCATGGAGCGCAAGCTGTACCGCGGCATCATGGGCCCGTCGATGATCCTCACCATCGTCCTCGGTACCTGGATGCTCTATCTCAACCCCGCCTGGCTGACCCAGGGCTGGATGCACGCCAAGCTCACGCTGGTGGTGCTGCTGATCGGCTACCACCACGCCTGCGGCGCCATGCTCAAGCGCTTCGCGCGCGGCGAGAACGGGCGCAGCCATGTGTTCTACCGCTGGTTCAACGAAGTGCCGGTACTGTTCCTGATCGCCATCGTGATCCTGGTGGTCGTCAAACCCTTCTGACCCCGACAAGGAGACTGTCATGTCCCTGCCCGCCCTGCTCGACCGCCGCCTGCGCATTCCCCTGGTGGCGGCACCGATGTTCCTGGTCTCCACCCCGCAACTGGTACTGGCGTGCTGCAAGAGCGGCATCGTCGGCAGTTTCCCCGCTCTGAACCAGCGCGAGAGCAGCGGCTTCAAGGCCTGGCTGGAAGAGATCGAAGCCGGGTTGGCAGCCGACCCGCAGGCAGCGCCCTATGCAGTCAACCTGATCGTCCACAACACCAACCCGCGCCTGCAGGCCGACCTGAAATTGTGCGTCGAGCACAAGGTGCCCATCGTCATTACCAGCCTGGGCGCGGTGCGCGAGGTGGTCGATGCCGTGCACAGCTATGGCGGCCTGGTCTTCCATGACGTGACTACCCGCCGGCATGCCGAGAAAGCGGCGGAGGCCGGCGTCGACGGCCTGATCGCCGTCGCCGCTGGTGCCGGCGGCCACGCCGGTACCTGGAGCCCCTTCGCGCTGGTCGCGGAGATCCGCCAGTTCTTCGACAAGACCCTGCTGCTGGCCGGCTGTATCAACCATGGCCATGAGATCCTTGCCGCCCAGGTGCTGGGCGCCGACCTCGCCTACCTCGGCACCCGCTTCATCGCCACCCGCGAAAGCGCGGCCTCCGAGGCCTACAAGCACATGCTGCTCGACGCCCGCGCCGCCGATATCATCCACACCCCGGCCGTTTCCGGCGTACCGGCCAGCTTCATGCGGCAGAGCCTGGAGGCCGCCGGCTTCGACATGCAGCGGCTGAACGACAAGGGCGCGCTCAACTACGGCGAGAAACTCAAGCCGGTGAGCGACGAGGCCAAGGCCTGGAAGACCGTCTGGTCCGCCGGCCAGGGCGTCGGCGATATCCGCGACCTGCCGGCCGTGGGCGAGCTGATCGCGCGCCTGGACCATGAATACCGCCAGGCCCTGACCCGCAGCGCTGGCCTGTCCAATCAACTGCTGGTCTGAGCTGCGGCACCGCTCACGATATATCCGCCAGGGCCGCTTGTTGGCCTTCGGCGGCCCGATTACGCTGTAGCGATTCCAACATAGCCAGAAGACAAGGATGCCCCTATGGACCAATCCCGCTTCAAGATCGTGTTCGACGGCGCGCTGATGCCGCAGACGCCGCTGGAGACCGCCAAGGAAAACCTCGCCCGCCTGTTCAAGAGCGATGCCGCGAAGATCGAAGCGCTGTTCAGCGGCCAGCCGGTCGTGCTCAAGCGCGACCTGTCCGGCGACGAGGCCGACAAGTACTTGCGCGCGCTCCATGGCGCCGGTGCCAATGCCCGCAAGGAAGCCGAAGGCGCCCCGGGCTTCAGCCTGGTGGAAACCGATGACCATCCCAGCGAAGCGACCCTGGCCGCCCGCGCGGCCGGTGAAACGGCCAGCAACGAGCGGATGACCTGCCCCAAGTGCGGGCATGAGCAAGCCAGCGCCATCGAGTGCAGCGCCTGCGGCATCGTCATCGAGAAGTATCTGGCTCGCCAGGCAGAACTGGCAGCCAACCCTGCGCCCAGCGTGGCCGCCACGCCCTCCAATGGCGCGGCGTCTCCCTATGCTCCGCCCCAGGCGAAGGTCGGCGACGACCTACCGGAGTTCGGTGAACTGAAAGTACGTAGTCTGTCCGGTCGTATCGGCCGCGTGCGCTACCTTGGCTGGTCAGCGGCACTGTCCTTCATCGTCTTCGGCGCCTACCTGGTCGCCAGCCTGCTGATGGCCGTTTCGCTGCCCCTGGGCGTGGCCGCCATTGCCGCCGTGGTCATTGCCGCCATGGTCTTCAGCGTGCCCATCGGCGTGCAGCGCCTGCATGACCTGGGCTGGTCCGGCTGGCTCTGGCTGGCATTGCTGGTACCCTTCGTCAACGTGGTCCTCAGCCTGCTGCTGCTGTTCATGCCCGGCGAGCAGTCCGCCAACCGCTTCGGTCCGCCGCCGCCGCCCAACAGCACCGCCGTCAAGGTCCTGGCCTTCTCCTGGCTGCTGTTCCCGGTGTTTGGCGGTATCCTCGCCGCCATCGCGATCCCGGCCTACCAGAGCTACATCGAGCGTGCCCAGGCTGCGCAGGCGCAGTCCCAGCAGGGCGACGAAGCTGCCGACCCGGCGGCCACCGCGGAGCCCTCCGACGGCGACTTCAGCAGCGGTGACACCGAAGGCGGCGACTCGGATCAGTAATGCAACAACCCGTGGCGGGCGTGGTCGAACGCCACCCCGCCACAGAGACTCCTGAATGCCTCGTTTTGCCCTCATCACCGGCGCCTCCAGCGGTATCGGCCTGGCCCTGGCCGAAGCCCTCGCGCGTCGCGGCCAAGCGCTGATCCTGGTGGCGCGCAAGCGCGACGCGCTGGACAGCATCGCTTGCGAACTGTCCCAGCGTTTCGGGGTGGAGGTGCTGTTCCGCGTCTGCGACCTCTCCGAACCGCTGCAGATATCCGGACTGCTCCACGAGTTGGAACAGAGCGGGCGGCAGATCGAACTGCTGGTGAACAACGCCGGTGTCGGCACCTCCGGCGCCTTCATCGACCAGGACTGGTCCCGCGAGCAGGAATTGCTGGAGCTCAATGTGCTGGCCCTGGCCCGCCTGTGCCACGGCATCGGCGCCATGATGGAGCGCAGCGGCGGCGGGAGGATTCTCAACGTCGCCTCCATGGCGAGCCTCCTGCCCGGCCCCTGGATGAGCAGCTACTACGCCAGCAAGGCGTTCGTGCTGCACTTCTCCGAGGGGTTGCGCGAGGAGCTCAAAAGCCGTGGCATCAAGGTTTCCGTGCTCTGCCCGGGCCCAACCCGCACGGCGTTCTACCGCAACGCCGACATGCGCCTGGGCAAGCTCGACAATGGCAAGCGGATCATGTCGCCCGAGGAAGTCGCCTTCCTCGCGGTGAAGGCACTGCGCCGCGCGCCGGCGATCATCATCCCCGGCTGGCGCAACCGACTTTTCGCCTGCGCGGTGCGCCTGCTGCCGCGCTGGGCCCTGCGCAAACTGGCCGGCCGGGTCAATCGCCTGGCCCTGGTCAGCTAGCCAGGTTCAGTCCGCGCGTACCGTACGGCCATCGGCCCACGCGCGCAGGGCTGCCAACTCCTCGGCCATCACCACCGACAGCGGCGCTGTGCGGCGGATTTCTTCCAGCAGCAACGCCTGGTCCACGGACTTCTGCCGAGCCTGCGCGGCATAGAAAGCGCCGACGACTGCCTGCTCGATCTCCGCGCCGGAGAACCCTTCGGTGGCAGCGGCCAGCTCACCCAGTTCGAACTGGGCGGCGTCCAGTTCACGACGCTGCAGATGGATGCGGAAGATATCCTGGCGCACCTCGTCGTCTGGCAGGTCGACGAAGAACAGCTCGTCGAAACGCCCCTTGCGCACCAGTTCCGGCGGCAGGCGCTCGATGGCGTTGGCGGTGGCCACCATGAACACCGGCGCCTTGCGCTCGGCCATCCAGGTCAGCAGCGTGGCGAGAACGCGCTGGCTGACGCCATTGTCCTGGTCACCGGTGGCCACGCCTTTTTCGATTTCGTCCGCCCAGAGCACGCAGGGCGCCATGCTGTCGGCCAGGCGCAGCGCTTCGCGCAGGTTGCGCTCGGTCTCGCCGAAGTACTTGTTGTAGAGGCTGCCGAAGTCCAGGCGTAGCAGCGGCAGGCCCCACAGGCCGGCGATCGCTTTGGCTGCCAGGCTCTTGCCACCGCCCTGCACACCGACCAGCAGCACGCCCTTGGGCAGATCCTTGTCCTTGCCTTCGGTGAACGCGCTCTGCCGCTCGCCCAGCCAGCGCTTGAGGCTGGCCAGCCCACCCACTTCGGCGAAACGCGCGGTATCGTGCTCGAAGCTGAGCACGCCATCGAGGTTGAGGAGCTCGAACTTGGTGCGGTTCAGCTCCGGCAGGTCTTCCTGGGTGATCGCCCCATCGTTGCAGATCACGCTGCGCGCCAGCAGCCGCGCCTCACCATGAGTGAGTCCGCGCAGGTTCTTCACTACCTGGCGCAGCGTGCGGTTGTCCGTACGTACCCGCGCGCCCCGGTTACGCTCACTCCAGCGTGTCGCTTCCTCGCGGACCAGCCCCACCAGTTCATCCTCGGACGGCAACGACAAGGCAAAGCGCGCCGCGAAGCGCTGGACCTCGGCGGGCAGCTTCAGTGCATGGGAAACCAGCACCACCGTGGGGCGGAAATTCCCCTCGGCCATGGCGATCTCCTTGAGCAGGCGCACGGCACGCGGGTTGTCCGCCAGATAGGGATGCAGATCGCAGAGCACATAGAGGTTCGGCTGCGGATCGGCCTTGATCAGCCGCAGGGCATTCTCCGCCTCACGGCTGTCGCCCTCGCCCTGGGGCTCGCCACCGAAACCCAGGCGCTGCAATCCTTCGGTCGCCGACCAGAATTGCAGGTTTAGCCCGCGCCGTACCGCCAGGCCGGTCAGGGTTTCCAGGACCCTGGGCTCGTCCCAGGATTCGATCACGATCAGTTTGACCCTGGAATCGAGCACCAGGCCCAGGTCATGGATATCGTTCTGCACGCTCGCTCCTTGCGCTGGCCGGCCCGGAACTGGGCGCGGCGGTCGACGGCCGCTAAACTGCTGCTCCTGCCCATATGACTGGAGGTGCATTTCGTGGACTGTCTGTTCTGCAAGATCGTCGCCGGGGAAATTCCCGCGCGCAAGCTCTATGAGGATGACCAGGTCATCGCCTTCCACGACATCGGCCCGCAGGCGCCCGTGCATTTCCTGGTGATCCCGAAGATGCACGTCTCCACCCTCAATGACCTGACCGAGGCAGACAAGCCGCTGGCCGGGCACATCCTCTTCACCGCCCAGCGGCTGGCGAAGGAGCAGGGTTGCGACGAGGGCTTCCGCGTGGTGATGAACTGCAACGACCTGGGCGGCCAGACCGTGCACCACATCCACATGCATGTGCTAGGTCAACGCCAGATGCACTGGCCACCGGGTTGATCGGCGCCCCTTCGATAAAAGGAAGCTGCGCGCACCTCGGCAAGACCTGTCATCCGCCATCCGGTAAACTACCGGGCGAATGTTCCTACTCGGAGGTGCGCCATGTCCGCCGACCGTCACTACTCCCCCGCCGACCGCTTCCTGCTGCAGGCCGATGCTGCACTGCGCACCCTGCTGCCGTTCAGCGGTCATCCGGGGCGCCCGTCCCCTGCCATCGTCCAGCCCGACGCCGAGCTCAGCAAGACTGACGCCCGCCACGTGGCAGGCCTGATGCGCATCAACCACACCGGCGAGGTCTGCGCCCAGGCGCTCTACCAGGGCCAGGCGCTGACCGCCAAGCTGCCGAAGGTACGCAAGGCCATGGAGGAAGCGGCCGACGAAGAGGTCGACCATCTTGCCTGGTGTGAGCAGCGCATCCGTGAACTGGGCAGTCGCCCGAGCGTGCTCAACCCGTTCTTCTACGGGCTGTCCTTCGGCGTCGGCGCAGCCGCCGGGCTGATCAGCGACCGCGTCAGCCTGGGCTTCGTCGCCGCCACCGAAGACCAGGTCTGCAAGCACCTGGACGAACACCTGGCGGAAATCCCCGCCGAGGACCAGAAGTCCCGCGCCATCCTCGAGCAGATGCGCGAGGACGAGGAGCACCACGCCACCAGCGCCATCGAAGCCGGCGGCCTGCGCTTCCCGGCGCCGGTGAAGTTCGGCATGACGCTGCTGTCCAAGGTGATGACCAAGTCCACCTACCGGATCTGATCCGGCCGGCAACGAAAAAGGGGCGCCCAGTGGGCGCCCCTTTTTCGTTTCTACTATCGAGCGTTACGAGCGCAGGGAGACAAGGCGAAAAGTCGGGATGAAAGCGGAGTTTGCTGCAGCAAATGAGCATTTCAGCCCGGCCTTTCAATGCCGTATCTCCCAGCGCAGTAGCTCGATCAGCGCGGCATATTGCGCGCGTAGAAGATCTCCAGCATCTCGTGCCGAACGCGCTCTTCCACCTGCTTGCGCTGCTCGGGCGAGAGGTTGCTCGTGGCATCGCCGAACAGGTAGTTGTCCAGGTCGAACTCCTTGAGCAGCATCTTGGTGTGGAACAGGTTCTCCTGGTACACGTTCACGTCGGTCATCTGATAAGCCTCGTACGTGTCGTCGGACAGGTAGTTCTGGATCGAGTTGATCTCGTGGTCGATGAAGTGCTTCCTGCCTTCCACGTCACGGGTGAAACCGCGCACGCGGTAATCCACGGTGACGATGTCCGAGTCGAACTGGTGGATGAGGTAGTTGAGCGCCTTGAGCGGCGAGATGACGCCGCAGGTCGACACATCGATATCCACACGGAAGGTCGCGATGCCTTCCACCGGATGGATCTCCGGATAGGTGTGCACGGTGATATGGCTCTTGTCGAGGTGCGCCAGGATGGTTTCCGGTAGCGGCCCCGGGGATTCCTCGATCTGGCTGTCGGTCGGGGTGACCGGCTGCTCGGAGATCAGGATGGTTACGCTGGCGCCTTGCGGATCGTAATCCTGACGGGCGATGTTCAGGATGTTTGCGCCAATGATGTCGACAACATCGGTGAGGATCTGCGTGAGACGCTCGGCATCGTACTCTTCGTCGATGTACTGCACGTAGGCCTGCTGGTCTTCAGGCGTCTCGGCGTAGCAGATGTCATAGATGTTGAAGCTCAAGGTCTTCGTCAGGTTGTTGAACCCGTGGAGCTTGAGTTTGCTTTTCACCGTGGGAGAACTCTCATCAAATGCGGCTCTGCCGCGTGGTTGAGCATGCCCGTCAGATGCGTATGGCGCACCTGCGTAGGACGGTTTACACCTCTTCGCGATGGCGATTGTGGTTTCTGGTTTCGGGCGGAAGGCCCTGAAAAAAAGGTGGCGCATTATGCAGAGGTCAGGCGACCTCTGCCAGATTTTGCGCACCCTTGATGATGAAAGGATGAAAGGATGAAAGGAGCTGTCAGCCCAGTTCCACGATCTCGTAATCGTGGGTGATCTCCACGCCGGCGCGGCCGAGCATGATCGAGGCGGAGCAGTATTTCTCGGCCGACAGCTCGACCGCACGCTTGACCTGCGCTTCCTTCAGACCACGTCCCTTGACCACGAAATGCACATGGATCTTGGTGAACACTTTCGGGTCTTCGTCGGCGCGCTCGGCCTCAAGGAAGGCCTCACAGCTCTCCACCGGCTGGCGACCTTTCTTCAGGATGCTGACCACATCGAAATTGGTGCAGCCACCGAGGCCGAGCAGCAGCATTTCCATCGGACGCACACCCAGGTTGCGGCCACCGGCGTCCGGCGGGCCGTCCATTACCACCACGTGACCGCTGCCGGATTCACCGAGGAACATGGCCTCGCCCGCCCACTGGATTCGCGCTTTCATTGCAAAGGACTCCGCCGGAAAAAAGGGGCGATAGCTTAACACAGCCCTCTAGCACGCCCACCGGGGCCTGCGGCTGTTACCCAGGTCTCATTTCCACACGGCGAGTATGCATTTATCACTTAAGCTGGCGCCGGTTTACTGGCACACTCTAGGAAATTGCCCGCACGAATGTTCCAGCTTTCCGATTGTTGGTAACACGTCGTCTGTTAAGCTCTTGCGGATTTACGTACGCGCAAGAATGCTCAGCAAGGCAATCTGCCGCCCTGCGGATCGAGGGGGATCGAGCCAGGGACGCACGGCACTACAGCTGGTCATAAAAAATCATTAGCGCCTGTTGTGCAAAGGCCACTCTTTATTCTTTCCGGGACTCGGGCATGGTAGCTATTACCCTCACACCCAAAATCAAGAACCTCGACAAGTTGCTCGCGCACTGTCATCGCCGCCGCTTCACCGCCAAGAGCACCATCATCTACGCTGGCGACCGCTGCGAAAGCCTGTTCTTCATCATCAAGGGGTCGGTCACCGTCCTGATCGAGGACGACGATGGCCGCGAGATGATCATCGGGTACCTCAACACCGGCGATTTCTTCGGGGAGATGGGGCTCTTCGAGAAGGAAGGCAGCACCGGCCAGGAGCGCAGCGCCTGGATCCGCGCCAAGACCGAATGCGAAGTCGCCGAGATCAGCTACGCGAAATTCCGCGAACTGAGCCAGCAGGATCCGGAGATTCTCTTCACCCTGGGCAGCCAGATGGCCGATCGCCTGCGCAAGACCACGCGCAAGGTCGGCGACCTGGCCTTCCTCGATGTCACCGGGCGCGTCGCCCGCACTCTGCTGGACCTGTGCCAACAGCCGGACGCCATGACCCACCCGGACGGCATGCAGATCAAGATCACCCGCCAGGAAATCGGCCGCATCGTCGGCTGCTCCCGCGAGATGGTCGGCCGCGTGCTCAAGAGCCTGGAGGAACAGGGCCTGGTGCATGTGAAAGGCAAGACCATGGTGGTCTTCGGCACCCGCTGAAGCATCCCCAGAACGCAAAAAAGCCGGCAATCGCCGGCTTTTTTGTTGTCCTGACTCTGTAGGAGCTGTCAGTCCGGATCGGCGCCCAGCTTGACCTTGCTGCGCTCGGGGAAGAACAGGCGCTTGAGCTCGGTACCCGGCTCGTCGGCACGCATGAAGGCTTCGCCGACCAGGAAGCCGAACACGTCGCTGACTTCCATCAGCTCCACGTCGGCGCGGTTGAGGATACCGCTTTCGGTGATCACCATGCGCTCACGCGGGATTTCCGGCAGCAAGTCCAGAGTGGTCTCAAGGCTGACTTCGAAAGTGTGCAGGTTGCGGTTGTTGATCCCGACCAGCGGAGTGTCCAGGGTCTTCAGCGCGCGCTCCAGTTCCGGGGCGTCGTGCACTTCCACCAGCACGTCGAGGCCGACGTCCTTGGCCACCGAAGCCAGCTCGGCCATGCGCACGTCATCCAGCGCCGAGACGATCAGCAGGATGCAGTCGGCGCCGATGGCGCGGGCTTCCACCACCTGATATGGGTCGATCAGGAAGTCCTTGCGGATCACCGGCAGCGTGCAGGCTGCGCGGGCTTCCTTGAGGTAGGCGTCGCTGCCGAGGAAGAAATCGATGTCGGTCAGCACGGAGAGGCAGGCGGCGCCGCCCTCCTCGTAACTGCGGGCAATGTCGGCGGGATCGAAGTTCTCGCGCAGGATGCCCTTGCTCGGGGACGCCTTCTTCACCTCGGCGATCACCGCCGGCTCGCGGCGCTTGGCACGCTCCAGCAGGGCATTGGCGAAACCACGGGGTGCGTCCGCGGCACGCGCCAGCTGCTCCAGCTCGGCAATGCTCACGCGGGTGCGGCGATCAGCGACTTCTTCGGCCTTGCGGGCCAGGATCTTCTGCAGAACCGTCGGCACACTCACTGTGCGTTCTCCTCTCGGTAAACGGCGGTGAAGGCCGCCAGCTCTTCCATCTTCTCCCGCGCCAGCCCGGTGTGCAGGGCGTCGTGGGCCAATTGCATGCCTTCGTGCAGGCTGGTGGCCAGGTCCGCCGCGTAGAGCGCGGCGCCGGCGTTGAGCACGATCAGCTCGGCGGCCTTCTGCCCAGCCTCGGTCTTGCGCCGGCCAAGGGCATCACGGATCAGTTCCAGCGACTGCTGCGGGCTGTCCACGGTCAGGCCGATCAGGCTCTGGCTCTTGATGCCGAAGTCTTCCGGCTGCACTTCGTACTCGGTGACCACGCCGTCCTTCAGTTCGGCGACATGGGTCGGTGCGGCGAGACTGAACTCGTCCAGGCCATCGCGCGAATGCACCACCAGGATGTGCTCGCTGCCCAGGCGCTTGAGTACCTCGGCCAGCGGACGACACAGCGCCTGGCTGAACACGCCGACCACCTGGTGTTTCACACCGGCCGGGTTGGTCAGCGGGCCGAGCATGTTGAACAGGGTACGCAGGCCCAGCTCGCGGCGCGGGCCTGCAGCATGCTTCATGGCCTTGTGGTGGACCTGGGCGAACATGAAGCCGACACCGACGGTCTCGATGCAGCGCTTCACCTGGACTGGCTTGAGGTCCAGGTAGATGCCGGCCGCTTCCAGCAGGTCGGCGCTGCCGCTCTTGCCGGAGACCGCACGGTTGCCGTGCTTGGCGACTTTGCCGCCCGCCGCGGCGACGACGAAGGCCGCCGCCGAGGACACGTTGAAGATGTTCGCGCCGTCACCGCCAGTGCCGACCACGTCGACCACGTGCTTGAGGCTGTCCAGTTCGACCTGGTCGGCCAGCTCGCGCATCACCGCGACGGCGCCGACGATCTCGTCGATGGTCTCGCTCTTCATGCGCATGCCCATGAGGAAGGCGCCGATCTGCGCGTCGGTGCACTGCCCGGTCATGATCTCGCGCATGACGTCCTGCATTTCCTCGGTGGACAGGTCCAGCTGGTTGACCACGCGGTTGAGGGCTTCCTTGATATTCATGCGCGCACCCCGCCGGTCTGCTTGAGGAAGTTGGCCAACATCTCGTGGCCTTGTTCGGAGAGGATCGACTCGGGGTGGAACTGCACGCCCTCGACGTTCAGCGTCTTGTGGCGCAGGCCCATGATCTCGTCGACCGAGCCGTCTTCCAGCGCCGTCCAGGCGGTGATCTCCAGGCAGTCGGGCAGCGTCTCACGCTTGACCACCAGGGAGTGATAGCGGGTCTGGGTCAGCGGGTTGTTCAGGCCGGCGAATACACCCTGGTCCTTGTGGAACACCGGGCTGACCTTGCCATGCATGACCTGGCGCGCCCGCACCACGTCGCCACCGAAGGCCTGGCCGATGGACTGGTGGCCCAGGCACACGCCCAGCAGCGGTAGCTTACCGGCGAAGCGTTCGATCACCTCCAGGGAAACACCCGCTTCGTTCGGGGTGCACGGACCGGGGGACAGGACGATGCGTTCGGGATTGAGCGCGGCGATCTGGTCGACGCTCAGTTCGTCATTGCGAACGACGTGGATGTCGGCCTTCAACTCGGCGAAGTACTGCACCAGGTTGTAGGTGAAGGAATCGTAGTTATCGATCATCAGCAGCATGTCTGCTCGAACCTCATGATTGCACTGCTTTCGGATCGCGCCATCGTCGACACCCGTTGCGGCCTCGTAGGCTGCGCGAATCTGGCAATTATGCCAGCGGATGGGAGAAATGGACGCGTAAGAAGAGACCGGCGCTATGCCGGGAAAGAAGGAATCAGGCGCGCCAGCGCCAACGGGCGAATGCCTTGAGGAGGGAGGTGATGATGCGGGTGCGGTGGATCACGGTTGCGGTCTCGCCTAGCGATGGCCGAACAGTAGCCCAAGGCCGGGCGCCAGCGCAATACGCGCGGCGCCCCTGCCGACGAAGGTAGGACGTTTCACTGGCACGCCTGGAGGGCAGCACGCAGGCGGGTTTCGTAGGCGAGGTGTTGCTGCCGTTCGGCCAGCAGCGCACGAACCTTGGTTTGCAGGTCGTCCGCCGCGCGCAGGGCGGTGGTGGCGAATCGGGGAGCTTCGATGGCCGGTGTCTGGCACGGCACCGGGATGGGAATACGGATTTCCACAGGCTTGGGTGAAGTCGCGGCGCAACCGGCGATCAACAGCGGGAAGATCAGCATGAGCACTTTCATGGCAGCAGCTCACGGTCGATCAGTTGACGAACCACCGCGCACTCTTCGCCCTCGCTGCGCTCCAGCAACAGTCGGTTGGCGGCATCTTCATGGCTTTGCGCCAGGTCGCGGGCCTGGGCCAGGGCTCGCTCGGCGGCCTCCGCACGCTGGCGGGAGCTTTCAGCCAACGCGTCGAGCTGCTCGTTCTGCAGCACCAGCCGGGATTCCAGCGCCTTGCCGGCTTCGCTGCAGCGAGCCTGCTCGAGCTGCAGGCCCTGCAACTGCCCGCCATAGAAGCGCGACGCCAACCAACCGCCGAACAGGCCACTCAGCAGGAAGCCGGTCATCCCCAGCGCCAGCCAGAAACGGCTCATCCCAGCACCTCCTGCGCGCGCCGCCAGAGCAGCAAGCGCTCCTCCAGGCCATTGAGCCCACCATTGATGCGCCGGGTAATGTCCTCGAAGCGCCCGGCGTCCGCCAGCTCGCCAAGCCCGTTGCGCTGCCACCACCAGGCGGCGGACCGACACGCCCAGCGAGGTTCCGCCAGTAGTTGTGGGCGGGCGACAAAGGGCTGTGCGAGCCCTTCGCCAACCGAGCGATAGTTGCTCCGTCCCGTCACCTGCAGCAGGCCGCGTCCACGAAAACGCCAGCCGTCGCCAGAGGCTTCATCACCGTTTCCGTTGCGCCCGGCGTAGACGAGGTTGGCAATGCGATCCGGCTGGTACGCCACCTCTCGCGCCAGCGCCGTGGGCGAGCCGTCGGCGCTGCGGAAGCGCCGGGGCCAGACGGCGGCCAGACGCTGGGCGCTGTATGTCAGGCTTTCCACGCAGCGGGTCAGATGGGCACTTTCATGGCCGACCTGGGCGATGAAGGCAGCAACACGCGGCGGCGTGTCGATTCCGAAATCCCCCATGGCGGCGTCGAGTGCCGGAAGAAAAACGCCCGCGACAGGGCGGGCGTTGGGCAGGATCAGCAGCAGCTGGCGTTCGTCGATTTGCATATCAGCCGCCCTCCCCAGCCTTGCCTTTGCCATCGCTCCCGCCGTTGCAAAGCACGCTGGTTGTCCAACCGTTTGCCTGGAAGTGCTGGGTAACGGTGTCGACCAGATAAGTGCCATCGACCCCAATCTTGAATCCACTCAAGTCGACCAAGCACTCCGCGAACAAGTCCGCGCGGCCCGGCAACTGCAGCCGTACCCCGGCGGTTTTTCGGTTGAAATCCGCAAGACGCGACCTGGCCAACTGACGCGCCGCCGCTTCGTTGGCCTGAACATGGCGTTCGACGTACTCGGCCTGCACCTGCTTCGGGGCGTTAGGGTTGGTCACCGTCACTGTTCGCACGGCCCCATCCAATCCTTGGTACGGAACAGAGACTGTCGCGACAACCTTGCGATCATCCAGAGTGAAGGTGAAAGAGCTAACCTCCGCACGTTTGATCGGAAGATTGTCCAGTACCTGACCGGAAGCAGTGCGACCGCCCTGACGAGGCATGACCAGTAACTTCAGATCGGCGATCTTCGCAGTGCAGTCGTACTGCCGCGCCAGGCGGGTGACGAAGTGATAGTCGGACTCCTTGATCTGATCTGCGCGCTCAATTCGCGCACCCACTTCGCACTCGGCTTGCCAGCCGTTGCGCTCTGCAATGCGTTTGACGATCTCTGCCAGTGTCACGTTCTCCCAACTGTCGCTACGGACGGACTTTCCGGCATTGCGCGAATCACCGGACTTGGCCTTGACCACCAGCGTGTCCGGCGCACCACTGAAGGTAATGGTGTCGACCGTATAGCGTCCCATAGGAGCGACACCTGTCTCCTCATAACCAAGGTAAAGCACCAGCTCTGCTCCGCGCCGCGGCAGCAGTACGGCACCATCACGGTCGTCGAGGGTCAGCGAAAGGGTGTCAGACTCCAGACCGTACTTGTCGGTTACGACCAACTCGAGCACCCGGTCATTGACGTGCGGAGTGATGTCGCGGCCGTCAGCGACAATGCGAAAGACAGGTTTCATGGTTCACCAGAATGAAAAAGCCCCGCTTATGCGGGGCCAGGGTGGATAAGCCGGATCAATCCCACAGGCGTACCTGGGGGTTGTCCGGCACCGCAAGGTCCGGCATGTGGATCAGCACACCGGCTCGCAAGGGTTGCGGCTCGTCGGCGAGCCCGGGGTTGGCATTCAGCACGGCTTCCACACAGCCCTTCAGATGGCCATAGCGCTGATAGCAGAGTTGGTCCAACACATCGCCGCTACTGCTGCGATAGCTTGTTGTCGTCGCCATAGCGATTGAACTCCAGGTCCAGGTTTTGTACGCGCGGTACGCCGTCAGTGAAGAGCGCGGACTGAGTTTCGGTGACCTTGATCAGGCACCAGGTGCCCAGGGAGTCTCCGTAACCGCTGATAAGACTCACCGGTTTGCCGCTCAGCGCGATTTCGCGCAATTTGTCCGGATTCTCCCGCCCTACTCGCCTGCCCGCTACGCGGGATAGCCCCGGCATGATCACCGCCTTCAGTAGTAGCGTCTCCGCGCCAGCGCCGACGTACTGCAGAGCCGGTCGCCGCCCCAGGCGCGCCTGCTCTTTCCAGGCGAGCTGGCTGGTACGGGTCGCCGCCTCGAAAGGCACCGTGTCGATGTTGAAGTAGAACTGAGTCTGAGAATCCAGCACCGTCATGATCAGCAGGTGCTGCTGGGAGATAACGCACATCGAATCGGCCTGCGGAGACTTCGGCGACAGTACGGACGTGGGCAGCGGCAAACCCAGGCTGTCGCCCACCCTTCCGACTACCTTGTCCACTGCCTTTCTAGCCCGGCCGACCTGTTCGCCCAGTCCCTGCATGCGCTCATCGATGCCCTTCAGGACCCGCGTGGCGCTGTTGTAGGTGTTGACTACCCTGTTGACCTTGGCCTGCGCGCGCTCCAGGCCCTGCATTGCACGCTGCACCTTGCCAACCATCTGCGGCGAAACACCGGGCAGGCCCTCCAGTTCGCCAGCCGCGCCACGGATATCGCCGATAGCGCCGTTGACCGGCGCTATCATTCCGTCGAGATCGCGACGGCCATCCTCGGCCGCCCGGGCAAGTTGCGACAGGCCACTCTGCATCTGTTCCCAATACGCCATTTCGCCTCCTTACACGACGACCGTGTCGAACAGCGCATCGCGCTGTCGTTCCTGGGAGAAGTCCGCCAGCATCCAGCGCAACCGCGGCAACAGCTCGTTGGCCAACTGATCGGGATCGCTGACATTACCGGCCACGTTGATGCTGATCTGGGGGGAGAAGGTCCAGTTTTGGGTGGTCGGTTCCCCAATGGGAGCGGCAGCAGGAGATTCCGCGCCGCTTCTCCCGTCCCGCGGCTCTGACCCGCGTCCTTCGATAGCAGGAGCATTGCGCTCCGCGGGTAGGCCACCCCAATCGGTCAGTCCGCCGACGACGGCACCGATGAACGGCCCCAGCACCGGCACCATCCAGGCTCCCAACATGCTGCCGGCCAGCGCCCCACCCAGCGCGCGGGTGGAGTCGTCATTGCCTGGGGCATCACCACCCGCGCCAACGCGTGCTCCGCGTGGTGGTCGAACCGGCTCGTTCAACTGTGCGCCCGGCGGACGCGCAGCCGGACCAAAGCCGACGTTGCCCCAGTCGCTGCGCATCCCGCGCCAGAGACTCCGGATATCCAGGCTCGGCAGTTGCCAGTCACTGTCAGACTCATCACGCCGTCGGGCGAGTTGGTCACCGAGCTTCGTGATCAGCTGCGAGCGATCACTCAATACGCCCAGGTCAATCGACTTGAGGTACTGAGAAACGTCATCGAGCCCCAGTTCAGAGGTAAAGGTTGCCAGCATCTCCTTCGACAGCCCGTACTGCCCCGTCATCAGCCCGAACTGCGCTCCCACGAAGTGGGTGGACTCCTTCAGCCGATCAGCGGCAAAGGTCAGCGCAGGCAGGCCTCCGTCGACCACCTTCAAAGTGACACTGCCGCTGGTCTGCAGCAGCCCTTCCACGGCATTCTCAGCGGTATGGCGCCAGCCTTGAGTCGTCCCTATGCGGACATCCACGTCCGCCTGCAACTGCGCTGCCGGCTTGATCCGCATCTCGCTTGGCCGCTGCAGCATCTGCGCCCACGACCGCTGCTCCTGCCCATCATTGAGTCGGCGTACCAGAAGATCGGTTGGCACCTGCTCCTGTCGCGCTCGCCAGGAAATGACTCCGAGGCTGCGCTCGACCCCCGCCGCACTGTCGTCGCCCTGGTCGACGACATTCCTCACCAGAGCAGCCACTGCATCCGGCGCAACAGCCTTGCCATATTGCAGCTTCGTTGCGGCCGGCAGGTAGTTCAGGCTCTGCCGCAGGGTGAGGCCGACGTTCATCAGCTGCCGGACCATATCCAGAGCAGCGTCGGAGTTGAGCCCACTACCCTGCGCTGCTGCCTCAACCCGGCTTTTGACGAACGCTTCGGACGTTTCGCCAGGCTCAAGGCCACCGCGCACCACCAGTTCCTGAACGCGCTGTTCGTAGCGGTGCGAACTGGTGAGGGCCATGGAGATCGCGTCCAGGGGATTGGACAGGATCTGGTAGATGGCCGGGTCCTTCTGGGTCCAGTCGACGTTGACCGGTTGCAGGGAACTCGCGGGAGCCGCCGTCGCGATCTGAACGGCATTGCCCGGAGCGCCGCTCGCTGTGGGCCGGCGAAGCAGGGTTGCGATTTCCCTCAGGGCCTCGAGCGTCTGCCGAGCTATCTCGTCGCCTCCCTCAGACTCCTGTCGCAATGCCTGATGCAAGGCGCTCCCCGAAGGCTCCGGCGAGCCGCCGGCCACCGCCAATGTGCGCTTGCCCTGCAATCGTAAAAAGCCATCCGCGATGGCTTGCCCCAGAGTGTCCTTCACTGCCAGGCCGAACGACTGCCCCAGCACCTGCGCGACCTCGGGCCCCAGGATCACCGTCACCCCGGCGGTTTCACTTACTGTCATCTTGTTCACCTCAATGACGACAAAGGAGCGCCGGCCACCCGGCGCCCCTCCAGGGGGCGAACTAACCCGCCTCGTCCCCCAGCCACCAACGCAGGTCGCTGAGGTTCATGCACTCCAGTTCGCCGGCCGTGAAGCCCGACTCAGTCGCCAGTCGCCGCGCCAGCTGGCGCATCAGCGCGAAGCTCATCGTCGTCCTCTCGCACCAGGCGAAAGTAGGCGTGTTGCAGGCGCTGGTAATCGCTGAGCTTGAGCCCCTCCAGGTCCTGACGGCTGACCTGTACCAGCGAGGCGAACAGTTGCAGCTCGCGCTCCTCGTCATCACTGGCCACCTTGCTGGCCAGGCGGATGTCACGCACGGTCGGCGCACGCAGGGTGAGGACGTCCACATCGACGCCGTTGCAGGAGGTTGGACGGGACAGCTTCACCACCGCCGCGTCCTCGGAAAGGCTCAGCCACGCGGGCTGTTTGACAGAGTCTTGCATCACGGCTCTCCTCAGACGCCCAGGTCGTTACGCATGGCGGCGAGCTGGTCGACGCCGTCGATCTTGCGCACCGAGTTGGCCGGGTCGATCTCGAACATCTCGCGACCCTCGACTTCCAGCTTGTAGTAGGTGACCGCCACGCTGTAGGTGCAGGCGGCCAGGTCGCCGGCTTTCCAGTCGCCCGGGTTGATCTCCTTGAGCAGGCCACGGACGGTGGCGACCACCGGAACGGTGCCGCCCTTCTGGGTCTTGAAGGAGCCGCGGAAGGTGCCGTTGAATGCTCCCTGGTCGCTCAGGCCGAAGAACTTCATGGCCTCGCGGCGCGCGCCGTTGGTGGTGAACTTTGCCTCCATGGCCTCCAGGCCGACGTCGAGCAGGACCGGAGCGTCCATGCCACCGGCACGGTACTCCTGGGTCTTCACCTTGAGGGTCGGCAGGGTCAGGGAGGGCACATCACCGGCAAAGCTGACGCCGTCGACGAAGAGGTTGGTATTGGTCAGGATCTGCGGAATCATCTGGGGTTCTCCTTAAGCTGCGTCCAGGACTTCGGTGAGCCACTGATCGGTCACCTCGACGCGGAAGTTGGGGTTCTCGGCAGGCGGTACGTCGGTAAAGCGGATGTTCCAGTACACCTTGCCCTGGGCCAGTTGGCTGGCGGTGTTGAGTTCCGGGTCGGCATAGACCTCGAAGTCGATCACCGCGCCCTGGTTCTTCAGGTCGCGCATGAAGGCCTGCAGGCCCTCGGTGACGTCCTTCACGTAGGTCTTGGTGATGCCGCGGTCGACCGCCCACTTGTGCCCGGCGAGGATCGCGTCCATCACCATGTCCATGGTTCGCACGCGGGTCACGAAGGCCCACTTGGCGTCGCTGGAGAGGGTGCGGTTGCCCCACAGGCGGTAGCCGTCGTCGCGGATGATGGTGGTGATGTTGGCGTTGTTGAGCAGGTTGGCGCGGCAGGTCTCGTCGCCGTCGAGGAATTCGATGGGGCGGCCGGTACCGGTGATGCCGAGCAGTTCCTTGTTCGACGGCGAGGACCAGAAGCCGTACTGGCTGTCGGTCCAGGCGAACAGCGCGGCGGCGTTGGCGGATGCCGGTGCGTCAACAGTGGCGCTGCTGACGGTGTCCCAGTACTGCACGCCCGGATCGACCAGGTAGATGCGCTTGCTGCCGAACTCTTCGGCGTAGGCGATCGCCGCCTCGTCGGTGGTGTTGGGGCCGTCGACGATGGCGATGGCGCGCAGCTTCTCGGCCAGCGCGCCCATGGCAGTGCCAACCGCCTGGGTGGCGGAATGCTTCGGCGCGATCAGCAGGCGCGGCTGGGCATTGAAGCGCGACTTGCCATCGAGCAGCGCCTGCAGGCCGGTACGCTGGCCGGCTTCGGTGACGCTGCCGATGATCGAGGAAGTCTGCTGCGCAGCATCCTCGACCTTCGCCACGCCGACCGCCACGACCACTGCGGCGGACTGGGTGAAGATGGCGGTGCAGGACTTGTAGATGGCCGATGCGGTACCGAAGGCGGCGGCCGCTTCACGCAGGTTGGTGAGCAGCACGGGCATGTCCGCCTGGGCGGTCAGCTTGCTATCGGGGGTGAAGGTATCCACCAGGCCGATGATCGAGGACGACGGCAGCGCAATGGTGCGCGCACCGACGTCGACATTGGTCACGGTGACGCCGTGAAAGAAGCTCATAGGGTTTTCTCCAGACATAAAAAAACCGCCGGGAGGCGGTTGGGTGGTTTGCCCAGACCACAGCATGTGGCGGGCGGAGTTACAGCGGTCGAGTCAGGCAGGCCAGCCCTCATCGAGCATGGACGCAGTCAAGGTGCCAGCCTTCAGGTGGTCGAGTAGAACGGCTTCGCGATCGAAGCACGCCTGAACGTGGGCTCGGACCTCGCTCAGTACCGAACGCAATTCAGCGCCGCTCATCTCCTTGAACCCATCGTCCGTTTTCCAAAGACAGGTGTAATTGGGATTATCCATCGCATGTACTACTGCGCTGCCAATGAGGCTTTGGCTGTCTCGGGTAGTTTCGAATCGCGCACCCGCAACCTCAATGCCAGAAACTTCCTCGGAATAGCGTCGATGGGCAATGCTCCGCTCCCACTCCTCGGTTGTTCTCTCAACGTCCAGTTTTTTCAGAACAGGTGTGCCATCGACAACGACGATGGAGTTGCCTTCCTGCTGGCCGGCCAACAATTCCCAGTGCTTGTCTTCGGATACTTCGATCCGGTCATCCGGAATAGACTCGCCGTGGACGCTATCAACATAAAAGCCCCGCGTTTGGGGCGAGTAAAAGATCGTCATGAAACACCTCAATAGCCAATGGCAATCCAGCGGAACCCTACGTTGGCGATGGCACCCGCCAATGTGTAGCCCTCAATGGTGTATTGCGTCCTGCTGATCCCCTCACCATTGAGGATGTAGTTGTAGCCGGGGCTCGAAACCACCAAGGCAACGCAGGCCGTCGGGAAAGCAATCGGGAAACTGCCGGTGAACTTCCCATTCTCCGAGATCAGAAACGAGCCATACTGGAGCATCGTCCCTCCAGGAAGCGCTTGGTAACCGCCATAGATGCTCTTGCCCGAAGCAAACGCCAGGGCATTCTGGACAAACGCAGTGTTGGCAATCTGCGCCGAGTTTGCCCCGGCAGCCGCAGTCGGTACCGTAGGGGCCCCAGTCAACGCGGGGCTTGCTAAGGGCGCCTTGAGTGCCAACGCACTGTTGATTGTCGCGGCTAGCGCCGGATCGTTGTTCAGAGCTGTTGCAAGCTTGGCCAGGGTATTCAGTGTCGCGGGAGCAGCCCCCGTTACCGCGGAGACTGCAGACTGGACAAATGCAGTCGTAGCCAATTGAGTGGAATCCGCACCTGCTGCAGCCGTCGGCGCAGTTGGCACCCCGGTGAATGCCGGGCTGTCGGTGTACGCCTCTTCCCGCCACGTACTCCAATTGGGGGCAACTGCAGTGCCATTACTGGGAGCAACGCGGGTAAATCGCTTTCCAGTGGTGGTGTTGATCAGTTCTTGCACAACCTGATAGACGCCAGCAGACAGAGCGTCGCGGATCCAGAACTTCACGACGGACGCCGTGTTTACGCCTGCGGGCAACCCGGCCGTCGTGGTGGAAATGGTGCGGTAAATACCGGTCAGCACGCCCGTACAGTCATCAAGGCTGGCATTAGGCCAATTGGGCTGGAACGTCGTGCTGCCGATGCCAAAGACATTGGAGTCAATGTCACGCCAGCCCTGCCAAACACCACCAGTACGACGACGGTACACCAGGCGATCGAGGCCGCCCGGCTGGAACAGTTGGAAGCCCGCGCTGCCAGTGATCTTGTGCAGGACTATTCCGTTGGTGCCCAGCGGGCGGTTAGCGTCGCTGGAGCTGGTGTAGTACATGCCACTTCCCACAGTGGCATCGTTGATATCAGCAATGACATTGACATCAACATCACCCAAACCAACAAGCCGAAGAGCCTCCTGCCCCACCTGGCGCCAATTGGTCCATGCAGTGCCGGCTCTGCTGCGGTACATGAAATTGGCGTGACCATACTGGCTGTATAGCTGGAACGCACCAGCGCCATAGACCTTGTACAGAACGAAGCCTTGTCCCGAAGTGCCCGGTGGCGGGTTCAGCGTTGCAGAGCCGGTGTAGTAGAATCCCGCCCCCTGGCTTTCGTCGTTGAAGTCGGCGAGACTCGGCGCAACCGAAGTATTGCCGATGCCGAACAAAGCCATCGCGGTACGAACAAATGCCGTGGTTGCAATGCTCGCGTCGCTCGACGCAGCGGCGGGCGTGGGCGCAGTGGGCGAGCCGGTAAAGGCTGGCGACTGCAGGCGAGCGAGGCCGTTGGTGATGTTCTGGAAGGTCAGCGCCGTAGTGCCAAGAACAATAGGAGCGTCGGTGATCAGCAGCCAGATGGTGTCCGCGTTCTGCGTGCCACTCTCGACAGGCACAGTGAGCCCAGGTGTGACTTCGGCGCTTTCGTCCGCATCGTCGGCTCGAATCCAGGCGCCAGTGGCGACGCTGTAAATACCGTTCTGGCTGCCGTTGGTCTGGTTCTTCACCAGGACTCGGTCACCGATGGCCAGGACCACCCCGTCAACGGTCTGGGTGTTGCTGAGCGTGATGCTGGCAGTGGTGGCCACCCGAACCGATTTTTTGATGTCCTGACGGTTCATCGCGCTGACGATGGCGCTATCGACGTACTCGCGAGTTGCCAGCACCACACTCGGATCGATCTTCAACTCCACCGACGCGGCGTTGCTGACGATCAGCACGATACGCACGGTCTGGGTGCGGCCGCTGCCTTCGGCCAGTTGCGGTTTATAGGAGGGCGCGCAGTTGGCGTAGGCGATCAGCGCGCCGACTTCGTCGTACAGGCCCATCTCGCGGATCCACCAGCCACCCACGTCCTCGGGGATGACCTGTTCGGCGATGATCTGCGAGCTGTTCGCCGGGTCGACACTCAGCCGGTTCAGCGGCGCACGACGGACTTCGTTGACCAGATTCGTGCGGCTGGCATCGGGCGTCGGTACGTTGCCGCCGCCGTCGCCGACGGCGAGCTGGGTGATTTTCAGGGAGGTGCCCAGCGCAGTGGCATTCGCCAGCTTGCCGGCACCGATCGTGGTGAGTAGTGCGTAGTAGGTTACTGCCATGGGTAGACACTCAAGCTATCGATGGTGTGCTCCCGGCCCGGCAAGCTGTGGCTGCCGATCGCTTCGATCACATCCGGGAGGTAGGGATAGACGGTGACGATGTCGCCGTCGTATTGCCCGGAGCCGACGGTGATCCGCCCCTGGGATTCCAGGCTGATATCCAGCCCGATGAGGTGCCGCGTGAGCGGCTTGGCGTCCTCGATCAGACGCTCCACCTCCTGGTACATCTCTTCGCTGATACCGCTGTCGAGTACGCCGATGCGCAGGCGGAAGGTGCCCGGCTCGCCCATGGGCGAGCCCTGCCACCACTCGATGATCTCGATGAGGTAACCCAGCGGCTCGATCACCCGCCGGAGCGCGGCGATGGTTCCCTTGTGCTGATGGATGCGGAACGCAGCGGCCACCGCCTTGCGCTTCACCGCCTCGTTCCAGGCCGGATCCCAGCGGTCCACCGACCAGGCCCAGGCGAGATACGGCAGCAGCGCGACAGGGCAACGTTGCGGGTCCATCAGCTCGCGCAGGGGCACTGGCAGGTCACCGACCTGCACATCGGCCAGCGCACGCTCCAGCGGCGTCGAGTTGATCGGCAGCAGGCGGCTACTCATCGGAGCCACCGACGCGGATCTGGTAGCCGCTGCAATAGGCCGCCTGGGTGGAGTCGAGCACCACGTCCGCTGCCGGCTTCGCCAGTTCGACACGCTGCACGCCTTCCACATGCAGGGCGGCAAACAGCGCGCTACGACGGATATCCCGGCCGATGCGGCGCTGGGTAGCGATGTAGCTCTGCAGCGAAGCCTCGGCAGCCTGCTGGATCAGCTCGGCCTCCGGCCCCGGGTAGATGTAGAGCACGGCATCGACCTGGTAAGGCACGATGGCGGCGGACTGCACCGTGAGGCGGTCGCCTACCGGACGCACGTCCTCATCGTTGAGAGCCGTGCGCACCGCCTGGAGCAGCTCTTCCGAAGCAGCACCGTTGCCCTCGGAAGACAGCACGCTGACCAGTGCTTCGCACGGCTGCGGGCTGACCGCCGAGACGTCGGCGATGCGCCCGTCGGCGCCGAGCGCGAAGGCCACATAGGCGTTGCGCGGGCCGGCCACCGAAAGCTGATCGAAGGCCAACTGGGTGCGGTTGCGCAGCGAGTCGTCGCCCTCCAGCACGGCCGGTGTCGGCGGCGAGGTGGTGGCGTCTGCCTGCTGGATCACCAGGCGCTTGACGTTGTAACCGGCGGCCAGTTGATCGAGGTCGCCCTGGGTTGCGTAGCCGAGCATCACGGCACGGGCAGCGTCGTTGATCCGGGCGCGCAGCAGCAGCTCCCGGTAGGCCGCCAACTCCAGCAGCTTGACCACCGGATCGGACTCCAGCGCGGCGCTCCAGGCCTCCCCCATGGCACTGCGGAAATCCGTCAGCAACTCGTCGTAGAGGCTCTCGTAGTCGAGGTTTTCCACCACTTCCGGGGCGGGCAACTGGGACAGGTCGATGAGGCTCATGCCGCCACCTCCAGACCGACTTCGTCACCCAGGTAGATGCCGCGCAAGCGCAGCGAAACGCGGCCGCCCATCACCGCCGTCACCTGCACGGAACTCAGGCGCAGGCGCGGCTCCCAACGGCCGATGGCGCGGGCTACTTCCGCCTGTACTGCGCCCTTCCAGCCCTCGGTCACCGGCAGGTCGACCATGCGCCGCAGGCGACTGCCGTACTCGGGGCGCATGCGTCGACTGCCCAGCGGCGTGCCGAGGATGTCCTCGATGGATTGTTTCAGGTGTGCCAGCCCACTGAGCGGCTGACCGTTGCGCCGATCCATGCCGATCATGGCCGCGCCCTCCGCCACTCAGGGTGCGCACAGGATTCTTTGCCCATGGCAGGTCTCCAGAAATGCAAAGGCCCGCACATGGCGGGCCCGGGTTGATAATCGACTGTCGTCAGTGGGTGTGGTGATTGCTGTTGCCGGCGGTGTCCATGATCGAACCGGTGCTGCTGATATTGCCGTTCACCGTCAGCGCGCCCTTGATGTTCACCGGCCCGGTCAGCTGGATGCTCGCGGCGGTGACGGTCACCGCCCCCGGATCGATCATCACCTCGGTGCCACCGACCTTCACCGTTGCACTGCCAGCAGGCAGTTGCAGGTCGTAGCGATGCGCCTGCCAGTCGTAGCTCAGCACCGCGCCATCGGGGAAATGCCAGCTCTCCACCTCGCCGCGATTGTTCGGCGCAGCCGCTGCCGCCCCGAACAAGCCGGGCACGAAGGTGCCCATCGCGGCCATGCCTGACGGGCTCAGCAATACGCCCTGCTCGCCCAGGCTCGGCGCGCGCCAGTGCCGAGCGGCACCAGCGGCCTGTGCGTGCCAGCGCACCCAGGCGCTGGTCCATTCGCCGGACCGCACGCGTACCCGCGCCGCCGCCAGGTCCACCGCTACCACCTCGCATGGCATGACCAGCGCGGCCAGCATGCGGTCGTGCTCGGCGCTCACGTAGTCCTGGTTCATTGCAGCGCTCCAGGATCGAAGTAGTCGTCCTCATGGCCGGGACCGGTCTCGGGATCGAACCCCAGCACCAGGCTGCCCGGCGGCTGGTCTTCCCATGGCCATTCCGTTTCACCGAGCAATACCGGTTGCTGCCACTCGACCAGCCACGCCCGGCACGTCGCCAGCGCAGGACTTTCGGTGTCCGGCTGGGCCTGGATGAAGCTGACCGGTTCCAGTTCCAGCCCCCAGTTCTGGGCGCGCAATAGCATGGCCAGCGCGGCGACGTTGCGCAGTGCAAAGGCCTCGGCTTGCGCGTCATCCATTGCTACCAGAATGCGCGCCTGGAGCCGACAGACCAGTGCGGTCTGCCCATTGCCGGGATCACGGCCGGGTAGCAGGCCGGCGTACTCCAGCGCCAGCGCAGGAAGTGTCGCCGGCGCTTGCTTGAGTGGGCCACGCAGAAAGGCGCCGATCTCGGTCAGCCGCGTGGATAGCGCCTGCTCCACCGTGTCGAGCAGCAGGGCGAGGGTCAAAGGTTGTTCGGACATGTCGTCTCCTTGAAGCATCACTCTTGTCCGCGCTCGCTCGGCGGCAGTTCGCAGACGCCCAGGCGCTTCGCCGCCCAGCGTTCATAAAGACCGACGGCGATCTCCGCACCGGCCGCCGCGGTCAGGCTGCCGATGGCCGCAGCGAGAGTCAGCGAGGCGCCGCAGGCCATGGCCAGGAACATCACCGCCATGCCGCAGACGATGGAAGCACCGGAGCGCAGCGCCAGGCGTCGCAGCAATCGCCAGCCGCCCAGGCCCGCTTTGTCGGCGCGCCACATTTCACCGCTGATGCCGCCCGCAACCGCGAGCAGGATCAGCCCCCACAAAGGCACGTCGGCCAGGGTCTGAGGTTCGTTGCCCATTGGCTCACCTTGGATAAAGACGCCCGCGAACGGGCGAAACCGGCGGCTATCAGCCGGCCGGGGATCACTGCCGACAAGCTCGCCGGCCGCCCGCCAAATCGGCGGTTCAAAAAAACGCGGGCATGAAAAAGCCCGGCGCTGAGGCCGGGCTTTTCGGTGTTTCGCGTTGTGCTCCCTGGGGACGCACCTTTACAAGAATGACTACTTTTTACCCCCCGATTCCCGCCGGAACAAGGCTTCTTAGGGAATGCGCTGCAATACGCAGATGACACACCGTAATGTACTGCCGAAACACCGAAATCCAGCGTCTGAAATTTCAGAGCACCTTGCTCATCAGCACGGTGGTAAAGCCGCTGTACCACTCCTCATCCGGGTAGAAATCGACCTCCGCATAGCCGTGCTTGCCATAGAAAGCGCGCGCCTGCTGGTTGAAGGTGTCGGTCTCCAGCCGGGCCCGGGCGAAACCTGCAGCGCGGATATTCTGTTCCGCGTGATCCAGCAACGCAGCACCAATACCGCGGCGCTGCTGGCCGGGTGAGACGTGCAGAGCATCGATGAAGTCGTCGCGCCAATCGAGCAGGCCGACGATCTCGCCATCGATGCAGGCGACCCGGAAATGCGGCAGGCGTTCGCGCACATAGGCGACGGTATGTGCGGAAGACTCGAAGCGCGCGATGGCTTGGGCACTCAGCGCGGGCTTCCAGGTGGCTTCATAGGTTTCGCCGAGGATGCGCAGGATGGCATCGGCGTCGGCCGGTTCAGCGCGGCGGAGAAGAATAGGCGTTTTCATGGGGCGCGAGCATAGCTCAAGGTCCCCCACGAAAAGCACGAAGCCCGGCGCAGGGCCGGGCTTCGGAGAAGGGCAGGAAGGATTCAGGCGGCGCGGCGCATCAGCCGCGACTGGATGCTCTGGTGCGCCACATGCAGGCGCAGGTAGAAGGTGTTGCGGCTGCAGCGGCAGTGCCGGTACTTCTGCGCGGCTTCGCTGTCGCGGTTGAGGTAGTGCTCGGTGACGACGTCTTTCTGCTCGTCCGGCAACTGGTTGATGATCAGGTCCAGTTCGGCGACGCGATCGAGGATCACCTTGCTGCCCCGGGTACCGCGGATCATTTCGCCCCTGTTGGCAATCATCATCGCCAGCAGGTTGCCCCCCGCGTAACCACCGCCAGCGCTACCCGGATTGTGCATTTCCTCGGCCCAGAGCTTGAGCATTTCATCGATCGGTTTGATCACGGCATTTCTCCCTGGCGGCTCAGTGCCGCCGCTCCAGTTCGTCCATTGCCTGGCAGTCGATGCAGCGCGTACAGCCCGGTGCGGCCAGTCGACGTGCGGGTGGAATATCGTCGCCGCAGTCTTCGCAATACTCGGCGGAGCTGACTGCCAGGCGAGAGCGGCGGCTGTGCAGCAGGTCTTCGATCCGGTCGAGCACCAGGTCGTTGGCGTAGTCAGCGATATCAGCCACGGTGCACCTCCGTATCGACGGCGTGTGCGCAATGCCTGGCGTGTTGTAGGTGTTGATTCATGAAGGTCCTCCTGGCGACCTGCCCTCCGTGGTCGCCGAGCCTTCGGTCGGCCTGTGGTGGTCAGTCGCGATCTGTTCGTCGCGGACGCCTGACCATCGTGGCGGCGTCCCTTGCCGGTGCGCGGGCAGCACCTCCCTGGCCTGCCCGCGCCCTCCAGCCTGCCCCGCGCATCGCGCTTCGCAGGCAACCCGCGGCATCCTTGCCGCGGTGAGGGGGAAGCCGTTCGCCTCCCTTCAGCCGAACCGGTATTCATCTCTTCGGTCGGCTGCTGGCTTTAATGATTACAACCATGGCTATATTTAGTCAACACCAAAGCTATTTACAGCCTACAACCCAGGAGGTAGAGTGCCCTCATGGAAAACTCACCCTCATCAACGCTGGCAGACCGCCTCAAACAGGCGATGGCCTCGCGTAACCTGAAGCAGGAAACCCTGGCCGAAGCTGCCGGGGTTTCGCAGAACACCATCCACAAGCTGACCTCGGGCAAGGCGCAGAGCACGCGCAAGCTGATCGAGATCGCCAGCGCCCTGGGCGTCTCGCCGACCTGGCTGGCGACCGGAGAAGGTTCGCCGGCGGCCACCACCAGCGCGCCGGTAGTGCGCCCAGCCGATGGCAGCCCGCTGCGGCTGGAACCGCTGCACCCATGGGATAGCGACACACCGCTGGACGAGGACGAAGTGGAACTACGCCTGTACAAGGAAGTGGAACTGGCGGCTGGCGCCGGCCGCACCGCGGTGCGCGAGATAGAGGGGCGCAAGCTGCGTTTCTCTTACGCCACCTTGCGCGCTGCGGGAGTCGACCCGGCGGCGGCGATCTGCGCCCAGCTCACCGGCAACAGCATGGAGCCGCTGATCATGGATGGCTCCACCATCGGCATCGACACGGCCACCACGCACATCACCGACGGTGAGATCTACGCCCTGGAACATGAGGGCATGCTGCGGGTGAAGTTCGTCTATCGCCTGCCTGGCGGAGGCATCCGCCTGCGCAGCTTCAACCGCGACGAATACCCTGACGAGGAGTACCCGGCGGAGCAGTTCGACAGCGGGCAGATCCGCATGATCGGCTGGGTGTTCTGGTGGTCGACGGTACGCCATCGCCGCGCACCGACCCTGGTTCGCTGAGCGTCGCCTGCGGATCATGAACCCCGCTTCGGCGGGGTTTTCTCTGCGCGGCGATTGAAAAGAAATACAACCTTTGCTATATTTTCTTCTGTCGCCACCACCATCGGAACAGGAGAGTCCCATGCAGTCGACCGCCGATATTCGCCCCGCCCCGCGCCCGGAGACGGTGAGCCTGGTCTATCAGATCTTCGGGGACGTCCTGGTGCCGCTGGAGCAAGTGCGCGAGCGCTGGTTCCGCAACCTGAACCGGGAGAATTTCAGCAAGGCACTGTCCTGCGGGCGCATCGCCCTGCCGGTGACCACGCTGGATGACAGCCACAAGGCAATGCAATACGTCGCGGTGGATCATCTCGCTGCGTATGTGGAGGAGCGCTCGCAGCAGGCGAATGCTGCCTTGGTTCAGCGCAAGTCGGGTCTTCAGGTGATGGAGGCGCGCCAGGCCGGGTGATCAGGCTCTTGTAGGAGCAGCCGGCGACTGCGCGAAAGCCGAGTCAGGGAACCTGATGTATCGCGTAGGAGCGGGCTCCGTCCGCGATAGCTCCCGGCGCGACTCGTAGCTGGATATCGCAGACGGAGTCCGCTCCTACGAAAAGAAAAAGCCCCGCCGAAGCGGGGCTTTTCAGTCGAGTCAGCGACTCAATCGTTACCGTGCAAACGCGCGGTGTGCTCGGCCAGCGCCACGGCGCGGAACATCGCGCGGCGCTTGTTGATGGTTTCTTCCCACTCCGCCGCCGGCACCGAGTCGGCGACGATACCGCCGCCGGCCTGCACGTGGAGTTCGCCGTTCTTGATCACCGCGGTGCGAATGGCAATGGCGGTATCCATGTTGCCGTTCCACGCGAGATATCCCACGGCACCGCCGTAGACGCCACGCTTGACCGGCTCCAGCTCGTCGATGATTTCCATGGCGCGGATCTTCGGTGCGCCGGACAGCGTGCCGGCCGGCAGGATGGCGCGCAGGGCGTCCATCGCCGAGAGCTCCGGCTTGAGCTGGCCGTTCACGTTGGAAACGATGTGCATGACGTTGGAGTAGCGCTCGATCACCATCTGCTCGGTGACCTTCACGCTGCCGGTCTGCGACACGCGACCGACGTCGTTGCGGCCCAGGTCGATGAGCATCAGGTGCTCGGCGATTTCCTTGGCGTCGGACAGCAGGTCCTCTTCCAGCGCGCGGTCGACTTCTTCGGTCGCGCCACGCGGGCGGGTACCAGCGATGGGGCGCACGGTGACTTCGCCATCTTCGACACGCACCAGCACTTCCGGCGAGCTGCCGACGACATGGAAGTCGCCGAAGTTGAAGAAGTACATGTACGGCGTCGGGTTGAAGCAGCGCAGCGCGCGGTACAGGTCGATGGGCGCGGCGCTGAAGTCGATGGACATGCGCTGCGACGGCACGACCTGCATGCAGTCACCGGCGAGGATGTACTCCTTCACGGTATCCACCGCCCGCTCGTAATCCTCGCGGGTGAAGCTGGCGCGGAACTGCGGCTCCGGCGCGTTGACCGCGCTGAAGTCCAGGCCGCGGCGCGGGGTAATCGGCTGACGCAGGCGCTCCAGCAGCTCATCCAGTTGCGCCAGCCCCTTGTCGTAGGCATCGGCCTGGGCCGGATCGGCGAGGACGATCGCGTGCATCTTGCCGGCAAGGTTGTCGAACACGACGACCGCGTCGGAGACCATCAGCAGGATGTCCGGATTGTTCAGCGGGTCCGGGTTCGGGCACTGCGCCAGGCGCTGCTCGACGTAGCGCACGCAGTCATAGCCGAAGTAGCCCACCAGGCCGCCGTTGAAGCGCGGCAGGCCGGCGATGGTCGGCACGCGGTAGCGATCCTTGAACGCTTCGACGAAGGCCAGCGGGTCGGCACATTCGAAGCTCTCGGTCTCGACGCCGTCGACCTTGATGCTCGCCTGGTGGCCGTAGACGCGCAGCACGGTGCGGCTGGGCAGGCCGATGATCGAGTAGCGACCCCACTTCTCGCCGCCCTGCACGGATTCGAGCAGGTAGGTGTTCGGACCGTCGGCGAGCTTGAGGTAGATCGACAGCGGGGTGTCGAAGTCGGCAAGGGTTTCGCAGGTCAGCGGAATGCGGTTGTAGCCTTCGGCGGCCAGGCGCTGGAATTCTTCGCGGGTCATGATCAGCCTCGTGGAATAAGAGCCTGTTTAGGATCTCGCGAGCTAGAGCGGAACAAGGCGAAATCGCTTGAGAGAGCGGAGTTTACACGCAGTAAATGAGCATCTCGAAAGCGATTTCAACGCAGTGCCGCCGACGCGCAGCAGATAGTAAACGGGCTCTGAGGGGGAAACGGACTTGGGTGCACACACGCCGGTCGTGCCGGCCAAAGGATGTCAGGCGCGCCAGCGCCAGCGGGCCAGGGCCTTGATGACTTTCATCCAGAGTGTGTGGGGAGCCGTTTCCACGGTGCTGTCTCGCTGAGCGGGTTTTGAAGCGGAGTCGGGCAACACTATCGCTTTGCCCGAGTCGAAGCAAGGCAGCAGATGGCGCAGGTCGTCGAGCACCAGCGTCGGGGTTTCTTCGGCAATGGGGCGGCCATGGTTATAGCCGTAGCTCAGGCCGACGCTGCGCACGCCGGCGGCCTTGGCCGCAAGGATGTCGTTGCGCGAGTCGCCGACGAACAGCGCCTGCTCTGCCGATACACCGGCCATCTTCATTACGAACAGCAGCGCGGCCGGGTCGGGCTTCTGCTGCGGCAGGGTGTCGCCACCGATGATCCAGCGAAAGAACTTGCCCAGCTTCATCTCGTCCAGCAGCGGACCAACGAAGCGCTCGGGCTTGTTGGTGATCAGCGCCAGCTCGACGCCGCGCTTCTTCAGCCACTTCAGGGTCTCGATGACGCCGGGGTAGACCACGGTCAACGCATGGCTGTCGGCGTAGGCGTCCATGAAGAGTTCCAGCGCGCGCTCGGTGTCTTCTTCGCTGACACTTTCATGCTCGATGTCGCCCGCCAGGGCGCGGCGCACCAGTACGCGCGCGCCGTTGCCGACCCAGTAACGCACGGCGTCCAGGCCGGCCGGCTGGCGCCCGAGCGCCAGCAGCATCTTGTCCACCGCCGCAGCGAGGTCGGGGACCGAGTCCACCAGGGTGCCGTCCAGGTCGAACATCACCAGACGCGGCAGCCCGGCGAACGGCAGTTGTGCAGCGCTCATCACTTGCGCGCCTGCGCCAGCTCGGCATGCATGGCGCGAATGACCTCGGCGTAGTCCGGTGCGTTGAAGATGGCGGAACCGGCGACGAAGGTGTCGGCGCCAGCAGCGGCGATCTCGCGGATGTTCTTCACATTCACCCCGCCGTCGATTTCCAGACGGATATCGCGGCCGGAAGCGTCGATCAGCGCGCGGGCTTCTCGCAGCTTGTCGAGGGTGCCGGGGATGAACTTCTGCCCGCCGAAGCCGGGGTTCACGCTCATCAGCAGGACCATGTCGATCTTGTCCATCACGTACTTCAGCGCGTCCAGCGAGGTGGCCGGGTTGAATACCAGCCCGGCCTTGCAGCCGCCGTCCTTGATCAGTTGCAGGGAGCGGTCGATGTGCTGGGTGGCTTCGGGGTGGAAGGTGATGTAGGTGGCGCCGGCTTCGATGAAGTCGCCGATGATGCGATCCACCGGGGAAACCATCAGGTGCACGTCGATGGGCGCGGTGACGCCGTACTTGCGCAGGGCCGTGCAGACCATCGGGCCGATGGTCAGGTTCGGCACGTAGTGGTTGTCCATCACATCGAAGTGGACGATGTCGGCGCCGGCGGCGAGCACCTTGTCGACGTCCTCGCCCAGGCGGGCGAAATCGGCGGACAGGATCGACGGAGCGATGGCGTAGGGTTGCATGGCGCACCTCTGTGGGCGGAAATCACGGATGGCGCGCATTGTAGCCGCTCGGACGGCTGGAAGGGGACTGGGCCGATAGTCGATGCCGAGCGGGGCAAGCCCAGGCGGAAATTCAGGCAAAAAAAATCGCGGACCGGTCCCGCCGCCGTGGGTGAGCACGGCGACGGGAACGTCCGCGAAACACTGTGAACTCAGGAAGTCGGGGCGGTACGCAGTTTCTCGCTGCGGCCGCGCAGCCACTCGAGGGTCAGCAGGAGCAGGACGGAGAAACCGATCAGCAGGGTCGCCGCGGCGGCGATGGTCGGGCTGAGGTTCTCGCGGATGCCGCTGAACATCTGGCGCGGCAGGGTGGCCTGCTCGGGGCCGGCAAGGAACAGGGTCACCACGACTTCATCGAAGGACGTGGCGAAGGCGAACAGCGCACCGGAAATCACGCCGGGAGCGATCAGCGGCAGGGTGACCTTGAAGAAGGTCAGCACCGGCGGCGCGCCCAGGCTCGCGGCGGCACGCACCAGGTTGTAGTTGAAGCCCTGCAGGGTCGCCGACACGGTGATGATGACGAAGGGCACACCGAGCACCGCGTGGACGATGATCAGCGAGATATAGCTGTTGCCCAGGCCCAGCGGCGCGAAGAACAGGTAGCTCGCCACGCCGATGATCACCACCGGCACGACCATCGGCGAAATCACCAGGCTCATGATCAGCGCCTTGCCGCGGAAGTCGCCACGGGTCAGGCCGATCGACGCCAGGGTGCCGAAGACCATGGCCAGCACGGTGGCCGCCGGGGCGACGATGATGCTGTTGGTCAGCGCGCGCATCCACTCGGCGGAGTTGAAGAAGTCGGCATACCAGCGCAGGGAGAAACCCTGCAGCGGGTAGACCAGGAAGGTGCCGGAGTTGAACGACAGCGGCACGATAACCAGTACCGGCAGCACCAGGAACAGCAGGATCAGGCCGCAGAGGATGCGCAGGGTGTAGAACCACACGCGCTCGACCGGGGACATGTAAGGACTCAGCATCTTCTTGTTCTCCTCGGAGCCTGCTCAATACCAGCCTGCACTTGCTCATGCGGCGTTGAGAACAGGCTCAAAATGCTCATTTACAGCGCGTAAACTGCGCTTTCTCGCCTGTTCTCGCCTTGCCTGAGCTGCGTTCGGCAAGGTCTTGAACAGGCTCCATCAGCCCAGGCGCAGGCGGCTCGCGCCCACCAGCCAGCCATAGATCACGTAGAGCACCAGGGTGGCGAACAGCAGCAGGCCGCCCAGGGCCGTGGCCATGCCCCAGTTGATGGTGGTGTTGGTGTAGAAGGCGACGAAGTAGCTGACCATCTGGTCGTTCGGGCTGCCCAGCAGCGCCGGGGTGATGTAGTAGCCGATCGACAGGATGAACACCAGCAGGCAACCGGCGCCGACACCGGCCACGGTCTGCGGGAAGTAGACCTTCCAGAAGCTGGCGAACGGGTGGCAGCCCAGGGAAATCGCGGCGCGCATGTAGCTCGGGGAAATGCCCTTCATCACGCTGTAGATCGGCAGGATCATGAACGGCAGCATGATGTGCACCATGGAGATGTACACGCCGGTGCGGTTGAACACGAGCTGCAGCGGCTGGTCGATCAGGCCCATCTTCAACAGCGCGCCGTTGATCAGGCCGCCCGACTGCAGCAGCACGATCCACGCAGCAACGCGCACCAGGATCGAGGTCCAGAACGGCAGCAGCACCATGATCATCAGCAGGTTGGACTTGCGGGTCGGCAGGATCGCCAGCAGGTAGGCCAGCGGGTAGGCCAGCGCCAGGCAGATCAGGGTGATCACCGCGCCCATCCAGAAGGTGCGGGCGAAGATGTCCAGGTAGATCGACTGGTCAGGCGTGGCGCGGGCGATCTCGCCCAGGTCGTCAATGCGGTGATCGAGTGCCGCCAGCAGGTAATAAGGCGTGACGGAGCTGGCATTGCGGCGGATCGCCTGCCAGTAGGCCGGGTCACCCCAGCGCTCGTCGAGAGCTTCCATCGCATCCTTGTACGACGCCGGCTGCTCCTTGAACGGCAGCGCGCGGGCGGTCTTGGACAGCAGGCTGCGGTAGCCGGCCAGTTCCATGTTCAGGCGCTTGGAGAGGTCACCGATGGTCTGGTTCTTGCGCGCGGCGACCAGGTCTTCGCTCAGCGCCTTGTACACCGCGTCCGAGGGCAGCGACTTGCCGTCCCATTCGGAAATGGCGTTGACGGTCAGCGGCATCGCGCCGACGACCTCGGGGTTGTTCACGCTCTTGTAGAGCAGCGCCGCGATGGGCACCAGGAAGGTCAGCAGCAGGAAGACCAGCAGGGGCAGCACCAGCGCCTGGGACTTCAGACGGTTCATCCGCTCCGCGCGCGCCAGGCGCTGCTTGAGGGTGGGGCCGGCGACCTCGTTCAGAGACACAGCGGTGGCCATAGCGAACTCCGGTAAAACAGGCCGCCCGGGAGCGGCCAAGGTGTGGTGTCAGGAGGAACCGCCGCGAGGGGGAACGGCGGCTCCGGTCCGTCGCGGCTCGGGCAGCCGCGACGGCAAGGGACGGCTGCTTACTTGGCAGCCCAGGCGTTGAAGCGCTGTTCCAGCTGCTCGCCGTAGTCAGCCCAGAAGGTCACGTCCATGCCCACCTGGCCCTGCATGTTTTCCGGGGTGGTCGGCATGTCTTTCAGCAGGTCCTTGCTCAGCAGCGGTACGGCGTTCTTGTTGACCGGGCCGTAGGCGATGTTCTCGGAGTAGGTCTTCTGCTGCTCGGGCTGGACCGAGAAAGCGATGAACTTCAGGCTCTCGTCCTTCTTCTTGGCGCCTTTGGGGATGGCCCAGGCGTCGAAGTCGTAGATGCCGCCGTTCCAGACGATCTTCAGGTTGCTCTCTTTCTGCACGGCGGCGATGCGGCCGTTGTAGGCAGAGCTCATGACCACGTCACCGGAGGCGAGGTACTGCGGCGGCTGGGCGCCGGCTTCCCACCACTGGATGTTCGGCTTGATCTGGTCGAGTTTCTTGAAGGCGCGGTCCTGGCCTTCTTTGGTGGCCAGCACCTTGTAGACGTCCTTGGGCGCGACGCCGTCGGCCATCAGGGCGAATTCCAGGGTGTACTTGGCGCCCTTGCGCAGGCCGCGCTTGCCCGGGAATTTCTGGGTGTCCCAGAAATCGGCCCAGCTGGTCGGCGCGCTCTTCAGCTTGTCGGCGTTGTAGGCCAGTACGGTCGACCAGACGAAGAAGCCGACGCCGCAGTTGCTGACGGCGCCCGGCACGTAGTCTTCGGCCTTGCCGAGGATGGCCGGGTCGATTTCTTCGAACAGGCCTTCGTCACAGCCGCGGGCCAGTTCCGGCGATTCGACTTCCACCAGGTCCCAGGAGACGCTGTTGGTGTCGACCATGGCCTTCACCTTGGCCATCTCGCCGTTGTATTCGCCGGCGACGATCTTGTTGCCGGTGGATTTTTCGTAGGGCTCGTAGAACGCCTTCACCTGGGCGTTCTTGTTGGCGCCGCCGAAGGACACCACGGTCAGGTCGGTGGCGGCCATGGACTGGGCCGCAAAGGCCACGCCCAGAGTCAGCGCTGCGAGTTTGAGCCCCGATGCTTTCAAGGACTTCGACATTATTGTTGTCTCCACAGTGTGCAGTTTGTTTTTCTTGGATGCGTCCGGGAGTGGCCGGTCCGCTTTCGTTACGCCGCGGACAGTGGGTCGAGCGCGCGGACGTGCTCTACTTCCCAGCCCAGCGGAACCACGTCGCCAACACTGAGCGCGGGATCGAGCTCGGCGATCGGCTGTTTGACGAAGAAATCGGTACGACCGCAGACCTCCAGGCGAATGCGCACGTGGTCGCCCAGGTAGATGAATTCGGCGACACGGCCGGAGAAGCGGTTTACGCAGTTTTCACTGTGGCCGTTGAGGCGCACGCGCTCGGGGCGGATCGACAGGCTGACGGTGTCACCGACATTGCCGACGTTGACCGCCAGCGCCTCGACCTTCTCGCCACGGGCCAGGCCAACGGTGCAGCGGTCGCCATCGCGGGCCTGGAGCTGGCCGGCGATGCGGTTGTTCTCGCCAATGAAGTTGGCGACGAAGGAGTTGCGCGGGTGCTCGTAGAGCTCGGCCGGCGGAGCGATCTGCTGGATCTCGCCCTGGTGGAACACGGCCACGCGGTCGGACATGGTTAGGGCTTCGCCCTGGTCGTGGGTCACGTAGACCACGGTCACGCCGAGGCGCTGGTGGATGTGCTTGATCTCCATCTGCATGTGTTCACGCAGCTGTTTATCCAGCGCACCCAGGGGTTCGTCCATCAGCACCAGTTGCGGCTCGAAGACCAGCGCGCGGGCCAGGGCCACACGCTGCTGCTGGCCACCGGAGAGCTGGGCGGGATAACGGCCGGCGAAGGTGTCGAGCTGGACCATCGACAGCGCACGCTTCACGCGCTCGCTGACATCGGTCTTGCTCATGCCGCGCACGGAGAGCGGGAAGGCCAGGTTCTCGGCCACCGTCATGTGCGGGAACAGCGCATAGTTCTGGAACACCATGCCGATGTCGCGCTTGTGCGGGGGGACGTTGTTGATGGCGCGGCCGGCGAGCTGAATTTCACCGGCGGTAGGAGTTTCGAAACCGGCCAGCATCATCAGGCTGGTGGTCTTGCCGGAACCGGACGGCCCCAGCAGTGTCAGGAATTCGCCTTTGCGAATGTCCAGATTGAGGTCCTTCACGATGAGGGATTCGCCGTCGTAGCTCTTCTGCACGCCACGGAAACTCACCAGCACATCGTTTGCCTGATTCTCGGCCATCACCGCACCTTTGTTTTTTTGTAAATGCCGTTGATCTCAAGCCTAGAGAAGCTGGACCGGCGCGCAAATCGGGCGGTATGAGAGATTGCTATAAGGCTTAGAGAGGATGCTTTGTAGGGATCGCCCTACAAAAAACAGGGAAACCGACTGCCGACCAATAGCTGGTCGGCAGTCCGCGGATCAGCGCTTGGCCCAGGTCTGGAAGCGCTTCTCCAGCGCATCGCCGTGCTCGGCCCAGAACGCCACGTCCATGCCGACGGCATTGGCGATGTTCTGCGGCGCGGTCGGCAGGTTCGCCGCCACATCCGGCGCCAGCAGCTCCACCGCCTTGCGGTTGGTCGGGCCGTAGGAAATGTTTTCGGCGAAGGCCTTCTGCTGTTGCGGCTGGCCGGCGAAGTTGACGAATTGCTCGGCCAGTTCCTTCTTGAACACGCCCGAGGGCAGCGCCCAGAAATCGAAGTCGTAGATACCGCCGGCCCAGACCATGCGGAAGCCCTTCTGCTCGCCCTGCGCGGCGGCGATCCGGCCGTTATAGGCGGAGCTCATCGCCACGGTGCCGTCGGCGAGATCGCGCACCGGGTCCTGGCCGGATTTCCACCAGTTGATGTTCGGCTTCAGTTCGTCGAGCTTGCGGAAGGCGCGATCGACGCCGTCATTGGTGGCGAGCACCTTGTAGACGTCCCTGGGCGCGACACCATCGGCCATCAGGGCGAATTCCAGGCTGTACTTCGCGCCCCAGCGCAGGCCGCGCTTGCCGGGGAATTTCTTCGTGTCCCAGAAATCCGCCCAACTGCTGGGCGTGCCCTGCAGCTTGTTCTGGTTGTAGGCCAGCAGCGTGGTCCAGACGAAGATGCCAACGCCGCACGGCTGCACCGCGCCGGGAACGAAATCGGCGGTGTTGCCCAGGGTCTTCGGGTCAAGCTTCATGAACAGCCCTTCCTCGCAGCCGCGCGCGAGTTCGGGAGCCTCGACTTCCACCACGTCCCAGGACACGTGGCTGATTTCCACCATGCGCTTGAGCTTGGCCAGGTCGCCGTTGTAGGAGCCGTGGACGACGGCGTTGCCGGTCACTTCCTTGAACGGTTTGTAGAAGGCTGCCTCCTGGGCTTCCTTGTTGGCGCCACCGAAGGAAATCACCGTGACGTAGTCCGCCAGCGCCGGCATCGCAGCGCTCCCCAGCAGGCCGAACAGCAGCCCTCCCCTTACCGCTCGCAACATCTTCTTCTCCTTGTTATCACGACGTACCGCATGAAGCGGGCAATCATTCCCTGCCTCACGCCCGCTAGATAGACGGTTTGTTACAGAAATCGGACACGTCGCACAGAGTGAAGGGAAAATTCAGCGAGCCATCTGCCGCAGATCAAACCGGCGGCACGGGTCGGTCAGACGAGCTTGTGCTCCATGGCGTAGCGCACCAGATCGGCCACCGAGTTGGCATTGAGTTTCTGCATCAGCCGCGCCTTGTGGGTGCTGATGGTCTTGCTGCTGACCGCCAGTTGTTGGGCGATCTCGTTGACGCCTTCGCCGTGAACCAGGCGCTCGAACACCGAGAATTCACGCTCGGAGAGCAGTGCGTGGGGTGGACGCGAATCGGTGAGGCCGACTTCGAAGACCATGCGGTCGGCGAGGTCCGGGTCGATGTAGCGGCCACCGCTGGCGACCTTGCGGATCGCCGTGAGCAGCAGCGCCGGGTCGCTGTCCTTGGTGGCGTAGCCAGCGGCGCCGACCTTCAGTGCGCGGGCGACCATCTGCACCTCGTCGTGCATCGACAACATCAGGATCGCCGGCGGATTATTCAACGCACGGATACGCGGGATGGCCTCCAGGCCATTGACGCCAGGCATCGAGATATCCAGCAGGACCACTTCGCAGGGGGTCTGGCGCAGGTTCTCGAGCAGTTGCTCGCCATTGGTGGCCTCGCCGACCACTTGCAGGTCCTTGGCCATGCCGATCAGTTGCTTGATGCCCTCGCGCACGATCGTATGGTCTTCCGCCACCAGCACTCGAATCACTGCCCTTCCTCCCGCTTCGCACTTGTCATTGTCATTGTCGTTATCGTTGCCGATGCCGTTGTCGCCCGATTAAGCGCTTCGGGAGCGCAGAGGCACCCGGATCCACAGCGTGGTGCCCTCCCCAGGCTGGCTGTCGATCTGCAGGGTGCCGCCGAACATCAGCACCCGCTCGCGCATGCCCACCAGGCCGAAGGAAACACCCTGGCGCGTGGCCTGCGGATCGAAGCCCACGCCGTCATCGGCGATGCGCAGGCACAGCTCGCTGCCCTCGACGCTCAACTGCAGTTCCACAGTATGCGCCTGGGCATGGCGCATCACATTGGTCAGCGCCTCCTGGAGGATGCGGAACAGGCCGATGGCCTTGGCGTCGGACAGCTCCGGCGGGTTCTCCGGCACCTCCACCAGGCAGGGAATCTGCGTGCGCGATTCGAAGCGGCGCGCCTGCCACTCCACCGCCGAACCGATGCCGGCATCGAGGATCGGCGGGCGCAACGCGGTGGCCACATCGCGCACCAGCTGGAACAACTGGGCGATAAGACGCTTCATGTTGTCCAGGCGCTCGCGCAGCCCCGCGTCCAGCTCGCCATAGGCCAGTTCGCACATCGAGGTTTCCAGCTTCAGCACGGTGAGCACCTGGCCCAATTCATCGTGCACCTCGCGGGCGATGCGCGCCTTCTCCTCCTCCCGCACGCTCTCCAGGTGCGCCGACAGCTCGCGCAGTTGCCCGCGGGAATCCTGCAGTTCGAGCTCGATCTGCTTGTGCTCGGTGATGTCCCAGACCACGCCGTCCCAGGCCGACCGACCGTCGTCCAGGGTCCGCACCGTCGCCTTGATGTCGACCCAGCGCGGCTCGTTGCTGCGGGTGAGGATGCGGCCCTGCCACAGCCAGTTGCGCTGGCCTGCCACCGCTTCCAGCTGGCTGGCGAGATAGCCCTCGCGCTCGGACGGATGCACCAGGCCCATGATGCCCAGGCCGCTCTCACGCAGGTAACCGGGCGAGTAGCCCAGCGAGGTTTCGCTGCCGCCGGTGATGAAGCTGATGTAAGCAAAATCGGAGTCGTCGTCCGGCGCGTTGGGCTCCAGGCGGAACACCAGCCCCGGCACGTTGGCGGCGATGCCCTGCAGACGCGCCTCGCTCTCTTCCAGCGCGGCGCGGGCGCGGCGGCGTTCGGTGACGTCGCTGAGGAAGACCAGCAGGTACTCCGAATCACCGAAGCGCAGGAAGCTCAGCGAGACGTCGGCCGGCAGCCATTGGCCGTCGGCGCGCAGGCAGCGGGTTTCGAAGCTCAGCGGAGCTTCGTCGGCGTTGCGCGCGCGGCGCCAGAGGTTGAGCCAGCGGTCCATGTTCAGCGTCGGCTCGAAGTCCGCCAGCGGCCGGTCCACCACGGCGCCCGCGGCATAACCGAGCAGCTCCTCGGCGGCGCGGTTGGCGTAGCGCACATGGCTATCCCAGTTGACCCAGAGGATGCCGACGGTGCTGCTGTCGATGGCGAACTGGGTCAGGCGCAACGCCTGCTCGGCAGCCTGCCGCAGTTCGATGTCGCGGCGCGCCGCCAGCAGGCGCGACTCCAATGCGCGGTGCTGCCGGCGCAGCCAGAGCAGTGCGGCAACGGCGAACAGCAGCAGCAGGCCGAGCAGGATGCAGAGGTTCTGCCAGAAGCCGGGGGAAGACCCCAGGCGCGGGTAGGTCGGTTGCAGCCAGCGTTCGTGCAGCTGGTCGAGGTCCTTGGCCGGCACCGCGCGCAGGGCCGCGTCGATGATCCCGGCCAATTCCGGCAAGCCGCGCCGTGTCGCCACGCGCAGCAATTGTGGATAGCCGATATCGGCCACCACCCAGAGGCCGGTAAATTCTGTTTCGCGGGTCAGCCGCGCCAGTTGCGCCTCGTCGATCACTGCGTAATTGGCCTCGCGGCCCAGCACCTTCCGCAGCACTTCGCGGTCGCTATCGACGATCTGCAGGGTCAGGCCCGAATAGGTGCTGCGGAGGTAATCCACCACCGGGCCGGGCCCTCGCACAGACACCGATTCGCCCTCGCGCAGGCTGTCCAGCTCCACTGACGTGCCGCTGCGGCGGTCGCCCACCACCAGCCGCGGCACGCGCAGGTAGGGGTCGGAAAACAGCCAGTCGCGAAGGGTCGAGGGCGTCTGGCTGACGCCGGGCGCCAGGTCGATTTCGCCGCTGTGCACGGCTCGTTCCAACGCGACCTGGTCCGGGTAGGTACGCCACTCGAGGCTGACACCCATGGCCTTGGCCAGCCATTCCAGCAATTCCACGTTGGCCCCGGAGAGCTGCTGCAGCCGGCGATCCTGCTGCACATAGGGCGCCTCCAGTACGGCGCCCACGCGCAGTTGCGGATGCTCTGCAAGCCAGGCGCGCTGCGCTACGTCCAGCGCCAGTGGCGGCACGGCGGTTTCCGCCATGGCCAGCAGCGGCAGGCACAGGAACCACGCCAGGCAGGCTTTCCAGAACACACGACTCATGCCGACAACACCATGGATTTCACTCGGGTCAAAGCAAAGGGCCGGCATACCTTACCGCAACCCCGGTTGAACCCGGCACGCCTGCGCCTGACAAAGCTAATACAAGCCGCTAGGCTGGCCGCACTCGCGCCCCGCCGCGTGCTGCCCGCCAGACTGGGATATCACCGATGCCGCAATTGTCTCGACCGACGCTTCTCGCCCTTTGCCTGTCCCTCGGCCTGTCACCGCTGGGCGCCAGTCAGGCCGAGGACGCCAAGCCCGCCACCGACGCAAAATCGACCACGGCACCGGTGGTGCGCCAGGCGGTGAGCGAGCGCAGCCAGGACGAAGCCAACGGCCTGGTGCGCCAGTTACCCGAAAGCGAGCGCCAGGAACTCAAGGCCAGCGACGAAACCTTCCTTGCCCTCTGGCTGCCGGCCAATACCGCCGATGCCGAAGGCGCCGTCATCCTCATCCCCGGCGATGGCGAAAGCGCCGACTGGCCGGTGGCGATCGGACCGCTGCGGCGCAAGCTGCCCGATGCCGGCTGGCAGACCCTGGCCGTCACCCTACCCGATCCACAGAGCACCGCGCCGATACCGCGCCCGAAGGAATCGCCCGACAAGGCCAGCGCCGACACCGACGCCAGCGCTGCCGATAGCGCGAGCAAACCGGAAGTGAAAGGCAGCCAAGGCAGCGCGACGCCGACTCCGGAAAGCACTGCCGAGACCGGCAGTGCGGAACCGGCCCAGGCCAGCCCGGAAGCCCCGCCGCCGCCCACCGACCCGGTGGAGCTGCGCAAGGCCCACGCCGAACGGGTGCTGGCGCGCATCCAGGCGGCGGTCGAGTTGGCGCAGCAGCACAAACCCAAAACCATCGTCCTGCTTGGTCATGGTACCGGCGCCTATTGGGCCACTCGCTACCTGGGCGAGCGCGCACCAGCGGACATCAAGAACCTGCTGCTGGTGGCGCCGGAGATGCCGCGCGACTTCAAACCATCGCTGGACGAGACCGTCCCCTTGCTGAACCTCGCCACCGGCGATTTCTACTACAAGGACAAGGCAACCGATGTAGCGGCAGCCAAGCTGCGCCTGCAAGCCAGCAAGCGGCAGAAAGCCCCCAACTATGTGCAGATCGGCATGAACGCGCTGCCAGCCGACCTGGGCACCGAGCAGGAACAGCTTTACCGGCGCATCCGCGGCTGGCTGTCGATGCATCTGGAGCCGATCGAGCAGCCCTGAGTCAGCGGAAGCCGCGACGCTGGCGCACCAGCAGGTAGGCTGCCTGGATCTCGCGGGTCCTGTTGGTCGCCGCAGCAATCCGCTCGGGGCTGGCACCCATGCCTTCGAGCTTGTCCGGGTGGTTCTGGCTGATCAGCTTGCGGTAGGCGCGCTTGATCTCCTCCGGCTCACTCTCTGCCGTCACGCCCAGCAATCGCAGCGCTCCGGTATAGGATTCGCGCGGATTAGCCGGCGGCTTGGGTGGCTCGGCACCGGACGACATCGCCAATACCCTGGAGCGAGAAAGCCCCAGTGAATCGCCCCACTGCAGCAGCAGGTTCTTCTGCGCAGCGTTCGGCGTGCCGCTCGCCCAGGCCATTCGCCAACAGGCCTGGAGTAGCCCTTCGGCAGTCGCCTCCTGGCCATGGCGCTGGCGCAGGCCGACGTCCAGCAATTCACCGCCCAGCTTACCGCGACCGAAAGCATCGATGGCCTGGCGACGGGACTTGTCATCCAGCTGCAGGCGCTGCATTTCGGAACGCGCCTGCTGGATGTGCGCATCGACCACACGGCCGCGGCTCTTGGCCAGTCTGCCGAGCAGCAGGAAGAGCAGTTCCTGGTCGCCTACCCGAGGGCCGCCGCGCAACTGCTCCAGCAAGCCCCGCCAAGTGCGCTGCTTCAAGCGCCGGTCGAGCACCTGGCCGAGCAACGCACCAAGCATGGCGCCCGGAATGCTCACCAACGCCCATCCGGCGATGACACCCACCAGGGTACCTGGCCAGAACACTTCAGCCCCCCGCCAACTGGCGTTCGACGTCTGCCAGCCGCTCGTGGGTGCCGACATCGATCCAGCGGCCACGATGGTGCACGCCACTCACACGCCCCGCCTCCATCGCTTGGCGCAGCAACGGCGCCAACTTGAACGCGCCGGGCTGGCAGCCGTCGAACAGTTGCGGGCGGAGGATGGCGATGCCGCTGTAGGTCAGGCTCGGCTGACCTTCCCGGTAGTCGCTGACGCGGCCGTCACGCAGGCAGAAATCACCCCGAGCGTGGTGGCCGGGATTATCCACCAGCACCAGATGCGCCAGGTCGCCCTCGGCCAACGCGCCGTGCAGGCTTGCGTAATCGAAGTCGGTCCAGATGTCACCGTTGGCGATGACGAAGGCGTCGTCCCCCAGCAGCGGCAGTGCCTTGAAGATGCCGCCGCCGGTTTCCAGCGGCTCGCCCTCGGGCGAATAGCGGATGCTCACGCCAAAGGCCGAGCCATCGCCCAGGTGGTCTTCGATCTGCTGGCCAAGCCAGGCGTGGTTGATCACCAACTGATCGAAGCCAGCCTGGCGCAGCGCCTGCAACTGGTACTCGATGAGCGGCACGCCGCCAGCGCGCACCAGCGGCTTGGGCGTGTGCAGGGTCAGCGGGCGCAGGCGTTCACCCTTGCCTGCGGCGAGAATCATGGCCTTCATGCGGGATGCGTCTCGTCTTCGGGCAGGTCGGCCAGCAGCGCAGCAAGGTCGGCCAGTTCCGGCCGGCGCGCGATGACGCTTTCCAGGTAGCGGAAGAAACGCGGCACATCGCCGAGGTAGCGAGGCTTGCCATCGCGATGGCAGATGCGCGCGAAGATGCCGATCACCTTCAGGTGACGCTGGGCGCCCATCAGGTCGCTCGCGCGGAAGAAGGTCTCGAAGTTCTCCGGCAGCGGAATACAGGCCGCCTGGGCCTTGCGCCAGTAGCGCGACAGGCCGTCGTGGACCCGCGGTTCCGGCCAACTGAGGAAGGCATCCTTATAAAGGCAGGTCACGTCATAGGTCACCGGACCGTAGACCGCATCCTGGAAATCGAGGATGCCGGGGTTCGGCTCGCTGAGCATCAGGTTGCGCGGCATGTAGTCGCGGTGCACGAGCACACGGGGCTGTGCCAGGGCGCTGCGCACCAGCAGGTCGCAGGTGCGCTCCCAGCGAGCGAGCTGTTCGCCCTCCAGCGTCACGCCCAGATGGCGCTGCAGGTACCAGTCGGGGAACAGCTGCAGTTCGCGGCGCAACAGGGCTTCGTCGTAGGCAGGCAGGCGCTCGACCACATCCACCTGCTGGAAGGCCACCAGGGCATCCAGGGCATTCTCGAACAGCTCCTCGGCATTCTGCGCAGTGAGTACATCAAGGTAGGTCTGCCGCCCCAGATCATCGAGCAACAGGAAGCCCTGCTCGACATCCTGGGCCAGAATCTTCGGAACGTGCACGCCGGCCTCGGCCAGCAGGCCGGCGACCTTGATGAACGGACGGCAGTCTTCCTGGGGTGGCGGCGCATCCATCACGATCAGGCTGCGGCCGGCTCCCTGCCAGCGGAAATAACGGCGGAAACTGGCGTCGCTGCTGGCCGCGGTGAGGCTGGCCTCGGGCACCTGCCCCCAGCCTTGCACGTTGAACACAGCGGGCAAACTCAAGTCCAACCAGCGGATCATCTGCTGGTAACGAGCATCCTCGGTCATTTTTCGGGGTTCTCCACGGCGCTAGCCGTTGCGCGGGTCATGCTTTATTATCCAGCATCTTTTTGAGCCCATCGATAGGCGTGCGGCCCGTTTTGGGCTGAAGGCTCGCAGGAAGCCCGGATTAACAAGATGGCAGTGAATTTCCCCGTGTTCCGTAGAAAATTCCCCTTACTGGTGACCGGTGGCCTGCTGGCTATCCAACCGCTCGCCACTGTGACCGCGGCGCCCGGCGAGCAGTTCGCCTGCCAGCCCTCCGCATCCGGCGCCTGGGACTGCTCCTCGCAGAACAGCGCCAGCACAGTACCGCGCCCACAGCATGGGGCCACCTCCGTCAGCGCTGGCGGCACGGCCGCGAGCAGCTCGAAGTCCTCGGGCAGCTCGAGCAGCGCCGCTGGCGAAGAGCCGAAACAACTGGTCACCGAATCCGGCGGCCGCGGCCTGAAGTCGCGCAGCAGCGACTACAGCCACCTCGACTGGATCCCCCGCGACAAGCTCACCGCTGCACAACAGGCCGAAATGGGTCCGTACTGCAGCGGCGCCTACGTCGAGCCGGTACGTCCAGGCATGAACGACAAGACGCCGAACGACGAGGCCCCGACCTACGTCTCGGCGAAGGTTTCCCGCTACGAGCAGGAAAAGCAGATCGCCACCCTCGCGGGTAACGTGGTCCTGCGTCAGGGCAGCATGCAGGTCGAGGCCGACGAGGCCAACCTGCACCAGGCCGAGAACCGCGGCGAGCTGGTCGGCAACGTGAAGCTGCGCGACAACGGTGCGCTGATCGTCGGCGACCACGCCGAGCTGCAACTGGACAACGGCGCGGCGAAGATCGACAACGCCGAATACGTCATGCACCAGGCGCAGATCCGCGGCAGCGCGCTGTACGCCAAGCGCCAGGAAGACGCGATCATCCAGCTCAAGGACGGTACCTATACCCGCTGCGAGCCGGGCAGCAACGCCTGGGTCATGAAGGGCAACAACATCAAGCTGAACCCGGCCACCGGTTTCGGCACCGCGACCAACGCGACCCTGCGGGTGAAGGACATTCCGGTCTTCTACACCCCGTACATCTATTTCCCGATCGACAACCGTCGTCAGTCCGGCTTCCTAGCGCCATCGTTCGCGACCTCCAGCGATACCGGCTTCACGCTGACCACGCCGTACTACTTCAACCTGGCGCCCAACTACGACGCCACGTTGTACCCGCACTACATGGTCAAGCGCGGCCTGCTGATGGAAGGCGAGTTCCGCTACCTGACCCACAGCAGTGAAGGCCAGGTCAACGCCGCCTACCTGAACGACAAGAATGACGACCGCGAAGACTTCCCGCAGTACACCGACACCCGTTGGCTGTATGGCTGGAAAAACACCAGCGGCCTGGACTCTCGCTGGCTGGCGCAGGTGGATTACACCCGCATCAGCGACCCGTACTACTTCCAGGACCTGGATACCTCGCTGGGTATCGGCTCGCCGACTTACGTCAACCAGCAGGGCAGCCTGACCTATCGCGGCGACAGCTATACCGCTCGCCTGAATGCTCAGTCCTACCAGCTGGCGACCGTGACCGACGTCACCCCGTACGATCGCCTGCCGCAACTCACCCTGGACGGCAAGCTGCCGTTCAATCCGGGTGGTCTGAACTTCACCTACAGCACCGAGGCCGTGCGCTTCGATCGCGACCTGGATGAAGGCTTCTACCGCCGGAACGAAGACGACCCGAATCTCTACGCCCGCCCTGATACCAATATCCAGGGCCTGGCTCGAGCCACCGGTGACCGCTTCCATGCCGAGCCGGGCATCAGCCTGCCGATGAACCGCAGCTGGGGCTTCATGACTCCGACGGTCAAGGCCATGTACACCAAGTACGACCTGGACCTGGACAGCAAAGGCAAGGCTACCCTGCCGTCCTACCTCGACTACGACAGCAGCCCGGACCGCTCCCTCGGCCTGGCCAAGCTCGACAGCGGCCTTTACTTCGATCGCGACACCACCTTTGGCGGCACCAAGTTCCGCCAGACCCTGGAACCGCGCGCAATGTACCTGTACGTGCCGTACAAGGACCAGGACAACCTGCCGACCTTCGACACCGGCGAGTTCACCTTCAGCTACGACTCGCTGTGGCGTGAAAATCGCTTCACCGGCCGCGACCGCATTGGCGATGCCAACCAGCTCTCCCTCGGCCTGGGCTCGCGCTTCATCGAGGATGATGGCTTCGAGCGCGCCTATGTCGCTGCCGGCCAGATCTACTACTTCAGCGATCGCCGTGTTCAGTTACCCGGCCTGACAGAAGACGATCTGCGCGCCAGCGGTGCGAAGAACCCGGACGCCGATACCTGGCGCTCGCCCTACGCACTCACCGGCATCTATCGCTTCAACCATGACTGGTTCGCCAGCTCGGACTTCAACTGGAACCCGAATACGCACCACACCGACAACGGCAACCTGATGTTCCACTATCAGCCTGAAGCCGATCCTCGCAAGGTGCTGAACGCCGGCTACCGTTATCGCGCCGACAGCAAGCGCTTCAACCCGAACACCGGCCAGTTCGAATACGGCAGTGACGAGTACAAGATCGAACAACACGATTTCTCGTTCATCTGGCCGGTACTGCCACAATGGGCCGCCATCGGCCGCTGGCAGTTCGACTACAACAAGAGCCGCACGCTGGAAGCCTTCGGTGGCTTCGAGTACGACAGCTGCTGCTGGAAACTGCGCCTGATCAACCGCTACTGGGTCGACTACGACGATGACGAGTACATCACCTCGACGTCCAAAGCCGACCACGGCGTATTCCTTCAAATCATCTTGAAAGGCCTTGGCGGCGTGGTTGGCAACCAGGTGGAAGGCTTCCTCGACCAAGGTATCCAGGGTTATCGTCAACGTGAAGACAATTCTATGTAAGGCCCTGCGCCCGCTGATGTTGGGCGCGCTGTTGGCAAGTTCCGTCGTGCACGCCGAAGTGGTTCCGTTGGACCGTGTGGTCGCCATCGTCGACAACGACGTAGTGATGCAGAGCCAGCTGGACCAGCGCCTGCGCGAAGTCCGTGCAACCATCCAGAAGCGCGGCGCGCCGCTGCCGCCCGAGCATGTGCTGACCCAGCAGGTGCTCGAGCGCCTGATCATCGAGAACATCCAGCTGCAGATCGGCGACCGCTCCGGCGTGCGCATTACCGATGAAGAGCTGAACCAGGCCATGGGCACCATTGCCCAGCGCAACAACATGAGCCTGGATCAATTCCGTGCTGCCCTCGCCCACGACGGCCTGTCGTACGACGAGGCCCGCGAGCAGGTGCGCCGCGAGATGATCATCAGCCGTGTGCGCCAGCGCCGTGTGGCCGAGCGCATCCAGGTCAGCGAGCAGGAAGTGCAGAACTTCCTGGCCTCCGACCTCGGCAAGATCCAGCTCTCGGAAGAATACCGCCTGGCCAACATCCTGATTCCGGTGCCCGACAGCGCTTCGCCCGAGACGGTGCAGGCCGCAGCTCGCCAGGCTCAGGAAATGTACCAGCAGCTCAAGCAGGGCGCGGACTTCGGCCAGCTGGCGGTATCCCGCTCGGCCGGCGACAACGCCCTGGAAGGCGGCGAGATCGGCTGGCGCAAGGCCGCCCAGCTGCCCTCGCCGTTCGACAGCATGATTGGCACCCTGGCCGTGGGCGACGTGACCGAGCCGGTCCGCACCCCGGGCGGTTTCATCATCATCAAGCTGGAAGAGAAGCGCGGTGGCAGCAAGATGCTGCGTGACGAAGTCCACGTCCGCCATATCCTGCTCAAGCCCAGCGAGATTCGCAGCGAAGAAGAAACCCAGCGCCTGGCCGAGAAGCTCTACGAGCGCATCCAGGCCGGCGAGAGCTTCAGCGACCTGGCGAAGAAATTCTCCGAAGACCCGGGCTCCAAGCTCAACGGCGGCGACCTCAACTGGGTCGACCCGGAATCCCTGGTACCGGAATTCCGCGACGTGATGAACAATGCGCCGCAAGGCCAGGTCACCAAGCCGTTCCGCTCGCCGTTCGGCTGGCACGTGCTGGAAGTCCTCGGCCGTCGCGCCACCGACAGCAGCGACAAGTTCCGCGAGCAACAAGCCGCCCAGACCCTCCGCGCACGCAAGTACGACGAGGAACTGCAGGCCTGGCTGCGCCAGATCCGCGACGAAGCCTACGTCGAGATCAAGCAGTAAGCAGCGCGAGTCGTTACGAAGAAACCCGGCCATGGCCGGGTTTCTTTTTGCCTGCAGGAAGCTTCGTCGTAGAGTAGGAACATCCGCGGTAAATCCTGATTCGAGAGTCATCCATGAGCACTTCCCACCTTTTCGCCCTCACTCCCGGCGAGCCCGCCGGCATCGGTCCCGACCTCTGCCTGCTGCTGGCCCGCGAAATTCAACCGCATCCACTGGTTGCCGTCGCCAGTCGTGAACTGCTGGCAGAGCGTGCCGCGCTGCTGGGGCTGAACATCGACCTGCAGGAAGTCGGTCCCGGCCACTGGCCCGATGTCGCTGCTCCGGCCGGCAGCCTTTATGTCTGGGACACTCCACTGGCAGCGCCGGTCGAACCGGGCAAGCTGAACCAGGCCAACGCCGCCTATGTGCTGGAGACCCTCACCCGCGCCGGCCAAGGCTGCCTGGACGGACATTTCGCCGGGATGATCACCGCCCCCGTGCACAAGGGCGTCATCAACGAAGCCGGCATCGCCTTCTCCGGCCATACCGAGTTTCTCGCCGATCTCACCCACACCGCCCAGGTAGTGATGATGCTCGCCACCCGCGGCCTGCGCGTTGCCCTGGTGACCACGCACCTGCCGCTGCGACAGATCGCCGATGCCATTACCCCGGATCGCCTGGAGCGCGTCACCCGCATCCTGCATGCCGACCTCCGCGACAAGTTCGGCCTGGCCAACCCGCGCATTCTGGTCTGCGGCCTGAACCCCCACGCAGGCGAAGGCGGCCACCTCGGCCACGAAGAGATCGACGTGATCGAACCAACCCTGGAGCGCCTGCGCACCGAGGGCATGCAGCTGATCGGCCCGCTGCCGGCCGACACGCTGTTCACGCCCAAGCACCTGGAGCACTGCGACGCGGTATTGGCCATGTACCACGACCAGGGCCTGCCGGTACTCAAGTACAAGGGCTTCGGCGCAGCGGTAAACGTGACCCTGGGCCTGCCGATCATCCGCACCTCGGTGGACCATGGCACAGCCTTGGACCTCGCCGGCACCGGTCGGATCGACAGCGGCAGCCTGCAGGTTGCCCTGGAAACCGCCTACCAGATGGCCGAAGCCGGCGCCGCGAGAGGCTGATCAGCAGCATTCCGTTCGGCCAGCGTTTCGTGCTGGCCGTCGCGGACTGGTAAACTGATGGTTTTTCCGCCTCCAGCCGGCGCCTCAGGCGTCCGGCTGCTCTCCGGAGCCTTCGATGTCCGAACTCTTCCAGCACCGCGCCCGTAAACGCTTTGGGCAGAACTTCCTGCACGACGCCGGGGTGATCCACAAGATCCTCCGCGCCATCGCCGCCAAGGAAGGCCAGCACCTGCTGGAAATCGGCCCAGGCCAGGGCGCCCTGACCGAAGGCCTGGTGGACAGCGGCGCGAAGCTCGACGTAATCGAGCTGGACCTGGACCTGATCCCGCAACTGAAATGGCGCTTCGGCCTCAAGCCCAACTTCAGCCTGCACCAGGGCGATGCGATGAAGTTCGACTTCTCCAGCCTGATCGCCTCCCCCGAGGACAAGCTGCGCGTGGTCGGCAACCTGCCCTACAACATCTCCACCCCACTGATCTTCCATCTCCTGGACCATGCCTCGCTCATCCAGGACATGCACTTCATGCTGCAGAAGGAAGTGGTGGAGCGCCTGGCTGCCGAGCCGGGCAACGGCGACTGGGGCCGCCTGTCGATCATGGTGCAGTACTTCTGCCGGGTGGATTACCTGTTCACCGTCGGCCCCGGCGCGTTCAACCCGCCGCCCAAGGTCGAGTCGGCCATCGTCCGGCTGGTGCCCTACGCTGAACCGCCCCATCCGGCCAAGGATCACCGCGTGCTGGAACGCATCGTCCGCGAAGCCTTCAACCAGCGCCGCAAGACCCTGCGCAACACCCTGCGTACGCTGATGAGCGTCGAGGATATCGAAGCCGCCGGCGTCGACCCGACCCTGCGCCCGGAGCAACTGAGCGTCGCCGACTTCGTCAGCCTGGCTAACCGCTACAGCGAAACCAACCCGGAAGCCGAGCAAGGACCGAGCGCATGAGCGATCCCCGCTATCAGGTCAGCGTCAGCGTCACCACCCGCCACCTGCCCGAGCAATCGCAGCCGGAGCAGCAGCGCTACGTGTTCGCCTACACCGTGACCATCCACAACCACGGCGAGCTGGCTGCCAAGCTGCTGACCCGCCACTGGATCATCACCGACGGCGATGGCCACGTGCAGGAAGTGCGCGGCGCCGGCGTCGTTGGCGAAAAACCGCTCATCGAGCCGGGCGCCAGCCACACCTACACCAGCGGCACCGTGATGGCGACCAAGGTCGGCAGCATGCACGGCAGCTACCAGATGGTCGCGACCGACGGCCACCACTTCGATGCCGAGATCCCGGCGTTCCGCCTCGCCGTCCCCGGGGCGCTGCACTGATGGCCACCTATGCCGTAGGCGACCTGCAGGGCTGCCTGGAACCGCTCAAGTGCCTGCTGGATCAGGTGAAGTTCGACCCCGCCCAGGACAAGCTCTGGCTGGTCGGCGACCTGGTCAATCGCGGCCCCGCGTCACTGGAAACCCTGCGTTTCCTCCATGGCATGCGCGAATCGCTGGTCTGCGTGCTGGGCAACCATGACCTGCACCTGATCGCCGTGGCCTACAACGCCGAGCGCCTGAAGAAGAACGACACCCTGCGCGAGATCGTCGAGGCGCCGGATTGCGCACAACTGATCGAATGGCTGCGGCAGATGCCGCTGGTCCATCACGACGCCGCTCGCGACATCACCCTCGTACACGCCGGCATCCCGCCGCAGTGGGACATCGACAAGGCCCTGCAGCGCGCCGCCGAAGTCGAAGCCGCGCTGCGCGACGACACTCAGCTGCCGATGTTCCTCGATGGCATGTACGGCAACGAGCCGGCCAAGTGGGACAAGAAGCTCAACGGCATAGCGCGACTGCGGGTGATCACCAACTATTTCACGCGCATGCGCTTCTGCACCCCGGACGGCAAGCTCGACCTGAAGTCCAAGGAAGGCCTGGACACCGCGCCGCCGGGCTACGCGCCCTGGTTCAGCTATGCCGAGCGCAAGGCCGCCGGGCGCAAGATCATCTTCGGCCACTGGGCCGCGCTGGAAGGCCAGTGCGACGTCCCCGGCCTGTTTGCCCTGGACACCGGCTGTGTGTGGGGCGGCAGCATGACGCTGATGAACGTCGATACCTTCGAGCGCATCCAGTGCAGCTGCGCCGATAAACCAGAATGATTGCAGTGGGGCCACAGGCTCCGCGCCTTGCGAGGTACTACCCATGAGCGACTTCAAGCGCATCGCCCCCGACCTGGCCCAGCAGCTGCGCGAAAGCGGCGCCCAGGTCGTCGACATCCGCGACCCGCAGAGCTATGCAATGGGCCATATCAGCGGCTCACGGCACATCGACAACTACTCGGTGGCCGACTTCATCCGCGAGGCCGACATGGACGCGCCGCTGGTCGTGGTCTGCTACCACGGCAATTCCAGCCAGAGTGCGGCGGCCTATTTCGTCCAGCAGGGCTTCTCCGAGGTCTACAGCCTCGATGGCGGCTTCGAGCTGTGGCGCAGCGTCTATCCCGCGGATACCAGCGCAGGCGGTTCCGACTGAAAGTCCCTACGAAAGGGGCGGATTAGCCCCTTCAAAAAATCTGTAACTTCTCTCGCTTTCGTCCTTTACACATCAAAGAACGAACTATCCTTTCCCTCAGGCCATCCAAAAAAGGGAGAGCCGGCACACCGGCTTCCGGTTAATCGGCAGTGACCATTGGGGCGGATCAGGGCAGTCGCCAGGTTCCGTTGGAGTTCTGGGGGATTCTCGCCGGTAACACTGGCAGCCCGACCGCACCCGCACAGACCGATCCGGCGCCGGCTCCATGCATCGAGCGAGGAGACGTCATGAGCATTTTCAGTCACTTCCAGGAACGCTTCGAAGCGACCCGTCAAGAGGAGTACTCCCTCCAGGAGTACCTGGACATCTGCAAGCAGGACAAGATCGCCTATGCCACCGCCGCCGAGCGGATGCTGATGGCCATCGGCGAGCCTGAACTACTCGACACATCCGTCGATTCCCGCCTGTCGCGAATCTTCTCCAACAAGGTGATCCGCCGTTATCCGGCCTTTGCCGACTTCCATGGCATGGAAGAGTGCATCGATCAGATCGTCTCCTTCTTCCGCCACGCCGCCCAAGGCCTGGAAGAGAAGAAACAGATCCTTTACCTCCTGGGCCCGGTCGGCGGCGGCAAATCCTCTCTCGCCGAAAAGCTCAAGCAACTGATGGAGCACGTGCCCTTCTATGCAATCAAGGGCTCGCCGGTGTTCGAGTCGCCCCTGGGGCTGTTCAACCCCGACGAAGATGGCGCCATCCTCGAGGAGGACTACGGCATCCCGCGCCGCTACCTGCGCTCGGTGATGTCCCCGTGGGCGACCAAGCGCCTCAACGAATTCGGCGGCGATATCAGCCAGTTCCGCGTGGTCAAGTTGCACCCCTCGATCCTCAACCAGATCGCCATCGCCAAGACCGAACCCGGTGATGAGAACAACCAGGACATCTCCGCGCTGGTCGGCAAGGTGGATATCCGCAAGCTGGAAGAATTCCCGCAGAACGACGCCGACGCCTACAGCTACTCGGGCGCGCTGTGCCGGGCCAACCAGGGCCTGATGGAATTCGTCGAGATGTTCAAGGCGCCGATCAAGGTCCTGCACCCCTTGCTCACCGCGACCCAGGAAGGCAACTACAACAGCACCGAAGGCCTCGGTTCCCTGCCCTACAGCGGCATCATCCTCGCCCACTCCAACGAATCGGAATGGCACAGCTTCCGCAACAACAAGAACAACGAGGCCTTCATCGACCGGATCTACATCGTCAAGGTGCCGTACTGCCTGCGCGTCTCCGACGAGATCAAGATCTACGACAAGCTGCTGATCAACAGCTCCCTGGCGCACGCCCACTGCGCGCCGGACACCCTGAAGATGCTCTCGCAGTTCTCCGTGCTGTCGCGCCTGAAAGAGCCGGAAAACTCCAACATCTACTCGAAGATGCGCGTCTACGACGGCGAGAACCTCAAGGACACCGACCCCAAGGCCAAGTCCATCCAGGAATACCGCGACACGGCGGGCGTCGACGAGGGCATGGCCGGGCTTTCCACCCGTTTCGCCTTCAAGATCCTGTCCAAGGTGTTCAACTTCGACCCGCATGAAGTGGCCGCCAACCCGGTGCACCTGCTTTACGTGCTGGAACAGCAGATCGAGCAGGAGCAGTTCCCGCCGGAAACCCGCGAACGCTACCTGCGCTTCCTCAAGGAATACCTGGCGCCGCGCTACGTCGAGTTCATCGGCAAGGAAATCCAGACCGCGTACCTGGAGTCCTACAGCGAGTACGGTCAGAACATCTTCGACCGCTACGTGCTGTACGCCGACTTCTGGATCCAGGACCAGGAATACCGCGACCCGGAAACCGGCGAGATCCTCAACCGCGCCGCCCTCAACGAGGAACTGGAGAAGATCGAGAAGCCGGCCGGCATCAGCAACCCGAAGGACTTCCGCAACGAGATCGTCAACTTCGTTCTGCGCGCCCGCGCCGGCAACAACGGCAAGAACCCCAGCTGGCTATCGTACGAGAAGCTGCGCGTGGTGATCGAGAAGAAAATGTTCTCCAACACCGAGGACCTGCTGCCGGTCATCAGCTTCAATGCCAAGGCGAGCAAGGAGGATCAGCAGAAGCACAACGACTTCGTCAAACGCATGGTCGAGCGCGGCTACACCGAGAAGCAGGTGCGCCTGCTGTCGGAATGGTATCTGCGGGTTCGCAAGTCGCAGTAGTCTGCCATCGGCGCGGCGGGATTCCCCGCCGCGCCGGTCGCCGTCGCATTCGGACCTGTCCGAGGCGGTCGTTCCGCTTCGCAGCAGGCCCTGAGGAGCATTCATGAGCTACGTCATCGACCGGCGTCTGAACGGCAAGAACAAGAGCACGGTGAACCGCCAGCGCTTCCTGCGGCGTTACCGCGAACACATCAAGAAGGCCGTCGAAGAGGCTGTCAGCCGCCGCTCCATCACCGATATGGAACATGGCGAGCAGATCAGCATTCCCGGCCGCGATATCGACGAACCGGTCCTCCACCACGGCCGCGGCGGCAAGCAGACCGTCGTTCACCCCGGCAACAAGGAATTCACCACCGGCGAACACATTCCCCGGCCCCAGGGCGGGGGCGGTGGGCGCGGCGCCGGCAAGGCCAGCAACCAGGGTGAAGGGATGGACGAATTCGTCTTCCAGATCACCCAGGAAGAGTTCCTCGACTTCATGTTCGAGGACCTCGAACTGCCCAACCTGATCAAGCGGCATCTCACCGGCAGCGATACCTTCAAGACCGTGCGCGCCGGCATCAGCAACGAGGGCAATCCCTCACGCATCAATATTGTCCGCACGCTGCGCTCGGCCCACGCCCGGCGCATCGCCCTCTCCGGCTCCACCCGCGGCAAGCTGCGCGCCGCGGTGGCGGAGCTGGATCGCCTCAAGCGCGAAGAGCCGGACAACCTCGGCGACATCCAGGAGCTGGAGCAGAAGATCGCCGGCATGCGCGCACGCATCGACAAGGTGCCGTTCCTGGATACCTTCGACCTCAAGTACAACCTCCTGGTGAAGCAGCCCAACCCAACCTCCAAGGCCGTGATGTTCTGCCTGATGGACGTCTCCGGCTCCATGACCCAGGCCACCAAGGATATCGCCAAGCGCTTCTTCATCCTGCTCTACCTGTTCCTCAAGCGGAACTACGAGAAGATCGAAGTGGTGTTCATCCGCCACCACACCAGCGCCCGCGAGGTAGACGAGGAAGAATTCTTCTACTCCCGCGAGACTGGCGGCACCATCGTTTCCAGCGCGCTCAAGCTGATGCAGGAAGTCATGGCCGAGCGCTATCCCACCAACGAATGGAACATCTACGCCGCCCAGGCCTCGGACGGCGACAACTGGAACGACGACTCGCCGGTCTGCCGCGACATCCTGATGAAGCAGATCATGCCGTTCGTCCAGTACTACACCTACGTCGAGATCACCCCACGCGAGCACCAGGCGCTGTGGTTCGAGTACGAGAAGATCCGCGACACCTTCGAGGACAGCTTCGCCCAGCAGCAGATCGTCTCCGCCTCGGACATCTACCCGGTGTTCCGCGAGCTGTTCCAGAGGAGGCTCGTCGCATGAGCAAGCGCCAGCCGATCGCCACCGGCTCGGAGTGGACCTTCGAGCTGATCCAGCAGTACGACCGCGAGATCAGTCGTCTCGCCGAGCGTTATGCGCTGGACACCTACCCCAACCAGATCGAGGTGATCACCGCCGAGCAGATGATGGATGCCTACGCCTCCGTCGGGATGCCCATCGGTTACAACCACTGGTCCTACGGCAAGCACTTCCTCAGCACGGAAAAGAACTACAAGCGCGGTCAGATGGGCCTGGCCTACGAGATCGTGATCAACTCCGACCCGTGCATCGCCTACCTGATGGAGGAGAACACCCAGTGCATGCAGGCGCTGGTGATCGCCCACGCCTGCTACGGGCACAACAGCTTCTTCAAGGGCAACTACCTGTTCCGCACCTGGACCGACGCCACCTCGATCATCGACTACCTGGTGTTCGCCAAGTCCTACATCAACAAGTGCGAGGAGCGTTACGGCATCGACGCCGTCGAAGACCTGCTGGACTCCTGCCACGCCCTGATGAACTACGGCGTAGACCGCTACAAGCGGCCCTACCCGATCTCCGCCGAGGAAGAGAAGCAGCGCCAGAAGGAGCGCGAGGAGCAGATCCAGCGCCAGGTCAACGACCTCTGGCGGACCATCCCCAAGGCCACCGGCAAGGACAAGGAGCAGGGGCTGGCCCGCTACCCCAGCGAGCCGCAGGAAAACATCCTCTACTTCATCGAGAAGAACGCCCCGCTGCTGGAGCCCTGGCAGCGCGAAATCGTGCGCATCGTGCGCAAGGTGGCGCAGTACTTCTATCCGCAGCGCCAGACCCAGGTGATGAACGAAGGCTGGGCGACGTTCTGGCACTACACCCTGATCAACGACCTCTACGATGAAGGCCTGGTCAGCGACGGCTTCATGATGGAGTTCCTCCAGTACCACACCAGCGTGGTCTACCAGCCCGGCTTCGACAGCCCCTACTACAGCGGCATCAACCCCTACGCGCTGGGCTTCGCGATGTACCGCGACATCCGCCGCATCTGCGAGCACCCCACCGAGGAAGACAAGCGCTGGTTCCCGGACATCGCCGGCAGCGACTGGCTGGCCACCATCAAGTTCGCCATGAAGAGCTTCAAGGACGAGAGTTTCGTCCTGCAGTTCCTCTCGCCCAAGGTCATTCGCGAGTTCAAGCTGTTCAGCATCCTCGATGACGACCAGAAGGACGACATGCTGGTCGACGCCATCCACGACGACGACGGCTATCGCAAGATCCGCGAAACCCTGGCTGCGCAGTACAACCTCGGCAATCGTGAACCGAACATCCAGATCTGGGATGTCGACCGCCGCGGTGACCGCTCGCTGACCCTGCGCCACCAGCAGCACGACCGCAAACCGCTGGGCGAATCCACCGACGACGTACTCAAGCACCTGCACCGCCTGTGGGGCTTCGATATCCACCTGGAAACCCTGCAGGGCGAGAACATCGTCAACACCTTCCACATGCCCCCAAAGGGTGAACGCGACAGCGAGGAGGGTTACCCCCGGCTCGACCTGATCATCCCACCCATTTGATCGGTTGACCGGAGCAGCAGGCGTGACAAGCATGGCGGCAACCCCGCTGGAGACCGCCATGCGCCTGTTCGCCATTCTCCTGCTCTGCCTCGCTGTCGCGACCTGCAGCAACCCCGTCCCCCACGCCCAGGTCGCACATCCCGCCGATGCACGCCTGGCCGGGCTGCGCGACTTCCAGCTGATGCCACCGGAAAACGCCGTCGACGCCCTGCCCTACCGCAGTCGTTATCCGCTGATCAACGCACAGGTGCGCCAGGGCCTAATCGAGCGCGGCTACCGCGAGAGCGCGGGCCCGCAGATCCGCGTCTACTACTGGCTGGCGCTGCAGGATGCGCCGCTGGAATTCAAGGTCGATACCCCGCCGCCCAATCCATTGGGCCCCTATCTCGCTATCCATCGCCTGCGCGACGAGACCGGTACCCTGCGCCTGCGCCTGACCGATGCGCAGGAGCAGACCCTGTGGGAAGGCACTGTCAGCACCGGCCTCAGTCCCGCCCACGCCAGCGCAACACTCCTGCAGGACGCCATCGGCGCCCTCGTCCAACAGATTCCCGCCGCCACGCCCTAGGTGCGCGTCGTCCCCTTTCGCGAGCAAGCTCGCTCCTACAAGAGCCGGGGCGTGCGCAACCTGTCGGAACGAGCTTGCTGGCGAACCGCCTCAATCCCCAGAAGCCACTGAGCTTGCCCCACCCGCCGCAAACCCCGAAGCTATCCCCCAGAACAGGAGACAGCTTCATGCAGATCTACAAGGTGGGCGGCGCCGTGCGCGACCGCCTGCTCGGCATCCCCTTCAGCGACACCGACTGGGTAGTGGTCGGCGCCAGCGCCGACGAGATGCTCGCCCAGGGCTATCGGCCGGTGGGCGCCGACTTCCCGGTGTTCCTCCACCCGAAAACCGGCGAGGAATACGCCCTCGCCCGCACCGAACGCAAAAGCGGGCGCGGTTACGGTGGTTTCACCTTCTACGCCAGCCCCGACGTCACCCTGGAAGATGACCTGATCCGCCGCGACCTGACCATCAACGCCATGGCCGAAGATGATCACGGCAACGTCATCGATCCGTACCACGGCCAGGAGGACCTCGAAGCCCGCCTGCTTCGCCACGTTTCCCCGGCCTTCGCCGAAGACCCACTGCGCGTGCTGCGCGTCGCCCGCTTTGCCGCGCGCTACGCCCCCCTGGGTTTCAGCGTGGCGCCGGAAACCCTGGCACTGATGCGTAAACTGTCAGAATCCGGCGAACTGGAAGCACTGACGGCCGAACGCAGCTGGAAGGAAATCTCCCGTGCCCTGATGGAGTCGCGCCCGGACGTGTTCATCCAGGTCCTGCGCGACTGCGGCGCCCTCGCCGTGCTGATGCCGGAAGTGGACGCCCTGTTCGGCGTGCCGCAACCGCCGCAACACCACCCGGAAGTGGATACCGGCGAACACGTGCTGGCCGTATTGCGCGAGTGTGCCCAATACGCCCAGCCGCTGAGCGTGCGCTGGGCCTGCCTGGTCCACGACGTGGGCAAGGGCGAGACTCGCGAGGAAGACTGGCCCAAACACCACGCCCACGAACACCTGGGCCTGCCGATGATCGACGCGCTCAATGCGCGCTTCAAGGTGCCACGGGACTGCCAGGAGCTGGCGCGACTGGTCGGCGAGTACCACACCCACTGCCACCGGGCGCTGGAGCTGCGGCCGAACACCGTTCTGGAATTGCTGCAGTCCTTCGATGTGTATCGCCGCCCGCAACGCTTCGAGGAATTCCTAGCCGCCAGCGAAATGGACGCCCGCGGCCGCCATGGGCTGGAAGATCGCGACTACCCGCAGGCGGAATACTTGCGCGGCGCAGCGCAAGCCGCACGCGCGGTCGCAGTGCAGCCGCTGCTGGAGAAGGGATACAAGGGGGCGGAGCTGGGCGAAGCGCTCAAGCGTGAGCGTCTGAATGCCCTGAAGGCCTACAAGGAAAACCACGTCACCTGAAACGGCGGATTGCTCTTTCTTGTAGGAGCGAGCTTGCTCGCGAACCCGCCAAGCGCTCGTGCCGCCGGAGACACCGTTCGCGAGCAAGCTCGCTCCTACAAAAATGCCTTCAGGGCGCCGAGTGCGCCCCGATCAGCGCCGCCGGCGTCAGCTCAGCGCCCCGCCACTGGAACGGCACCGGCCAGAGCTTTTGGGCGATCTGCGCGTCCGACCAGAGTTCGGCAAACGAACGCTGAGCCCCCGGATGCTTCACCTCGGGAGCCAGCAACGACAATGGCCAAAGCACAAAAGCGTTCTTCAGCACTTCTGCGCGCGGCAGCGTCAGGCCATCGAACTCGCCATGCAGGTCGCCGTACAGCAACACGTCGATATCCAGCGGCAGGCCCTTGCGCTCCGGCGCATAGCGGCCGTTGTCCGCCTCGATGTGCTTGAGCCGCAGGCTCAACTCCGCCAGCGGCAGGTCGGTGCGCGCCACAATCACGAAGTTGTAGAAGGGGCCGCTGCGGATACCCACCGGCTCGCTCTCGAACACCGGCGAACAGCGGATATCCTCGAGGAACTCGTCCAGTGCCCCCAGCCCCGCGAGCAGGTGCTGCTCCCGGTCGAAGTTGCTGCCCAGCCCGAGGTAGACCGTCGTCAGCGGCATCCGCGTTCGATCTCCACACCTACGCCGATGGCGGCCGCAACGGCACCGGGCTTGGTGACCTTCAGGCGCAGCCACTGGATACCGAATTCGGTCATCAACAACTCGGCGAGGCGCTCGGCAAAGGTCTCCACCAGCTGGAAGTGCGCGTCACGGGCGAAGGCCATGACCCGCTCTGAGAGCACGGCGTAGTCCAGGGCCTTGGCGATATCGTCGTCGGCCGCCGCCGGGCGGTTGTCCCAGCCCAGCGTCAGGTCCAGGCGCAGGCACTGCCGGATACCCCGTTCCCAGTCGTAGACGCCGATCACGGTGTCCACTTCCAGCCCCTCGATGAAAACTCTGTCCACTGACTGCATGCTCCAAGGCGACACGACAAGCGGCCGGCGCCCCGTTAGAATCGGAAACGACCTCGTCTCCGGTGGAAACCATGTTCTGGTTCTTGGCGATCCTCGCCTACCTGCTCGGATCACTGTCCTTCGCGGTACTCCTCAGTCGCCTGTTCGGCACTGCCGACCCGCGCGCCAGCGGCTCGGGCAACCCCGGCGCCACCAACATGCTGCGCCTGGCCGGCAAGAAGATCGCCATCCTCACCCTGCTCGGCGATCTCGCCAAGGGGCTGCTGCCCGTACTCATCGCCCGCCTGCTCGGCCTGTCCGACGTAGAGCAGGCCTGGGTAGGCCTGGCAGCGGTAGTCGGCCATCTCTACCCGCTGTACTTCAACTTCCGCGGCGGCAAGGGCGTCGCCACCGCCGCCGGCATGCTGCTGGCGCTTTACCCGCCAGCCGCGCTGCTCGCAGCAGTCGCCTGGCTGGTGACTTTCAAGCTGTCGCGTACCAGCTCGCTCGCTTCCCTGGTCGCCACGCCGCTGACGCTACCGCTGCTGGCCTGGCAGGAGCCGTCGGCGCTACTACCGATGACCGTGCTCACCGGCCTGATCGTCTGGCGTCACCGCAGTAACCTGCGCGATCTCATCGCCGGACGCGAGCGCCACTTCTAAAGCCGCGAGCTTCCCGACCCGCGTACCACGCTGCAAGCGAAAAAACGGCCCATGCCGCTCAGAGCATGCGCCGCGTCGTTTGCAGCTTCATTATTCAGATCGCTGGCAGCGACTCCATTGGCCAACGCGCATGGACGCCGATCGACGGGCCGTCCTGCTGCCCCGCCACCAGGCGCTGGCAGCCAGCATAGGCGATCATCGCGCCGTTATCGGTGCAGAAGCGCGGGCGGGCGTAGAACACCTGGCCCTTCATTTCGCCGAGCATCTTTTCCAGATGCTGACGCAAGGCCTGGTTGGCGCTGACGCCGCCGGCAATCACCAGGCTCTTGAGGTGAGTCTGCTTGAGCGCGCGCTTGCACTTGATGGTCAGCGTCTCGACCACGGCAGTCTGGAACGCCAAGGCGATATCGCTGCGGGTCTGCTCGCTGTCGTCACCTTCGGCCACGCAGCGCTGCCAGGTGTTCAGGGCGAAAGTCTTGAGGCCGCTGAAGCTGAAGTCCAGCCCCGGACGATCGGTCATCGGCCGCGGGAAGACGAAGCGACCCGCGGTGCCGCGCTCGGCCAGACGGGCGATCTCCGGGCCACCGGGATAGGCCAGGCCGAGCAGCTTGGCAGTCTTGTCGAAGGCCTCACCGGCAGCGTCGTCCACCGACTCGCCGAGTACCTGGTAACGGCCAATGCCATCCACTCGAACCAGTTGGGTGTGGCCGCCAGACACCAGCAAGGCGACGAACGGAAACTTCGGCGGCTGCTCCTCCAGCATGGGAGCCAGCAGATGGCCTTCCATATGGTGCACGCCGACGGCCGGTATGCCCCAGGCGAACGCCATGGCCTGGGCGCAGGACGCGCCTACCAGCAGCGCGCCCACCAGGCCGGGGCCGGCGGTGTAGGCGATGGCATCGATGTCTTCAGCGGTGCGACCGGACTCGTCCAGTACCTGGCGAATCAGCGGCAGCATGCGCTTGACGTGATCACGGGACGCCAGCTCGGGAACCACGCCGCCGTATACGCGATGCAGGTCGATCTGGCTGAACAGCGCGTCGGCCAGCAGGCCTTTTTCGCTGTCGTACAGGGCGACGCCGGTCTCGTCGCAGGAGGTTTCCAACCCCAGCACTAGCATGGGTTTGAGCCTTTACTCTGGGCAAAATTGAAGCCGCGCATCATAATCTTCGGCTGGGCTTCGGACCAGTGCTTTTCGATCGGAGGCTTTGCATTCCTCCTTCCGAACGTTTAATATCCGCAACCCTTGAAAACCGCCGACTCCGAACAACCGTCAGGAGCGCGATAAATCCTCCGGTAATCATTGAAGGTACGACCTGGATGCCCGCCGTCAAAGTTAAAGAGAACGAACCCTTCGACGTAGCTCTGCGTCGTTTCAAGCGCTCCTGCGAAAAAGCAGGCGTACTGGCCGAAGTCCGTAGCCGTGAGTTCTACGAAAAGCCGACCGCCGAGCGTAAGCGCAAGGCCGCTGCCGCTGTTAAGCGTCACGCCAAGAAAGTGCAGCGCGAACAGCGCCGCCGCGAGCGCCTGTACTGAGTTACAGCGCTTCGTCGCACGCTTTCCGCATCGCCCGGCCCACTCGCCGGGCGAGTGCCTGAAACAAGGCACCCGACTCCGATTCGCATTCGCGGACTTCGGAGTTTTTGCTTTTCAAGCCCCATGCTTAGTCTCAAGCCCCGCTCGCGGCTTCATCGCCCCGCGCTATGCTTGGGTCCACCCTGCGTCCCGATGAGTCTATGGCCGGCCTGATTCCACAATCCTTCATCGATGACCTACTCAACCGCACCGATATTCTCGATGTGGTGAGTTCGCGCATCCAGCTGAAGAAGACCGGCAAGAACTACAGCGCCTGCTGCCCGTTCCACAAGGAGAAGACACCCTCCTTCACCGTCAGCCCGGACAAGCAGTTCTACTACTGCTTCGGCTGCGGCGCCGGCGGCAACGCGCTCGGCTTCATCATGGACCACGACCAGCTGGACTTCGTCCAGGCGGTCGAGGACCTGGCCAAGCGCGCCGGGATGGACATCCCCCGCGAGGAAGGCCGGCGCGGCAACAAGCCTCGTCAACCGGTCGACTCGCCGCTGTACCCGCTGCTGGCCGGCGCCGCCGAGTTCTACCGCCAGGCACTCAAGAGCCACCCGGCCCGCAAGGCCGCCGTGGAATACCTCAAGGGTCGCGGCCTGACCGGCGAAATCGCCCGCGACTTCGGCCTGGGCTTCGCCCCGCCGGGCTGGGACAACCTGCTGAAGAACCTGGGCGGCGACAACCTGCAACTCAAGGCCATGCTCGACGCCGGCCTGCTGGTGGAAAACCCCGACAGCGGCAAGCGCTACGACCGCTTCCGCGACCGGGTGATCTTCCCCATCCGCGACAGCCGCGGCCGGGTGATCGCCTTCGGCGGCCGCGTATTGGGCGACGACAAGCCGAAATACCTGAACTCGCCGGAAACCCCGGTCTTCCATAAAGGACAGGAGCTCTACGGCCTGTTCGAGGCACGGAAGAACAACCGGGATCTCGACGAGATCATGGTGGTCGAAGGCTACATGGACGTCATCGCACTGGCGCAGCAGGGCATCCGCAACGCGGTCGCCACCCTGGGCACGGCCACCAGCGAAGAACACATCAAGCGGCTGTTCCGCATTGTGCCGAACATCCTCTTCTGCTTCGACGGCGACCAGGCCGGCCGCAATGCCGCCTGGCGCGCACTGGAGTCAGCGCTGAGCAACCTGCAGGACGGGCGCAAGGTGCGCTTCCTGTTCCTGCCCGAAGGCGAAGACCCGGACAGCCTGGTGCGCGCCGAAGGCCCGGATGCCTTCCGCGCCCGCCTCGCCCACCAGGCACAGCCGCTGGCGGACTACTTCTTCCAGCAACTGACCGAGGAAGCCGACCCCAGCACGCTGGAAGGCAAGGCGCACCTGGCAACCCTGGCCGGACCGCTGCTGGAGAAGATCCCCGGCAACACGCTGCGCCTGCTGATGCGCCAGCGCCTGGGAGAGATCACCGGCCTGTCCGCCGAAGCGCTCAGCCAGATCAGCGCGCCGCGCTCGGGCCTCACCGGCCAGGCAAAACCGAATCACACCCCTGCAACGGCGCAGGCACCTGGCCCGGAGCAGCACGCCCACGAGTACGCCGACTACGACATGGGCCAGTTCGCCGGCCACGGCGACAGTCATTACCAGGATGCTTCGAGTTACTTCGAAGCGCCGATGGAGTTTTCCGCCGGCAGCGGCGGAGCCAAGCAGGGCAAGAAGTCCTGGAAGGGCGATCGCAAATGGGACGGCAAAGGCAGAAAAGGCGACTTCACACCACGCCAGCCGCGCACCGAGATCAGCGTCGAATCACCGACCCTGACCGCGCTGCGCACCCTGCTGCACCATCCCCAGCTGGCGCAGAGCGTCGAGGATGCGAGCCATTTCTCCAACGAGGGACAGACCTATTCGCAACTGCTCGCCGCACTGGTCGAAGCGTTGCAGAAGAATCCGAAACAGAGCTCGATGCACCTCATCGCGCGCTGGCACGGAACGCCCCAAGGGCGCCTGCTACAGGTGCTGGCGGGGAAAGAATGGCTGATCGACGACGGCAATCTTGAAAAGCAGTTCGTCGACACCATTACTACACTTGCACACAACCAGCTGCACAGCAGCCGTGAAGCCCGCTTGCACAGCGTGCTGCGAAAGAACCCCAGTGAACTGACCGACGAAGAGAAAGCGTTACTGCGGGAGCACTACAGCACCCCCTCTTCAACAGGCAGCCAGAGCTGAACTGGCGCCTGAAGCCTCGAATCTGGTATAATCCTCGGCTTATTTCAGCCCGCCAAGACCTTCAGTGGATAGGGTGTTATGTCCGGAAAAGCGCAACAGCAATCTCGTCTCAAAGAGTTGATCACCCGTGGTCGCGAGCAGGGTTACCTGACTTACGCGGAGGTCAACGACCACCTGCCGGAGGATATCTCTGATCCGGAACAGGTAGAAGACATCATCCGCATGATCAACGACATGGGGATCAACGTATTCGAGACAGCCCCGGATGCGGATGCCCTGTTGCTGGCGGAAACCGATACCGATGAAGCTGCCGCCGAAGAAGCTGCTGCCGCCCTTGCCGCGGTAGAGAGCGACGTTGGCCGTACGACCGACCCGGTGCGCATGTACATGCGTGAAATGGGTACCGTGGAACTGCTGACCCGCGAAGGCGAGATCGAAATCGCCAAACGCATCGAGGAAGGCATCCGCGAGGTCATGAGCGCCATCGCCCAGTTCCCGGGCGCGGTGGACGGCATTCTCGAAGAGTACAACCGCATCGTTGCCGAAGGCGGCCGCCTGTCGGACGTTCTTAGCGGCTACATCGACCCGGATGACGGCACCCTGCCGGCCGAGGAAGTCGAGCCGGTCGGCCTGAAGGACGACGCCGAAGCCAAGGATAAGGACAAGGACGAAGAGGACGAAGAGTCCGACGGCGACAGCGAGGAAGAAGAAGGCGATGGCGGTCCGGATCCGGAAGAAGCCGCTCGTCGTTTCGGCGCCGTCTCCGAGCAGCTGGAAAAGGCCAAGAAGGCCCTGAAGAAACACGGTCGCGGCAGCAAGCAGGCCACCGAAGAACTGGTCGCCCTGGCCGAGCTGTTCATGCCGATCAAGCTGGTGCCCAAGCAGTTCGACGTGCTGGTCGCCAAGGTCCGCGATGCGCTGGACAGCGTGCGCCGCCAGGAGCGCGCCATCATGCAGCTGTGCGTGCGTGATGCCCGCATGCCGCGTGCCGACTTCCTGCGCCAGTTCCCCGGCCACGAAACCGACACCGCCTGGGTCGACTCCGTACTCAAGGGCAAGCCCAAGTACGCCGAGGCCATCGAGCGCCTGCGTGACGACATCCTGCGCAACCAGCAGAAGCTGGTCGACCTGGAAACCAGCTCGCAGCTGACCGTTGCCGAGATCAAGGACGTCAACCGCTCCATGTCCATCGGCGAGGCGAAAGCCCGTCGTGCGAAGAAGGAGATGGTCGAGGCGAACCTGCGTCTGGTGATTTCCATCGCCAAGAAGTACACCAACCGCGGCCTGCAGTTCCTCGACCTGATCCAGGAAGGCAACATCGGCCTGATGAAGGCGGTGGACAAGTTCGAATACCGTCGCGGCTACAAGTTCTCGACCTATGCAACCTGGTGGATCCGCCAGGCGATCACCCGCTCGATCGCCGACCAGGCCCGCACCATCCGTATTCCGGTGCACATGATCGAAACGATCAACAAGCTCAACCGTATCTCCCGCCAGATGCTGCAGGAGATGGGTCGCGAACCGACCCCGGAAGAGCTGGGCGAACGCATGGACATGCCGGAAGACAAGATCCGCAAGGTCCTGAAGATCGCCAAGGAACCGATCTCCATGGAAACGCCGATCGGTGACGACGAAGATTCGCACCTGGGCGACTTCATCGAGGACTCCACCATGCAGTCGCCGATCGAAGTGGCGACCAGCGAGAGCCTCAAGGAAGCCACCCGCGAAGTCCTCGCCGGCCTCACCGCTCGCGAAGCCAAGGTCCTGCGCATGCGCTTCGGCATCGACATGAATACCGACCACACCCTCGAGGAAGTCGGCAAGCAGTTCGATGTAACCCGTGAGCGTATCCGCCAGATCGAAGCCAAGGCGCTGCGCAAGCTGCGCCACCCGTCGCGAAGCGAGCATCTGCGCTCCTTCCTCGACGAGTGATGAACAAACCCCCGGCCCAAAACCGGGGGTTTTTCTTTGGGCCTTCCATCGGGCAAAGTGCCACGTCTACACTTCGGCATAGTCCCCCCCTGGAATGAGGCCGTTCATGCCGCGTCTGCAGGCAGTTCTACTGTGGTGCCTCGCATTCTGGGCGGGACAGGCATTCGCCCTGAGCCTCACGCCTGAGGAGCAGCAGTGGCTGAACGTGCACCCGACGTTGCGCCTGGGCGTGGACGCCTCCTGGCCCCCCTTCGAGTTCCGCGACAGCGACGGCGTCTACCAGGGACTGGCCGCCAGCTACGTCAAAGTCATCAGCGACAGGCTCAAAGTCCAACTCCAACCGATCGAGCCGGCAAGCTGGAGCGAAGTCCTGCAGCAGGCCCGGGACAGCCATCTCGACCTGCTCCCCGGCATCATGGCCACGCCTGAACGCCTCGAATACCTGACCTTCACCCGTCCCTACCTCGACTTCCCGATCATCATCCTTGCCCGCAAGAACGGCCCCGCGCCAGCCAGCGTGAAGGAGCTTTACGGCCTCAAGGTCGGCGTGGTCGCCCACTACGCCCCACATGAACTGCTGGTCGCCAGGCACCCCGACCTCAACCTGCAACCGCTGCCCAGTGTCGCTGCCGGACTGCAGGCGCTGGCGGTCGGCCAGGTGGACGCGTTCGTCGGCGACCTCGCCTCCAGTGTCTGGAACCTTCGCCAGCTCAAGCTCGAGGGCCTGCAGATCAGCGGCGAGACCCCCTACCGCTACCAGTTGGCAATGGGCGTACCGAAGGACGAGGCGATCTTCGTTGGCATTCTCGACAAGGTGCTGGCGGACATGACCGTGGAACAGATCGACGCACTGCAGGCCCCCTGGGTTGGCGGCCTGGTCGACCACCGCAGCGTGTGGCCCGATGTGTTCCGCGTGGTCGTACCCATCGCGTTTCTGACCACCCTCACCCTGCTGGTCCTGTTCACCATGAACCGGCGCCTGCGCGGCGAGATGCAGCGCCGGGAGAAACTCGAGCAGGCCCTGCGCGACAGCGAACAGCACTACCGCGGCCTGGTGGAAAGCCTCACCGCCATCGCCTGGGAAATGCGCCTGGCGGAAAACCGCTTCACCTACGTCTCGCCCCACGCCCAGCGGCTGCTCGGTTACCCGCTGACCGACTGGCTGGAACCCGGCTTCTGGCAGCGCACCCTGCATCCGGAAGACGCCGAGCACGCGATCCACTTCTGCATGAGCGAGAGCCATGCCGGGCGCAACCACAGCTTCGATTACCGCATGCTCGCCGCCGATGGGCGGATCGTCTGGATCCGCGACATCGTTACGCTGATCCAGCATGGCGACGACCTGATCCTGCGCGGCCTGATGATCGACATCACCGAGGCGAAGCACACCGAACAGGCCCTGCGCCTGTCCGAACAGAAGTTCGCCTCGGTCTTCCATCACTGCCCCGACATCATCGTCCTCGCCCGCCGGGTCGACGGCGTGCTGCTGGCGGTGAACAGCACCTTCGAACGACAGATCGGCATCCCCGCCAGCGAAGCCCTGGGCAAGACCTCGACCGACCTGGGAATCTGGGGCGCGCCCGGCATGGGCCCGGCCATGCTGCAGCGCCTGCAGGGCGAACCGCTGAACAACGTCGAGATCCCGCTCAATCGCCGCGACGGCAGCCACTTCACCGCCCTGCTGTCAGCGCAGCACATCATCCTCGACGACACGCCGGCGCTGGTCGTCGTGGTGCGCAACATCTCCCAGGTCAAGGAAACCCAGGAGCAACTGCGCGTCTCCGAGGAGAAATTCGCCAAAGCCTTCCACGCCTCGCCCGACGGCATGCTCATCTCCCGCATCAGCGATGGCCGGCTGGTGGAAGTGAACCAGGGCTTTACCCGCATCACCGGCTACAGCCGCGAGGAAGCCGCCGAGCGCTCCACCCTCGACCTGCGCCTGTGGGCCAACCCGGCCGACCGCAGCAAACTGCTGGGCATCCTCGACAACGCCGCCAGCGCCCCCGATTTCACGGCGCAAATTCGCACTCGCGACGGCAGCCTGCGCCTGTGCGAACTGTCCGCCCACCGCATCACCATCGGCAGCGACGACTGCATGCTGACCATCGCGCGCGACATCACCGAGCGCCAGCAGATGCAGGAAAAGCTGCAGCTGGCCGCCACGGTGTTCGAAAGCACCGCCGAAGGCGTGATGATCACCGACGCGCGCCAGCAGATAGTCGCCGTCAACCGCGCCTTCACCGAGATCACCGGCTACAGCGAACAGGAAGCCCTCGGCAACTCACCGCGCCTCCTCGCTTCCGGCCAGCACGACAGCAGCTTCTACGTCGCCCTCTGGCACCAGCTCAACGCCGAGGGCCATTGGCAGGGCGAAATCTGGAACCGCCGGAAGAACCAGGAACTCTACCCGGAGTGGCTCACCGTCAGCGCCGTACGCAATGCCGACGGCGAGTTGTCGCACTATGTCGGCGTGTTCGCCGACATCTCCACCCTCAAGTACGCCCAGGCACGGCTGGACTACCAGGCCCACCACGATCCACTCACCGGCCTGCCCAACCGCCTGTTGTTCGAAAGCCGCCTGAACGCCTCCCTCAAGGAAGCCCAGGAAGACGATCACCAGGGCGCCGTGCTGTTCCTCGACCTGGACCGCTTCAAGCACATCAACGACAGCCTCGGCCACCCGGTCGGCGACCTGCTGCTCAAGTCCATTGCCACCCGCCTGCGCGAGCAGCTGCGCGACGTCGACACGGTAGCGCGCCAGGGTGGCGACGAATTCATCATCCTGCTGCCCGGCCTGCACCACGCACTGGACGCCGAACACGTCGCCAACAAGCTGCTGCTCTGCTTCGACAAGCCGTTCATCGCCGGCGAACAGGAGTTCTTCGTCAGCGCCAGCATCGGCATCTGCCTCTACCCCAGCGATGGCTCGGATGTCGCCACCCTGGTGAAGAACGCCGACGCCGCCATGTACCGGGCCAAGGCCCAGGGCCGCAACCGGGTGGAGTTCTACACCCGCGAACTGACCTTCCAGGCCACCGAGCGCATGGCCCTGGAGCATGAATTGCGCCGCGCGCTGGAAAGCGACCAACTGCAGCTCTACTACCAGCCCAAGCTCTCCCTCGGCACAGGCCAACTGGTCGGCGCCGAAGCCCTGATCCGCTGGAAACATCCTCAATTCGGCGCGATTTCGCCCGATCGCTTCATTCCTCTGGCCGAGGAAAACGGCCTGATCCTGCCATTGGGCGACTGGGTCCTGCGCGAAGCCTGTCGGCAGATGAGCCGCTGGCAGGACAGCCACGCCGCCTTCGGCCCGCTCTCGGTCAACCTGGCCGGCGCCCAGCTGCGCCAGACCAACCTGGTCGAACGCATCCGCGAGCTGCTCGCCCACTACAACCTGCAGCCCTCGCGCCTGCAGTTGGAGATCACCGAAAGCTTCCTCATGCACCAGACCGAGGAAGCCCTGTCGATCCTGCACAGCCTCAAGCACCTGGGCGTACAACTTGCCATCGACGACTTCGGCACCGGCTACTCCTCCCTCAGCTACCTGAAGCAGCTGCCGCTGGACACCCTGAAGATCGACCAGTCCTTCGTCCACGGCCTGCCGGACGACCCCCACGACGCCGCCATTGCCCGGGCGATCATCGCCCTGGGCCGCAGCATGAACCTCACCGTGATCGCCGAAGGCGTGGAACACGAAGCCCAGGAACGCTTCCTCGAAGCCGAAGGTTGCGACCAGATCCAGGGCTACGCCCTGAGCGCCCCGTTGCCGGCCGACGCCTTTGCCAACCGCTTCCTGGTTCCGCTGCATCCGATTGGCGCGACGCATAACGCGCCGGTATAATCCGCCCGCCTTCTGGGGGCCTATAGCTCAGTTGGTTAGAGCAGAGGACTCATAATCCTTTGGTCCACGGTTCAAGTCCGTGTGGGCCCACCACCTCTTCAGCAAAAAGCCGCGCAGATGCGCGGCTTTTTGCGTTTCTGCCAGTCAATTATCCAACAGCCAAACGAGAGCCACTTCACACCCGCCGTCGACCATCTGACGCGAGCGCCGCGCCGAGATGACTGGGGTCAATATCAGATAGCCACTAGCCATTAAATTGGCATCTCCCTGATATGAGCGAATCCGTCATGACTCTCCACCGGTATCCGGTCCAGTTGCTGGTCACTTCCCAGGATCCGGCGTTGGCGCGCCAGGTTCGTGCGCTGCTGGCGGCCTACGAGCTGCCCTGCGCGGTGATGGAGGGACCGCGCAACTGCGAGCAGGCGCCGCTGTGCCGATGGTTCAAGGACGCGCCCTTGAGCGATTCGGCGCGGATGCTCGCGCTGCTGGCCGACGCCATCGGTGTGCTGGAGCGAACCCGCCATGCCTTCCGCTCCCGCGAACTGGGCGAGTTGCGCCAGCGCCTGAGTGGCGCACTGCAGGAGTTGTCGGGGCCGCGCCCGCTGGTGTAAAAGACTTCCACCCGCGTTCCGCGTTGCGGAAGCTGGCTTTGCCGGGCAGGACTTATGGGCCTGCAAGACAAAGCGCCGAGTTGGTCGCCGTCGATTTCGACGAGACGACGAGCCGGCGCTTTTTTCATGCCCGACAAAAACAGCAGACCCGCAAGGAGCCAAACATGGGCCTGGGACCGAAGCTCGATAGCGTGCTCGAGCGCATCGGCCTGTCGACGATGGAAGTCGATCAGCGCCTGAGTTACCTGGAGTGGCGCGAGGAGGACGGCGGCCATCTCCACGGCCGCGCCAGCGAACTGGAGGGCTGCCACCAGCGCTTCATCGAGCAGCTCTACGATCACCTGCGCAACTACCCGCCTCTGGGCGCGATTCTCTCCGAGCCGGCGACGCTGGCGCGGCTGAAATGCAGCCAGTTCGAATACTACCGCCAGCTGTGGGACGCCCCGCAGGACGCGGACTACGTGCGCGACCGCCTGCGTATCGGGCTCGTGCACCAGCAGGTCGGCGTCGAGCTGAAGTGGTACCTGGGCGCCTATCGCCTGTACCTGGACCAGATGCTCGCCGACCTGATGGGCGACGCCCCGGAAGCGAAGACCTACGCCAGCCTGCTCAAACGAGTGTTCTTCGACATGTCCCTGGCCATCGATACCTACGGCGCCGCCCAGCGCCAGGCGCTGGAGGACAGCGAGGCGCGCTTCGCCCGCGCGCTGCGCGGTGCCAACGACGGCATCTGGGACTGGGACCTGGGCAACGACCGCCTCTACGTCTCCGAGCGCTGGGCGCGCATGCTCGGCCTGACCCGCGACAACCTCGGCGAAGGCAGTACCAGCTGGTTCGCCCGCGTGCATCCGGACGACCTGCCCGGCCTGCGCAAGGCCATCGATGCGCACCTGCGCGGCAGCAGCGCGCTGCTCAGCCACGAGTACCGTATCCGCCAGCGCGACGGCAATTACCTCTGGGTGCTGGCGCGTGGAGTAGTCACCGATGGGCGCATGGCCGGCTCGCAAACCGACATCAGCCAACACAAGGCCAGCGAACACCAGCTCAGCCACGCGGCGCGGCACGACCCGCTCACCGGCCTGGGCAACCGCCTGCGCCTGGACGAGCTGCTGCAGCAGGCCCTGATGCGCCAGCGCCGCCCCGGCGCGCGCGAGTCCGGTCTGCTGTTCATCGACCTGGACCGCTTCAAGCTGATCAACGACAGCCTCGGCCACGCCGTCGGCGACCGCGTGCTGGTGGAAGTCTCGCAGCGGCTGCTGCGCTGCCTGCGACCGGGCGATCACCTGGCGCGCTTCGGCGGCGACGAGTTCGTCGTATTGCTGGACGACCTCGCCAGCCTCTGCGATGCCGAGCAGGTCGCACAGCGCATGCTCGATTGCCTGCGCCAGCCGCTGCACGTGGACGGCCGCACGCTGGTGGTCAGCGCCAGCATCGGCATCACCGGGTTGATGACCGACGGCCAGGCCATCGACACCCTGCAGGCCGCCGACCTGGCGCTGTATCGCGCCAAGGAAGCCGGCAAGGCGCAGTACGCACGCTTCAGCCTCGAGCTGCAGGCCGAGGCGCAGCGCCGGCTCGACCTGGAAAGCGCGCTGGCGCAGGCGCTGCGGCGCGAGGAGTTCAGCCTGCACTACCAGCCCATCGTCCGCCTGGACAGCGATTCGCCGCACTGGGAGGCGGTGGAGGTGCTGCTGCGCTGGAAGCACGACGGCCAATCCGTCTCGCCGCTGGACTTCATCCCGGCGCTGGAGGAATCCGGCGAGATCGTTCCTGTCGGCGACTGGGTACTGCGCCAGGCCTGCCGGCAGACGGCGCTCTGGCAGAGCCAGGGGTACCGCGACCTCTACTGTTCGGTCAACCTGTCGAGCCGGCAGCTGCAGCAACCGGGCTTCGCCGCGCGGGTACAGCAGATTCTGGCGGAGAGCGGCCTGTCGCCGCGCAGCCTGGTACTGGAGATCACTGAAAGCCTGCTGATGCAGGACGGCGCGGAAACCCTCGCCTGCCTGCGCGAACTGGCCGCCGAGGGTGTGCGCCTGGCGCTGGACGACTTCGGCACCGGCTACTCCTCGCTGGGCTACCTCAAGCGCTACCCGCTGCACATTCTCAAGGTCGACCGCAGCTTCATCACCCGCGTGCCCGACGACCCTGAACTCAGCGCCATCTGCCGCGCCATCATCGGCCTGGGCCACAGCCTTGGCCTGGAAGTAGTGGCCGAGGGCGTCGAACGCCAGGAACACCTCGACTTCCTGCGCGCCGAAGGCTGTCGCCACGCCCAGGGCTTCCTGTTCAGCAAGCCGCTGGCGCCGGAACAACTCTTCCAGACCCGCGTGGAGCACCAGCGATGAAGCAGAACCTGCCGATCACCGGGCGCCAGGTGGATGTGCCGATCAACGCCAACATTCTCTCCACCACCGACCTCAAGGGCGCGGTCACCCACGTGAACCCGGACTTCATCCAGGTCAGCGGCTTCCAGGCCGAGGAGCTGGTGGGTTTCAACCACAACCGCGTGCGCCACCCGGACATGCCGCCCGCTGCCTTCGCCCACCTCTGGCAGACGCTGCAGGCCGGGCGCAGCTGGATGGGCCTGGTGAAGAACCGCTGCAGGAACGGCGACCACTACTGGGTCAGCGCCTTCGTCACACCGATTCGCCATGGCGGAAAAGTCGTGGAGTACCAGTCGGTGCGCACCCGTCCCGGCGCCGAGCAGGTCGATGCGGCGGAGCGCCTTTACGCGCGGATGCGCGGGGGAGCGAAGATGGCTCGCCCGCGCCTGCCACTGTCGGTGCAACTGCTGATTGGGCTGGTGCTGGCGCAGGCCGGCGGTGCCCTGCTGGCGCTGTTGCTGCCCAAGCTGACGGTGCTGGCATTCCTGCTGGCGCTGGGCGCCTCGGGCGCCTGGCTGGTGCTACGCCTGCAACCGCTGGGCGCGCTGCTCGGGCGAGCGCGGAAGATCGCCAACAACCCGCTCAGCCAGCAGCTGTATACGGGCCGGAACGACGAATTCGGCGAGCTGGAGTTCGCCTTCCGCATGCTGGAGGCGGAAACCGCCGCGGTGGTCGGGCGCATGGCGGACGCCTCGCATCAGTTGGCCGAGCATTCCGCGGCACTGGCCGACGCCATGGCCGGCGGCAGCGCCGCTTCGCAGCTGCAGCAGCGCGAGACCGAACAGGTAGCCAGCGCCATGCAGCAGCTCGCGCAGAGCGTCCAGGAAGTCGCCCGCCACGCGCAGCACAGCGCGGTGGCGGCGCAGTGCAGCGAGCGCATCACCCAGTCCGGGCATCAGGATGTGCACGGCACCCGCGGCCAATTGGCAGCGCTGGAAGCCGGCGTGCGTGCAGCGAGCGTCGCGGTGGAGCAGCAGAAGGAGCACAGCGAGGCTATCTCGCGGATGCTCGAAGTGATCCGCGATGTCGCCGGGCAGACCAACCTGCTGGCGCTGAACGCCGCCATCGAAGCGGCACGCGCCGGGGAAAGCGGGCGTGGTTTCGCAGTGGTCGCCGATGAGGTGCGGGCGCTGGCTTCGCGCACGGAGAATTCCGCGCGGGACATCCAGTCGTTGGTCGGTAATCTCCAGCAGGGCGCCGAGGATTCGGTGCGCGCGCTATGGCATTGCTGCGAGCAGGCAGTCGCCAGCCTGGAGCAGGCCGGGCATGCGGCGGGCACGCTGGAACAGATCAGCGAGCAGGTCTCGGCGATCCAGCGCATGAGCCTGGAAATCGCCGAGGCCATCGAGGAACAGGGCGTCGCCAGCGAAGACGTGCAGCGCAGCCTGCACGCCATTCGCAGCTCAGCCGACAGCAATGCGCAAAAGGTCGGCACCTGCCAGCGCAGCGCCGCGCGCATGGCGGAACTGTCGGCGGAGCTGCGGATGCTGGCGGAGCATTTCTGGGAGGGCAGCCGGGCGGGTTAGCGCTTGGCGATGATGTACACGGCGTGGACGATGCCGGGGATGTAGCCGAGCAGCGTCAGCAGGATATTGAGCCAGAACGCGCCGCCGAAACCGACCTGGAGGAACACGCCCAGCGGCGGCAGAAGGATGGCGATCAGAATGCGGATGAGGTCCATGCGGTGGCTCCTTGTGAGATTGCCTTGTGCATGGAATTGACCGCAGGAAAGCGAAGCGGGTTCAGAGAAATTGGTGAAGCGCTGCGCCGTGCTCACTCACGTGAGAGGCCTTTCTGTAGGAGCGAGCTTGCTCGCGAACAATCCCCGACGCGGGACTGGTTCGCGAGCAAGCTCGCTCCTACAGGGTGAGGTCAGCCACAGGCGTCAGAGGAACCAGCGGTACTCCCGCGCGCTGACTTCGTTCATGAAGTCCAGGTGGTCGTGGCGCTTGTTCTCGCAGTAGACGAAGACGAACTCGCTGCCCAGGCCATCCTTCACCACCGGATGGTCTTCCATCTCGGCGACGGCGCCGAGCATGTCGCGGGGGAAGTCGATGCCGCTGGAGCGGTCTTCGTTGAGCGGCGGGATGGGTTCCTGGCGGGCTTCCAGCCCGTGCTCCATGCCGGTGAGGATCGCCGCGAGCACCAGGTAAGGGTTGGCGTCGGCGCCGGCGAGGCGGTGTTCGATGCGCAGGTTCTTGCCATCCGACTCGGGAATGCGAATGCACGCATCGCGATCCTCGAAGCCCCAACTGGCCTTGCTCGCGGCATTCACGCGGGAGCCATAGCGGCGGTAGGCGTTGTGGTTGGCGGCGAAGATCGGCATGCAGTGCGGCAGCAGCTCCAGGCAACCGGCCACGGCGTGGCGCAGGGCCTGCTGGTTGTCGCGGTCGAGCAGGTTGTTGCCGTCGCGGTCGTAGAGACTGACGTGCACATGCATGCCGCTACCCGGTGCATGCAGGTAGGGCTTGCTCATGAAGCTCGCGCGGTGCCCATGCTTGAGCGCCACGCCACGGGTGGCGCGGGTGAACAGCGCGGCCTGGTCGGCGGCGTGCAGGCCGTCGTCGCAGTGGGCGAAGTTGATCTCGAACTGGCCAGGGCCGATCTCGGCGGTGATCACGTTGGCGTCCACGCCCTGCTCGCGGGAGGCTTCGACGATCTCGTGGAGCACATCGGAGAAGCGCGACAGGCGCTCGATGTGCATGTTCGGCTGGTCGTCCTCGTCGTCACACAGCGGGTCGCGCGGGTATTGCGGCAGGCCGTTGTCGAGCTTCTTGTCGAACAGGTAGAACTCCAGCTCGAAGGCCACCACCGGGCGGATGCCCTTGGACTCCAGGCGCTGCATGACGCGGGCGAGCACTTCGCGCGGTTCGAATTCGATGGGCGCCTCGGTGCCGTCGGAACTGATCAGCATCTGCCCCAGCGGCTGGTTCTCCCAGCGCACCGGTTTGAGCGAACCGGGGATCAGGCGGCGCGGCGCATCCGGGTCGCCGTCGTTGAAGCAGTAGTCGCCGATGGGGTGCAGGCCGCCCTGTACGCCCAGCAGCACGCAGTTCTGCGGCAGTTTCAGCGGGCTGCCAGCGGCGACTTTCTCGAGCATGTCCACGGGGTAGCGCTTGCCGTAGAAGTGGCCGGGAATGTCCAGGCAGATCAGGTCGACGTAGCGGATGTCCGGGTATTGCTGGCGGAAGGCGCGGACTTCGCTGAGCAGGTCGGGATGCATCGGGCGGTTCATGATTTTCTCTGGGGCCTTTGTGCGGGGGCGGCCGGATCGTTTTCCCAAGCCAACCCTCGCGGGCTGGCTTGGGAAATTACGTGAAGATCCACAGCACCCTTGTTGGTTTATCGGTGAGGTTGCCGTAGCGGAACTGGCTGTGCGGCGGCAGCTGGAAACTGTCGTTGGGATAGAGGGTGACGGTGTCGTCCTCGTACCAGATGGTCAGCTCGCCTTCGAGGACGAAGCCGCCCTGCTCCGAGCTGTCGTCCAGATGGCCTTCGCCGCTGGTGGCGCCGGGGGCGAGGATGCTGTCGAGCATGGAGAAGCCGCCGGACATGTTCGGCGAGGCGAGGATGTCGGTGACGCCGCCGGCGTAGTACAGGGTGCGGCGATCGTTCGGCCGGGTGACCCAGTCGCGTTCGCGACGGGTGTCGCCGGCGTAGAAGTAGGTAGTCGGTACGCCCAGGGCTTCGCTGATGGCGGTGAGGTCGGCCACGGTGGGTTGCGACAGGCCGCGCTCGACCTGGGACAGGAAACCCACCGAGCGGCCGATCTGTTCGGCCAGCTCACCCAGGGTGAGGTTCTTGTGCTTGCGCAGGTCGCGGATCAGCGTGGCAAGGTGTTCGTTGGTGGCCGTCTGGGTCATGGCAGGTTCCGAATTAGACAAAGTCCCGCAATCGATACCAGGCCTTGCCGACGGCTTCCAGTGGCGCGGCGAAGCGCTGGCCGCCGGGGAACCCGGGATTGCGGATGCGTTGATAGAGGTCAAGCTCGTCACTGCGCCCCTGCATCGCCTCGCTCACCGCATGGGCAGCGGCCAGGCTGGGCAGTACGCCGTGGCCGGAATAGCCCTGCAGCCAGTAGAGATCGCCGCGCCGGCCAATGTCCGGGGTGCGCCGCATGCTGCAGTCGATGTGCCCGCCCCAGGCGTATTCCAGTTCCACGCCCTTGAGTTGCGGGAATACCCGCTCGACATAGGGGCGAGTGGCAGCGCGGATGTCCGACGGCATGCCGCCCAGGTAGGTGCAGCCGCCGCCGAACAGCAGGCGATGATCAGGGGTCAGGCGGAAGTAGTCGAGGACGAACTGGTTGTCGGTGACGCAGCAGTTCTTCGGCAGCAGTGAACGAGCCAGCTCCTCGCCCAGCGGAGCGGTGGCAACCTGGTAGGTGCCCACCGGCAGGATGCGCTCGGAGACGTCGCGGTCCAGCCCGTCGATATAGGCGTTGCAGGCCAGCACCAGGGAGGCGCAGCGCACGCTGCCATGCTCGGTCGTCACCTCGTAGCCGTTGCCGCTCTCGCGGAAGCTCAGCGCGCGGGTCTGCTCGAAGATGCGGCCGCCGGCGCGCTCGATGGCCCCGGCGAGGCCGTAGGCCAGCTTGAGCGGATTCAGGTGCGCAGAGTTGGGGTCATACAGGCCGGCCTGGTAGCGGTCGCTGGCGATCCACTGCGGCAGGTCTTCACGGGGGATGAATTGCAGGCCTTCGTAGCCCCAGCGACGGTTGGCTTCAGCCTGCCAGTCGTAGAGCGAGCCGACGCGGCGTTGCAGCACGGCGGTCCACAGGTGGCCGATGCGGTAATCGCAGTCGAAGCCGTGGCGTTGCGGCAGGTCGCGCAGTTCGTGGGCGGCCCACAGCATGCCCTGCCACAGGCGCAGTGCGCCTTCATGGCCGAGGTCGTCCTCGATGGGACCGAGGTCGCTGGACCAGCCCGGCAATGCCTGCCCGCCGTTGCGTCCGGAGGCAGCCCAGGCGATCCGGCTGGCTTCGATCATGCAGACCTGACGGCCGCCTTCCACCAGTTGCAGCGCCGTGTGCAGGCCACTGAACCCGGCACCGATCACCAGGACTTCGCATTCCAGCGGCTCGCGCAGCACATCGCGCGGCTGGATCAACTCGGGGTTGGTACCGGCGTAGTAGGTGCCGACCGGCTCGGCGGAGCGCAGGAACATCGCGACCTCGTGAAATTGTTCTGTTTATTTTTCATGAAAAATAACAGAACAAATTTCACAAGGCTAGTCCGCCGGTCTTTTCGTCCGGCGGACTCCGCTTCAACTCGTCAGGAAGACAGCACCGCTGCGCTGTCCTGCCCTTCGCGCTTCTGCCGCACGCTGACCATGACCACCAGCGCCACCAGGATGCCGGCGAGAATGGCCGAGGAGCCGATGGTGCCGAAGTCCAGCCCACCCTTCTCGTGGGACTTGGTCAGCACGTCGCCCAGGGTCGCGCCGAACGGCCGGGTCAGCACGAAGGCCACCCAGAACAGCAGCACCGAGGAGAGTTTGGTGAAGTAATGCAGCAGCACCACCACGGCGATCAGGCTGCCGATCAGCAGCGCGCCGCCGGCGAAGCCCATGCCGGAGTCGTCGGCGAGGAAGTCGCCCAGCGCGGTGCCCAGGGTGTTGGAGAAGAGGATGGCGACCCAGTAGAACATCTCGCCCTTGAAGCTGCGGATGTTGTCCACCGACAGCGAGGTACCGCTGAAGCGCCAGGCCGCGAAGATCGCCACCAGGATGCTGACCAGGATCGCCGAGCCGCTGGCGTAGCCCAGGCCCAGGGTGCGGTCCATGAAGTCGGACATGGTGGTGCCGGCGGTGCTGGTGGAGAGGATCACCAGCCAGTACAGCCAGGGCACGTAGCGCTTGCTGGCGAGCTGGCCGACCAGGGTGACGAGGAAGACGCTGATGAGGATCAGCGAGCTGATTGCATAGCCGACGTTCAGGGTCATCGACAGCAGGTCGCCGGCGGTTTCCCCCAGGGTGGTGGCGCAGATTTTCATCACCCAGAAGGCCAGGGTGATCTGTGGCAGTTTATTCACGACGTATCTCCGGAAAATGAGCGGGATCGACGCGCGGGTCGCGTCACGGCACCCCGGAGTTCCTGTGGTCTCCCCCAATGACCCCGGTGCATGGGCGTGGAGACTGAAGTCGGCGCAGTGAAGAAAGGGTCAAGCGGGTATGAAAAATCCATTGGCCTGCTTCCCGACTGGTGATCCGACGGATGACAGATGGCTGTCAGTTGCTATGGTTCCATGAGGGGGCGATGCGCCCGAGAAACGCTGAATTGCGCGCGATTGGCCGGCGCATGGGGATATGGATGAATCAGATGATCAAACCGCAACCGTACTGCAAGAACTGCCGGCTGGCGCCGCCCACTCTTAGCGACGAGAAGGTCGAGGAGCTGGAGGCGATCATCAAGCCGGGGCACCTGCTGCATAAGGGCGACTTCGTGTTCCGCCAGGGCGATCCCTTCCACAGCGTGTTCCTGGTGCGTTCCGGTTCGATCAAGACCTTCACCACCAACGAGCAGGGGCTGGAGAAGATCACCGGGTTCTATTTCGCCACCGAGATCTTCGGTTTCTCCGGCATGGGCGAAGGCAGCTATCCGGTGTCGGCGCAGGCACTGGAAAGCACGCTGTGCAGCGAGATTCCGTTCAACCAGCTGGAGGAGCTGTCGCTGCAGATTCCCGGCCTGTCGCACCAGATCATGCTGATGATGAGCCGCAAGATCCGTGAGGATCAGCAGATGAAGCTGCTGCTCTCGCGGCTGAACTCGGACTCGCGCATCGCTGCTTTCCTGCTGAACATCTCCGCGCATTTCCGCGAGCGTGGCTTCTCTGCCACGCGCTTCCGCCTGAGCATGTCGCGCAACGAGATCGGCGATTACCTGGGGCTGGCGGTGGAAACGGTGTCGCGCAGCTTCACCCGCCTGCAGAAGCACGGCTTGATCCGGGTCGACGGGCGGGAGACGGAGATCGTCGATTTCACCGAGTTGTGCGCGTTGGCGGGCGGGGAAGTCGAGCTTTAAGGTTCCAGCGGACCTTGCTCGCGAGCAAGCTCGCTCCTACAGGGTCCGCATTCCCCCGCTAGCTCCGTGCCAGCTCCTGCTCTTGCAGGAGCTAGCTTGCTCGCGAACCGCCCGAGCGGCGCATTTCCCTAAAGCCCCTCACCCTCGCCACGCTGCCCATCAAGTCCCGATCACTCCCCCATCATCCTTGGTGATCACCAGCGTGGTTGAGCGCGGAATGCTCTTGCCGTCGCTGGCCGGGAAGCTGAGGCCGGGGTGCTGGATGTTCACCCACATCGTCCTGCCATCAGGGCTCTGGGTAATCCCCGTCAGCTCGCAGCCTCGCGGGCCGACCAGGAAGCGGCGCACCTCGCGGCTGTGCGGGTCGGCGCAGAGCAGCTGGTTGCAGCCCATGGCCTGCATCGGCGCCTCGGCGTCGTCGTAGTCGGTCTCGATCCAGAGGCGGCCGGTGGTGTCGAAATACAGTCCATCCGGCGAGGAGAAGATATCGCCGTTGATGGTGCCGATCAGGTTCTCCGGCGCAGTAGAGCCCTTGTGCTCGCCAGCCAGCAGGAAGATTTCCCACTCGAAGGTGGTGGCGGTCGGATCACCGCCGGCTTCGTTCCAGCGCAGGATCTGCCCGTGCAGGTTGTCCTTGCGCGGGTTGGCGGCGTCCACCGGCTGTTTCTTGCCGCGCGCATCGTTGTTGGTGAGGCTGATGTAGACCTCACGGGTGGTCTGCTGCACCGCGACCCACTCGGGACGATCCATCGGCGTGGCGCCCAGCAGGTCGGCGGCGGCACGGGCGTTGACCAGTACCTCGGCCTGGCTGGCGAAACCGTTCTCGGCGGTGAGGCCATTCTGCCCATGCACCAGCGGCAGCCACTGGCCGCTGCCGTCGGCGTTGAAGCGCGCGACGTAGAGTGTGCCTTCGTCCAGCAGCTCGACGTTTGCCGCACGGTTGTTCGGCTCGTACTGGCCCGCCGGGACGAACTTGTAGATGTACTCGCCCTTGGTGTCGTCGCCGTAGTAGAAGGCCATGCGGTTGTCGGCGCCCAGCGAGAGGGTCGAGCACTCGCGGCAGAAGCGGCCCACGGCGGTGCGCTTCTTGGGCGTGGATTTCGGATCGAACGGGTCGATCTCCACCACCCAACCGAAGCGATTCGGTTCGTTGACGTGGCCACCGTGCGGCTGGTCGGCTTTCGGCGTGGCGTCGAAGCGCTCGTCCACCGCCTCCCAGGCGTAGTAGTTGCTGAACTGGCCGTTGGACAGCCCATAGCGCTTGTGCGAGACGCGCTTGGCATAGTCGGCCTTGTCGCGGTTGACGAAGTACTGGTGCCAGTTTTCCTCGCACGCCAGGTAGGTGCCCCACGGCGTGACGCCCATGGAGCAGTTGTTCAGGGTGCCGAGCACCTGTTTCGCCTCGGGATCGCTGGCGGTGCGCAGCAGGTCGTGGCCGGCCAGCGGGCCCGAGAGGGCCAGCGGCGAGCTGCCGGTGATACGGCGGTTGTAGCTCGAACCTTCGACGCGTTGCCATTGGCCGCCAGCGTCCTTCTTCACCTCGATGACGCTGAGGCCGTGGGCGGCGATTTCCTTGCGCACCTCGCCTTCCGGGCGGCCGCGGGTGCCGTCGGGGCGATCCTCGAGGGTCTGGCCCTTGGGATGCAGCGTCGGGTTGATGTACTCGTGATTGATCACCAGCAGGCCGTGGCTGTCCGGCGCATCAGGGAAGGGGAAGTAATGCATGCCGTCATGGTTGTCGCCGGCCTGCAGCTCCTGGGCCTTCCAGTCCTCGCTGGCGTCGCCCTTCCAGGCCGGCGAACCGGTCACCACGGCATCGCCCCAGGAGAAGAACGGCCGCGCGGTGTAACCGTCGGCGACTATCACGCGGTCGAACTTCGCATCCTGCTGCACCGGCACGCCCTTGAAACCCAGCAGCGCGGTCGGCACCGGGGCATCGGCGGCGAACAGGGAGCGGCCGGGGAACAGGCCGCCGCCGAGGAAGCCGACGGCGCCAAGCACCAGGCTGTTCTTCAGCAGGCGACGGCGCGAGGCATCGATCAGCTCGCTCATCGGCACATTGGCGGAGGGGTTGATCGACTGGTCGTCGAAAGCGGCCAATCGGTCGTGGAAATCCTGGAAACGTTCGTTCATCACGGGGAGTCCTTCCGCAGGGCCGCTCTAGGGTCGGCTCGGGTTACCAGTAGAAGCCATCGGCGGAAGGTTAGGAACGCGGTGTTACGTCGGCATGACAACGCCGCCGAGCCGTGTGACAGGTTCGGCGGCGAGAATAAAAGCCGCCCCGCAGGACCAAGACGACGTCCGGGGGCGGGCGCGAGGGCATTTGCGGAACAGTGCGGCTCAGCTGTGCAGGCCGCCCTGATCCGAACATTCGGGGCCCGCCAGGCGGGCCGTCCAGTCTTCCAGCACGCCACTGGTGAGGCGTTGCGCGGCGGTCTTGCGCCAGCGCAGGGATAAAGCGTCGCAGGCCATCATCAGGCGCAGGCCGGTACGGTCCAGCGGGTGGCCGAAGTACCAGTCCAGCAGGCTCGCCACGGAGAGCTGCGGGTAGTGCCGTTGCACCAGCTCCAGCGGTGCGTCGGGCGCGACCATGCCGGAACGGCGCACCCGGTAGAACCAACCGCAACGGCCCTGCTCCTGCACCTCGAAAGGCAGCGCGGGCAGGTTCCAACGCCGCGCCAGGCGGTAGCTGGGCGAGCGCGGCTGGCTCACTTCGATCAGCGCCTCGCCCCAGCGGAACAGGTCGCCGATACACACCTCGTGTTCATTGAGGCCGAAGGTCGACAGGTTCTCGCCGAAGGCCGGCTGTCGCCAGCGCGTCTGCGGGCGCTGCTTGCGCCAGTGGCGGTAGTGCTCGGCCGGATAGTGATGCAGGGCGCGGTCCAGGCCACCGTCGCGGCGCAGGTCGGCCCGTGCGTCCCCCGGCAGCCCTTCGGCGCCGAGCCAGACTTCCTGATGCGTTTCCAGCTTGTCGATATCGCTGAGCAGACCTCCCCAGCTTTCTTCGACTTTGCCTATGAAAACGCCCTGGATGACGATGCTTTCCACCTTTGTCTACCCATCTGAGACAGCGGACAAGCGCTAGAGTAGTGGCCTGGATGGGTGACACTCCATTTCGATTTTCCAGTTTCGTTGATAAGCAGGCCTTATGGATTTCCGCCAGCTCCGCTATTTCGTCGCGCTTTACGAGGAAGGCCATGTCGGGCGCGCCGCCGAACGTCTGGCGATTTCCCAGCCGGCGCTGTCGCAACAGATTCGCCAGCTGGAGCAGAACCTCGACGTGGCGCTGTTCCAGCGCAGCGGCAAGCGCCTGCTGCCGACGGCAGCCGCGCACACGCTGTACAACCATGCAGTGCCGCTGCTCGAAGGCCTGGAGCGCGCCCGCGAGGCGCTGCGCGGCTTCCGCGGGCAGAGCGCACGCAGTTTGGCCATTGGTGTGCTGCAGACGGTCAACGCCAGCCTGGTGCCGCACCTGGTGGAGCGCCTGCATGCGGTGCAGCCACACGTGCAGGTGCGCATCTACGAACTCTCTGGCGTGGAGATCGAGCGCCGCCTGTTGATCGGCCAGTTGGATATCGGCATCGGCTTCCTACCGCCGCGCCAGCCGGCGCTGCACGGCGTGGAGTTGTACCCGGACGAACTGCAACTGGTGATCCCGGCGGACCATCCGCTGAAGGACTTCAAGAAGGTGTCGCTGGCCCAAGCCGCCGAATTGCCGATGCTGCTGCTGGGCGAAGAATTTCGTGCCCGGCAGATCTGGCAGGAGCAACTGGCGGCCATTGGCCGGCGGCCACGGGTGCAAGCGGAGTTGAACCACATGGGTGGCATCCTCGACAGCCTGCCGCAGAGCCGTTTCGCCACGGTTCTCCCCGGCCGCGCGCGGCAGATGCATGCGCACAAGGATTTGCTCTGGAAACCCCTGAGCGAGCCGCGCATTCCGCTGAGCGTGGGGTTGGTCTATCGCGATGCGCAGCGCCAGCAGCCGACAGTGGAGTTGCTGCGCTCGTTGCTCGACGGCGCGGTTTGATGGGCACTATTGCTGATGGGTATCGGCAGGCTCAAGGCTCTCCAGCCGCGTAGGGCGCATAACCTGGAACAGGTTATCCGCCGACCCTGGAGCGGCGGATAACGCTGGCGCGTTACTCGCCCCACGAGTGGGCAGCCCTCGGGCGGGCAGGGGGCACAGGCAAAGAAAAAACCCCGCCTCTTTCGAGGCGGGGTTTTGCAGACCGATATCCTGACGTCCGTGCTAGCCACCGTCCTTGGTGGATTCCCTTGTTTCCGTATTGTCGTTGGCGCTTCCTGCGCAATGTCCTGACTGAGATAAAGGTTACCGCTGTAAGCCTTTGCCAGAAAGACGCCGATCACCACCGCTGTTTGTAAGCCATGGCTTACAAAGATTCGAAATACCCTTCTTCTCAAAGGAAATATCCCAATAAAAAAGCCCCGCCGAGGCGGGGCTTTTTCATACGCGACTGCTTAGAACTGCGCAGCGTCCAGCAGGTACAGCGACTCGCTGCCGGCCTTTACCGAGGCGGTCAGGGAGTGGATACGCGGCAGCAGGCGGGCGAAGTAGAAGCGCGCGGTACCGTGCTTGCTGGCGTAGAACTCGTCCTGGCCTTCCTTGCCCAGCGAAGCGCGAGCCATCAGGGCCCACATGTACGCGTAAGCGGTGTAGCCGAAGGCGTGCAGGTACTCGACCGAAGCCGCGCCGATCTCGTTCGGGTTGCCCTTCGCGCGATCCAGAACCCACGCAGTCAGCTCGTCGAGGTTCTGCACGGCGGCGTTCAGCGGGCCGGTGAACTCGGCCAGCTCGGCGGACGCCGATGCGGTGAAGGCACGGACCTCATCAGTGAACAGCTTGGCGTAGGCACCGCCGCTGCCGACGATCTTGCGGCCCATCAGGTCCAGCGCCTGGATGCCGTTGGTGCCTTCGTAGATCTGGGTGATGCGGCAATCACGCACCAGCTGCTCCTGGCCCCACTCGCGGATGAAGCCGTGGCCGCCGAAGATCTGCTGGCCGTGGATAGTGGTTTCCAGGCCCATGTCGGTGAGGAAGGCCTTGGCCACCGGGGTCAGCAGGGCGACCAGTTCCTCGGCGCGCTTGCGGGTGGTCGGCTCTTCGCTGTACTTGGCGGTGTCCAGCTGCATGGCGACGTAGCTGGAGAAGGCGCGGCCGCCCTCGTTCAGCGCCTTCATGGTCAGCAGCATGCGACGCACGTCCGGGTGGACGATGATCGGGTCGGCGGCCTTGTCCTTGGCGACCGGGCCGGTCGGCGCGCGGCTCTGGATACGCTCGCGTGCGTACTCCACGGCGCTCTGGTAGGAACGCTCGCCGGTGGCCAGGCCCTGGATGCCGACGCCCAGACGCTCGTAGTTCATCATGGTGAACATGGCGGCCAGGCCCTTGTTCGGGGCATCGACGATCCAGCCGGTGGCGCCGTCGAAGTTCATCACGCAGGTGGCGGAACCCTTGATGCCCATCTTGTGCTCGATGGAGCCACAGGACACGGCGTTGCGCTCGGCCAGGGAGCCGTCTGCGTTGACCATCACCTTCGGCACCAGGAACAGCGAGATGCCCTTGGAGCCAGCCGGCGCGTCGGGGAGCTTGGCCAGCACCAGGTGGATGATGTTCTCGGTCAGGTCGTGCTCGCCGCCGGTGATGAAGATCTTGGTGCCGGAAATCTTGTAGCTGCCGTCAGCCTGCGGCTCGGCCTTGGTACGGATGATGCCCAGGTCGGTGCCGGCGTGCGGCTCGGTCAGGCACATGGAACCGGCCCAGGTGCCGGCGTACATGTTCGGCAGGTACTTGGCCTTGAGCTCTTCGCTGGCGTGGTTGAGCAGCGACAGGCAGGCGCCGGCGGTCAGCATCGGGTATAGGCCGAAGGACAGGTTGGCCGAGTTGACCATTTCCTCGACCTGGGCGCCGATCACCTTGGGCATGCCCATGCCGCCGAATTCCGGCGCGCCGCCCACGCCCACCCAGCCGCCTTCGGCGTAGGTGCGGTAGGCCTCGGGGAAGCCCGCCGGGGTCTTCACACCCTCGGCGCTCCAGCTGCAGCCTTCTTCGTCGCCGCTGCGGTTCAGCGGGGCGATCACGCCGCCGGTGACCTTGCCGGCTTCTTCGAGGATCGCGGACGCGGTCTCGGCGTCGACGGTCTCGGCCAGGGCGGGCAGCTCGGCCCAGAGATTGGCGACCTCGAAGACTTCATTGAGGACGAATTGCATGTCGCGCAGGGGAGCTTTGTAGTCAGCCATGATGGATCCTCGAACGAAAACGACGGCTGATCAGGCAGCCAGCGGTATCAGAATAGGAGGTACACGAAGGTACGCCGCCGGAGTTTACTCCAACAACTTTTCAGACTTTAAGCGTCATGTTGTGACCATACAACTACAGATTGGTCACATTTTGTAGCAATGGGCAGAAGGCCCGCGCAGGGCGGGCCCCCTTATCTGGCACACGGTCTCCAAGCACGTAGGGCGCATAACGCCAGGGGCGTTATCCGCCGTTTGGGCCGGCGGATAAAGCGTTCCGCTTTATCCGCCCTACGCGGTCAGCCAAGGATTACAAGGCGAACTGCTCGGCCGACAGGCGCATCAGCACCTCGGAACCCGCCTCCGCCGCCGCCACATGGGACAGCGCGCGGGGCAGCAGGCGGCTGAAGTAGAACTCGGCGGTGGCCAGCTTGGTTTCGTAGAAGGCCTTCTCGCCAGCGCCCTCTTCGAGCTTCTGCTGGGCGACCAGCGCCATGCGCAGCCAGAAGTAGCCGAGGGTGATGTAGCCGGAGTACATCAGGTAATCCACCGAGGCGGCACCGACTTCGTCCGGGTTCTTCATGGCGGCCAGGCCGAGCTTCTGGGTCAGTTCGCCCCACTGCTTGTTCAGCGCCGCCAACTGGGCGACCTGGGCCTTGAGCTGCGGGTGCTCGGCGTGCTGCTGGCAGAGCTGATGAACCAGCTTGGTGAAGCCCATCAGCAGCTTGCCCTGGCTACCGAGTACCTTGCGGCCCAGCAGGTCCAGCGCCTGGATGCCGTTGGTGCCCTCGTAGATCGGCGCGATGCGGCAGTCGCGCACCAGCTGCTCCATGCCCCATTCACGGATGAAGCCGTGGCCGCCGAACACCTGCATGCCGTGGTTGGTGACTTCCAGGCCGGTCTCGGTCATGAAGGCCTTGCAGATCGGCGTCAGGAAGGCCAGCAGGTTGCCGGCACGCTCGCGCTCCTCGGCGTCCTGGGAGAGGTGTTCGATATCCAGCAGTTGCGCGGTGAAGTACGCCAGCGCGCGGTTGCCTTCGTTGAACGCCTTCATGGTCAGCAGCATGCGGCGCACGTCCGGATGGACAATGATCGGGTCGGCGGGCTTTTCCGGCGCCTTCGGGCCGGTCAGCGAACGCATCTGCAGGCGGTCCTGGGCGTAGCGCACGGCGCCCTGGTAGCTGGTCTCGCCGAGGCAGAGGCCCTGCATGCCGGTGCCCAGGCGCGCGTGGTTCATCATGGTGAACATGCAGGCCAGGCCCTTGTTGGCCTCGCCGATCAGGAAGCCCTTGGCGCCATCGAAGTTCATCACGCAGGTGGCGGACGCCTTGATGCCCATTTTGTGCTCGATGGAGCCGCAGGCCACGGCGTTGCGCTCGCCGGCCTCGCCGTTCGCGTCCAGGTTGAACTTGGGCACGATGAACAGCGAGATGCCCTTGGTGCCGGCCGGCGCGTCAGGCAGCTTGGCCAGGACCAGGTGGATGATGTTCTCGGAGAGATCATGCTCGCCGGCGGAGATGAAGATCTTGGTGCCGGTGATCGCGTAGCTGCCGTCGGCGTTGGGCACGGCGCGGGTCTTGATGATGCCCAGGTCGGTGCCGCAATGCGGTTCGGTCAGGCACATGGTGCCGGTCCACACCGCGCTGGTCATGCGCGGCAGGTAGGTGTTCTTCTGCTCCTCGCTGCCGTGGGCGTGGATGGCCGCCATGGCGCCCTTGGTCAGGCCGGGGTACATACCCCAGGAGCAGTTGGAGGCGCCGATCATCTCGCTGACCAGCAGGCCGAGGGACGGCGGCAGGCCCTGGCCACCGTATTCGGGGTCGCTGGAAACGCCGTTCCAGCCAGCCTCGACGTACTGCGCGAAGGCTTCCTTGAAGCCCTTGGGCGTGGTCACCACGCCGTTGTCGAAATGGCAGCCTTCCTCGTCGCCGGAGCGGTTCAGCGGGGCAATGACCTGCTCGCAGAACTTCGCGCCTTCCTCGAGGATGGCGGCGAACATGTCCGGGGTGGCGTCGGTGGCGCCGAGGGCTTCGTAGCGGCCGGTGAAGTCGAAGACTTCGTCGGTGAGGAAGCGCACGTCGCGCAGGGGGGCCTTGTACTCGGGCATCACGAATCTCCGTTCGGTTCAGGGCGCCACAATGGCGCGCAAACTTCGAACCTAACGGTGCGTGACCGCCCGGACAATCACGCTGCAGGCGCTGAATGCGGGGTCATAACCCGGCCGGGTCAGGCAGTGCGCACCGCGCCGCGACGGGATTGCCCATGTACGGCCACGCGGTTGCGCCCGCCGCTCTTGGCCGAGTACAGCGCTTCGTCGGCGCCCTTGATGACTTCCTCCGGGCTGCGCCGTTCGCCGTCGCGCTCGGCGACGCCGACGCTGATGGTGACCGAGACGGTCTGCGCATCCTTGCCAGCGCGTTTGCTGCGACCCTGGCGGTCATCCTTGGGGCGGTTGCCGCGGTCGCGCAGGTGCATGGCGTATCCCTCGATGGCCTGGCGCACGCCGTCGAGGTACGGCAGGCACTGCTCCACCGTCTTGCCGGCGAACACCAGGGTGAATTCCTCGCCGCCATAACGGTACGCCTTGCCGCCGCCACCCGTGCGACGCAGCTGGCTGGCAACCATGCGCAGCACCTGGTCGCCGACATCGTGGCCGTGGCTGTCGTTGAATTTCTTGAAGTGGTCGACGTCGATCATCGCCAGCACGTACTGCTGGCCCAGGCGCTGGAAGCGCTCGTTCAATGCGCGGCGCCCCGGCAGGCCGGTGAGCTCGTCGCGGAAGGCCATCTGGTACGCCTCGTGTGCGACGGCGCCGGCCAGGGTGAGCATCACCAGGCTGGTCATCACGGTGAGTGCATGGGGCAGGATGAAGACTTTGGGCAGCATCCACAGCAGGCCGAGCAGCCCCAGCAGTTGCGCCGCATGCAACGGCCGCGGCTGGCGCACGTAGGCCGCGACCAGGGCAATCAAGGCGATGATGAAGCCGAAGTAGGACAGCTGCGCGAGGCTCATCCACTGGCCGTGCAGCGACGGCCAGTAGGTGTCGCTGAGCAGCTCCGCCAGGCCCTGCGGGAAGCGCTTGGCCAGGGCTGTCGCCACGCCCACCACGGCGATCAGCGCGGCGCTGCGGGCGAGCAGGTCCTGCAGCATGTGCATGCGCTCCTGCCAGATGCCGTACATACCGTAGAGCAGCGGCAGCAGCACGCAACAGAGATGGAACACCAGCGCCGCCTCCGGGAGCACCACGCGATGCGCCTGGAAGTAGTCGACCTGGGTATCGAGGAGGAAATAGGCGATGTAGACCACCGCCAGCATGAACAGCTGGCGCTGGCGCCCATAGACCATGCACAGCGCACCACCGAGCAGCAGCAACAGGGTCGGTAGGACGTTGAACAGGGAGGTGAAGAAATCGGACAGTTCGGCCAGGGAGCCGGCGGCGATGCCGGCCGGGATCAGCAACAGGGGCGTGAGGAAGTGGCTGAGCCGGTAGGGGGCCGTGGGTCGCACAGGGGGTTCCGCAAGGTGGGTGCCGGGCTCGCCGTCAGTCGATCGGCAAGTGGCGTAATGATGGCATTTTCTGCGGACATTTGTGTGGGATCGGATACGAAAAAGCCCGCCTTGCGGCGGGCTCCTTCCTGTTCAGCAGACGGACGGCGAGCCGCCCTCCCCTGATCAGTAACCGAGGGCGAAATCTTCCTCGGCCAGGTCCATCAGGTTGTTGGCGCCGGACAGCATGGAGCCAACGTGCGCGCGGGTGCGCGGCAGGATGCGCTGGAAGTAGAAGCGCGCGGTCTTCAGCTTGGCCTGGTAGAAGGCCTCTTCGCTGGTACCGGCAGCCAGCTTCTCGGCAGCCAGGCGAGCCATGTCGGCCCAGAAGTAGGCCAGGCATGCGTAGCCGGAGAACATCAGGTAGTCGACCGATGCGGCGCCGACTTCCTCGCGGTCCTTCATGGCGGCCATGCCGACCTTCATGGTCAGGTCGCCCCACTCCTTGTTCAGCGCAGCCAGCGGTGCAACGAACTCTTTTACGGCTTCGTTGGCTTCGTTGGCCTGGCAGAACTTGTGCACGATCTTGGTGAAGCCCTTGAGCGCTTCGCCCTGGGTCATGAGGATCTTGCGGCCCAGCAGGTCCAGCGCCTGAACGCCGGTGGTGCCTTCGTACAGCATGGAGATGCGGCTGTCGCGGACGTTCTGCTCCATGCCGTGCTCGGCGATGAAGCCGTGGCCGCCATAGATCTGCACGCCGTGGTTGGCGGCTTCGAAGCCCACTTCGGTCATGAACGCCTTGGCGATCGGGGTGAGGAAGGCCAGCATCGAGTCAGCGGCTTTCTTCTCTTCTTCGTCCTGGCTGCGCTGGACGATGTCGACCTGCTTGGCAGCGAAGTACAGCATGGCGCGGTTGCCTTCGGCGAAAGCCTTGGCGGTCAGCAGCATGCGACGTACGTCCGGGTGCACGATGATCGGGTCAGCGGCTTTTTCCGGCGCTTTCGGGCCAGTCAGCGAACGCATCTGCAGACGCTCGCGAGCGTAGGCGATGCCACCCTGGAAACCGATTTCGGCGTGGGCCAGGCCTTGCAGCGCGGTACCCAGGCGAGCGGTGTTCATGAAGGTGAACATGCAGTTCAGGCCCTTGTTCGGCGGGCCGATCAGGAAGCCGGTAGCAGCGTCGAAGTTCATCACGCAGGTGGCGTTGCCGTGGATGCCCATCTTGTGCTCGAGCGAGCCACAGGAAACGGCGTTGCGCTCGCCCACGTTGCCTTCGGCGTTGGGCAGGAACTTCGGCACGATGAACAGCGAGATGCCCTTGGTGCCCTGCGGGGCGTCGGGCAGGCGGGCCAGCACGATGTGGACGATGTTGTCGGCCATGTCGTGTTCGCCAGCGGAAATGAAGATCTTGGTGCCGGTGATCTTGTAGGTGCCGTCAGCCTGCGGCTCGGCCTTGGTGCGCAGCATGCCCAGGTCGGTGCCGCAATGCGGCTCGGTCAGGCACATGGTGCCGGTCCACTCGCCGGAAACCAGCTTGGTCAGGTAGGTGTGCTGCTGCTCGGAGGTGCCGTGGGCGTGCAGGGTGTTCATGGCGCCGTGGGACAGGCCCGGGTACATGCCCCAGGACCAGTTGGCCTGGCCGACCATTTCGCTGATCGCAAGGCCGAGGGATTCGGGCAGGCCCTGACCGCCGTGCTCGACGTCATGGGCCAGGCTCGGCCAGCCGCCTTCGACGAACTGCTGGTAGGCCTCTTTGAAGCCGGTCGGAGTCTTGACGCCTTCCGGGCTCCATTTGCAGCCTTCCAGGTCGCCAGTGCGGTTCAGCGGAGCGATTACCTGTTCGCAGAACTTCGCACCCTCTTCGAGGATGGCATTCACCATGTCCGGAGTGGCGTCTTCGGCGCCCGGCAGGTTCTGGTAGTGCGCTTCGTAGCCCAGCAGCTCGTCGCGAACGAAACGGATATCACGCAAGGGGGCCTTGTAATCAGGCATAGCGGTAAACCTCTACGAAGGGTTCTGGTTAATGGGCGACCGGTTGCTGCGGTCGCAGTGCGGGAGCATTCCCGGCCGCCCAGTCGGTGCGCGCACGCATCCGGACAGTCAAACAGGCGTTTGAAACATACGTTTACGCCATACCCTTGTCAAGCGTGCAAACCGACCATCCGGTCACGCTCGCAAGGCGCTTCGCCGGGCATTCCGGCAGCGAACTCCTGAGCTTGATTAAAGCCCATGGCAGAGCGGCCGGCGTGTCGTGAGGACAGCCGGCCGCCAGGGGAATTCAGTTCAGGGAAAAGTGGCCGTCAGGCGCGGATATCGATGAGCGTGCCGAGCGTTTCGTCGGCTGCCTGGATGACCTTGGCGTTGGCCTTGACCTCGTGCTCGCCGCGGCGCAGGTCCACGAGGCGATCGTTCAGCACTTCGCTGGGAGCGGTGCCGGCAGTCGCGATGTCGGTGCTGGCGCGGTCGACGCGGCGCTGGCCGCTCTGCACGCCATACAAGCCCGCAGAGAAAGCATTACCGGAAATTTCCATCGCAGCGCCTCCACAACAAAAAGCAGCAAGTGGCCACTATTCAAGCAGACAGACCGCCCCAGGCCAAGGCTCGGTTACAAATCCAGGATGCCCAGGTCCAGATGCGCAGACACCGCCGCCGGAGTCGCCGAGGCCAGGCGCGGCACGCGCCCGATGCAGGGTGCGGGCAGTCGCTCGGCGAGGGTCGCGAGGTTTTCTTCCAGACGAGAGGTCTGCGCGTCGACGATGTTCGCCACCCAGCCGGCCAGCACCAGGCCGTCGCGCTGGATGGCCTCGGCGCTGAGCACGGCGTGGTTGATGCAGCCCAGGCGCACACCGACCACCAGGATCACCGGCAGCCCAAGGGCGACGGCGAGGTCCGACAGGTTCTCTTCCCCCGCCAGCGGCACGCGCCAGCCACCAGCGCCTTCCACCAGGGTGAAGTCGGCGCCCAGTTCCAGCACCGAACGCACCGGGCCCTTGAGCGCTTCCACCGTCAGCTTCACGCCCTGCTCGCGGGCCGCAAGGTGCGGCGCAATGGCCGGCTCGAAGGCGAAGGGGTTCACCTGCTCGTAGGCCAGCGGCACGCTGCACTCGCCCAGCAGCGCCAGCGCGTCGGAGTTGCGCAGGCCCTCGGGGCTACGCTCGCAGCCGGAGGCCACGGGCTTGGCAGCGGCGGTGGACAAGCCCGCCTGCCGCGCCGCGTGGAGCAGGCCGGCAGCGATGGTGGTCTTGCCGATCTCGGTGTCAGTGCCGGTAACGAAGTAGGCGTGGGACATGGCTTTCTTCAGTGCTCCTACGTGGACATATGCGCTAAGGGTTTTTCCCTCTCCCTAACCCTCTCCCTGAAGGGAGAAGGGACTGATCGGCGCAGGATGAATCTGTGGCGTCAGCAGGCACGGACCACTCCCTCTCCCTTCGGAGCGGGGCGCGCAGCCAGGACTGGGGAGAGGGTGTCCGCCCAGCAACAACGTTTACAAGGAAAAAGATTTGCGCAGGACGGCGTAGACCACCCGATAGGTCGCCGGCAGCCCCTCGGGCTGGCGGAAGCGCTCGTAGGCGGCGATCAGCGCGCGCACCCGCTCGCGCCCGGTGAGGCCGTCGGGCCGGCCGGGATTGAGGTTGTGCGCGCCGAGGGCCTTGAGTTCATGGGTCAGGCTGCGCAGGTCGGGGAAGTGCAGGACACGGTCATCGGTACGCAGTTCCAGCACGTCCAGGCCGCTGTCGGCGCAATGCCGTTGGTACTGCTCGAAGGCGCGGAAGCGATTCACGTGGACGAAACCGTCCACCACCTCCCAGCTCTGCCGCAATTCGCCCAGGGTACCGATGCACAGGCTGCTGAAGGCCAGCACGCAACCGGGGCGCAGCACTCGGCGCGCTTCTGCGAGCACGGCCGGAAGATCAGCGCACCACTGCAGGGCCAGGCTGGAGAACAGCAGATCCGTCGCGCCATCGCGCAGTGGCAGGCTTTCGGCGTCTCCGCCGACAAAATACTGCGCGCCACCCTGCTCGCGGGCGTGGCGCAGCATGCCCTCGGCGATGTCGACGGACAGCCCCTGCGCCTGTGGATAACGCGCCGCCAGCGCGCGGGTGAAATAACCGGTACCGCTCCCCAGGTCGATCCAGCGCTGCGGCGCGCCCTCGGCTGGCAAAGACTCCAGCAGACGGTTGCCGACAGCTCGCTGCAGTTCGGCTACCGCGTCATAGGTCGGCGCGGCGCGGGAAAAGGAAGCGGCCACCTGACGCTTGTCGGGCAAGCCGGTACTACTGCAATCAGGCATCGTCGCCCTCGTGGATGAATCGCAGGATGGCGCCGGCCACTTCGTCCGGCTGCTCCAGTGGCAGCCCGTGGCTGGTTCCGGACAGCAGGTTGACCTCGACGTCCGGCAGCCATTCCAGCAAGGCATCTGCGGCGCTCGCCGGGACCAGCGCATCGTTGGCTGCGAACAGGTGCAACTGCGGTCCGGGATAGCGCCCCAATGCGGCGCGGGTATCCAGTTGCCCCAGCAGTTGCAGGCCGGCGGTGAGCCCTTCGACATTCATCTGCGGCAGCGCCACCTGCAGCTGGCGAGCGAGGGTGCGCGCGTCACGAGCCCCCTGGCTGACCAACATCGTGAAGCGCTTGCGCACCAGGTGCGGTTCCAGCAGGAAGGCTTCGAAGAAGTCCTCGAACACCTCATTGGCCATCGCCTCCGGCCAGTCCTCGCGGCGGCGGAAGCAGAGGTTGCTGGCCAGCGTGACCAGGCCGCGGCAGGACTCGCCCCGGCGCGCGGCCAGTTCGGCGCCAAGCATGCCGCCCAGCGACCAGCCAGCGATCCAGGCGTCGTGGGCGACGTTGTCGTCCAGCTCGTCGAGCCACACGTTCGGATCGGCGTCGTCGGGCAGCGGCTCGATCTGTACGTTCAAATGTGGCGCCTGCTCCAGCAGCGCATCGCGCAACGGTTCCAGCGGTGCGCTGCCCAGGCCCCAGCCCGGCAGCAGGATCAGTTGATCACGCATCATCGCCCTCCTCGGCATCGATCTCTGCCAGAAGGCTAGACGACACGCGCTGCCAGCTTTCGGCCAGCGCCACCAGCAGGCGGTCGACCTGTGCCTCGGTGTGCGAAGCGGACAGGGTCACGCGCAGGCGCGCGGTGCCGGCGGGTACGGTGGGCGGGCGGATCGCCCCGACCAGAATGCCGCGCTGGCGCAGCTCCGCAGACAACGCCATGGCCTGGGCGCTGCCGCCGATGAGGATCGGCTGGATCGGCGTCGGGCTGTCCATCAGGCGCAGGCCGATGGCCGCGGCGCCGGTGCGGAAACGCGCGATCAGCGCATTCAGGTGATCACGGCGCCAGCTCTCGGCACGCAGCAGTTCCAGGCTTTTCAGCGTGGCGCAGGCCACGGCGGGCGGCTGGCTGGTGGTGTAGATGTAGGGGCGGGCGAACTGAATCAGCGTCTCGATCAGCTCCTCGCTGCCAGCGACGAAGGCGCCAGCGGTGCCGAAGGCCTTGCCGAGGGTGCCGACCAGTACGGGCACGTCCTCCATGCTCAAGCCGAAGTGTTCGACGATACCGCCGCCCGTTGCGCCCAGCGGGCCGAAGCCGTGGGCGTCGTCGACCATCACCCAGGCATTCTGCTGGCGAGCCGTCGCGCAAAGGCTGGGCAGGTCGGCCAGGTCGCCGTCCATGCTGAACACGCCGTCGGTAACGACCAGCGTGTTGCCTTCGGCCTTCTCCAGGCGCGAGGAGAGGCTGGCGGCATCGTTGTGCAGATAACGCGAAAAGCGCGCACCGGAAAGCAATCCGGCATCCAGCAGCGAGGCGTGGTTGAGGCGGTCCTCCAGCACGCTGTCGCCCTTGCCGACGAGCGCGGTGACGGTGCCCAGGTTGGCCATGTAGCCGGTAGAAAACAGCAACGCGCGTGGGCGACCGGTGAACTCGGCGAGTGCCAGCTCCAGTTCGTGGTGCGGGCCACAGTGGCCGTTGACCAGGTGCGAGGCACCGCCACCGACGCCCCAGCGTTCGGCACCGGCACGCAGCGCGGCAATCACCTCGGGGTGATTGGCCAGCCCCAGGTAATCGTTGGAACAGAAGGCCAGCATCGGCTGGCCGTCAATGACCACCTCCGGGCCCTGCGGCGATTCCAGCAGCGGGCGGCGGCGGTAGAGGTCCTCCGCCTGGCGCTGGGCCAGGCGGGCGGCGAGATCGAAAGGCATACGCAACCCCTTAGCTGCAATTCAGGCTTCCGGCTGAAGGCCGAGCCCGTAGGAGCGAGCTTGCTCGCTCCTACGAAAAGCAGGTCAGGCCGAAGCCGCGTTATAGAACAGCTGGGAGTCGCGTTGTTCCACCAGCGCCTGCTCGATGGCAGCCTGGTGCACCTCGTCGGCGTGTTCCTCGCGTTCCTCGGGCTTGATGCCCAGACGCGCGAACAGCTGCATGTCCTTCTCGGCCTGCGGGTTGGTGGTGGTCAGCAGTTTCTCGCCGTAGAAGATCGAGTTGGCGCCGGCCATGAAGGCCAGGGCCTGCATCTGCTCGTTCATCTGTTCGCGGCCGGCGGACAGGCGCACGTGGGATTTCGGCATCATGATCCGGGCGACCGCCAGGGTGCGGATGAAGTCGAACGGATCGACGTCCTTCTCTTCGGCCAGCGGAGTGCCTTTCACCTTGACCAGCATGTTGATCGGCACCGATTCCGGGTGCTCGGGCAAGTTGGCCAACTGGATCAGCAGGCCGGCGCGGTCGTCCACCGACTCGCCCATGCCGAGGATGCCGCCGGAGCAGATCTTCATCCCCGCCTCGCGCACGTACGCCAGGGTCTGCAGGCGCTCGCCGTAGCTGCGGGTGGTGATGATGTTGCCGTAGAACTCCGGCGAGGTATCGAGGTTGTGGTTGTAGTAGTCCAGGCCCGCTTCGGCCAGGGACTGGGTCTGCTCCTGGGTCAGCTTGCCCAGGGTCATGCAGGTTTCCAGGCCGAGCTTCTTCACGCCCTTCACCATTTCCAGCACGTAGGGCATGTCCTTGGCGGACGGGTGCTTCCAGGCGGCGCCCATGCAGAAGCGGGTCGAGCCGATGGCCTTGGCCTCGGCAGCGGCCTGCAGCACCTTCTGCACTTCCATCAGCTTTTCCTTGTCCAGGCCGGTGTTGTAGTGGCCGGACTGCGGGCAATACTTGCAGTCCTCCGGGCAGGCACCGGTCTTGATCGACAGCAGCGTGGAAACCTGCACGCGATTCGGATCGAAATGCGCGCGGTGCATGGTCTGCGCCTGGAACAGCAGGTCGTTGAACGGCTGTTCGAACAGGGCGCGGACTTCGGCAAGGGTCCAGTCGTGGCGGGTTACTTGGGCTGCGGTGGCACTCATCGGCAAAGTCCTTCGACGCTTGGGGGCGCGCCTCTTGTCTAAGGTGCCCCGGCGGCGCGCCACCGGGGAAATCAGGCTCAAGGCATCATATGTGGAGCTGTGACGCTGTCAACCACTCTCGCGACACAGGTCGACAAGTGATCATTTATTGATCACAAGCAAACAGCAGATGGCTGCTGTTTCTGAACCGATCCGGCCATTTGCCGCTCCAACCAGACAGCACACTCAGGAGTCATTACCCAGATGGGAACAGAAGGATTCTTCGACGGCCTTGGCCAGATGGCCGGCAAGGCCATCCGCTTCATCGTCGATCTGCTATCGGGCGTACTCGGCGGCCTCTGGCGCGCCATGGACGACTTCTTCCACGGCCTGGCACGCGCTGTAGGAATCGACGTCTCGATCTTCAGCTTCGTCCTGCTCTTTATCGGCCTGCTGCTGCTCTACAGTGGCATCCGCGCCTTCCTGCGGCGCTCGATCTTCGGCGGGCTGATCTGGACGGTGCTGGGCCTGGTGGTCCTGAGCTGGCTGATCCACTGACGGCGCCGCCCTGCGGAGGGCGGAATGCGATTGCTTCACTGGCGCCCCGTCTGGTGGCGCCCACGCGTGCAATGCCTGCTTTGCGGTGGAACGGCGGAACCGGCCGTGCTGCCGCTGTGCGCCGGTTGTGACGACGAGCTGCCCTGGCTCGCCGGCCACTGCGTGATCTGCGCGCTGCCCCTGCCGACCCTCGATCTCGCCTGCGGCCAATGCCTGCGTCGAGCGCCAGCTTTCCAGAAAGTGGAATCGCCGTTGCGCTACGGCTTCCCCGTCGATGCGCTGATTACCCGCTTCAAGCACCAGGCCAATGCGCCGCTGGGTCGACTGCTCGGCCAGCTACTGGCGCGCCATCTGCTGCACGCCTTCGACGAGGGTCTGGCGCGACCGGAGCGGCTGATCCCCGTTCCCCTCTCCCGTCGGCGTGAGCGCCAGCGCGGCTTTAACCAGGCCGCCCTGCTGGCGGACTGGATCGCCGAGCCCCTCGGCGTGCCTGTGGATAACCGCCTGGTGCTGCGCGCGCAGGACACCCCGGCACAGCAAGGCCTCGATGCCGCCACCCGCAAGCGCAACCTGCGCAATGCCTTCGTCCTGGCCGACGGAGCCATGGTCGATGGCCTGCACCTGGCGCTGGTGGATGACGTGCTGACCACTGGCGCCACCGCCGAACGCATCGCCCGCCTGCTGCGTCGCGCGGGAGCCAGGCGGGTGGATGTCTACTGCCTGGCGCGCACGCCGGCCCCGGAATAGACGACCGTTCAGCCACATTCCTGGCATCTGCCCCTTGCGTTTTGCCCGCCAGCAACGGAGCCTCCCTGCATACCAATAAGTACCCGCGGAACCATGACCACCCTCAGCCTGTTGACCCAACACGTTACCCGTCGCCCGCAGCGCATCGCCCTGCTGGCGCAGATCGCCCAGCTCGGCTCGATCACCCACGCCGCCAAGGCCGCCGGGATGAGCTACAAGACTGCCTGGGACGCCATCGATGAACTGAACAACCTCTCCGACCGCCCGCTGGTGGAACGCAGCGTCGGCGGCAAGGGCGGCGGCGGTGCACGCCTGACGGTCGAGGGCGAGCGCCTGCTGGCGCTCTACCAGCGCCTGGAAGCGCTGCGCGAACACATTGTCGAGCACGTCGAACACCAGGCCGACCTAGAACTGATCGGCCGCCTGATGATGCGCACCAGCGCGCGCAACCAGTTGCACGGGCACGTTTGCGCGGTGGAGGCGTCCGGGTTGAATGACCTGATCAGCATCGAGCTGCCCGGCGGCTCGCGCATTCAGGCGCGGGTCACCCGCGAAAGCACCGAGAAGCTGGAGCTGGCCGATGGCGTTCCGGTGGTCGCCCTGATGAAGGCCGGCTGGCTCTATGTCGACCTCCCGCACATCCCTTGCCCGGAAGGGCTGAATGCCCTGGAAGGGCACATCGACGACATCCGCGAAGCCGACGACGGGCCCAGCGAAGTGCGCATCCAGCTGCCCAGCGGGCAGATGCTCTGCGCCCTGACCGACCCGGAGCGCATCGAGATCCTCGGCCTGAAAGCCGGCTCGCCGGTGCGCGCACAGTTCTCCCCGGCCCAGGTGATCCTCGGCACGCCGCTGTAGCCTCCCAGGCACATGAGATTCCCTGCCTCATATCAACCCCCGTGACGACGCGCCGCGCTCCAATAGCAGCCAGAGTCCCGCTCATGCCGGGCGGGACCCCGGCCACCCGGAGCTCCCACCATGCGCCGCCCCTTACTGCTTCTCGCCCTCCTGTTCCTGCCCTTTGCCAGCCACGCCGGCCCCGACGTGCTGCGTGTTGGCGCCAGTACCGAGCTGATGCCGATACTGGAGCCGCTGGTGGACCAGTACCAGATCCAAACCCGCAACAAGGTCCTGCTGATCGGCGGCAACGAGGGTGAACTCGCCGAACAGGCCCGCCAGGGCACACCCTACGACCTGCTGCTGACGCCGCTGCACAACACGGCCAAGCCGTCCCAAGCAGTCAAGTGCAAAGCCCGTTCGATGCAGAAACTGACCCTGGTGAAAGGCGAGCGCCGTGCACTGGCTACGGACTTCGTCGACTACCTGAGCAAGCACTGCGCCGACCACTGAGGCGACTTCCCACCCATTGACGGTGGACTGGGTACACTAGGCAGCTTTACCACTGCCGGATCGTCGCCATGTCTCATCCTTTTTCCGACCTCACGCCCGATCTGGTACTGGATGCAGTGGAAAGCATCGGTTTTCTCAGCGACGCCCGTGTTCTTGCGCTCAACAGCTACGAGAACCGCGTCTACCAGGTGGGCATCGAGGACAGCGAGCCGCTGATCGCCAAGTTCTACCGCCCCGGGCGCTGGACCAGCGAGGCGATCCTCGAGGAGCACACCTTCTCCGCCGAACTGGCCGAGTGCGAAGTCCCGGTAGTGGCGCCGCTGGTGCATGAGGGGCAGACTCTTTTCGAGCACGCCGGATTCCGCTTCACCCTGTTCCCCCGCCGTGGCGGCCGCGCGCCGGAGCCGGGCAACCTCGATCAGCTCTATCGCCTCGGCCAACTGCTCGGTCGCCTGCACGCCGTAGGTGCCAATCGCCCCTTCGAGCACCGCGAGGCACTGACGCCGCGGAACTTCGGGCACGAGTCCCTGGCCACCCTGCTGGAAGGCAACTTCATCCCGAAAAGCCTGCTGCCGGCCTATGAATCCGTGGCCCGCGACCTGCTGAAAAAAGTCGATGACCTGTACGCCCGCGTGAAATACACGCCTATCCGCATGCACGGGGATTGCCACCCCGGCAACCTGCTGTGCCGCGACGACACCTTCCACGTCGTCGACCTCGACGACTGCCGCATGGGCCCGGCCGTGCAGGACCTGTGGATGATGCTCGCCGGCGAGCGCCACGAGCGCCTGGGGCAACTTTCCGAACTGGTCGACGGCTACCAGGAATTCCACGATTTCGACCCGCGCGAACTGCCGCTGATCGAAGGCCTGCGCTCCCTGCGCCTGATGCACTACAGCGCCTGGCTGGCACGCCGCTGGGATGACCCTGCGTTCCCGCCGAGCTTCCCCTGGTTCGGCAGCGAGCGGTACTGGGGCGAGCAGGTACTGGTGCTGCGCGAGCAATTGGCGGCGCTGGATGAAGAGCCATTGCGGCTGTTCTGATTCGGCACGCCGACGCAGGAGCGCTCGGCATTGCGCCACTTCAAGGAAGAAACACCATGAAACTGCACCTCTCACTGATCCTTGCTGCCGGTCTGGCGACCGGCCTGACGCCGGCGCTGGCGGCCAGCTTCGATTGCCGGAAGGCCAGATCGCCGATGGAAGAAGCCATTTGCGCAAGCGGCGATCTGTCTGCGCTGGATGACCAGTTGAACGCCTCCTACCGCGCGCATCTGAGCGATACGGGGCAGAACGCGAGCGCACTCAAGACTTCCCAGCGCACCTGGCTCCGAACGGTCCGTCAACGCTGCGAAGCGGTCGATGAAATAACCGACTGCCTGAGCGACGCCTATCGCGAACGGCTGGAGAACCTCGGCCCCGCCATCAATGCCGCCTCACAGGGTCACGACTGGACACGGGCATTGCGTATCGGCAACGCCGCTCCAGGCTACGACTTCCTCCTCGACATGCAGCCCTGCGCAGAGCAGACCTGCGAGGGGCCGGCCTATCTCGGCATCCAGCGCAAGGACAGCAACCACGTCCTGCAAGCGATCTACCTGCCCAATGTCTTCCTCACTCGCCAGGACAATGGCGAACCGCTGGTGAACTCGGCCCGCCTCTACGACTACCAGGGTGTGATCAATAGCGGCGACTTCAATTTCGACGGCCAGCCGGACTTCGCTGTACAGAATGGCAATCGCGGCTCCTACGGCGGGCCCAGCTACGACGTATTCCTCTTCGATGCACCGCGCCAGCACTTTATCCACAGCCCGGAATTGAGCAGCCTGACGCTGGAGAACCTGGGGTTCTTCGATGTCGACAGCAAGCGCAAGCGGCTCATCACCTTTGCCAAGAGCGGCTGCTGCTACCACGAGAAAAACGAGTACATCATCAAAGCCAACCAGCCGCTCGCCGTGAAACGCGAAATCGAGGATGCCACCGGCGGAAGCGGCGATCCGGAAATGGTGCTGCTGAGCACGGAGGAACTGGTCGATGGAAAGTGGCAGACCACCTCATCGCGCAAGGTTCCGTTCAAGGAGCTTTATGGTGATCAGTAGAGCGACGTAAAGCCGCCGTTACGCACAATCGTCGGCTGCCACCCGGTTACTCACGTGGCAGCACAGACAAGCCCTCGCGAGCGCCCTAGAATTGTGCAGCCACTCATTAGCTGCCTAACCAAGGATGTTCCATGGCCATCGCCAATCCCCGCCGGGGCTACGCCCTGGGCTTGACTGCCTATGTCATCTGGGGGCTCTTCCCGATCTACTTCAAGCTGCTCGAACGCATCCCCGCCCTGGAAATCATCACCCATCGCGCCATCTGGTCGGCGGTGTTCGGCGCGCTACTCCTGCTGGTGTGGAAGCATCCCGGCTGGTGGCGCGAACTGCGCGAGAATCCCAAGCGCATCGCCGTGCTCACCGCCAGCGGGCTGCTCATTGCCAGCAACTGGCTGGTCTACGTCTGGGCGGTGAACAACGGCCACATGATCGAGGCCAGCCTGGGTTACTACATCAACCCGCTGATCAACGTGCTGCTGGGCCTGGTTATCCTGCGCGAACGCCTGCGCCCGCTGCAGTGGGTCGCGGTCGGCCTCGCCGCGCTGGGTGTGGCCCAACAGCTGTGGCAGCTGGGCAGCCTGCCCTGGGTATCACTCGCGCTGGCGCTGACCTTCGGCTTCTACGGGCTGATCCGCAAGCAGGCGCCGGTGGCCGCGCTGCCGGGGCTGGTGGTGGAGACCTGGATCCTGCTGCCGCTGGCGATCGGCTACCTCGTGCTGTTCGCCGATGGCCCCAGCGCGCATCTCGATTTCTGGACCACCAAGGACGCCTTCTGGCTCGCCGCCGCCGGCCCGATCACCCTGGTGCCGCTGGTGTGCTTCAACGCCGCCGCACGCCACCTGCCCTACGCCACCCTTGGCTTCCTGCAGTACCTGGCGCCGACCCTGGTGCTGCTGCAGGCGATCCTGCTGTTCGGCGAGCACCTGGACACTACGCGCCTGATTTCCTTGTGCTGCATCTGGGCGGGGCTGGTCGTGTACAGCGTGGACATCTGGTATCGCCTCTCCCGCGGCGACTGATCATTAATTGATCCACCGCCTGCAAGCCACACCAGCTGTGGCTTGCAGGCAGTCACCCGCAGATTGTCCACAGCTCTATCCCGCGATTGCGGGGATAACGCTCGTTTCTTCCACAACCGGCCCCAACCCGCTCCTCTCACTGCCTACTTCTGCGGCGGCAGAATGCCGACCGATCAATATCTGATCAAATCCTTAGAGTCCCCGCTCCCTCTGGCCTGCAAGAACATTCCCCCGGCTTTTCCACAGGCTGATCCCCGCTTCGTGTGGATGAGCGAACGCCGCCCGATCAGAAAGTGGACAACTCTCTGGACGTCAGAAGCGGCGCTATCTGCAGCGTTCCATGAACGGCTTCTCCACAGACTCTTCCAGTGGATTTGTGCACAGTGTCTGGAAGGCTCGAAGCACTGTTTTCCCTGAGACGCTGCTGTACAAAAAACAATCAGCACCATCAAACCCCCGAAAACAGTGCACCGCAGACAGTTATCAACAGAATGCCCACGGTGCGATCCCCGCGATCTGTGCACAGCTTCAAGGCAGGAAGTGGATAAACAGATTGGCGCCAGGCCCAAATAAAATGGGCCCTCTGTCAATTCATCAACAGAGAGCCCACAGGTTTTTCCACAAGACGGAGGATCGGAGCAGAGCTGTTACTCCCCGCTGTGGAAATTCAGCTCCACCATCAGGTCGTCGGCCAGTTCTTCCAGCTTTCCTTGCAGGGTTTCCAGCGGCAAGGTCAGCGGCACGGCCAGCAGGGCCTCAGCGTGAAACAGCGGTTCGCTGCTCATGGGCGCCGGTAGCACCTCCGTGGTCAGGCTCTCCAGGTTCACGCCGTGTTCGGCCAGCAACTGGGTAATGTCGCGGACGATGCCGGGGCGGTCATTGCCCACCAGGTCGAGGTGGATCGGTTTCCAGTTGCAGGCTGGCTCGATACCGCTCTCCGCCAGCAGCACGCGGATACCGTGCTCGCTGAGCTCCTGCAGGCCCTCCACCAGTTCGTCATAGCCCTCGGCGGGCACCGCCACGCGAAGGATTCCGGCGAACTGCCCGGCCATGCGCGACATGCGGCTTTCCAGCCAGTTGCCGCCGTGCGCAGCGATGCATTTGGCCACGCGCTCCACCAGGCCGGGCTGGTCCTGGGCGATGACGGTCAATACGAGGTGGTCCATGAGCAGTCTCCGCGAAGGGCTAGGCCGTGAGGTCCAGCCAATAGGTGTAGAACTTGTCGTCCCGCTTGTAGCCCAGGCGCTCATACAACGACTGGCCCGCGTGGTTGGTCTTCGCCGTCTCCAGCATCAGGCCGCAGGCACCGGTGCTTTCGCCGTGGGCACGGGCGGCGTTCATCAGCGCTTCGCCATAACCGTCACGACGCGCGGCAGGCAGCACGTAGAGGTCGCTGACCAGCCAGGATGCCTGCAACGCCAGGGAAGCGAAGAAGGGGTACAGCTGCACGAAGCCGACCGCCAGCCCATCGATGCTGCGCGCGATGAAGACCGTGGACTGCCCGCTGCCGATGCGCGCCTCGAGAAACTCGCGAATCTTTGCGTGGGGCGCAGGCACCTCGTAGAAATCGAGGTAGCCGGAAAACAGCAGAACCAGGTCATCCAGATCGGAGGGGGTGGCAAGCGTCACGGACATGCGGGATTCTCCAGAAGGGAAAAAGCAGTATAGGCACGGCGAGGTTAGCCGGCTGCGACGGGCTGCCACAGGTACCCGAAGATGTTATGCGTGTACAGTTTTAAGATTTATCTGGAACAATCCAGAAGATTTTTGCGAACATATGACCTGCTACGTGACTGATATGCGTACTTTGGTCTAACCGCGACGCTAGCCCACTGATTTTTCCCACGGCATCATGTAGTATTCCGCGGCTCGGACTACAAGGCGTTTTGCCTGTGTCCAGAGCTGGTCCTGAGCAGAGTGAGGCAAGCAATGACTGAACGCGTTCAAGTCGGTGGCCTGCAGGTCGCCAAAGTCCTGTTCGACTTCGTAAACAACGAAGCCATTCCCGGCACCGGCATCGACGCCGGCAAGTTCTGGGCAGGTGTCGAAACCGTAATCAACGACCTGGCCCCCAAGAACAAGGCCCTGCTCGCCAAGCGCGACGAGATCCAGGCGAAGGTCGATGGCTGGCACCAGGCCCGCGCCGGCCAGCCGCATGACGCGGCCGCCTATAAGGCCTTCCTGCAGGAAATCGGTTACCTGCTGGCCGAGCCGGCCGACTTCCAGGCCAGCACCCAGAACGTCGACGAAGAAATCGCCCGCATGGCCGGCCCGCAGCTGGTCGTGCCGGTGATGAACGCGCGCTTCGCCCTGAACGCCGCGAACGCCCGCTGGGGCTCGCTGTACGACGCACTCTACGGCACCGACGCAATCAGCGAAGAGAATGGCGCCGAGAAGGGCAAGGGCTACAACAAGGTCCGTGGTGACAAGGTCATCGCCTTCGCCCGCGCCTTCCTCGACGAAGCCGCCACGCTGGAATCCGGCTCCCACGTCGACGCCACCGCCTATGTCGTGAAGAACGGCGCACTGGCCGTGACCCTGAAGAATGGCAGCGAGACCGGCCTGAAGAACGCCGCTCAGTTCCTCGCCTTCCAGGGCGAAGCCGCCAAGCCGAAAGCCGTACTGCTCAAGCACAACGGCCTGCACTTCGAAATCCAGATCGACCCGACCAGCCCGATCGGCCAGACCGACGCCGCTGGCGTGAAAGACGTCCTGATGGAGTCCGCGCTGACCACCATCATGGACTGCGAAGACTCCGTGGCCGCCGTCGATGCCGACGACAAGGTCGTGGTCTACCGCAACTGGCTGGGCCTGATGAAAGGTGACCTCGCCGAGCAGGTCTCCAAGGGCGGCAGCACCTTCACCCGCACCATGAACCCGGACCGCGTCTACACCAAGGCCGATGGTTCCGAGCTGAGCCTGCATGGCCGCTCCCTGCTGTTCGTGCGTAACGTTGGCCACCTGATGACCAACCCGTCGATCCTCGACGCCCAGGGCAATGAAGTGCCCGAAGGCATCCAGGACGGCCTGTTCACCAGCCTGATCGCCATTCACAACCTGAACGGCAGCGCCACCCGCAAGAACAGCCGCACCGGCAGCGTCTACATCGTCAAGCCGAAGATGCATGGCCCGGAAGAAGTCGCCTTCGCCGCCGAGATCTTCAGCCGCGTCGAGGACCTGCTGGGCCTGCCGCGCAACACGCTGAAAGTCGGCATCATGGACGAAGAGCGCCGCACCACCGTCAACCTGAAGGCCTGCATCAAGGCAGCCGCCGAGCGCGTGGTGTTCATCAACACCGGCTTCCTCGACCGCACCGGTGACGAGATCCACACCTCCATGGAAGCCGGCGCCATGGTGCGCAAGGGCACCATGAAGACCGAAAAGTGGATCGGCTCCTACGAGAACAACAATGTCGACGTCGGCCTGGCCACCGGCCTGCAGGGCAAGGCGCAGATCGGCAAAGGCATGTGGGCCATGCCCGACCTGATGGCCGCCATGCTCGAGCAGAAGATCGCTCACCCGCTGGCTGGCGCCAACACCGCCTGGGTTCCGTCGCCGACCGCCGCCACCCTGCACGCGCTGCACTACCACAAGGTCGACGTGTTCGCCCGTCAGGCCGAACTGGCCAAGCGCGCACCGGCTTCGGTGGACGACATCCTGACCATTCCGCTCGCCCCGAACACCAACTGGAGCGCGGAAGAGATCAAGAATGAGCTGGACAACAACTCCCAGGGCATCCTCGGCTATGTAGTGCGCTGGATCGACCAGGGCGTTGGCTGCTCCAAAGTGCCGGACATCAACGACGTCGGCCTGATGGAAGACCGCGCGACCCTGCGCATCTCCAGCCAGCTGCTGGCCAACTGGCTGCGCCACGGCGTAGTGACCGAAGAGCAGGTGCTGGAAAGCCTCAAGCGCATGGCCTCGGTGGTGGATCGCCAGAACGCCGGTGACGCCCAGTACCGCCCGATGGCGCCGAACTTCGACGACAACGTGGCCTTCCAGGCCGCACTGGAACTGGTCATCGAAGGCACCAAGCAGCCCAACGGCTACACCGAGCCGGTCCTGCACCGCCGTCGCCGCGAGTTCAAAGCGAAGAACGGTCTGTAAGCGCTTCGCCAAGCATTGAAAGAACCGCCCTCCGGGGCGGTTTTTTTATGGCTATCGGTTGGGATTGGCGCCTCTCCCACCCGATCGCGGACAGAGCCCGCTCCTGCGCACACGGATAGCCTCCGTGCAGTCGCGGACTCTGTCCGCGACTGTCCCAAGGCCATTGCGGAGCCCATACGTAACGCCTGTGCACAATTATTGTGTACAAAATCCCCAATCCACCTATTTCCCGCGCACGCAATAGCTGACTCTCAAGTCAATGATTGCTATGGAAAAATTATTTCCTGACCTCCTGGATGCCTGGCAAAGCCGCACCAAACGGGGGCTCTGCTCGATTCGAAAGGAAGTGGAAAATCCGCCGGAACGGCAGGGAGGACTGGGCTGGCACGAAATTGGCTTTTGCACACAAACCATAAAAAGCCGTGCATACAAAGCCGAGTAGCCCATGACCCGCAGTCCTACGCACCTGTCCGGCGTTACCCCCCTCCAATCTGTCGATAGCGCGGCCGCCGCCCGGCCGGCCGCGCCAACCCTGAGCCCGCGTCTGTACAGCGCCGACCTGGCACCGACCAAGGCCGCCGGCCGCAGTTGGGGGCGCTACAGCCTGTTCGCGCTGTGGACCAACGATGTGCACAACATCGCCAACTACTCGTTCGCCATCGGCCTGTTCGCGCTGGGCATGAGCGGCGCGCAGATCCTCGCTGCCTTCGCCCTCGGCGCGCTGGTGATCTACGGGCTGATGAACCTCTCCGGCTACATGGGCCAGAAGACTGGGCTGCCCTACCCGGTGATGTGCCGCATCAGTTTCGGCATCCACGGCGCCCAGGTGCCGGCGCTGATCCGCGCGGTGATTGCCATCGCCTGGTTCGGCATCCAGACCTACCTCGCCTCGGTCGTGCTACGGGTGCTGCTCACCGCCATTGCACCGAGTCTTGCGGCCTACGACCAGGACTCGATCCTCGGCCTGTCGAGCCTCGGCTGGATCACCTTCCTCGGCATCTGGTGCGTGCAACTGGTGATCTTCGCCTACGGCATGGAGATGGTGCGCCGCTACGAATCCTTCGCCGGCCCGATCATCCTCGTCGCCTTCGCCAGCCTCGCCGGCTGGATGTACTGGCGTGCCGGGCTGTCGATTGCCTGGTCCAGCGGCAACGCGCCGACCGGCTCGACCATGTGGCTGAAGGTGCTGGGCGCCGCCGCACTGTGGGTCTCGCTGTACGGCACGATGATCCTCAACTTCTGCGACTTCACCCGCAATTGCCCGGACCGCCGCACCATCAGCGTCGGTAACTTCTGGGGCCTGCCGGTGAACATGCTGGGCTTCGCGCTGATCGCCGTGGTGCTGGCCGGCGCGCAGTTCAGCATCGACGGCAAGCTGGTGCAGAACCCCACCGAGATCGTCGCCGCCATCCCCAACACCTTCGGCCTCGTGCTGGCCTGCCTGGCCTTCCTGATCGTCACCGTGGCGGTGAACATCATGGCCAACTTCGTCGCCCCCGCATACGTGCTGACCAACCTCGCGCCGAACCTGCTGAACTTCCGCCGCGCCGGCCTGCTCAGCGCCACCATCGCCGTGCTGATCCTGCCGTGGCACCTGTACAACAGCCCGGCAGTGATCGTGTATTTCCTCGGCGGCCTGGGCGCTTTGCTCGGCCCGCTGTACGGGATCATGGTCACCGACTACTACCTGGTGCGCCGTGGCCGGGTGAACCTGCCGGAGCTCTACAGCGAAAGCCGCGAGGCGGCCTATCACTTCAGCGGCGGGGTCAACCTGCGCGCGCTGGCGGCGTTTGTCCCCGCCGCGCTGATCGCCATCGTCCTCGCGCTGGTGCCAGCGTTCGAAACGCTGTCGCATTTCTCCTGGTTCTTTGGCGCCGGGCTTGGCGCGCTGATCCACTTCGCCCTCGCCGATCGCAAGCGCAGCCATGTGGATGTCTGCGGCGAATCCATCGCAGTGGACGCTGCGCATCATTGAGGTTGTGGATAAACGACAAGGCCGCCTTCGGGCGGCCTTGTTCATTCAGCGAGCCCGCAGGAATTCCAGCACCGCGCCTTCGAACTCGCGGGGAAACTCGATGTTCGACAAATGCACGGCCGGCAGCCTGAGCAGACGAGCGCCGGGGATAGCTTCGGCGATCAGCTCGCTGTGGCTGGCGGCGGTGACGGTGTCGAACTGGCCAGCGATCACCAGTGTGGGCAGGCGGACGTCCCGCAAAGCCGTACGCAGATCGGTTTCCTGGACGGCGGCGAAGGAACCGGCCAGCCCGTGTCGGTTGGTCGCCAGCAGCGTCGCGCGGAACGGCTCCACCTCCGGGCGCTCTTGCGCCAGCCAGGTCGCCGGGAACCAGTTGCCGAGGAAGGTCGCGGCGGTGCCCCGCATATCGTTCGCCTCCAACACTTCGGCAATGCGCGCATCCCACTGGTCCCGCGGCCCCAGCCAGGCAGAGGTATTCGCCAGCACCAGTCGCTCGATACGCTGCGGCGCGTTCAGCGCCAGCCATTGCCCGACGAAGCCACCGAGCGACAAGCCGAGAAAATTCGCACACCGCACGCCCAGTGCATCCAGCAATTCGATGACGTCTTCGCCCAGCCGCGCCAGCGAGTACGGCCCCGGCGGCACGCTGGAAGCGCCATGGCCGCGGGCGTCGTAACGCAGCACGCGGAAGTGCTCGCTCAGCGCGGCAGTCTGGCCGTCCCACATGTGCAGGTCGGTGCCGATGGAGTTGGACAGAACCAGCAGCGGCAAGCCGGCGGCGCCATCCAGGCGGTATGCGATGCGCGCGTTGTCGCGGGTCGTCAGGTAATGCAGCGGGCTCATGGGAGCGTCTCCGTCGGTGAAGGTGCAGACGAAGGTAGTTGCCGCGGCATTCCGAAGAAATTACAAAGAGCTGACCAAGACTGTCAGGAAAGCTGACATGCACGATTTCACCCTGCACGACCTGCAATGCTTCTATGCCGTGGCCACGGCGGGCGGCTTCCAGGCGGCGGCACAGCAACTGCACCGTTCGCACCCGGCGGTGTTCGCCGCCGTCGCCCGACTGGAGCGGCAGCTCGGTTTCGCGCTGCTGGATCGCAGCGGCTACCGCGTCACCCTGACCGCCTCCGGCCAATCCTTCCATCGCCGCGCCCAGGGCTTGCTGCGCGAGCTGGGCAGCCTGCGCGACCACGCCACGCACCTGGCCGCCGGAGAGGAAAGTGAATTGCGCGTGGTGCTCGGCGACTTCTGCCCGCGCCCTGCCCTGCTGGAGCGATTGGCGCGCTTTTTCTCCGGTGAACCGCAGACGCACCTGCAGCTGTACTTCGAAAGCGTCAGCGGCCCGCTGGAGCGGCTACTGGATGATGAAGCGGACCTGATCCTGCATCGCGTCGACAAGGCCGATCCGCGCCTGGAATGGCTGGACCTGGGCGCCGTGGATTTCATCCCGGTCATCGCCCCGGCGCTCCTGCCGGAAATGAAGAGCCCCGGCCCGGAACACCTGCGCCCGCTCACCCAGTGCGTCATGCGCGACAGCGCCCGGCACTCGCCGCCAGTGGAGTTCTTCACGCTGGATGGCGCGCCGCAATGCAGCGTGCCGGACCAGGCGATGAAGAAAGAGCTGGTGCTGTACGGCCTGGCCTGGGGGCACCTGCCGCGTCACCTGATAGAAGAGGAGCTCGCCGATGGCCGCCTGCGCGATCTGAGCGGAGCACAGCTGCCCGGCCGCCGCGAGGAACTGGTCGCCGCGCGCCGCCGCGACCGTGCCCACGGCCCGGTCGCGCAACGGCTCTGGAGCTTCTTGCAGGCGAGCTGATCAGCTGCGACTCATTGGCCCGCGCACCGGCTGCTCGCGCAGGTGGCTGACCTCGCTGACCGGCGCGCCCGCTGCGATCAGCGCCTCGCGCTGCTGCAGGATCGGCGTGCGGGCGATGGCGCGCTCGAAATAGTGGAGCTTTTCGAATGCCGGCAGGGCGAAGGCCGCTTCCAGCATCGCCGCCAGTTTTGGCCAGCGCTGGGCGTCGAGCTGGTAGCGGGCGAACTGCGCGTTGCGCATGAAGCAGGCAACACTGATGTCAGCGATGGACAGCTCGCCGAACAGCCAGCCGGTCGCCGGCAACTGTGCTTCCAGGTAGTCGAAGATCGACGGCAGATCCTGCTGATAGGTCTTTTCCAGCACCGCCGCGTCCGGTTCGCGACCCCAGACGCCACGGCCGATCACCAGTTGGTCGAACAGCTGCCAGATCACCACCTGGCCCATTCGGCTGTCGGCGAACTCCTCGATCCAGCGCGCCCGGGCGCGGTCGGCGACATCCGCCGGGTACAGCGGGGGCTGTGGATAACGTTCTTCGAGGTACTGGCAGATCACCGAGGAGTCGTTGAGCACCAGCTCGCCATCCAGCAGCACCGGCACCTGGCGCAGCGGGCTGAGGCGCTCGAATTCGGCGTTGCCGTAAAAGGGCACGACGGAATCGATGCGGTAGTCCACGCCCTTCATCTCCAGCAGGACCAGCGCTTTGCGCACATAGGGGGACAGGTAGGAGCCGATGATGAGTACGGGGTCGGACATGGCTGTTTTTCTTATAGGAATGGGCGCCCGATTGTAGATCGCGCCGCGAACGGCAGACAAAAGCCGACGGGCGCCAATTGCGCGCGTGACTGCACTTTGCGATCATTTGCGAATAGTTATCGTTTTTGAACTTGATCCCATTCGAGATCATTGGGGGAGTAGCTTGTCGGCCATCCAGATGGGTAGCGGCGAACTCGTTGGCGCCTTGTATCGCGATCACCGCGACTGGCTGACTGCCTGGCTGAACCGCAGCCTGGGCTGTCCGCAGCGCGCCGAAGACCTGAGCCAGGACACCTTCGTCCGCGTGCTTGGCCGTCGCGAGCTGCCTTCCCTGCGCGAACCGCGCGCCTTCCTGGTCACCGTCGCCAAGGGCCTGCTGGTGGATCACTGGCGCCGCGTGGCGCTGGAGCAAGCCTACCTCGAAGAGCTGAAGTTCCTGCCCGAAGCCGTGCAGCCCTCGACCGAGGACCACTGCCTGATCCTCGCCGACCTGCGCGAGATCGACCGCCTGCTGGGCAAGCTGTCCACCCGCGCGCGCAGCGCCTTCCTGCTCAACCGCCTGGATGGCCTGGGCCACGCCGAGATCGCCGAGCAACTGGGCGTTTCCGTGCCGCGGGTGCGCCAGTACATCGCCCAGGGCCTGCGCCAGTGCTACATCGCCCTGTACGGCGAGCCGACGTGAAGGGACCGGTTTCCCTGCAGGTGCTGGACGAGGCGATCAGCTGGCAGCTGCGCCTGGGCTCCGGTGAATCGCGCCCGGACGATGAAGCCGCCTTCGCTCGCTGGCATTCCGCCCACAGCGAACATGCCCGCGCCTGGAGCCAGTTGGGCATGCTCGACCGCAGCCTTGCTGGCGCCGCCCCCAAGGCCGCACGCAATGCCTTGCTGCGCTCGCCCGGCGAGTCGCGGCGCAAGGTCCGCCGGCTGGCCGGCACCGGGCTGTCGCTGCTGCTGGTCGGAGCGCTCGCGCTGGGCGTCGGCAATCGCTATACGCCGGTACGCTACGTCTTCTCCGACCTGGTAACCGCCACCGGCGAACAGCGCGAACTGCGCCTGCCGGACAACACCCTGCTCAAGCTCAACAGCCGCACCGCCGTCGACGTGCGCTTCGACGCCCAGCAGCGCCGCATCGTGCTGCTCAGCGGCGAGATCCTGGTAGAGACCGCCCACGGCGACAGCCGCCCCTTCATCGTCGAAACCGACGAGGGCCGCCTGCGTGCCCTCGGCACGCGCTTCCTGGTGGAGCGTGACGAAGGCGACAGTACCTTGCTCAGCGTCCTGCAATCCGCCGTGGCCGCGCGCCCCGAACAACTGCCGGACGAGCGCGTGATCAACCAGGGCCAGCAGGTGCGCTTGCGCGCCGATGGCTTCGGCAGCGTGGAGGCCAACAGCGCCACCGCCGATGCCTGGACCCACGGCATGCTGGTGGTGGACAACGTGCGCCTGGGCGAGCTGATCGACCAACTGGCTCGCTACAGCCCCGGCTACCTGGCGGTGGACCCGGCGCTGGCGGACCTGCGCATCACCGGCAGCTTCCCGCTGAAGAACATCGACCTGGCGCTCGGCTCGCTGGAGCCGACGCTGCCGGTGCGTATCGAGAAGCACGGCCCCTGGTGGTCGCGCGTGGTGCCGCGCGGCTGAAGATTCTTGTGCAGGGGCGAGCTTGCTCGCGAACGGATTCCTCCCCGATTACCACGGTATAAAGGGGTTCGCGAGCAAGGGCTAGGCGCCCCCCTCGGTCCTGCAAAAAGCCATCCGGAAAAATATTTTCACCCAGCCCTATCACTTTTTAATTCTCGTCCGGCAAGGAGGCATCGAGAAACGTTTTCATTCAGGAGTCGTTTTCAATGCGCCGCCCGTTCGAGCTTTCGCTTCGCCCCTGCCTGCTGGCCACCGCCATTCTGCTGGCTACCTCCTCGGCCCTCGCCGCCGACGCCGTGCGTGATTACCAACTGCCCGCCGGCCCGCTGGCCAGCACCCTCAACCGCATCGCCGCAGAAGGTGGCCTGAGCCTGAGCCTCGACCCGGCGCTGGCCCAGGGTCGCAGCGCGCATGCCGTGCAGGGCCGCTTCGATGCCGCCAGCGCACTGCGCCAGGCGCTGCAGGGCACCGGGCTGGAGCTGGTGGAAAGCGAATCGGGCAGCTACAGCCTGCGCCCGGCGCCGAGCGACACCCTGTCGATGTCCGCCACCACCGTCAGCGGCACCCAGGAAGACCCGGACGGCCCGGCCGTGGGCTACCTGGCCACCCGCACCCGCGCCGGCACCAAGACCGACACCCCGCTGCTGGAAGCCCCGCGCTCCATCTCCGTCGCCACCCGCGAGCAGATGCAGGACCGCAACGTGCAGAGCCTGGATGACGCGGTGCGCTACATGCCCGGCGTGATCGCCAGCAGCTACGGCAACGACACCCGCGCCGAATGGCTGAAGGTGCGCGGCTTCGAGCCGACCCAGTTCCTCGACGGCCTGCCGCTGCCCAAGGGCTCCTACGTGATGCCCAAGCTGGAAACCTGGGACCTGGAACGCGTCGCCCTGCTGCGCGGCCCGGCCTCCTCGCTGTACGGCCAGACCCCGCCCGGCGGCCTGCTGGACATGACCAGCCGCCGTCCGGAAGTTGAAAGCAGCCATGAAGTGCAGCTGCAGGTCGGCAGCTACGAGCACAAGCAGATTTCCTTCGACAGCACCGGCAAGGTCGACGACGCCGGCAACCTGCTGTACCGCGTCAGCGGTGTCGTGCGCGACAGCAACACGCAAGTCGACCACGTCGACAACAAGCGCTACAACATCGCGCCGAGCCTGACCTGGAACTTCGACGAAGACACCAAGCTGACCTTCCTCTCGCAGTTCAACCGCGACGATACCGGCATCACCAGCCAGTTCCTGCCGCTGCAGGGCACCAAGCTGTCCACCCCGGCGGGCGAGGTGAAGTACCACGAGAACCTCGGCGATCCGGACTGGGAGTTCTACGACAAAACCTATTACGCCCTGGGTTACGCCTTCGAGCACCGCATCAACGACGTCTGGCAGTTCCGCCAGAACCTGCGCTACACCAAGAGCGACCTGTCCTTCCAGGGCATCACCGCTGGCGGCAGCGCAACCTCGGTCAGCGACGACGGCACCCTGGCCCGTGGCGCCAACGTGGTGGATGAAGACATCAGCCAGTTCGCCATCGACAACAACCTGCAGGCGGACTTCTCCACCGGCCCGCTCAAGCACACCCTGCTGCTGGGCCTGGATCACCAGCGTGCCAACACCAACTACAAGTGGCTGTATGGCGCGGCGCCGACCAGCAACATCACCAAGCCGATCTACGGGCAGGACTTCAGTAACGTCGCCTTCACCGCGTACAACGATTACAACCAGAAGATGCGCGACACCGGCCTCTACGCGCAGGACCAGATCGCCCTCGACAACTGGCGCCTGACCCTGGGCGGCCGCCAGGACTGGGCCCACACCGGCTCGAAGTTCTACGACGCCAACGGCGCCACCGACACTCGTCGCGACAGCCAGTTCAGCGGCAACGCAGCCCTGAGCTACGTGTTCGAGAATGGCGTGGCGCCCTACGTGTCCTATGCCGAGTCGTTCCAGACCGAAGCGGGCGGCACCGCCGGCGCGGCCTTCGAGCCGAGCACCGGCAAGCAGTACGAGCTGGGCGTGAAATACCAGCCGGTGGGCACCGACCTGATGCTCAGCGCGGCCGTCTACGACCTGACCCGCAAGAACATCGTCCTCACCGGCAGCGACTTCATCAGCCGCCCGGTGGGCGAAGCACAAGTGCGCGGCTTCGAGCTGGAGGCCGTAGGCAACGTCACCGAGAACCTCAAGGTGACCGCCGCCTACACCTACGCCAACAGCAAGATGACCAAGGTCGCCAACCCGCTGGACAAGAACCGTCCGCTGCCGCTCACCCCGGAAAACCAGGCCTCGCTGTGGGCCGACTACACCTGGCATGACGGCCTGCTCGACGGCTTCGGCCTGGGCTTCGGCACCCGCTACGTCGGCGAGACCCACAACATCGCTATCGGCAGCATGGGCTACGTGCGCGACAAGTCGGACGGCGACACCGGTTCCTACACCGTCTACGACGCCGCGGTGCACTACGACCTCGGCCGCCTGGACAACAGCCTCAACGGCCTGAACGTCGCGCTGAACGCCAACAACGTATTCGACAAGGAATACATCTCCACCTGCGACGGCTTCTACTGCTACTACGGCGACCGTCGCAACGTGGTGGCCAGCGTCAACTACAAGTTCTGACGCCTCCACGAAGCCGCGGGCACTCGTAGGGCGCATAACGCGCAAGCGTTATGCGCCGGGCAAAAGCCGGCGGATAACCTGTTCCAGGTTATTCGCCTTACGATCCTGCGCACTGAAAGCCCCGTTCCGAAGGAGCGGGGCTTTTTGCTTTCTACGCAACGCCACTCTTCGGCGTTTCGGAGACTCAGCCGCGTACGATTCCCCACACCACGCTCGCATCGTCGTGGATCTTCAGGCGTGGATAGTCCAGCGCCTGGCCGTCGGCGCTTTCCAGCGCACGCAGTTCATCGATCAGCGCTTCGACGCCACGTTCAGGCAGCGCCGCGAACAGCGAATCGAGGTCGTAGCGACGGAAATCCAGCAGCCGGTCGAAACCATCGGTCACCAGCATGAACGCCTTCAATCCTGAAGGATCGAGCACCCGGCGCTGCACATGCGCAATCCAGCGATCGCTCGGATCGAGGCACCAATAACCCTGCGGAGTGTTCGCCAGCGCCCGGTTGCGCCGCACCCACTCGCGGCTGGCCTGCCACAGCTGTGCGTGAGACCAATCCGGGTTTGCCTCGCGCAGCGCCAGCAGGCGCTGTACCGACTGGCGGTCGATCTCCTCCAGCGGTGTGTCGCCGAAGCTCTCCACATGCCCGTCATCCCATGCCAGGTGGATGCAGGTGTCGCAGAGATTGAGCAGCTCCAGCGAGCCATCGCCCAGCACCCGCAGCAGGCTCAGGCAAGCGGTGGGCAGGTTCAGATCAAGGCTCACGGCCACGCCGGAATCGCGCTGGAAATCCGCAGCGATGCCCGCCTGCAGTTGCACCAGCAGGTCTTGAGTCGGCCTGTACGGCTGCTCCTCCAGCAGGCGCTGAAGATGAGCATTGGCGCTCTGCGCCAGCCAGCGCGCGTCGCTCTCGCCGCCGACCAGCCCCTGCCCGAGACTGGTCGCGCCATCCAGCACCCAGGCCGCCTGCGCGGTGTAGCCGATGGCATCGTCGTTCACCGGCGAGCCCTGGCGGCACGCCGCCCCCAATACGGAAATCGTCGTCACAACCGCTCTCCTTCGTTTCGTCGGCCACACTGACCGGCGTACAGTCTCATCACCATCCGGACTCTGCCAAGGAGAGCCCCATGTTTCGCGTCCTGCCGTTGCTGCTCGCCGGCCTGTTGCTGGCCACCGGCGCCCACGCCACGCAAGTGAAGTACTTCGACCTGCCCAAGGGTTCCGGCCCGCACGACGTGGCGCCCACCGAAGACGGCAAGGTCTGGTACACCGCGCAGAAGCTCGGCGTGCTCGGCCGGCTCGATCCGCAGACCGGGCAGAGCGAGCAGATCAGCCTCGGCAAGGGCTCCAGCCCCCACGGCGTGATCGCCGACGCCAACGGCGACGCCTGGATCACCGACAGTGGCCTCAACGCCATCGTCCACGTGGACGCGCAGCGTCTGGGCGTGGAGGTCATCCCGTTGCCCAAGGAAGCGGCCAACGCCAATCTCAACACTGCGGTATTCGATGACGACGGCGTGCTGTGGTTCACCGGGCAGAATGGCTTCTATGGTCGGCTCGACCCGGACAGCCGCGACCTGAAGGTCTGGCCGGCGCCGCGCGGCAAGGGCCCGTACGGCATCGCCGTGACTCCGGATGGAGGCGTCTGGTACGCCTCCCTCGCGGGCAACTACATCGGCCAGGTCGACGATATCGCCGATAACGCCACCACCTTCGACGCCCCCGGCAACGACAGCGGCCCGCGTCGCCTGTGGGCCGACTCCGTGGGGCGGCTGTGGATCAGCCAGTGGAGCGCCGGAAGCCTGGCGCGCTTCGACCCCAGCGACAACCAGTGGAAAACCTGGAAGCTGCCGGGCGATCATCCGCAGCCCTATGCGGTCTACGTCGATGCCATGGACCAGGTCTGGCTGAGCGATTTCGCCGCCAATGCCCTGCTGCGCTTCGATCCGCAGAGCGAGAAATTCACGGCCTACCCGAGCGACCACGAACACGCCAACGTGCGCCAGCTGCTCGGCCGGCCCGGCGAGGTGTGGGGCGCCGAATCGGGCACCGATCGCCTGGTCGTCCTGCAAGATTGAACCCACCGAGGAGTCGTTGATGAGTACCCGTCCCGTCCTGTTCCACGCCGCCGCTTCGCCCTTCGTGCGCAAGGTCATGGTCCTGCTGCACGAGACCGGCCAGGTCGATTCCGTGGAGCTGTACGCTGCCGTCCACACACCCATCGCGCCGGACGCAGGCGTGCTGCAGGACAACCCCGCCGGAAAGATTCCCGCCCTGCGCCTGGCCGACGGCCAGACCCTGCATGACAGCCGGGTGATCCTCGAATACCTCGACCAGCAGCACGCCGGCGAGCCGCTGATTCCCCGCGACGGCGCGGCACGCTGGCGCCGCCTGACCCTCGCCTCATTGGCCGACGCAGTGCTGGATGCCGCCGTGCTGATTCGCTACGAAACCGCCATGCGCCCCCAGGAGAAGCACTGGGACAAATGGCTCGACAACCAACAGCTGAAGATCGTCCGCACCCTCGCCTATTTCGACGGCCCGGCCCACCCCGAGCTGGCCGAGCGCTTCGACATCGCCGCGATCGGCGTCGCCTGCGCGTTGGGCTACCTGGACTTCCGCCAGCCGCACTGGGACTGGCGCGCGGACTATCCGCAACTGGCGAAGTGGTTCGCAGAGGTCAGCCAGCGGCCGTCGATGCAGGCGACCGTGCCGGCCTGACTGACGATGGGTATCGCTGCACGCCCCCATCCTAGGGTACGCAGCTAAGAGAGCGGGCCGGCATGCTCCAGACCTGCCAGCCCGCACCGCCCAGCCCCCTCTCCCCTCGGGAGAGGGTTGGGGTGAGGGGAAGCCGGCTGCGCCAGGCCTTCATCGTCGGCTGGCTGTGCCGCACGACCCGCCGCTGAAAACGCTCATCACGCATTTCCCTCCGCCCCATCCCCTGCTCGAACAACCCGGCGATACGCCGCGCCAGCCGCCGCCCCACCTCGCGCTCCTCGCGCAGCCCGGCCCACGCACTCATGGCTGCTGCTCCTGGCGGCCGAAGCGATAGATCGGCAGCGCCAGCAGCAGGCCGAGCTGGGCGACTCCCACACACATCTCCAGGAAGGAGCGCACATGGGGATTGTTCGCCGCATCCTCGACGCCGGTGAGCAACTCCCACCAATCGCCCGGCAGCAGCAGGGCGATGTGGGCCAGCGGTTTGCCGCTGGCCACCAGCAGGGCGATCCAGTCGAAGCGGCCGATGAGCATCAGCGCTGGCAGGCACAAACCACTGATCAGCAGGCCGGCGAACAGGCACAGGGAAAAGCGCATCACGTTGGTCATCACGACTCTCCTCAGCGCTGTACGCGCACATCGTCCAGGGAAAATTCCAGGTCATCGCCACGGGGCTTGCCGATGCCATACCAGTCCAGCTGGCGAGTCAGCACCATCACGCCACCGAGCACACCGAACAGCAGCAGCGAGCCCATCAGCAAGGCATAGTCTTCGGCGCTGAGCAGCGCGTAGAGCATCCCGTAGAGCCCGGCGAGCCCCAGGCTGAAACCGGCGCCGCGCCACAGGCTGTGCAACACGTGGCAGAGGTAGAAACCGATCAGCCCGACACAGGCGCCAGCGGACAGCAGGTAGGCCAGCTCGAAGCCGAGATGCTCGGAGAGCGACAGCAGCAACAGGTAGAACAGCGCCAGCGCCATGCCCACCAGCGCGTACTGGATCGGGTGCACCGACAGGCGCTTGAGTACTTCGAAGAGGAAGAAGCCGGCGAAGGTGAGGACGATGAACAGCAGCGCGTACTTCACCGCGCGGTCGGTCTTCAGGTACTGGTCCACCGGGTCCACCAGCGCCACGCCGAAGCGATGCTCACCGAACTGGCTGCACTCGGCGGTGCTGGCGCGGGAGGTATCCGGATCGTCCGCACCGACCGCCCGAGCCACGTCGACCTGGGCCGGCGCGGTGCATGCACGCAGTTGGTCCTCCAGGTTGGTGGCGAAGAAACTGGTGCGCCAACGCGCGCTGAAACCCTGGTCGCTGACACTGCGCTCGGTGGGCAGGAACTCGCCACCGAAGCTGGGGTGCGGCCAGTCCGAGACCAGGTTGACCTGGCTGTCGCGGCCCACCGGGGTGATGTCCAGGCGGCTGCTGCCCAGCAGGGACAGCTCGAAGGCGTAGTCGAAGCGCTGCTCGCGGTCGCTGGCCTTGAACGGCAGCACGGCATGCACGCCGTTGCCGAGGAACTGGCTCTGGGTGCCGGGCTGGAAGTCGCGCAGCACGTCGCCGACCTTCAGCTTCGGCGCGTTCTCGATACCGCGCACATCGCTGATGCCTACTGCCAGCAGCGGCTCATCGAAACGGTAACTGCCCAGGTCGCTGCTGATGCCGTAGTTGGCCGGCAGGACGAAGCTGCCGCTGACCTGGCTGTCGGCATGGAACAGGCGCGCCTCGTAGATGCCGCGATGGCGCAGTTCGGTGCGCATCTGCCCATCGAGGCTGAAGACTTCCGGCAGGAAGTACAGCCGCCCGCGCACTTCGCGCTCCTGCAATACGCGCTGCTGGCTGGCCTTGTCCAGGCGCCAGGCGCGAATGGTGCGAGTGTAGGGCACGACCACCAGCGGGCCGGTGAGCTGCTGGCTGTAGCTGGCGCTGCGGGCGATGTCCTGCAGGACCTCGTCGCGGTAGTTCTGACGTTCGTCGACCAGGCCGTCGATCATCAGCAGGGGTATCAGCAGGAGGACGATCAACAGCGCGATGGCGCCGAGCTTGATGCCGAGTTGGCGGTTCATTGAAGGCTTTCTCCGTGGGTGGACGACGGAGAGAGCTTGGGGTTCGCGCGTGGTGGCGCTCGGGGCGGAATGTGGAGAGTCTGTGTGATTTGCGTGGGCCGGCTTTTGTAGGACCGAGGGGGACGCCCAGTCCTCCTCGGCCCTACATAGGCAACAACAGAGTCGCGCGGACGCCGCCGTCGACGTTTTCCACGCTCAGTTCGCCGCCATGCAACGTCGCCACTTCCGCGACGAAGTTGAGCCCCAGCCCGGTGCTCTTGCGGCCACTCGCCGGGCGCGGCAGGGAGTAGAAACGCTCGGTCAGGCGCGGCAGGGCGAACTCCGGAATGGCTTCGCCCTGGTTGAACAGTTCGACGCGCCAGCCCTCGCCTTCGGGCTGCGCATCGAAGCGAATGACGCCACCCGCCGGCGTGAAATCCAGTGCGTTGTCCAGCAGGTTGCCCAGCGCCTGGCGCAGCAGGAAGCGCTCGCCGTATACCGTCGCCTGCTGCGGGATGGCGTTCTCCAGCTGCACGCCCTGCACCCGCGCCATGCGCTCGTCGATCAGCTCGCTCGCCAGTTCATGCAAGGCCACCGGCACGCGCTCCTCCAGTCCCTGGCGCTGCTCCACCTGGGCCAGGTTCAGCAACCGTTCGATCATTTGCTGCAGGCGCTCGCTTTCTCCCGCGATGTTGCCGACGAAGCGCGCACGCTGCTCGGCGGGCATCTCGCCTTCGAGCAACTCTGCAGCACCACGGATCGCCGCCAGCGGGCTCTTCAGTTCGTGGGTCAGGGTGTGCACGTAGCGCTCGACGTAATCCTTGCCCTCCAGTTGCACACGCATGCGCTCCACGGCGCCGGCCAGCTGCGCCATCTCGCCACCGCGATAACGCGGCAGCTTCGCGCGGCGCCCTTCGCTCACCGCCTGGGCGTAGCGGGTCAGGCGATCCAGCGAGCGGCTCAGCCACCAGGACAGCCCCGCGCCGACCAGCAGGCCGAGCACGATCAGCCCCGCACCGAGCCACGCGAGGCGCCGTTGCGAACGGTCGATATAGGGCTGCAACGTGCGGTTGGGTTTGGAGACCGAAACCACGCCGATGATCTTCTCGCCATCGCGGATCGGCGCGGCGACATACATCACCGAGGATTCCGGGTCGTCCGCCGACTCGCGGCTGGAGCGCGCGCCGTACTGGCCGCGCAGGGTCAGGTAGACGTCGTTCCAGCGCGAGTAGTCCTGGCCCACGGCCTGGCCGAGGGAATCCAGCAGGACGATGCCGCGCGCGTCGGTCACGTAGATGCGGTGGTTCACCGCGGTCTTGTTCACGCCCCAGATATCCGCCTGCGGGCTGCGCGCGCCATAGGCGCGAAGCATCTCGGGCAGGCGGCTCTGGTCGAGGGTACCGCGCTTCACGTCGGCCTGGAGAATCTCGGCCAGCAGGTTGGCCGTGTCCACCAGCGTCTCTTCGCTGGACTGGCGCACGCCGGGGCGGATCTCGTCCATCACCGTGCGCAATACGAACCAGCCGGTCAGCCCAACGAAGAAGAAGTAGACCAGGAAGATCCGCAGCGACAGGCGCATCAGCTCTTGTCCGGCGCGTAGCTGTAGCCCAGGCCGCGGTGGGTCTGGATCGGTTCGGCGGCGGGGGCGACCTGGCGCAGCTTGGCGCGCAGGCTCTTGATGTGGCTGTCGACGTTGCGCTCGTAGCCGGCGTCGGCAGCGACGCCCAGGGCATCGAGCAACTGCTCGCGGCTGAACACCCGCTCGGGGCGCGCCAGCAGCGTCTGCAGCAGGCGGAATTCGTGGCGGGTCAGGCTCAGTGACTGGCCGCGGTAGCGGATCTGGAAACGCTCCTCGTCCACCTCGAACGGGGCATTGCCGATCACCGCGGGGGCAGGCGCTTCACGCGGTGCGGTGCGCTTGAGGATGGCCTTCACCCGCGCGGCGACTTCGCGCGGGCTGAAGGGTTTAACGACGTAGTCGTCGGCACCGATTTCCAGGCCGACCACGCGGTCGATCTCGGCGTTGCGCGCGGTGAGGAAGATCACCGGCACCTCGGAGAAACGACGCAGTTGCTTGCAGGCTTCGAAGCCGCTGATATCCGGCAGCCCGACGTCGAGGATGACCAGGTCGAAGGCGTCGCGCTGCAGGCGCTCGAGGGCGGGGCCGGCGAGGTTCAGCCAGGTCGTTTCGAAACCTTCGGCCTGCAGGGCATAGAGCAGCGTGTCGGCGATGGCGGCTTCATCTTCGACGATGAGGATGTGGGGCATGGGATTCCGATTCCCGGGAAAGTCCCGGAAGGGTCCACCAAGCCCCGCGCCGCGTCAATCGAGGATCAGGAGCAGTCCGGCTTGCCGGCGACGAAGCGCTCGCCCGCGTCCACCGCGACGTGGAACTTGCGCAGGCCCTTGGCGCCCATCAGGAAGGGGTAGTTGAAGTGGCTGCGGTCGGTGAGGTTGACCTCGATGGTGCGCTGGTCGCCGCCCAGGCACACCGGCAGCTCGATCACCGGGCGCTGGCTGAGGCCGGGGCTGGACTCTTCCTCTTCATCCTCGCCGGCGCCGTCCGAGCGGTTCTTGATCTTGGAGATGCGCGCCAGCTTGTGTTCGTACACCGAGTCGCCGCCATCCTTGGTGGCCAGCTTGAAGCGCACCCAGTCCTCGCCGTCGCGCTGGAAGATCTGGATGTCCTTGGCCGACAGCGAGGAGGTGTAGGCGCCGGTGTCCATCTTGGCCTGCAGGGTCTGGTCGAGCTCAGGCAGGCTGACCCACTCGTAGCGGCCGTAGAGTTTGGTCTCGGCGGCCAGGGCGAGGCCGGGCAATGCAAAAAGGGATAGCAGGGCGAGGGCGCGTTTCACGCGGGAACTCCGGGTTGGGCGGGTGTAGCGCATAGGACTATCACGCCCGCCATAGGTTCGCCAGCACACCCGCTTCACGCGTCGAACAGCGAGCCGCGCCGGCGGTCCAGCCCACTCCACAGCGCCTCCAGGTTGCGGAAGCCCCATTTGTCCGGCGACTCGCGGCTGACAATGCGCTCGCGGCCCTTGCTCCGCGACAGGTCGAGCACCTCGAAGGGAATCGCCGCACGGGTGCGCGTCGAATAGAAGACCTTGACCACCGGCAGCAGCAATTCCGCGCCCTGTTCCACGACCACTGCCAGGCGCTCGCTTTCCAGCCGCACCAATGCGCCGATGGGGTAGATGCCCAAGCACCGGACGAAGGCGCGGAATACCTGCTGGTCGAGGTGCCCGCCGCACCATTGCGACATGCGTTGCAGTGATTCCGCCGGGTCCCAGCCAGCCTTGTAGGGGCGGTCGGAGGTGATCGCATCGTAGATGTCGCAGACCGCGCCCATGCGCGCGAACAGGCTGATCTGCTCGCCGGCGAGGCGGTGCGGGTAGCCAGTGCCGTCGAGTTTCTCGTGGTGATGCAGGCACACATCCAGCACCAGCGCGCTGACGTGGCGGCCCTCGCGGAGAATCTCGCCACCGCGCCAGGGGTGCTCGCGCACGCTGGCGAACTCGCTCTCGTCGAGGCGACCAGGCTTGTTCAGCACCGCCATCGGCACCGTCATCTTGCCGATGTCGTGGAGCAGCCCGGCAAGGCCGGCTTCACGCACCAGGTTTTCATCCAGGCCGAGCTGCCGCGCCAGGGCGATCATCAAGGCGCAAACGGCGACCGAATGCAGGTAGGTGTACTCGTCGGCGGTCTTCAGCCGCGCAAGGCTGATGACCGCGTTGGGATGTCGTTGCATGGAGGCGGCGATTTCACCCACCAACTGGTGGGCGCCCTCGGCATCGACCACGCGCCCCATGCGGGCATCCTGGAACATGGCGAGGACCATTTCCTTGGAGCGGATGCACAGTTGGCGGGCGATCTGCAGCTCATCTTCCAGGCTGCGCCGGGCAATCGGCGGCTCGCTGGGCGCGGCCGGTTCCTGCGTCTGCTCGGTGGCTGCAGCGCCAGGCTGCGCAGGCGCCGGGGACGCCGGCAGACAACCGCGGCGCGGGTCGATCAGCACCTCGCGCACTGCACTGTGCTTCAGGCGTCGCAGGTCCTCGGGATCATCCAGCAGGAAGCGCGCACGCCAGAACGGATGGTTCACCCACGATCCGCACAGCTCGTGCACATACATCCCTAAAGTGACGGCTTCGACGGGAATGCGCAGGTATGGCGAGTCGGACATGGCAGGCCTCGGAGTATGCCCCCCAGAGCATAGTCTTCCGGCCACTGCAGCGGGAGGGGCGCTTGGGAACCCTACGTCGGCTGCGTATCATGCTCCAGCCACCGTCGCAAAAGGAAAGGACCCCATGCAGGCACTGACCGGCGTCTTCGCCAGCCTCCTGTTGCTGCTCAATACCCTGATCCTGATCGGCCCGATGCTGCTGATCGCCCTGCTCAAGCTCATCGTTCCCGGACAAGCAGCGAAGGATGCCTGCTCACGCGGGGTGATGTGGATCGCCGAGACCTGGGCGGAGATCGACAAGGCCATCTTCGCCCTGCTGACCCCGACCGTGTGGGACATCCGTGGCTCCGCCCAGTTGCGCGGCGACACTTCCTACCTGGTGATCAGCAACCACCAGTCCTGGGTCGACATCCCGGCGCTGGTGCAGGCCTTCAACCGCAAGACGCCCTACTTCAAGTTCTTCCTCAAGAAGGAACTGATCTGGGTGCCCTTCCTCGGCCTGGCCTTCTGGGCGCTCGACTATCCCTTCATGAAGCGCTACAGCAAGGCCTTCCTGGAAAAGCACCCTGAGCTCAAGGGCAAGGACCTGGAGATCACCAAGGCTGCCTGCGAGAAGTTCAAGCGCATGCCGGTGACCGTGGTGAACTACCTCGAAGGCACGCGCTTCACCCCGGCCAAACAGGCCCAGCAACAATCGCCCTACCAGAACCTGCTGAAGCCCAAAGCCGGCGGCGTGGCCTTCGTGCTGGCGGCCCTGGGCGAGCAGCTCGATACGCTGCTGGACGTCACCCTGGTCTACCCGAAGGGCCCGCGACCGGGCTTCTGGGATCTGCTATGCGGCCGCGTGCCGCGGGTGATCGTGGACATCCAGGCACGCGAGATCGACCCCGCGCTGTGGCAGGGCGATTACGAGAACGATCCGGAATTCCGCCAGTACGTGCAGAACTGGGTGTCGCAGTTGTGGGAACAGAAGGACCAGCGCATCGAGCAGTTGCGCCAGGAGTTCTGAGGCTCCCTACGCGCCCCGCCCGGCGACCGGCGCCGCCGGCGTCAGCGGGGTGCCCCAAAGTCCGCCGAGCGTACCGAGCAGTTGGCTGCTCAGGCCCTGTTCGGTGAAGTAGTCGAGGATCACCCCGGCGAAGCGGCCGATCATCGACTGGTCCATGCCCAGCACGCCGAATATCTGGTCGACGTCCTGCAGGTTGTTGATTCCACCCAGCAGCGCCGCGGCGTTGCCCAACCCGCCGAAACCACTCAGCGCCCCACCCAGGTCGCCCAGCGAACTGTTGCCGGCGAGCTGGTCGAGGTTCGGCAGGGATTTCTGCAATTGCGCCGTGTCGGTTTCCTTCAGGCTGTTCATCGCCAGCCCCAGCAGGGCACCCGTGCCACCAATGGCCTGCTGCTCGCTGACGCCCAGTTGCCGGGTGAGGTTGCCCAGTAGTGCATTGGCGGCCGGCGGCACGCCCTGGGTTTCAGCGGCGGGCTCGCTGGTGTCGGTGAAGGTAGCGGCGAACACGGGGGACGCGACCAGCCAGGCGGCGGCCAGGAAGACGGCGGAACGGGTGGGCATCGACGGCTCCGGAGAACGGCTGTCCGACCCCAGGTCGGGGCCGGATCGTCGATAGGACCGGTGCCCGGCACGGCGGTTCCGCGCCGGCCGGCGGATATCAGGCGCCGGTGCCCCAGAGACTGCCCAGGGTGCCGAGCAGGTTGCTGTTGGCGCCCTGCTTGCCGAGGTAATCCAGCAGCACGCTGGAGAATTTGCCGGTCATGTCCTGGTCCATGCCCAGTGCACCGAAGGCCTTGCTCACGTCGCCCATGCTGCTGACGTTGCCCAGCAGGCCGCTGGAAGCGCCGCCGCCAAGATTGCCGAGCTGCCCGCCCAAACCACCCAGAGCGTTGCTGCCGGTGAGTTTGTCGAGGCCGGGGACGGTCTTCGCCAGCTGCGAATAGTCGGCGGTGCTGAGTTTGTTCTTCGCCAGGCCCAGCAGGGCGCCGGTACCACCGAGGGCCTGTTCGTCGCTGACGCCGAGCTGGCCGGTCAGGGCGTTGAGCAGGCCGCTGGTCTGCGGGGTAGAGGCAACCCGCGAGGTATCGGCGCCGGTCGCGCCGGATACCGCCTTGGCGGCATCGCCCAGGTTGAAGGCAAATGCCGAGGAAGCCGCCAGCAAGGCGGCCAGTGCGAGGGTGACACGGGGTTTGACGGACATCGCTGTCTCCTGGGGGTGTACCGGACGCTATATCGACCGGGAGCCAGGGCCATTGTTCCGCCATGAACGGCGCCAAGGGACAAAGCACGGCTCGGTCACAGTGCTGCCAACGAACGCCCATCCGAAGGGCCGGCGGGGAACTCCGTCACGTCCGCGCGCCGAAAAGCCATTCGTACCATCACTGCGCAAGGGGCCATCGGAGAATCATCGCGCCCCGGCCGCGGCGATTTTCCCCGCGAGCGCCAAAGATTCCCTAAGCTAGAGCCATTCCCGCCCGACGGACCGACCATGAGCGAACCCTACATCCTCACGCCCCGCGTCGCCCGATTGCTGCCCTGGCTGGTGGCCATCGCCTTCTTCATGCAGGCCCTGGACGGCACCATTCTCAACACTGCCCTGCCGAGCATGGCCCGCTCGCTGGAAGAGGACCCGCTGCGCATGCAGGGCGTGGTGATCGCCTACCTGCTCACCGTGGCGCTGCTGATCCCCTCCTCCGGATGGATCTCCGACCGCTTCGGCACGCGCCGGGTATTCCTCTTCGCGATCTTCCTGTTCAGCTTCGGCTCGCTGCTCTGCGCGCTCTCGCCCAGCCTCGGCACCCTGGTCGGCGCCCGCGTGGTGCAAGGCATCGGCGGCGCACTGATGATGCCCGTAGGGCGTCTGGTGATCCTGCGCGTGTACCCGCGCACGGAGCTGGTGCGCATCCTCAGCTTCGTCACCATTCCCGGCCTGCTCGGGCCACTGGCCGGCCCCACACTGGGCGGCTGGCTAGTGGAGTACGCCAGCTGGCACTGGATCTTCCTGATCAACCTGCCGGTCGGGCTGGTTGGCTTCATCGTCGCCCTGCGCCTGATGCCCGACCTGCACGGCGTTCGCGCGACGCGTTTCGACTCGATCGGTTTCCTGCTGTTCGGTGGCGCCATGGTGCTGATCACCATCGCTCTCGAAGGCCTCGGTGAACTGCACATGCCCCACGTGCGCGTGGTCCTGTTGCTGGTGGGCGGGCTGGTACTGCTGGCGGCTTACTGGCTGCGTGCGCTGCGCATCGAAGCACCGCTGTTCCCACCGTCACTGTTCGCCACGCGCACCTTCGCCGTGGGCGTACTGGGCAACCTGTTCGCGCGCCTGGGCAGCGGCTCCCTGCCCTTCCTCACTCCGCTGCTGCTGCAGATCGGCCTGGGCTTCTCGCCATCGCGGGCGGGCATGACCATGATCCCGATGGCCCTGGCGGCCATGGTCATCAAGTCGCTGGCACGACCGCTGCTGGACCTGTTCGGCTACCGCAAATTGCTGGTCAGCAACACATTGCTGCTGGGCGCGATGATTGCCAGCCTCGGCCTGGTCGACCAGGACACCCCTTACGCGCTGCTGCTGGTGCAGTTGGCAGTGCTGGGCGGGATCAACTCGCTGCAGTTCACTGCGATGAACACCCTGACCCTGATCGATCTGCGCGACGACAACGCCAGCGCCGGCAACAGCCTGCTCTCGGTGGTCATGCAGCTATCCATCGGTATGGGCATCGCCTGTGCGGCGGCGCTGCTGGGCGGGTTCACGGGCGATCAGGAAAGCGTGCAGGGCGATGTGCTGTCGGCCTTCCACGCGACCTACTTCAGCGTCGGCATCCTCTCGATGCTGGCGGCCGCGATCTTCTTCCAGCTCAACGCCGAAGACGGCCGCACCACACCACGCCGGGTCGAACCCGAGCATGGTGTCGACGAGCATTGATCAGGGCTTGCAGGTCGGCGCGACGGTCTGCGTCTTCGAGGCGTCCACCGGCCCCAGGTGTTCCAGGGTGCGACGCCCCAGCAGCACCGGGTAGTCCAGGGTCTGGCGGTCGCGCAGGGTGAACTGCTCACGGTAGACCTTGCCGCCCAGGCAGACGTCCATCAACACCACGGGAGCGCGCTCGACGCCGCTGGCGGTCTTGAACTTGAGCACGCGCTCGACACGCCGCTCGAAAGGCAGGCGCTCTTCCTTGCCGGTCGCCGGGTCAGTCAGCATCACGTCGTACTGTACCCAGCGTTCGTCGTTCTTCTTGATGCGCGTGATGTTGCGCGCGTCCATCACCGAGGTCTGCGCGCCGGTATCCAGCTTCGCCTTGAGGGGTGCCTGTTCGGGCATCAGCATGAGCGTCTCCACCCACCCCCAGGCGGTGGGCTGGGCGGGCGCGTCGGCGGCAAGGGCGCTGCCCGAAACGAGCAGGCCGGCGAGCAGCAGGCGGAAGGCAGGCGATGGCATGGATGGCAGCTCCGGAAAATCGATGGCAGCACTATAGGCGACAAGGACATAGGCAATAAAAAACCCCGGATGTTTCCACCCGGGGTTCTTTTTCGGCTGACGCCAGGGGATCTTAGATCACCTGTACGCGCTCGGCCTGCATGCCTTTCTGGCCCTGCACGACTTCGAAGCTGACCTTCTGGCCTTCGGCCAGAGTCTTGAAGCCGTTACCTTCGATAGCGCGGAAGTGTACGAACACGTCCGGGCCGCTTTCCGGGGTAATGAAGCCGTAGCCTTTGGTCTCGTTGAACCACTTGACGGTGCCGTTCTGACGATTCGACATGGTGTTCTCCTTGGAACGTATTTTTGAAATTAGCCACGAATGGCCAGGAACTGAGTTGCAAGGAGTTACAAGGAGTCGAGCAGGACGGGGTGGAATAACCGACCGCATCAGGTCACGATCGACGGCGACCCATGCAAACACAGTCCGGAAACTCTACGATAAAAATCTGCGGAAAGCGAATCTCTTGAAAAAACCGTTCATCGCTACTTGGAGAAATTCTGACGAGTGGCCTCAAACCCTTGCCATACAGGCTTCTCAGCCCTTTTGAGGGGCTCTCCTGCTACACTGCGCGGCCATATGGATTCACCCGGGCTCCCTTCGTGACCACCTCTGCATTTTCCACCCTCGCGCTGTCGGCCGACCTGCTGGCCAACCTCGATTCTCTCGGTTATCGCGAGATGACGCCGATCCAGGCCGCCGCCCTGCCGGCGATCCTCAAGGGCCGCGACCTGATCGCCCAGGCCAAGACCGGTAGCGGCAAGACCGCCGCCTTCGGCATCGGTCTGCTCAGCCCGCTGAATCCGCGTTATTTCGGTTGCCAGGCACTGGTGCTGTGCCCGACTCGCGAGCTGGCCGACCAGGTCGCCAAGGAGATCCGCCGCCTCGCCCGTGCCGCCGACAACATCAAGGTGCTGACCCTCTGCGGCGGTACGCCCTTCGGCCCGCAGATCGGATCGCTGGAGCACGGCGCCCACGTGGTGGTCGGTACGCCGGGGCGCATTCAGGAACACCTGCGCCGCGGCACCCTCAAGCTCGACGGCCTGAACACCCTGGTACTGGACGAAGCTGACCGCATGCTCGACATGGGCTTCTACGACAGCATCGCCGACATCATCGGCCAGGCTCCGGCGCGCCGGCAGACCCTGCTGTTCTCCGCTACCTACCCCGACGGCATCGGCCAACTGGCGGCGAAGTTCCTGAAGAACCCCGAGCGCGTCGAAGTGGAAGCACTGCACGACGACAGCCAGATCGAACAGCACTTCTACGAGATCGATCCCAAGCAGCGCCTCGATGCCGTCGTGCGCCTGCTCCAGCATTTCCGCCCGCAGTCCTGTGTCGCTTTCTGCCATACCCGCCAGCAGTGCATGGAAGTGGTGGAGCAGCTCAACGCCCGCAAGATCTCCGCCCTGGCCCTGCACGGTGACCTCGAGCAGCGCGAGCGCGACCAGGTGCTGACCATGTTCGCCAATCGCAGTTGCAGCGTGCTGGTGGCCACCGACGTGGCCGCCCGCGGGCTGGACATCGCCGCGCTGGAAGCAGTGATCAACGTCGAGCTGTCGCGCGATGCGCAGGTCCATGTGCACCGCATCGGGCGCAGCGGTCGCGCCGGCGAGAAGGGCCTGGCGCTGTCGCTGGTAACCCCGGCCGAAGCCAGCCGCGCCCAGGCCATCGAAGACCTGCAGGGTGCGCCGCTGAACTGGGAGCGCATCGACTTCCTCAAGGCCAACGACGCCCCGCTGCTGCCGCCGATGACCACCCTGGCCATCGCCGGCGGGCGCAAGGACAAGCTGCGCCCCGGCGATATCCTCGGCGGGCTGACCGGCGACGCGGGACTCAAGGGCACGCAGGTCGGCAAGATCGCCATCTTCGACTTCCAGGCGTTCGTCGCCGTGGAGCGTGACGTCGCCAAGCAGGCGCTGAAGCACTTCAATGAAGGCAAGATCAAGGGCCGTTCGTTCAAGGCGCGGATTCTCTAGCTCTGCCTGCTTTCTGCAGGAGCAAGCTCGCTCCTGCAAAGAGCATCGCGCCACGGTTGGTAAGCAGGCGCAGCAGCGTGTCGCGCTCGCGATAGCAGCGTGTCGCGCTCGCGATAGCAGCGCGGCAGACGTTCCGCTAGTCTGAGCAGCAGACATTCGGAAGTCCCGCACGCGCATGTTCTCCTCTCCACTGCTCCAGTCTCTGCAGCGCCTCTGGGCGCTGGACAAGTTCGCCTACAGCCTGCGGGTATTCGTTGCCCTCAGCGGAGTCATGCTCGCGTGCTGGCTGCAGGGCCGACCGGAGCTGGTGATCCCACTGTTCCTCGGGGTCATCGCCAGCGCCCTGGCGGAAACCGACGATCACTGGCTCGGCCGCCTGCAGGCGCTGCTGGTGACGCTGGCCTGCTTCAGCATCGCCTCGCTGGCGGTGGAGCTGCTGTTCCCCTACCCCCCCCTTTTTGTCGCCGGGCTGGCGCTTTCGACCTTCGCGATGACGCTGCTCGGAGCCCTGGGCGAGCGCTACGCGGCCATCGCCTCGGCGACCCTGATCCTGTCGATCTACACCATGATCGGCGTCGACCAGCGCGGCGGCACGCCCGCCGACTTCTGGCGCGAACCCCTGCTGCTGGTGGCCGGCGCCGGCTGGTACGGGCTGCTCTCGGTACTGTGGAACGCGCTGTTCGCCAACCAGCCGGTGCAGCAGAGCCTGGCGAAGCTGTTCCTCGAACTGGGCGGGTACCTGAAGATCAAATCGACCCTGCTGGAGCCGCTGCGCCACCTCGATGTCGAGGCCCAGCGCCTGGCCCTGGCGCGGCAGAACGGCCGTGTGGTAGTGGCGTTGAACCAGGCCAAGGAAACTATCCTCGCGCGCCTCTCCCACGGCAGGCCAAGCCCGAAGATCAGCCGCTACCTGAAACTCTATTTCATCGCCCAGGACGTTCACGAGCGCGCCAGCTCCTCGCACTATCCGTACAACCAGTTGGCCGAAGCCTTCTTCCACAGCGACGTACTGTTCCGCTGCCAGCGCCTGCTCAACCAGCAGGGCAAGGCGTGCAAGGCGCTGGCGAAGGCGATCCAGCTGCGCCAGCCGTTCGACTACAACGACAGCGAACTGGCCCTCGCCGACCTCAACGCCTCGCTGGAACACCTGCGCCAGCAAGGCAACCCGGCCTGGCGCGGCCTGCTGCGCTCCCTCGGCGCCCTGGCGGCCAACCTCACCACGCTGGACCGCAAGCTCAGCGGCGCGAGCAATCCCGATGCGCTCGACGATGAACAGGACAGCACCCTGCTGGACCGCTCGCCGCGCTCGTTCAAGGACGCGCTGGAGCGCATCCGCCTGCAGATTTCGCCGACCTCGCTGCTGTTCCGCCACGCCCTGCGCCTGTCACTGGCGCTGGCTGCCGGCTACGGCGTGCTGCACCTGATCCACCCGACCCAAGGCTACTGGATCATGCTCACCACGGTGTTCGTCTGCCAGCCGAACTACGGCGCCACGCGCATCCGCCTGGTGCAGCGGATACTCGGCACGCTGGTCGGCCTGGTCGCCGGCTGGGCGCTGATCGACCTGTTCCCCAACCCGCTGATCCAGTCGCTGCTGGCGGTGGTGGCCGGGGTTGCCTTCTTCGCCACGCGAAGTACCCGCTACACCCTGGCAACGGCGGCGATCACCCTGCTGGTGCTGTTCTGCTTCAACCAGGTGGGCGACGGCTACGGGCTGATCCTGCCACGCCTGTTCGATACCCTGCTCGGCGCGCTGATCGCCGGCATCGCGGTGTTCCTGGTGCTGCCCGACTGGCACGGGCGCAGCCTGCACCGGCTGGTCGGCGGGACCCTGGCGTGCAACAGCCGCTACCTGCGGGAGATCATGCAGCAGTACGCCAACGGCAAGCGCGACGACCTCGCCTACCGTACTGCCCGGCGCAACGCGCACAACGCCGACGCGACGCTCTCCACCACACTGTCAAACATGCTGCTGGAGCCCGGCCACTTCCGGAAGGACGCGGAAATCGGCTTCCGCTTCCTGGTGCTGTCCCACACCCTGCTCAGCTACCTTTCCGCCCTCGGCGCGCACCGCAACCAGCTGCCGCCTGACGTCAACGACGACCTCATCGCCGAGGCCGCCGAGCGCCTCACCGCCAGCCTCGACGACATCGCCACGCGCCTCAACGAGCGGCGCCCGGTGGCCATCTACAGCGACGAGGAAGACACGCTGGCCAAACGCCTGGAAGAGCTGCCCGATGAACAGGATGACGCCCACCGCCTGGTGCAGACCCAACTGGCGCTCATCTGCCGACAGCTCACGCCATTGCGCACTCTGGCGGCGCACCTGCTGAAGAAAGACATCGGCGCGGAGCAGACCGAAGCCGCCTGACGCTTTTGTAGGAACGGGGGGGACGCCCAGTTCTTGCTCGCGAACGCATTGCACCGGATGGTCTGGCGTGAAACGGGGTTCGCGAGCAAGCTCGCTCCTACATAGAGCCCAAAGCCCCGTCAGAGACCGTACTCGCGCATCAGTTGGTCGTAGCTGCCATCCGCACGCATCTCGCGGATCGCCTTGTTGAAGGCCGCGATTATCTCGGCATGGTGCGGGTTATGCCGGCCGACAAGGATGTGCAGACCGTTCTCGGCCAGCGGTACCGGCAGGAATTCCAGCTGCCCCTTGAGTTCGGCGAGGTCGCCGTTGAAATGCACACGCGCAGTGATCTCGTCTTCCAGCGTCAGGTCCACCCGCCCGGCCTGCAGCATCAGCGCCGCATTGACGAAGCTGAACACCGGCACCCGCTGCAGTTTCGGGTCGTTGTCGAAGGCCTCGGAGTAGGCGTAGCCACGCACCATGGCGATGCGGTACGGATACAGATCGGCCAGCTTGCCATAGGCAATCGGCGAACCCTGGCGCTTGATCAGGCGCACGCGGTTGACCAGGTAGGGCTCGGAATACACGCCGAAGGACTCCCGCTCCGGCGTATACCAGGCGTCCGCCACCAGATCGTACTCGCCGTTCGCCACACCGTGCAGCACGCGCGGCCAGGGCACCTCGATGTATTCACTGGCATAGCCGGCGCGCTTGAGCGCCGCCTGTACCAGATGCACCGCCACGCCATTGCCGGGCAACTGGCGGTCCGCATAGGGCGGCCAGCGATCCGCTGCGATGCGCAGCACTTCGCCGGCTTGCGCCGCGCAGGAAACGCACAGGAACAGCAGGGTCAGCAACAGGCGCAGCGGCATCGGGGATGTCGTCCAGGGAGAAGCTCTGGCAAGACTAGACGCTGCCCAGCGCGGCGCGCCAACCTCAGAACAGCATCGCCGCGCGCAGGCTCATGCCACCGCCGGTTTCCGGCACCACCGCCACGTTGTAGCGCTGACTTTCCGGCCCTTCGAGGAACAGGTTGTAGGTGAAGTTGGCGAAGAAATTGCCCACCGCCATCCCGACCAGCACGTCGGTGGGGTAGTGCTTGTCTCCCTCCACACGCGACAGCGCAGTCAGCCCGTCGAGGGTGTAGAGCCCGGCCTTGGCGGTGTAGCGCCAGGTCGGGTTCATGTCGATATAGTCCAGGTTGCGGCGCGTGAAGCTGTTGTGCACGGCCGTCACGGCGGTGTGCTTGGACGGGAAGGAGTCATCGGGGATTCCGTCCGGCCGCTCGCGCCCGGACCATTCCTTGGCCTCCTCGACGAAGCCGGTCACCGCGTAGCGGTCCGCCGCCAGCAAGGTCAGGTTGCGCCCGCGCCAGCTCCATTTCTCCTCGGTGCTCACGTCCTTGGGCGACGCCACCAAAGCAGTGACGACGCTCAGGCCGGTGGCGAGGTTGAGCATGCGGTCGGCGGCCTGGTTGGCGTCGCCGCCGAAGAACCAGTCATGGTTGCTCGCCGACTTCTGCCACTTGTGGTCCCAATTGCCTGCGGCGATCACCGCCGCGCCAGCCACCGGCGCCCAGACATCGGCGCTGGTGACCGCGCGTTGCGCCGAATCCCCCACCCGGTCCCAGCTCATCTGCGGTGCCCCTGCGCAACCGATGAGCGCGGCGCTGGCCGCCAGGATGGCGACTGCCAGCAAAGTCCGATTCATGATGCTCCCCCATGCGCCCGGCCCGCTCCAGGGCAGCGGACGCGTCAATGCATGAGCAGGGAAGGATAGCCGGGACGATTCTGAAGGCCCCTGCCTTCAGTCATTAATGGGTAACTCTTCGTTTCACTCATCGGAAAAAGAAAAACCCCGCCGAGGCGGGGTTCTCCAGGTCAAACGGAATCAGCCTTTGAAGACGTCTTCCACCGACTGCAGCGGGTAGTGCTTCGGATACGGCAGGGTCGCCACGCCGGTCTCGATGGCGGCCTTGGCCACGGCATCGGAAACGATGGTGATCAGGCGCTTGTCCATCGGCTTCGGAATGATGTACTCGCGGCCGAATTCCAGGGCGGTCACACCGTAGGCGTCGCACACGTCCTTGGGTACCGGCAGCTTGGCCAGGTCACGCAGGGCCAGGGCAGCAGCGATCTTCATTTCTTCGTTGATGCGGGTGGCGCGCACGTCCAGGGCACCGCGGAAGATGAAGGGGAAGCCGAGCACGTTGTTGACCTGGTTCGGGTAGTCCGAACGGCCGGTGGCCATGATCACGTCGTTGCGGGTGGCGTGGGCCAGTTCCGGCTTGATTTCCGGGTCCGGGTTCGAGCAGGCGAAGACGATCGGGTTCGGCGCCATGCGCTGGAGGTCTTCGGCACTGAGCAGGTTGGCGCCGGACAGGCCAACGAACACGTCGGCGCCTTCCAGGGCGTCGGACAGGGTGCGTTTGTCGGTCTCGGTGGCGAACACCGCCTTGTACTGGTTCAGATCGTTACGGCCGGCGTGGATCACGCCCTGGCGGTCGATCATGTAGATGTTCTCAACCTTGGCGCCCATGCTCACCAGCAGCTTCATGCAGGAGATGGCGGCAGCGCCGGCGCCGAGGCAGACGATCTTCGCGGTTTCCAGCTTCTTGCCGGCGATTTCCAAGGCGTTGAGCATGCCGGCGGCGGTCACGATGGCGGTGCCGTGCTGGTCATCGTGGAACACCGGGATGTCGCACTGTTCGATCAGGGCGCGCTCGATCTCGAAGCACTCGGGTGCCTTGATGTCTTCCAGGTTGATGCCGCCGAAGGTGATGGAGATGCGCTTGACGGTATCGATGAAGGCCTGCGGGCTCTCGGCGTCGACTTCGATGTCGAATACGTCGACACCGGCGAAGCGCTTGAACAGGACGCCCTTGCCTTCCATGACCGGCTTGGAAGCCAGCGGGCCGAGGTTGCCCAGGCCGAGGATGGCGGTGCCGTCGGAAATGACCGCGACCAGGTTGCCCTTGCCGGTGTACTTGAAGGCGAGCTCGGGGTCACGCGCGATTTCGCGGACCGGCTCGGCGACACCCGGGCTGTACGCCAGCGACAGGTCGCGGGCGGTCACGGTCGGCTTGGTCAGCTCGACGCTCAGTTTTCCGGGGCGGGGTTGGGCGTGATATTCGAGGGCAGCGGTCTTGAGATCAGACATTTGGGCACTTCCGCTTTTGTTGCTTGTTGGACAGACGGGGGACCGAGCATACGCAGAAAGGCTGCACCTGCCAAGGTAGCCCAGGCCCCAGCTGTCAAGACCTCTAGCGTACGACTTTCAGCCAGTCGCCCGGTTTTGGCTGACCAGTTGGATACAAGTCATTCAATAAACGTATACGATTTATCGAGTCAGATTCCGGACCGGTTTCTGCCTTCGCGAACTGCTCGACAGTCTGCCCGGATTTGACCTGAACGACGGCGATCCGGCGCGGTTGCGCGAGTTTCTGCTCGTCGGCACGCATGGGTCGGAAGCTGCGGATAACCTGCATGAAGTGATCGTCCTCACTCTCCAGCGAGGCGCGACCTTTGACCACACCGATGAACAGGTAGGCATGGTCCTTCTGGTAGACCACGGCCGCACGACGCGCCGGATTGCCGGGAACCACGCCAGTGGCAACGTCGAGGCCGTTCTGCTGGAAGCTTTCTTCGTTCGATAACCGCCCGCCAGCCCCCTTGCGCAGGTATTCCGCCGGAGTCAGCTGGCCATCGCGCGGTACCAGCTTCATGCCGATGTAGGCCTGCTGGTCGGCGGTGTAGCCCACCAGCGCGGTCGGCTGGTTGAGGATGCCCCAGCCGGCCGGGTAGGTCAGGGTGAAGTCCAGTTCCGAGTGGTAGAAGCTCTGCCCGCGGCGCACGCCGCTGGCGGCGGAATCGCCGAAGGGCATGCCGTCGATGGCTTTCAGGTAGCGCTCGGCAGCGACTTCGCGCTGGCCACTGCCGGCCAGGGCCTGGGCCGGGCCGAGGACCTGCTTGAGGCGCTCATCGTTGTCCGGGTGGGTGTCGAACAGCCCGTGGTAGCCGACCGGCTGGGCCGCCTGGCCCTTGCGCGCCGCCTCGTCGCGGGCGAAGTCTTCCTGGTTCTTCAGCACCCGCACCACCTGGATCATGGCGGTCGGGTCGTAGCCGGCGCGGGCCAGGTACTTGGCGCCCAGGCCGTCGGCCTCCAGCTCCATGTCGCGGCCATAGCCACGCACGAAGGCGGTGCCGAGCACGTTGGTGAGGTCGGCGGCAGCGCCGACACCGGTGCCGAGGGCCACGGCCTGGCCGAGGATGCTCCAGGCGCTGGACTGGCTCTGCTGCTTGACGCTATGCCGCGCGGTCACGTGGCCGACCTCGTGGCCGAGCACGGCGGCCAGTTCCGCCTCCGAGCCCAGATACGCCATCAGCCCGCGGTGGATATAGATGTAGCCGCCGGGCAGGGCGAAGGCGTTGATGTCAGGGGTGTCGATGACCGTGAAGTGATACTGCAGCTGCGGCCGGTCGCCGGCGCGTGCAACCCGCTCGCCAACCTGCTGGACGTAGGCCTGCAGCTTGGCATCCTCATAGCGCGGGTACTGCTTGGCGATTTCCTGGCTGTACTTCTGGCCCATCTCCAGCTCGCTCTGCTCGCTCATCATCACGAAGTCAGACTTGCCGGTGGCCGGATTGGTGGCGCAACCGCCGAGGACGCTCAGCAGCGCCAGCAACACCAGGATTCCGAACGAGCGCACGCTCATGGCAATACCTCCATCATCGCCGGGTCGGTTACAGGCAGCATCCAGCGCGCCTGTCCGGTTTTCACTCCACCGCGCTCGGAACGGTCGATGACCCAGCCGCGCGCTTCTATTTGTCGACCCTTCAGCTCACGCAGGGTTGCATCGTCGAACTGCTTCACGAGGCGCGGCTGGATACGCAGCACCAGCGGGCCATCGAGATCGATCCACAGGCCGCCGCGGTTGCGTTGAACCTGCTCCACCCTACCGCGCACCACCGCAAAGCCGCTGTCCTGAAGTTGCTGCGCCGTCTGCACCGGGGACTTTTTCCACAGCCCCAGCTTGGCGCTGCGCGCCTCGCGCTCGGCGGCGCGCTGGCAGGCGGTGAGATCAGTGTTGGGGGCGATAGCTACAAGGTAGCCCAGGCCTTCGGCGAGCAGGCGTGATTCGAGGTTGTTGCCACGGGCGTCATAGGCGTGGGCCAGCGTGCGGCCGTACTTGTCCTTGCCCTGCCGACCGGTAACCAGGCCGACTTCACCGTCATTGGCCGCCACCAGGTCCTGCAGGCGGCGCTGGGCGGCGACGGCAAAGGGCTCTTCGGAGCGACCTTGGTGGGCCAGTTCCGGCGCATTCACGCCGATCAGTCGGACACTGCGGCCGTCGGCCAGCTTCAGCGTGTCACCGTCCACCACCCGTGCCACGCGTACCGTTTCCGCTGACGAAGGCTTCGGGCAGGCGGCGGCGCTGGCGTCCAGGGAAAAAAGGACAGCCATAAAAAAGGCGCCCACAAGGGACGCCTTTTTCGAGATGCCGTAAAAAACCATGAAGGTTCTTTCCGGAAATCGATCTTACTTCTTGCCGCCGAACATGGCGAAGCGCTGGTTGAAGCGATCGATACGGCCGCCGGTGTCCAGGACTTTCTGCTTGCCAGTGTAGAACGGGTGGCATTCGGAGCAGACGTCCAGGTGGATGCCTTTGCACAGGGTCGAACGAGTTTTGATCACGTTGCCGCAGCTGCAGGTGGCTTCGATGTCTTCGTACGCGGGATGGATTTCCGGTTTCATGGTCTCTTCCTCTCAGTGGTGTGCCGCCACCCAGTCTCTGGCAGAAGCCGAGCCACGGTCATCAAGGACCGCGGGCGGGATCTTTTACCGGGCACCGCACGGAAATTAAGGGCGTGGATCATACCAGAGAACGCTTTCAACGCAAGATCAGGCATGACCGACCGTCGCATTGCCCATGCTACCATCCAGCGCTCCCAGCCGCCCCGGAATCCGTCGCGTGCCCACACCCGCCATCCTGCGTCTCGCCCTGCCCTCGCCGCTGCGCCGCCTGTTCGACTACCTGCCTCCGCGCGGGGTCGACGTAACGCGCCTGCAGCCGGGCGTGCGTCTGCGCGTGCCGTTCGGCCGGCGGGAGATGGTCGGTGTGCTGGTGGAACAGGTGGAAACCTCCGACGTGCCGGCGGACAAGCTGCGCCCGGCCCTGGCCGTGCTCGACCGCGAGCCGCCGATGCCCGCGCACCTGCTGGAGTTGTGCCGCTGGACGGCGCAGTACTACCAGCACAGCCTGGGCGACACCTTCTCCTGGGCGCTGCCCAACCTGCTGCGCCAGGGCGATCCGGCCGAAGCACGCCAGCAGCGCTTCTGGCACGCCGAACCCGGCGCCCGCGAGGAAGACCCGCGCCTGGCCCGCGCGCCGCGCCAGCGCGAGACGCTGAAGATCCTCAAGCAGCATCCACACGGTGTTGCCCACGACCTGCTCAGCCAGTTGCAGATCAACAAGGACAGCCTCGACCTGCTGCAGGAAAAAGGCCTGGTCACCCTGGAAGTGCGCGAGCACAGCGTGCCACCGCACCATGGCCCGTGGCTGGCGCAGGCGGAACTGCCGCTCAACGCCGAGCAACGTGCCGCCTTCGAAGCCGTACGCGCCGGCTTCGGCAGCTTCCACAGCTTCCTCCTGGCAGGCGTCACCGGCAGCGGCAAGACCGAGGTCTACCTGCAACTGATCCGTGAAACCCTGGAGGCCGGCAAACAGGCACTGGTGCTGATCCCCGAGATCAACCTCGGCCCGCAGACCCTGAGCCGCTTCGAGCGCCGCTTCAACGCGCGAATCGCCCTGCTGCATTCGGCGCTGACCGACCGGGAGCGGCTGGACGCCTGGCTGGCGGCTCGCGACGGCGAGGCGGACATCATCATCGGCACCCGCTCGGCACTGTTCACCCCGCTGAAGAATCCGGGGCTGATCATCATCGACGAGGAACACGACGCTTCCTATAAACAGCAGGAAGGCCTGCGCTACCACGCCCGCGACCTCGCCATGGTGCGCGCGCGACTGGAGAACGTGCCGATCCTGCTGGGCTCCGCCACGCCGGCGCTGGAAAGCCTGCACAACGCCCAGAGCGGCCGCTACGGCCTGCTACGCCTGACCCAGCGGGCCGGCGGCGCGCACCAGCCGAAGTTCCACCGCCTGGACGTGAAGAGCCTGCCGCTGGATTCCGGTATCTCCATGCCGTTGCAGCGCTCGATCAAGGAAACCCTGGCCGCCGGTCAGCAGGTGCTGGTCTACCTGAACCGCCGTGGCTTCGCCCCAACCCTGCTGTGCCACGACTGCGGCTGGATCAGCCAGTGCCCGCGCTGCGATGCCCGGATGACCGTGCACCAGGGCAGCGGCGAACTGCGCTGCCACCACTGCGACCACCGCGAGCGGCCGCCGCGCAACTGCCCGAAATGCGGCACCGTGGACCTGCGCCCGGTCGGCGCCGGCACCGAGCGCGCCGAGGAGCGCCTGCGCATTCTCTTCCCGGACTACCCGGTGCTGCGTATCGACCGCGACAGCACCTCGCGCAAGCACGCCATGCGCGACCTGTTCGCCACCATCAACAAGGGCGAGCCGTGCATCCTGGTCGGCACGCAGATGCTCGCCAAGGGGCACCACTTCCCGCGGGTCACCCTGGTGGCGATCCTCGATGCCGATGGCGGGCTGTTCTCCGCCGACTTCCGCGCCAGCGAGCGCATGGCCCAGCAGATTGTCCAGGTCGCCGGCCGCGCCGGGCGCGCCGAGGAACCGGGCCGCGTACTGATCCAGACCCATCTGGCCGACCACCCGCTGCTGGTACAACTCACCGAGCAGGGTTACTTCGCCTTCGCCGAGCAGGCCCTCACCGAGCGCCGCTCCGCCGGCCTGCCGCCCTTCTCGCACCTGGCGCTGCTACGCGCCGAGGCGCACAAGCCAGGGCAGGCCGAAGGTTTCCTCGACGAGGCCTGCGCCGAGGCCGAGCGCCTGCAGGCCGCCCTGGGCCACGACGTCGAACTGCTCGGCCCGGTACCGGCGCCCATGGAGCGTCGCGCCGGCCGCTATCGCGCCCAGCTGCTGCTGATGAGCACGGCCCGCGCACCGCTGCACCGTCTTCTCACCCCCTGGCTGCAGACGCTAGAGGGCATGCCCAGCGGGCGCCAGGTACGCTGGTCGCTGGATGTCGACCCGATCGATCTGTTCTGACGACCCTCTTTTATTCCCAAGAACCCGTCCGCCGAGCCGGAACCGTCCTACATTGACTTCCATCAGCCGCGACGGATGGCACAGCGGCGAGACTGAACTCGGAGCGCTCTGCGGTTGGCAAGCCATGCCCAGCCACGGATAATGCGCGGTTCTGAGCCCGATAACCGGTCGCGCGCGCCGGATGCACGCGAGCACGGAGAAAACCATGAAAGACACGATTCGCCACCTGATCCAGCAAGCCCTTGTCAGCCTCACCGAAGACGGCACCCTGCCGGCCGGCCTGACGCCCGACATCCAGGTGGAGAACACCAAGGACCGAACCCACGGTGACTTCGCCAGCAACATCGCCATGATGCTGGCCAAGCCCGCCGGCATGAAGCCGCGCGACCTGGCCACCAAGCTGGTCGAGGCGCTGCCGCAGAGCCCGGAAGTGGCCAAGGTCGAGATCGCCGGCCCCGGCTTCCTGAACTTCTTCCAGGACCAGGCCTGGCTCGCCGCCAGCCTCGACAAGGCCCTGGCCGACGAACGCATCGGCGTGCGCAAGGCCGGCCCCGCGCAGCGCGTGGTGGTGGACCTGTCCTCGCCGAACCTGGCGAAGGAAATGCACGTCGGCCACCTGCGCTCGACCATCATCGGCGACGGCGTCAGCCGCGTGCTGGAGTTCCTCGGCGACACGGTAATCCGCCAGAACCACGTGGGCGACTGGGGCACCCAGTTCGGCATGCTGCTGGCCTACCTGGAAGAACAACCGGTGGACGCCCAGGCCGAACTGCACGACCTGGAGGTCTTCTACCGCGCGGCCAAGCAACGCTTCGACGAGTCCCCCGAGTTCGCCAACCGCGCCCGTGAGCTGGTGGTGAAACTGCAGGCCAACGATCCCAAGTGCATGGCCCTGTGGACCCGCTTCAACGACATTTCCCTGTCGCACTGCCAGAAGGTCTACGACCTGCTGGGCGTGAAGCTGACCATGGCCGACGTGAAGGGCGAGAGCGCCTACAACGACGACCTTGCGCAAGTGGTCGCCGACCTGACCGCCAAGGGCCTGCTGGTCGAGAGCGACGGCGCCCTGTGCGTGTTCCTCGACGAGTTCAAGAACGCCGAAGGCGAGCCGCTGCCGGTGATCGTGCAGAAGGCCGGCGGCGGCTACCTCTATGCCACCACCGACCTGGCTGCCATGCGCTACCGCCACAAGGTGCTGCACGCCGACCGCGTGCTGTACTTCGTCGACCAGCGCCAGGCCCTGCATTTCCAGCAGGTGTTCGAAGTCGCCCGCCGCGCCGGCTTTGTTCCGGCCAGCATGGACCTGGAGCACATGGGCTTCGGCACCATGAACGGCGCTGACGGCAAGCCGTTCAAGACCCGCGACGGCGGCACCGTGAAACTGATCGACCTGCTGATCGAAGCCGAGGAGCGCGCCTACACCCTGGTGAAGGCCAAGAACCCCGACTTCAGCGAGCAGGACCTGCGCCAGATCGCCCACGCCGTTGGCATCGGTGCGGTGAAATACGCCGACCTGTCCAAGCACCGCACCAGCGACTACAGCTTCAACTTCGACCTGATGCTGAGCTTCGAGGGCAACACCGCGCCGTACCTGCTGTATGCGTACACCCGCGTAGCGAGCATCTTCCGCAAGCTGGGCAAGGGTTATGACGAAGTGGGCGGCAAGATCGTCCTGCAGCAACCGCAGGAAATCGCCCTGGCCGCTCAGCTGGCGCAGTTCACCGACCTGCTCAACAACGTGGCGATCAAGGGTGTGCCGCACATCCTCTGCGCCTACCTGTACGAGCTGGCCGGCCTGTTCTCCAGCTTCTACGAGCACTGCCCGATCCTCACCGCCGAAGACCCGGCGCAACAGGAAAGCCGACTGCGCCTTGCCGCGCTGACCGGCCGTACCCTCAAGCAGGGCCTGGAGTTGCTGGGCCTGGAAACCCTGGAGCGCATGTAAGCACCCATGGCGAAGAAGAAACCCGCTCCCAAGCGCGGCGCCAGCCGCTACCAGGCCCCGGCCAAGAAGAGTTCGGTCCCCGGCTGGGTATGGCTGGTGGCCGGCCTGGCCATCGGCGGCTTCATCATGTTCCTGATGAAGCTGGAGCCGGGTCGCAACGACGTCAAACGCGAGAAGGCGGAGGCGCCCAAGGCCGTAGTCGGATCCAACAAGCCGTCCGGCACTGTGCAGCCGCAACAGCCGGCCGCGCCGACCGGGGTGAAGCCCAAGTACGACTTCTACACCCTGCTGCCGGGCTCGGAAGTCGCCGTGCCGCCAGAGGCCGTGCCGCCACCGGCCAAGCCGACTCCGCCGCCGACCGTGGTCGCCACCAAGGAAGAAGCCGAGAAGATCGACACCCAGCGTGCCCTGACCGCCCTGAGCGGCCAGACTCCGCCACCGCCCGCAGTGGTCAAGCCGGCAACCCCCGCGACGCCGCCAGCGACCCAGGTCGCGACCGCGCAGAAGCAGGCGCTGCCGCAGGCTCCGGCCAGCGATACGGCGCCAGCCAAGCCGACACCGCCGCCGGCCGTGGCCGCCACGCAGTACTACCTGCAGGCCGGCTCGTTCCGTAAGCAGACCGACGCCGACCACCTGCGCGCGCAGATCATCATGATGGGCCAGAACGCCCGCGTGGAGTCCGGTACGGTACGCGACGAAACCTGGTACCGCGTCATGGTCGGCCCCTACGGCGACCGCGCCAAGGCCTCCGCCGCGCAGAAGCAACTGGCCGGCAACGGCTTCAGCAACCTGCTGTTACAGCAGCGCCAGACCCGCTGATTCCAAGGCCCGCACCGACGAGTGGCGCGTGAAATGCGCACTGCTCGTCCGGTGCAGGACTTGAACCCCGCCTTCCTAGTCCCCATCTGACTCTGCATTCGGGCACATCGCCCCGCTAGTGTGGAGTAAGACCCTTGACCACCATCGTATCTGTCCGCCGTAACGGCAAAGTCGTCATGGGCGGCGACGGCCAGGTTTCCCTGGGCAACACCGTGATGAAAGGCAACGCGAAGAAAGTCCGCCGCCTGTACCACGGTGAAGTACTGGCCGGCTTCGCCGGCGCCACCGCCGATGCCTTCACCCTCTTCGAACGCTTCGAGCAGCAGCTGGAAAAACACCAGGGCCACCTGGTGCGCGCTGCCGTCGAGCTGGCCAAGGACTGGCGTACCGACCGCTCCCTGAGCCGCCTGGAAGCCATGCTGGCCGTGGCCAACAAGGACGCATCCCTGATCATCACCGGCAACGGTGACGTGGTCGAACCCGAGCATGGCCTGATTGCCATGGGCTCCGGTGGCGGCTTCGCCCAGGCGGCCGCCATGGCGCTGCTGCAGAAAGCCAACGACGAGATGAGCGCCCGCGAGATCGCCGAGACCGCCCTGAACATCGCCGGCTCGATCTGCGTGTTCACCAACCAGAATCTGACCCTTGAGGAGCTCGACAGCGCCATCTAAGCGCTGTCGTTCCGGAGTAGCCCGTCAAATGTCCATGACTCCCCGCGAGATCGTCCACGAACTCAACCGCCACATCATCGGCCAGGACGACGCCAAGCGCGCCGTCGCCATCGCCCTGCGCAACCGCTGGCGGCGCATGCAGCTGCCGACCGAACTGCGCGCCGAAGTGACGCCGAAGAACATCCTGATGATCGGCCCGACCGGCGTCGGCAAGACCGAGATCGCCCGTCGCCTGGCCAAGCTGGCCAACGCGCCGTTCATCAAGGTGGAAGCGACCAAGTTCACCGAGGTCGGCTACGTCGGCCGTGACGTCGAGTCGATCATCCGCGACCTCGCCGATGCCGCGATCAAGATGCTCCGCGAGCAGGAAGTGCAGAAGGTCAAGTACCGCGCCGAAGACGCCGCCGAAGAGCGCATCCTCGACGCCCTGCTGCCGCCGGCGCGTACCGCCGGTTTCGGTGACGAGCCGGCCCGCGAGGACTCCAACACCCGCCAGCTGTTCCGCAAGCGCCTGCGCGAAGGCCAGCTGGACGACAAGGAAATCGACATCGAGGTCGCCGACATTCCTTCGGGCGTGGAAATCATGGCTCCGCCCGGCATGGAGGAGATGACCAACCAGCTGCAGAGCCTGTTCTCCAACATGGGCAAGGGCAAGCGCAAGAGCCGCAAGATGAAGGTCGCCGAGGCCATGAAGCTGATCCGCGACGAGGAAGCGCAGCGCCTGGTCAATGAAGAAGACCTCAAGGCTCGCGCCCTGGAAGCGGTGGAGCAGAACGGCATCGTCTTCATCGACGAGATCGACAAGATCGCCAAGCGCGGCAACGTCGGCGGCGCCGATGTGTCCCGCGAGGGCGTACAGCGCGACCTGCTGCCGCTGATCGAAGGCTGCACCGTGAACACCAAGCTGGGCATGGTGAAGACCGACCACATCCTGTTCATCGCCTCGGGCGCGTTCCACCTCTCCAAGCCCAGCGACCTGGTGCCGGAACTGCAGGGCCGCCTGCCGATCCGCGTCGAACTGAAAGCCCTGAGCCCGAGCGACTTCGAGCGCATCCTCAGCGAGCCGCACGCGTCGCTGACCGAGCAGTACACCGCGCTGCTGAAGACCGAAGGCCTGGACATCGAGTTCGCCGCCGACGGCATCAAGCGCCTCGCGGAGATCGCCTTCCAGGTCAACGAGAAGACCGAGAACATCGGTGCGCGCCGCCTGCACACCCTGCTCGAACGTCTGCTCGAGGAAGTGTCGTTCGATGCCGCGGACCTGGCCAGCGAGCACAGCGGCAAGGCCATCGTGATCGACGCGGCCTACGTCAACGGCCACCTGGGCGAACTGGCCCAGGACGAGGACCTGTCGCGCTACATCCTGTAAGCGGATCGACGCCACAGCGACGGGGCGCCTCAGGGCGCCCCGTTGGTTTTCCGCCGGCGCTACAATGCCGATATCGCCGTCCAGGAGCCGTCCATGCGCATCCCAACCGCCATCAAGCTGCACAAGGCCTCGAAGAAGCTCTCGCTGACCTATGGCGACCAGTCCTACGACCTGCCTGCCGAGTTCCTGCGTGTGCACTCGCCGTCGGCGGAGGTACAGGGCCACGGCAATCCGGTGCTGCAGGTGGGCAAGCTGAATGTCGGCCTGAGCAACCTGGAGCCTGCCGGGCAGTACGCACTCAAGCTGACCTTCGATGACGGCCACGACAGCGGCCTGTTCACCTGGGATTACCTGTACGAGCTATGCGTGCGCCACGACGAGATGTGGGCCGACTACCTGGCGCAACTGGAGAAGGCCGGCAAGTCGCGCGACCCGTCGGAGTCCGTGGTCAAGCTGATGCTGTAAGGCTTCCGCCATCGCACATCGTTGCCTGCAGGAGCGAGGGGGACGCCTGGTCCTTGCTCGCGAATAGCCCCGCTGCGGAATCGGTTCGCGAGCAAGCTCGCTCCGATAGGTCGTTCGCCCCGCTCCCGCTCCATTCTTCGCACCAACCTTCGTCGGGCAATCGCCCAGGGCACGCCATTTGCAACATTTCTCCGGCAGACTGCTGTTCGCGTGGCCGCCGTCAGGGAGTTGGCGAGATGCCCCCGCTCTAGGGCGCGTTTTCTAACTTTTCCCGACATACTCCGAGGAGAAGGCCCACGCTGCACCAGCTTGCGCGGCGAAGGAAACTCGGGTAACCAAGGCAGTGCAATGTACGGAGTTACAGTGCACAGAGCGTGGTCTCCTGAACTTCCAGTGATGCCGCCAAGTAGATGAATCGCGTGGAGCTGTCTCCACGTTCCGCAACCCCGAGCAGTACTTGGCCTCATGTCACGAAGGTGAGCCCCGCCAGTATGCGTCTCAGGACAATGGAGCGTCGCCGATGACCCAGAAGAACAACAGCGATCTACCCCAGCAAGCCGCGGAAAACACCCTTGCCCTGAACCCGGTGATCGGGATTCGCGGCAAGGATCTGCTCACCTCTGCCCGCATGGTGCTGCTGCAAGCGATCAAGCAGCCCTTCCACAGCGCCAAGCACGTGACCCACTTCGGCCTCGAGCTGAAGAACGTGCTGCTCGGCAAGTCCGAACTGAAGCCGTCGGACGACGACCGCCGTTTCAACGACCCGGCCTGGAGCCAGAACCCGCTCTATCGCCGCTACCTGCAGACCTACCTGGCCTGGCGCAAGGAGCTGCACACCTGGATGGGCGAGAGCGACCTGTCGCCCCAGGACATCAGCCGCGGCCAGTTCGTCATCAACCTGATGACCGAGGCCATGGCACCGACCAACACGCTGTCCAACCCGGCAGCGGTCAAGCGCTTCTTCGAGACTGGCGGCAAGAGCCTGCTCGACGGTCTCACCCACCTGGCCAAGGACCTGGTGAACAATGGCGGCATGCCCAGCCAAGTGAACATGGACGCCTTCGAGGTCGGCAAGAACCTGGCCGTGACCGAAGGCGCCGTGGTGTTCCGCAACGACGTGCTGGAGCTGATCCAGTACAAGCCGATCACCGAGAGCGTGCACGAGCGCCCCCTGCTGGTGGTGCCGCCGCAGATCAACAAGTTCTACGTCTTCGACCTGTCGCCGGAGAAGAGCCTGGCGCGCTTCAGCCTGCGCAACCAGATCCAGACCTTCATCGTCAGCTGGCGCAACCCGACCAAGGCGCAGCGCGAGTGGGGCCTGACCACCTACATCGAGGCGCTCAAGGAAGCCATCGACGTGGTGCTGAAGATCACTGGCAGCAAGGACCTGAACATGCTCGGGGCCTGCTCCGGCGGCATCACCACCGTCACTCTGCTGGGCCACTACGCGGCGCTGGGCGAGAACAAGGTGCACGCCTTTACCCAGATGGTCAGCGTGCTCGACTTCGAGCTGGACACCCAGGTTGCCCTGTTCGCTGACGAGAAGACCCTGGAAACCGCCAAGCGCCGCTCGTACCAGTCCGGTGTGCTGGAAGGCAAGGACATGGCCAAGGTGTTCGCCTGGATGCGCCCCAACGACCTGATCTGGAACTACTGGGTCAACAACTACCTGCTGGGCAACGAGCCGCCGGCCTTCGACATCCTGTTCTGGAACAACGACACCACGCGCCTGCCGGCCGCGCTGCACGGCGAGCTGGTGGAGATGTTCAAGACCAACCCGCTGACCCGACCCGGCGCGCTGGAAGTCTCCGGCACGCCGATCGACCTCAAGCAGGTCACCTGCGATTTCTACTGCGTGGCCGGCCTGTCCGACCACATCACGCCGTGGGAGGCCTGCTACCGCTCCGCCCGCCTGCTGGGCGGCAAGTGCGAATTCATCCTGTCCAACAGCGGGCACATCCAGAGCATCCTCAACCCGCCGGGCAACCCCAAGGCACGCTTCATGACCGGCCCTGACCTCTCCGTCGACTCCAAGACCTGGCAGGAAAACTCCAGCAAGCACGCCGACTCCTGGTGGCTGCACTGGCAACAATGGCTGGCCGAGCGCGCAGGCAAGCTGAAAAAGGCACCGTCCGTCCTGGGCAACAAGGCCCACCCGGCTGGCGAAGCCTCCCCCGGAACCTACGTACACGAACGATGAAAACAGAACTCCTCCCGCAAGCCGGCGCCGTGGACGACGCCAACTCCCCAGAATCGTCGACGGCCGTGGAAGTGGCCGCGCCGACGAGCCGGCGCGCACGCAGCAAACGCAGCGGCGAGGAGATCCTGCCGAGCAAGGCGCCGGCGGCGCAGCCCTTCGAGTTCCGCACCATCGAACTCGACGGGCAGACCATCCGCACCGCCGTGCGCCCGGGCAAGAAACACATGACGCCGCTGCTGATCTTCAACGGCATCGGCGCCAACCTCGAACTGGTGTTCCCCTTCGTCGCCGCGCTGGACCCGGACCTGGAGGTGATCGCCTTCGACGTCCCCGGCGTCGGCGGCTCGTCCACGCCCAGCACGCCGTACCGTTTCCCCGGCCTGGCCAAGCTGGCCGCGCGGATGCTCGATTACCTGGATTACGGCCAGGTGACCGCCATCGGCGTGTCCTGGGGCGGCGCCCTGGCGCAGCAGTTCGCCCATGACTATCCCGAGCGCTGCAAGAAGCTGATCCTCGCCGCCACTGCCGCTGGCGCGGTGATGGTGCCGGGCAAGCCCAAGGTGCTCTGGCGCATGGCCAGCCCGCGGCGCTACATCCAGCCGTCCTACGGTGTGCACATCGCGCCGGACATCTACGGCGGCGCCTTCCGCCGCGATCCCAAGCTGGCCATGGCCTTCGCCAGCAAGGTCCGCTCGTCCGGCAAGATGGGCTACTACTGGCAGCTGTTCGCCGGCCTCGGCTGGACCAGCATCCACTGGCTGCACAAGATCCGCCAGCCGACGCTGATCCTCGCCGGCGACGACGACCCGATCATCCCGCTGATCAACATGCGCATGCTGGCCTGGCGCATCCCCAACGCCGAGCTCCACGTGATCGACGACGGCCACCTGTTCCTGGTGACCCGCGCGGAAACCGTGGCGCCGATCATCATGAAGTTCCTCCAGGAGGAACGGCAGCGCGCCGTCATCCACCCCCGGCCATTCACTCCCAAGGCCAGCTGACGCATCACAGCTTCGTCATAGTTCGAGGTCATCCTGCCTTGACCGATCGCTGCGCAGGCACTTTTTTTAAAGAGCCGAACAACAAACAGGCGTGTTCACGGGTATCGACACGTAGCGCCTGAATCGGGACCGCGCTGCGGCCACTCTCACCGGTGTCCGCAGGGCAACCCGACTGCTGATCCGCTGCCCTGTTTTCGGGCAGTTTCCTCTCGCGTCGATACCCGTGCACATCCCTCGAACCGGCGACAAGCGTCTGGAACGGGCTCCTCGCGAGTCCGGTACAGCCCTTGCTTCGCCTTTGGCAGGTCGGACCCTTTACGGAGTGCTGTTCATGCGAGAGAAAGCTGAGCCTGGTAGCGTCCCCGTTCCCACCCAATACATGAATGCGCAGAGCGCGATGGTCGGCCTGCGCGGCAAGGACATGCTGTCCACCCTGCGCATGCTGGCGCTGCAGGGCGTGCGCCAGCCGATGCATTCGGCGAAGCACCTGGCAGCGTTCGGCAGGCAGGTGGGCAAGGTGCTGATCGGCGACTCGCCGCTGCAACCCAACCCGCAGGACGCGCGCTTCCAGGACCCGTCCTGGCGGCTGAACCCGCTTTACCGGCGTACCGTGCAGGCCTACCTGGCCTGGCAGAAGCAGTTGCTCGCATGGGTCGACGAGAGCGACCTGAAGCCCGACGACCGCGCCCGCGCCCGGTTCCTGCTGTCGATCCTGTCCGACGCCGCCTCGCCGTCCAACACGCTGCTCAACCCCCTGGCGGTGAAGGAGCTGTTCAATACCGGCGGCCAGAGCGTCCTCAAGGGCGTGCAGCATCTGCTGGACGACCTGATGCACAACGGCGGCATGCCCAGCCAGGTCAACCGCAACGCCTTCGAGATCGGCCAGAACCTGGCCACCACTCACGGTGCCGTGGTGTTCCGCAACGAAGTGCTGGAGCTGATCCAGTACAAGCCGATGGGCGAGCACCTGCATGCCAAGCCGCTGCTGATCGTGCCGCCGCAGATCAACAAGTTCTACATCTTCGACTTGTCGCCGGAGAAGAGCTTCGTCCAGTACGCCCTGAAGAATAACCTGCAGGTATTCATGGTCAGCTGGCGCAACCCCGATGCGCGTCACCGCGAATGGGGGCTGTCGACCTACGTCACGGCGCTGGATGAAGCCATCGAGGCGTGCCGCTCCATCAGCGGCAGCCGCAGCGTGAACCTGATGGGCGCCTGCTCCGGCGGCCTGACCATCGCGGCCCTGCAGGGCCACCTGCAGGCGCGCCGGCAACTGCGCAAGATTGCCAGCGCGACCTACCTGGTCAGCCTGCTGGACAGCCAGGTGGAAACGCCCGCCGCGCTGTTCGCCGACGAACAGACCCTGGAGAGCAGCAAGCGCCGCTCCTACCAGCACGGCGTTCTGGACGGCCGTGACATGGCCAAGGTGTTCGCCTGGATGCGGCCCAACGACCTGATCTGGAACTACTGGGTCAACAACTACCTGCTGGGCAAGCAGCCGCCGGCCTTCGACATCCTCTACTGGAACAACGACAACACCCGCCTGCCCGCCGCACTGCACGGGGACTTCCTCGACTTCTTCAAGCACAACCCGCTGGCTCGCCCCGGCGCCATGGAGGTCAACGGCAGCGCCATCGACCTGAAGAAAGTGGCGGTGGACAACTTCCACGTCGCCGGCATCACCGACCACATTACCCCGTGGGACGCGGTATATCGCTCGGCTCAACTGCTGGGCGGCGACAGCCGTTTCGTGCTCTCCAACAGCGGGCATATCCAGAGCATCCTCAACCCGCCTGGCAACCCCAAGGCCTGCTATTTCGAGAACGGCAAGATCAGTTCCGACCCGCGCGCCTGGTACTACGACACCAAACGCCAGGAAGGCAGCTGGTGGCCGCTGTGGCTGGAGTGGATCCAGCAGCGCTCGGGCGAGCGCCGCCCGGTGAGCTTCGAGCTGGGCAACGCCGAATACCCGCCCAAGGAGGCCGCGCCGGGGACGTACGTACACGTGCGCTGAGCGCGGCAACCCGATACGGGTTGCCCGCCCCGTCCGCACCACTGGCACTGTACTGCTTCCGTAGGAGCGAGCTTGCTCGCGAATTACCTGATGCCGTGTGCGCCCGACGATGTTCGCGAGCCAGCTCGCTCCTACAGGTCAGTCAACACCCCGAAAGTTGGTGTGCCGGCAATTGCGGGCCGCCGCTAATCGAAGCTATCGTCGGCCCCACTGCAGTTGGAACAAGTACACGGATGAAAACGCGCGACCGGATTCTCGAATGCGCCCTGCAGCTGTTCAACGAGCAGGGCGAGCCCAACGTTTCAACCCTGGAGATCGCCACCGAACTGGGCATCAGCCCCGGCAATCTCTATTACCACTTCCACGGCAAGGAGCCGCTGGTGCTCGCGCTGTTCGAGCGCTTCCAGGACGAACTGGCGCCGCTGCTCGACCCGCCCGAGGACGTGCGGCTGGGTGCCGAAGACTACTGGCTGTTCCTGCACCTGATCGTCGAGCGCCTGGCGCACTACCGCTTCCTCTTCCAGGACCTCTCCAACCTCTCCGGAAAGCTGCCCAAACTGGCCCGCGGCATGCGCGCCTGGCTCAACCAGCTCAAGCGCACACTGGCCACCTTGCTGGCGCAACTCAAGGCGCAGGACGAACTGCTCAGCGATACCGAGGCCCTCGGCCAACTGGTCGAGCAGATCACCCTGACACTGCTGTTCTCGCTGGATTACCAGCGCATCCTCGGCCACGAGGGCGATGTCCGCCACGTGGTGTTCCAGGTGATGATGCTGGTGGCGCCGCACCTGCGCCCCGACTCGCAGCTGATCGCCGAGCGCCTCGCCAAGCGCTACCTCGCCCCCTGAATTTTCCCCGCAAGCTTTTCCCTTGGGAGAATGAAAACGCCCGGTACGAGGCCGGGCGTGGGTGTTGCAGCAGACCGATCAGGCCTGGGACGACGGCGTCGCCGGAGCGGCAGCGGACGGCGTCACGGCCGGCGCGGCGGCAGGGGCCGACGGTGCCGGGGTGGCGGCCGGAGCGGTTGCCGGCTTCGGAGCAGCCGGCTTGGCGGCGGCCTTGGGTGCAGCAGGTTTCTTCACGGCGGGCTTCTTCGCCGCGGCCGGCTTGGCTGCAGGTTTCGCAGCGGCAGGCTTGGCGGCAGCAGCCGGTTTCGCAGCGGGCTTGGCTGCCGGCTTCGCAGCGGCTTTCGCAGCAGCGGGCTTGGCAGCAGGCTTGGCCGCGGCCTTGGCAGCCGGTTTCGCGGCAGGCTTGGCAGCGGGTTTGGCGGCAGCCTTGGCAGCCGGCTTCGCAGCGGTTTTCGCGGCGGGCTTGGCGGCCGGTTTGGCAGCAGGCTTCGCGGCAGCCTTGGCCGCCGGCTTGGACGCGGCGGTCTTCACAGCGGGTTTCGCGGCCGGTTTGGCGGCTGCTTTCGCTGCGGGTTTGGCGGCGGCCTTGGCGGCCGGTTTGGCGGTCTTTACGCTGACGCCGGTGAGTTTCTCGATCTGCTTGGTGAGGCTGTCGACCTTGCTGTGCAGGTCCTTCACTTCACGGCTGCTCGGTACGCCCAGGCGCGAAATCGCGCTGTTCAGGCGCTTGTCGAAGGCCTCTTCCAGCTCGCCCCACTTGCCGATCGCGGCGCCCTTGACGGCATCGACGCGCGCCTTCGCGGAACGGGTGGAAGTCTTCACCGCACCCTCGACTTCGGTCTTGGCCAGTTTCTCAGCCTTCTCGCCGTCCTTGACCAGGGTCTCGAACACCTTGCTGCCGTCCTTGCTGACCTTCGAGTAGGCCCCCAAGCCAGCCAGCCAGATCTGCCGCGAGTATTTCTCGATCTCGCCGATCCAACTGGACTCTTTTTTATCGGTAGTTTTTTTGCCAGCCATCCTGCTCTCCTTATTGGGTTCTCGCGACACGCTCGAGCACTGCGCTCAGCTCATCCAGCTTAGCAGAGAGCGCCTCCACATCACGCCTGGAGGGAATTCCGATTCGATTGAGGGCGGAGGCGACACGCGCATCGAACGCTTCTTCGATCCTGTCGAAGTTGAGCTTGGCTTTGACGCTGTGCAGGCGACCCTTGACGCTGTCGTTGGCGGCGTCGATCTGGGTGCTCACCAGGTCACGGCCTTTCTTCTCCACGGACTCGCCGGACTTCACCAGTTCCTTGAAGTATTCGCTGCCTTCCTGGCCCACCTTGGCGTAGGTGCCCAGGCCCGCGAGCCAGATCTGCCGCGCGTAGTGCTTGGCATCGGAGTAGAGGGAGGATTCGAGTTCTACGACTTTCTTCTTGCTGACAGCCTTGGCCATGGTGGCACCTCACAGGGTTCTGATTCGATGATGTCGAACAGCTGCCCGCGAAAGGCGGGACTGTGGGCCAAGGTATCGGGGAAAATTAGAAAACACATACCAGGCTTTGCAGGAAAGCCGCCGCCGCCCGAAAGCGGCTTGGCCCCGCCGGGAGCGGGGCCGAAAGGTATCAGGCCAGCGCCTTGTCCAGCGCGCGCTCGATCTCGCCCTTGAGCAGGCCGCCCATGGCCGAGAGCATCAGGCCCAGCTTCACGTCGACCGCGACCTTGTCCGCGCCCACTTCGATGCGCCCGTCCACGCCGCTGCGCTTGAACAGCAGGGTGTCGCCCTGCCACTCGCTGCTCACGCCGTGCTCGCGGCCGAGCTTGTCGGCGAGCTTCTCCGCCTTGGCGCGAGCGGCTTCGAGGCCGAGGGAGTGGGAACGTTCGACGTGGATACGGGACATGCTGGAACTCCGCGAGTGACTGACTTTCCAGATGATACGCGCCGCGCCGTATCGCCGCACCCCGGCGCCCCTCTTGCGGCGGCGAGCGGGGCGGCGTTTTCTCCGCATCCTGTTAGAATGCCCGCCACTGACTTCCAGGGTAGAAACGCCATGAGCGAACCGCGCAAGCCCCAAGCCGGCCAGGACAGCGCCGATCCCACCACGCACTTCGGCTACAAGACCGTGCGCGAGAGCGAGAAGGCCGAGAAGGTCGCCGAGGTGTTCCACTCGGTCGCCGCCAAGTACGACCTGATGAACGACCTGATGTCCGGCGGCGTCCACCGTCTGTGGAAGCGCTTCACCATCGAGCTGTCCGGCGTGCGCGCCGGCAACCGGGTGCTGGACATCGCCGGCGGCACCGGCGACCTGACCCGCCAGTTCTCCCGCCTGGTCGGCCCGACCGGCGAAGTGGTGCTGGCCGACATCAACGCCTCGATGCTCAAGGTCGGCCGCGACAAGCTGCTCGACAGCGGCGTCGCCGGCAACGTCAACTTCGTTCAGGCCGACGCCGAGAAGCTGCCGTTCCCCGACAATTATTTCGACGCGGTAACCATCGCCTTCGGCCTGCGCAACGTCACCCACAAGGACGAAGCCATCCGCTCCATGCTGCGGGTGCTCAAGCCCGGCGGCCGCCTGCTCGTGCTGGAGTTCTCCAAGCCCACCAGCAGCCTGCTGTCCAAGGCGTACGACGCGTACTCCTTCACCCTGCTGCCGCTGATGGGCAAGCTGGTGACCAACGATGCCGAGAGCTACCGCTACCTGGCCGAATCGATCCGCATGCACCCCGACCAGGAAACGCTGAAGTCGATGATGGTGGAGGCCGGCTTCGACCGCGTCACCTACCACAACATGACCGGCGGCGTGGTCGCCCTGCACCGCGGCATCAAGCCCTGATGACCCTGCTCCTGCAGGCCGCCCTGGCCAGCGCCGAAGCCACCGTCAACCGCGTGCTGCGGCTCGATGACGTGGCGCTGAAGCGCCTTGGCCGGCTCGCCGGCAAGGTGCTGGAAGTGGACTGCCAGGCGCCCGCGCTCAGGCTGTTCATCCTGCCCGACGCCGACGGCCTGCACCTCGCCGCGCACCACGAGGCGCAGGCCGACTGCACCCTCGTCGCGCCGGCCGGCAGCCTGCTGCAACTGGCGCTGGCCAAGGACAAGACCCGCGTCCTGCACAGCCCTGAAGTGACCATGGGCGGCGACAGCGCGATGCTGCTGGAGCTGGCCGATATCCTCCAGAGCCTGGAGCTGGACTGGGAATATGAAGTCTCCCGCTGGCTCGGCCCGGTGCCCGCGCACCTACTCGGCGCGCGCCTGCGCGGCGGCATGGCCTGGGCCGGCGACAGCCTGGAAAGCCTGCGCCTGAGCCTCGCCGACTACCTCGCCGAGGAGAGCCGCAGCCTGGTCGGCCAGCACGAAGCCGAAGCACGCTTCGCCGAGCTGGACCAGTTGAAGATGTCCCTCGACCGCCTCGACGCGCGGATCACCCGCCTGACCCAGAAGATCAAACCCGACGCATGAAGCTGCTCGCCTTCCGCCGCCTGCTGCGCATCCAGCGCGTAGCCATCCGCTACCGCCTGGACGACATGGTCCTCGAACTGCCCTTCCTGCCGTGGTGGCTGCGCCTGCTGGGCGGTTTGCTGCCCTGGCGCTGGCTGCCGCGCAAACCGCTGGAGCTCAGCCGGGGCGCGCGCATCCGGCTGGCGCTGGAAGACCTCGGGCCGATCTTCATCAAGTTCGGCCAGATACTCTCCACCCGCCGCGATCTGTTGCCCGACGACATCGCCCTGGAGCTGGCCTTCCTCCAGGACAAGGTGCCGCCCTTCCCGCCGGAACAGGCCGTGGCACTCATCGAGCAGCAGCTCAGCGCGAAGATCGAGCAGGTGTTCTCCCGCTTCGAGCGCGAACCGCTGGCCTCCGCCTCGGTGGCGCAGGTGCACACCGCGCAGCTGAAATCCGGCGAGGACGTGGTGGTGAAGGTCATCCGCCCGAACCTCGAACCGGTAATCCGCTCCGACATCGCCTGGCTGCACATCCTCGCCCGCACCGCCGAGCGCATCTCCGCCGACGCCCGCCGCCTGCACCCGGCCGAAGTGGTCAGCGACTACGAGAAGACCATCTACGACGAGTTGGACCTGCTGCGCGAAGCGGCCAACTCCTCGCAGCTGCGGCGCAACTTCGAAGGCTCGCCGCTGCTTTACGTACCCCAGGTCTACTGGGACTGGTGCCGCCCCAAGGTGCTGGTGATGGAGCGCATCTACGGCATTCCGGTAACCGACCTCGAGACCCTGCGCGACCAGCGCACCGACTTCAAGGCGCTGGCCGAACGTGGCGTGGAGATCTTCTTCACCCAGGTGTTCCGCGACAGCTTCTTCCACGCCGACATGCACCCCGGCAACATCTTCGTCAGCACCCGCACGCCGTGGAGTCCGCAATACATCGCGGTGGACTGCGGCATCGTCGGCAGCCTCACCGACGAAGACCAGGACTACCTGGCGCGCAACCTGATCGCCTTCTTCAAGCGCGACTACCGCAAGGTCGCCCAGTTGCACATCGACTCGGGCTGGGTGCCGGCGGAAACCAAGGTCAATGATTTCGAGGCGGCGATCCGCACCGTGTGCGAGCCGATCTTCGAGAAGCCGCTCAAGGACATCTCCTTCGGCCAGGTGCTGCTGCGCCTGTTCCAGACCGCGCGGCGCTTCAACATGGAAGTGCAGCCGCAGCTGGTACTGCTGCAGAAGACCCTGCTGAACATCGAAGGCCTGGGCCGCCAGCTCTACCCGGAGCTGGACCTGTGGACCACCGCGCAGCCCTTCCTGGAGCGCTGGATGCGTGATCGCGTCAGCCCCGGCACCCTGCTGCGCAACGCCCAGCAGCACATCGAACAACTGCCGCACCTGGCGCAGATGACCCGCGATACGCTGGAGCGCCTGTCCCGCGAGCCGCAGCCCGAAGCACGCCTGACCGGCACCCAGGCCGGCATGGCCAGCGCCTGGCCGGCGCGACTGATTGGCGCGGTGCTGGTCGCCGGCGCCGCAGAAACCGGCCTCGCCACCCACAGCCTCGCGGCCTGGCCAGCCTGGGCGATGCTGGCCGGTGGTCTGTATCTGATTCTGCGCCGATAGCCAGTCGCCGCGGTGGCTGGCACACTTAACCGCTATACGAAGTGGCTTACAACGTGGCTCTGGGCACCATGCGTGCCCGCTGTACGGAACCCGAGATGAAAGACTGGCTGGACGAAATCAACTGGAATGCCGATGGACTGGTGCCGGCGATCGCCCAGGACCATCGCACCGGCCGCGTGCTGATGATGGCCTGGATGAACCGTGAGGCCCTGGCCCTCACCGCCGCCGAGAACCGCGCCATCTACTGGTCGCGCTCGCGCGGCAAGCTCTGGCGCAAGGGCGAGGACTCCGGGCACGTGCAGAAACTGCACGAGCTGCGCCTGGACTGCGACGCCGACGTGGTGATCCTGATGGTCGAGCAACTGGGCGGCATCGCTTGCCACACCGGCCGCGAGAGCTGCTTCTACCGGGTGTTCGAGAACGGCGCCTGGCAGACCGTCGACCCGGTCCTCAAGGACCCGGATGCCATCTACTCCCACGTAGGTACAGGAAAACCCCATGAGCACTGATACCCTCGCCCGTCTGGCGGAAGTCCTCGAAGCGCGCAAGAATGCCGCACCGGACAGCTCCTACGTGGCCAGCCTGTATCACAAGGGCCTGAACAAGATCCTGGAGAAGGTTGGCGAAGAGTCGGTGGAAACCATTCTTGCCGCCAAGGACGCCGCCGCCAGCGGTGACTGCACGGACCTGATCTACGAAACGGCCGACCTCTGGTTCCACTCCCTGGTGATGCTCGCCGCCCTTGGCCAGCACCCGCAGGCAGTACTGGACGAGCTGGACCGCCGCTTCGGTCTTTCCGGGCATGACGAAAAAGCCGCGCGCCAACCGTCGGCCTGATACGAACAATTCGAGGAGAACAAGATGGGCATCTTTGACTGGAAACACTGGGTCGTCATCCTGATCGTCGTGGTCCTGGTCTTCGGCACCAAGCGCCTGAAGAACCTCGGCTCGGACGTCGGCGAAGCCATCAAGGGCTTCAAGAAGGCGATGAACACCGAGGAAGACGAGAAGAAGGACCCGAACGCCGCTGCCGGCACTCCGCCGCTGAACCAGCCGCACACCATCGACGCCCAGGCGCACAAGGTCGAAGAGCCGGCGCGCAAGGACTGATTCATGTTCGGTATCAGCTTCAGCGAACTGCTGCTGGTAGGGCTCGTCGCCCTGCTGGTGCTCGGCCCCGACCGCCTGCCGGGCGCCGCGCGCACGGCCGGCCTGTGGATCGGCCGGCTCAAGCGCAGCTTCAACGCCATCAAGACGGAAGTGGAGCGCGAGTTGGGCGCGGATGAAATCCGTCGCCAGCTGCACAACGAGCACATCCTGCAGATGGAGCAGGAAGCCAAGAAGCTGATGGCGCCGCTGACCGACCTGCAAGACCAGGCCCGGGAAGCCTTCAATCCGCAGCAGCCGGCCCAGCCCGAAAGCCAGGACGCGCCCGCTGAACCGCCCGCGGCGCCGACCATTGCGCCCAATAGCCGGCTGAACAGCCTGCCGGGCGCGGGGATTGCTCCGCCTGCCGTTACGCAAGCGACACCTGCTGCGCCGCAGGCGACAGAAGCCGACCAGCCGAGCCAACCGACTGCCGCAAGCCAGCCGCCCGCTTCTTCCGAGACGCCGCGTACCCCATGAGCGCCGAAAAACCCGACCAGCCCGAACAAGACCAGGAAATGCCCCTGGTCTCGCACCTGACCGAACTGCGTACGCGCCTGTTGCGCTGCGTAGTGGCGATCTTCGTGATCTTCATCGGCCTGCTGTACTTCTCGCAGAAGATCTACGCCCTGGCCTCCGAGCCGCTGCGGCGCTTCCTGCCCGAAGGCGCGACCATGATCGCCATCGACCCGGCGTCGGCCTTCCTCGCACCGCTGAAGCTGACCATGATCGTCGCCGTGCTGATCGCCATGCCGGTGATCCTCGGCCAGGTCTGGGGCTTCATTGCGCCGGGCCTGTACAAGCACGAGAAGCGCGTCGCCCTGCCGCTGCTGGCCTCCAGCATCGTGCTGTTCTACGCCGGTATGGCCTTCGCCTACTTCCTGGTATTCCCGTTGATGTTCCACTTCTTCCTCGGCCAGGCCCCGGAAGGCGTGACGCCGATGACCGACATCAACAGCTACCTGGACTTCCTGACCCTGCTGTTCGCCTTCGGCGTGGCCTTCGAGATTCCCGTCGCCACCGTGCTGCTGGTGTGGATCGGCGTGGTCGACGTGGCCTACCTGAAGAAGATCCGCCCCTACGTGATCATCGGCTGCTTCGTCGTCGGCATGGTCCTCACCCCGCCGGACCCGCTGTCGCAAACCTTGCTGGCAGTGCCGATGTGGATGCTGTTCGAGGCCGGCGTGCTGTTCAGCCACCTGATCCGCAAGCGCGGTCCGGAAGAGGAAGAAGAGTCCAAGGGCGACCAGCCACCGGCCACCCGCCCGTGAACCTGCTGCTGCTCGACGACGCCGACTTCGTTGCGGCGGATCGCGTGATCCTGCGCGACCGCCGCCTGACCCACATGCAGGAAGTCCATCGCGCCGAAAGCGGCGACCGCATGCGCGTTGGCCGCCTCGGCGGCTTGATGGGCGAAGGCCGCCTGCTGCGCCTGGAACCGAACGAGGCCGAACTGCAGGTCAGCTTCGACCAGCCCCCGCCGGCCAAGCTGCCGCTGACCCTGCTGCTCGCCCTGCCCCGCCCGAAGATGCTCCGCCGCGTGCTGCAGACCGTCGCCGCCATGGGCGTCCCGCGCCTGGTGCTGCTCAACAGCTACCGGGTGGAAAAGAGCTTCTGGCAGACGCCCTTCCTCGAACCCGAGGCGGTGCGCGAGCAACTGATCCTCGGCCTCGAACAGGCACGCGACACCGTGCTGCCCGAAGTGATCATCGAGAAGCGCTTCAAGCCCTTCGTCGAGGATCGCCTGCCCGCCCTCGCTGCCGGCAGTCTCGGCCTGATTGGCCACCCGGGCCCCTGGCCGGAATGCCCGCGGGCACTGAGCGAACCGGTGACCCTGGCCATCGGCCCGGAAGGCGGCTGGATTCCCTACGAGGTCGACAAGCTGCGCGAGGCCGGCCTGAACCCCGTGCAACTGGGCGAACGCATCCTGCGCGTCGAGACCGCCGTGACCGCTCTTCTGGCACGACTGTTCTAAGTCGAACTGGCGCAAAGCCAGTAACGACGCGGCCTCCAGCGTGAACCACCAGTCAGAAAAATAACTCGAAACACTTCAGTTCCAGGCAGCGAAGCCGATATCTGGGCTACCGGTCGTCCCCCACTCTGCGCATTTCCCGCTCAGCCATGCGTACCGGCCTCGTACAACCCCTGGAGCGCCGCCTTCATGTTTCGCTGGTTCAACAACCTCAGTGTCAAACTCAAACTGGCATCGGGCTTCGGCCTGGTGCTGCTGCTCACCCTGCTGATCGCCCTTACCGGCTGGATCAACCTGGGCAACGTGATCAGCCGTGGCGACAAGCTCGGCGAGATTTCCGAGCTGATCGCGATCGCCAAGGACCTGCGCATCGCCCGCCTGAAATTCCAGTCCACCCGCGCGCCGGAAGACGCCAAGCTGGTACTCGATACGCTGGACAAGCTGGATCAGCGCCATCGTTCGCTGAACGAGAAGTTCACCGAGGCCGAGGACCGTCGCGTCATTGACCAGCAGCATGAGCTGAGCGTGGAGTACCGCAAGCTCTACGCCCAGTTGCTGAAGTCCTTCGAGGAACGCGACGCCGCCAAGCAGGTGCTGATCAAGTCCGCCGGCGCCGTCAGCGAAGGCCTGCAGAAGGCCGAGCAGAAGCTGGTCGGCACCGGCAGCGCCGAAGGTCTTCAGCACCTGCAGGACCTCTCCGGCCTGGGCCGTGCCGTGATGCAGGCGCGCCTGCAGGTGATGGCCTACACCAGCACCGACGCACAGAACCTCGAACAACCCGCCTTCGCCGCGCTGCAGCAGCTGATCGACGCCGTGAAGAGCGACATGAGCACCTCACCGGCCGAGCTGAACGGCGATTTCCGCGCCACCCTCGATGCGCTGGAAACCTACCGCAACGCGCTGACCAACTACCGCAACGAAGTGAACGACAGCCAGGCTGCCCGCGATCGCATGCGCGATTCCGGCCAGCAGATCGAGAAGCTGAGCAACGAGCTGACCGCCACCCAGACCGCCAAGCGCGACGCAGGCGTCACCCAGGCCAAGACCCTGCTCGGCCTGGCTGCGCTGATCGCCCTGGTGCTGGGCAGCATCGCCGCCTGGATCATCACCGGGCAGATCGTCAATCCGCTGCGCGACGTGCTGGGCCACGCTGAGCGCATCGCCGACGGCGACCTCAGCCGTGACATCCCCACCACCCGCCACGACGAACTGGGTCAGTTGCAGAAGAGCATGCAGCGCATGAACCTGTCCCTGCGCGAGCTGATCAGCCACATCCACGACGGCGTGACGCAGATCGCCAGCGCCGCCGAGGAACTGTCCGCGGTGACCGAGCAGACCAGCGCCGGGGTGAACAACCAGAAGACCGAGACCGACCAGGTCGCCACCGCCATGAACGAAATGGCCGCCACCGTGCAGGAAGTCGCGCGCAACGCCGAGGAAGCTTCCGAGGCCGCCTCCGCCGCCGACCGCCAGGCCCGCGACGGCGAAGGCGCGGTGAACGAAGCGGTGAACCAGATGGACCGCCTGGCCGGCGAAGTCGGCCGGACCAACGAGTCGGTGCTCAAGCTCAAGCGCGAGAGCGAAAAGATCGGCAGCGTGCTGGACGTGATCAAGGCGGTGGCCGAACAGACCAACCTGCTGGCGCTCAACGCCGCCATCGAGGCCGCCCGCGCCGGCGACGCCGGGCGTGGTTTCGCCGTGGTGGCCGACGAGGTGCGTGGCCTCGCGCAGCGTACCCAGTCCTCCACCGAGGAGATCGAGGAGCTGATCGCCGGCCTGCAGAGCGGCACCCAGCAGGCCGTGCAGATGATGGAAACCAGCCGCGACCTGACCGTCAGCACCGTCGACCTGACCCGCCGCGCCGGCGAGCGCCTGGGCGCAATCACCCGCACCGTGTCGACCATCCAGTCGATGAACCAGCAGATTGCCGCCGCCTCCGAGCAACAGAGTGCGGTGGCCGAGGAGATCAACCGCAGCGTGATGAACGTGCGCGACATCTCCGAGCAGACCGCCGCCGCCAGCGAGGAAACCGCCGCCTCCAGCGTCGAGCTGGCGCGGCTGGGCAACGAGCTGCAAGTGCTGGTCAGCCGCTTCCGCGTCTGATCGTTCCGTGATGAAAAGGCCCGCGCAATGCGGACCTTTTTGTTTCTCCAGACCGGACATCGGCACTGGTACTTCCCCCTCACCCCAGCCCTCTCCCAGAGGGAGAGGGAGCCATCCGTGCCGGCTGATGCAACGGTTTCACCCTTCACCGTACGGTCCCCTCTCCCTTTGGGAGAGGGTTAGGGTGAGGGCATTCCCATGCACGGATTCCACCTATAGGAGCGAGCTTGCTCGCGAACAAACCCCGCTCCGGGATCGGTTCGCGAGCAAGCTCGCCCCTACAAGAGCTCTCGCGCCACGCGAGAAACCCCGCGACGAATTCGCACCTTCAGTTTCTGTAGCTGCCGCCGATAGCCTCTGACGCACGAAGATGCGTCCCGACAATTCCACCTCGCCTCCGATCTTTTGTTGTTGCCTGCCACGGGCCGTCGATCCCGTGGCGACGCCTGCCTGGAGTATTCGACATGTACGATTGGCTAGTAGTACAGCTGGGACGTCTCAACGTCAGCCTCAAGCTGGTGGTGGGCTTCGGTATCCTCCTCTTCCTCACCCTGCTGGTGCTGCTCAGCGGCCTGCACAGCCTGAGCAACCAGGCCGAGCGCGGCCAGCAGATGGCGACCATCACCGAGCTCAACGACCTCAGCCAGCAGGCCAACCTCGCCCGCCTGCAGTTCGAACTGGGCGGCGACCGCAGCCAGGCCGAGCGCGTCGAGCAGCACAGCACGAAGATGCTGGAGCTGATCGAGCAGCGCCTGAAAGGCAGCGATATCGATGCCAGACAATTGAGCGCCGCACGCCAGGCGGTGAGCGAATACCGCGAAGCTTTCAGCGCCCTGACCCGCGCCGTGGACCAGCGCACCCAGGCCCGCAGCACGCTGGTAGGCAGTGCGCAGAGCGCCCTGCAGGCCTTCGAGGCACTGGACAAGCAGCTCTTCGACCTGCTCGCCGAGCAACCCGGCGATAGCCAGTTGCTGCACAGCGCCCAGGCCGTCGGCCAACTGCACCAGCAACTGCTGGTGGTGCGCTACCAGGTTCGTGGCTACGTCTTCGAGCAGTCCGCCAATGCCGAACAGGCCGCCTTCGCCGCCTTCGACAAGCTGCGCGACACCGGCTCCGCGCTGCAGAACCAGTTACCAGCCATCGCCGCCGACGGTCTGAGTACGGCCCTGAAAGACCTGCAGAACTACCGCAGCGGCATCGAACACTTCCGCGACGGCGTCAACGCCACGCTGCAAGCACGCAAGGGCCTGAACGGCGCCAGCGAAGCGCTGCTCGCAGCCGCCACCCACCTTTACGACGACACCCTCGCGCGCAACGACGCCGAGACCGCCGCCGCCAGGACCCGGCAGATTCTCATCGCCATCCTGGCGCTCGCCTTCGGCATGCTGTCGGGCTGGGCCATCAACCGCCAGATCGTCCGCCCGCTGCATGAGGCGCTGGAGCTGGCCGAGCGCATTGCCCAGGGCGACCTGTCCCAGGGCCTTTCCCGTGACCTCAACCTGCAGCGCAGCGACGAGCTGGGCCAATTGCAGCGCGTGATGATGCGCATGCGCGAAAGCCTGTCGCAGCTGCTCGGCCACATCGGCGGCAGCGTCAGCCAACTGGCCACCGCCGCTGACGAACTCTCCGCCGTCACCGAGCAGACCCGCGCCGGGGTGAACAGCCAGCGCGTGGAAACCGAGCAGGTCGCCAGCGCCATCCACGAAATGGCCGCTACCGTGCAGGAAGTCGCGCGCAACGCCGAGCAGGCCTCCGCCGCCGCACAACAGGCCGACCAGCAAGCGCGCCAGGGCGACCAGGTGGTACAGGATGCGGTGAACCAGATCGACCGCCTGGCCATCGAAGTGGATCGCTCCGCCGAGGCCATGGAGCTGTTGCGCAAGGAAAGCGAAAAGATCGGCAGCGTGCTGGATGTGATCAAGTCGGTCGCCGAGCAGACCAACCTGCTGGCGCTCAACGCCGCCATCGAGGCCGCCCGTGCCGGCGAGGCCGGGCGTGGATTCGCCGTGGTCGCCGACGAGGTGCGCGGCCTGGCCCAACGCACCCAGTCCTCCACCGCCGAGATCGAAGGCCTGATCGCCGGCCTGCAACGCGGCGCCCAGGAAGCAGTGACGCGCATGGACGACAGCCGCCGCCTGACCGGCAGTTCGGTGGAACTGACCCGCCGCGCCGGCGAGGCGTTGGGCGTGATCGCCCGCACCGTGGCCGACATCCAGGGCATGAACCTGCAGATTGCCTCCGCCGCCGAGGAACAGAGCAGCGTCGCCGAGGAGATCAACCGCAGCGTGGTGCAGGTGCGCGAGATCGCCGACCAGTCGGCCGCCGCCAGCGAACAGACTGCCAGTTCCAGCACCGAATTGGCGCGCCTGGGCAACGAACTGCAGCTGCAGGTAGGGCGCTTCCGCCTGTGAGGACTCGGCTGGCCGGTGCCCCCGCACCGGCCGGCGGGACAATTGTCATGCGCATGGCGTAGGATCGGTCACTCGCCATATAGGGAGAGTGACCATGCGCCCGCTGACCATCGACCTCGACGAACTCGCCTTCGCGCTCGACACCCAGGGTATCGATCACTACCTCGATCTGTTCAGCGGCCAGGTGCTGCTGATTCCCGAAGAAGACCCCGATCCTGAACTGGCCGAACTGCTGCACCGCGAGCCGGAACGCCTGCTGCCCATCGAGCCGCTGAGCAGCGGCCAGTCGCTGGAGCTGATGCGCGAATTCCTCCGCGAAGTGCCCGAGCCGCACGCCTATTCCGCCCTGGCCAACGCCATCGAGGGGCGCAAGCCGTTCAAGGCCTTCCGTCATGTGCTGATGGGTTACCCCGAGCTGCTGCAGGCCTGGTATGTCTACCAGGGCGAACGACTGCGCGAGTGCGCGCTGGATTGGCTGGCGGACAACCAGATTCAGCCGGCGACGCGCAGCGCAATGCTCTGATCCGCAGGTTCGCGAGCACGCTCGCTCCTACGAAGAGCACGCCGGCCCCAGTAGAATCACGAAGCGCCGCAAACTTTCGCGCAACAATGGAGGGCGGATAACGCCTATGGCGTTATCCGCCACTGGACTGGCTGGCGGACAACCAGATCCAGCCGGCGACGCGCAGCGCTCACCTGTAAGGGCGCGCCATACGTGCTCGCTAGCAGGGACCTCCTGCGTAAAGCCCTACCTACCCTCTCCCCCGCCCTCTCCCTGAAGGGAGAGGGAGCTATCCGTGCCGGCTGACACATGGGGCTTCGGCCGGCAGCAAACCAATCCCCTTTCCCTTCAGCGGCGGATAACCCGTTCCGGGTTATCCGCCCTACGTGTAGCCCTCGCCTACCCCCAAACAAAAACGCCGCCCCGAAGGGCGGCGTTGTTGTTTCCGATCAGAACAACCGGCCTTCGGGAGCCTCGCTGGAGATCGGCTTGGCCTGAGCTGCCGTGGCCTGCCAGCCGCCGCCGAGGGCCTTGTACAGGTTGACCTCGCTGGTCAGCTGGTTGAGGCGGTCGGAGATCAGCTGTTGCTGGGCACTGAACAGCGAGCGTTGCGCATCGAGCAGGGTGAGGTAGTTGTCCACACCGGTGCGGTAGCGCTTGTCGGCCAGGCGGTAGTACTCGCTGCTGGCGTCCACCAGCGCGCGCTGCGCCTGCAGTTGCTCGTTGAAGGTGCCACGGGCGGCAAGACCATCAGCCACCTCGGAGAACGCCGTCTGAATGGCTTTCTCGTACTGCGCGATGTTGATGTCCTTCTGCACCTTGGCCAGGTCCAGGCTCGCGCGCAGGCTGCCGGCGTTGAAGATCGGCAAGCTGATCGACGGCTTGAACAGCCAGGTGCCGGAGCCGCCGTCGAACAGGCCGCCGAGGTCCGGGCTGATGGTGCCGGCGTTCGCGGTCAGGCTGACGTTCGGGAAGAACGCCGCCCGCGCCGCGCCGATGTTGGCGTTGGCCGCCTTGAGCTGGTGTTCCGCCTGGAGGATGTCCGGGCGGCGTTGCAGCAGATCGGAGGGCAGGCCCGCCGGCACGGTGGCCAGCAGTTCGTCGCCCAGGCCACGGCCTTGCGGCAGGTCCGCCGGCAGGCCGGAACCGAGCAGCAGCACCAAGGCATTCTGGTCCTGCGCCACCAGGCGGGTGTACTGCGCCAGGGTCGCCCGCGCGCTTTCCACCGAGGTCTGCGCCTGGCGCAGGTCCAGCGCCGAAGCGACACCGACGTCGTAGCTGCGCTTGGTCAGGTCGTAGCTCTTCTGGTAGGTGCCGAGGGTGTCGCGGGTCAGTTGCAACTGGGCCTGGTCGGCGCGCAGCGTCAGGTAGGCGTTGGCGACGTTGGCCACCAGGCTGGTCTGGGTGCTGCGACGCGCCTCTTCGGTGGCGAAGTACTGCTCCAGCGCCTGGTCACGCAGGGCACGCAGGCGGCCGAACAGGTCGATTTCCCAGGACGTGATGCCCAGGGTCGCACCGTACTGGCTGCTGATCATCGAACTGCCGGTCTGCGACAGGTCCGCCGGCAGGCGCTGGCGCGAGCCGTCGAAGCTGGCATCCACCGCCGGGAACAGGTCGGCCCGCTGGATGCGGTACTGCGCCCGGTAGGCTTCGATGTTCAGCGCGGCGACGCGCAGGTCGCGGTTGTTTTCCAGCGACACTTCGACCAGTCGCTGCAGTTGCGGGTCCTTGAAGAACTCGCGCCAGCCGATGTCGGCGCCGGCGTTGGCCGGTTGCGCCGCATCGTAGGCATCGCCCTGCGGGTAAGCCGCGGCCACGGGCGCCTCGGGGCGCTCGTAGTCGGGGATCAGCGAGCAGCCGGACAACACACCGGCCGCTATCGCCAAATGCAAAGAGGGCAACAGTAAGGACTTTCTCATATCAATGCCCCTTCTCAATGGCTTCCTGTTCCTTGGACTGCTTGTCCTTGAACAGGGTACTGACCACCACATAGAACAGCGGTACCCAGAAGATCGCGAGGATGGTCGCGGTGATCATGCCGCCGATCACGCCGGTACCGATCGCGTGCTGGCTGCCGGAGCCTGCACCGGTGGAGATCGCCAGCGGCAACACGCCGAGGACGAACGCCAGGGAGGTCATGACGATCGGGCGCAGACGCATCCGGCACGCCTCGATAGCGGCCGCGACGATGGGCTTGCCCTCCCGCTCGTGCAGCTCCTTGGCGAATTCCACGATGAGGATCGCGTTCTTCGCCGACAGGCCGATGGTCGTCAACAGGCCCACCTGGAAGAACACGTCGTTGGACAGGCCGCGCATGGACGTCGCCAGCAGCGCACCGATGACGCCCAGCGGCACCACCAGCATCACCGAGAACGGGATCGACCAGCTTTCATACAGCGCCGCCAGGCAGAGGAACACCACGATCAGCGACAGGGCATAGAGCGCCGGAGCCTGCGAACCGGACAGGCGTTCCTCGTAGGACAGACCGGTCCAGGAGTAGCCGACGCCCTTGGGCAGCTGCTTGACCATCTCCTCGACCGCGGCCATCGCCTCACCGGTGGAGCGGCCCGGGGCCGGCTCACCGAGGACTTCCATGGCCGGGACGCCGTTGTAGCGCGCCAGTTTCGGCGAGCCATAGCTCCATTCGCCGGTGGCGAAGGCGCTGAACGGCACCATCTCCCCGGAGCTGTTGCGCACGTACCACTTGTCCAGGTCTTCCGGGCTCATCCGCGAATTCGGGCGGCCTTGCAGGTAGACCTTCTTCACCCGACCGCGGTCGATGAAGTCGTTGACGTAGTTCGAGCCCCAGGCAATCGACACGGTGGTGTTGATGTCCGCCAGCGAGACGCCCAGCGCACTGGCCTTCTCGTCGTCGATCAACAGCTTGTACTGCGGCTCGTCGTTCAGGCCGTTGGGGCGCACGCGTTGCAGCGCGGGGTTCTGCGAGGCCATGCCGAGGAACTGGTTGCGCGCCTGCATCAGCACTTCATGGCCGACGCCAGCCTGGTCCTGGAGGAAGATGTCGAAGCCCACGGCGTTACCCAGTTCGAGTACCGCCGGCGGGGCGAAGGCGAACACCATCGCGTCCTTGAAGCTGAAGAAGTGCATCTGCGCACGCTGGGCCAGCGCGAACACGCTGTTCTCCGCGCCCGGACGCTCTTCCCAGGGCTTGAGCATGATGAACGCCATGCCCGAGCTCTGGCCACGGCCGGCGAAGTTGAAGCCGGTCACGGTGAACACCGAGGCCACCGAGCTGCTTTCCTTCTCGAGCAGGTACTCGCGCATCGAGTCCACCACCACCTGGGTGCGCTCGGCGGAGGAACCGGCCGGGGTCTGCACCTGGGCGAACAGCACGCCCTGGTCCTCGTCGGGGAGGAACGCCGTGGGAATGCGGGTGAACAGGTAGACCATGCCGCCGAGGATCAGCACGTACATCAGCAGGTACGGCATGCGGTGATTGAGGATCGAGGTGACGCCGCGCTCGTAGCCATGGGTGGTGGCGAGGAACTTGCGGTTGAACCAGCCGAAGAAGCCGCGCTTGTGCTCGCCATGGTCGCCCTTCTCGATGGGCTTGAGCATGGTGGCGCAGAGCGCCGGGGTGAGGATCAGCGCAACGATCACCGACAGGGCCATGGCCGAGACGATGGTGATGGAGAACTGCCGGTAGATCACCCCGGTGGAGCCGCCGAAGAAGGCCATCGGCAGGAATACCGCCGACAGCACCATGGCGATGCCCACCAACGCGCCCTGGATCTGGCCCATGGACTTGCGCGCCGCCTCGCGGGGCGACAGGCCTTCCTCGGCCATCACCCGCTCGACGTTTTCCACCACCACGATGGCGTCGTCCACCAGCAGGCCGATCGCCAGCACCATGCCGAACATGGTCAGGGTGTTGATCGAGAAGCCGAAGGCGGCGAGTACGCCAAAGGTGCCCAGCAGTACCACCGGCACGGCGATCGTCGGGATCAGCGTGGCGCGGAAGTTCTGCAGGAACAGGTACATCACCAGGAACACCAGCAGGATCGCTTCGCCCAGGGTCTTCACCACCTCATGGATGGAGGCGGAGACCACCGGGGTGGTGTCGTACGGGTAGACGATCTTCATGCCCTGCGGGAAGAACGGCTCCAGCGTGGCTAGGGTGGCGCGGATCGACTTGGCGGTGTCCAGCGCGTTGGCGCCGGTAGCCAGCTTGATGGCGATACCGGAGGCCGGCTTGCCGTTGAACTGGGCGTTGATGCTGTAGTCCTGGCCGCCCAGGGCCACATCGGCAACGTCCTTCAGGCGAACCTGGGAACCGTCGGCGTTGACCTTGAGGAGGATTTCCTTGAACTGTTCGGCGCTCTGCAGGCGGGTCTTGCCGATGATCGTGGCGTTGAGCTGCTGGCCCTTGACCGCAGGCAGGCCGCCCAGCTGGCCGGAGGAGATCTGCACGTTCTGCGCCTGGATCGCCGTCTTCACGTCGCCCGGGGTCATCTGGAAGCTGTTGAGCTTCGCCGGGTCCAGCCAGATACGCATGGCGTACTGCGAACCGAACACCTGGAAGTCGCCCACACCGGCGGTCCGCGACAGCGGGTCCTGGATGTTCGAGACGATGTAGTTCGACAGGTCTTCCTTGGTCATGCTGCCGTCTTCGGAGACGACGCCGACCACCATCAGGAAGTTCTTCACCGCCTTGGTCACGCGGATGCCCTGCTGCTGTACTTCCTGCGGCAGGAGCGGGGTGGCCAGCTGCAGCTTGTTCTGCACCTGGACCTGGGCGATGTCAGGGCTGGTGCCCTGGTCGAAGGTCACGGTGATGGTCATGCTGCCGTCGGAGTTGGACTCCGAGGAGATGTAGCGCAGATGGTCGAGACCGTTCATCTGCTGTTCGATCACCTGCACCACGGTGTCCTGCACCGTCTCGGCGGAGGCGCCCGGGTAGCTCACCTGGATGGCGATGGCCGGCGGCGCGATAGCCGGGTACTGGTTCACCGGCAATTTGAGGATCGACAGACCGCCCGCCAGCATGATCACCAGGGCGATTACCCAGGCGAAAATGGGCCGGTCAATGAAAAACTTCGACATTACGAATCCCCTTGATTAACCCTGCTTGGCCGGTTCAGCGGCGGCGGGCTTGTCGGCGGCACCAGCGGTGGGCGCCACGTTCTTCGCGGGTACGGCCTTGGCCTGGGCGCCCGGCTGGACGTACTGCAGGCCTTCGGTGATCAGGCGGTCGCCGGGCTTGAGGCCATCGCTGACCAGCCAGTAGGCGCCAACGGTGCGCTCAGCCTTGATGGTGCGCAGCTCGACCTTGTCTTCGCCATTGAGCACCAGGGCGGTTGCCATGCCACGGAAGTCACGGGTGACGCCCTGCTGCGGCGCGAGGATGGCCTGCTTCTTGATGCCCTCCTCCAGCTGCGCATGGACGAACATGCCCGGCAGCAGTTCCTTCTTCGGGTTGGGGAAGATGGCGCGCACGGTCACCGAGCCGGTGCCCTGGTCGACCGAGACCTCGGAGAACTCCAGCTTGCCCTCGATGGGGTATTCGGAGCCGTCTTCCAGGTACAGCTTGACCTTGGCGGCATTGTCGCCGGCCTTCTCCAGTTGCCCGGCGGCCATCTCGCGGCGCAGACGGATCAGCGCGGTGGAAGACTGCGTGACGTCGACGTAGATCGGGTCCAGCTGCTGCACGGTAGCCAGTGCGGTGGCCTGGCCGTTCTGCACCAGGGCGCCCTCGGTCACGCTGGAGCGGCCGATACGGCCGGAAATCGGCGAGTAGACCTTGGTGTAGCGCACGTTGATCTTCGCGCTGTCCACCGTAGCCTTGGCCTGCAGGTAGGCGGCCTGGGCGTCGGCGTATTGCTGCTTGCTCACCGCCTCGTCCTTGACCAGTTCCTTGTAGCGCTCGGCCTGCTGCTGGGTGGACACCAGGTTGGCCTGGGCACTCTGCAGGGTCGCATCATAGGTGGCCGGGTCGATCTGGTACAGCTGCTGACCTTCCTTGACGTCGCTGCCTTCCTTGAACAGGCGCTTGAGGATGATGCCGTTCACCTGCGGGCGAACTTCGGCGATGCGATACGCGGTGGTGCGACCCGGCAGTTCGGTGCTCAGGGTCACTTCCTGCGGCTGCAGGGTCACCACACCGACTTCGGGGATCTGCTTCTCCTGCGGGGCCTGGGCTTTGTCGCAGCCGGCAAGAGTGGCCATGGCGACGAGCAGGGCCGGGACCAGGGCGCGCATGGCTGGCTTTCGTTGCATATCGTTGTCCTCGTGAGCAAAGCATCCGGTTTGGCTGTGGGCTTGCCGGTCCGGAAAAGCTGGCAAAAATACTTACATTCAGCTGTGTTTGTAAACGTCCGAAAGCCCTGAGGGAAAACTACTGAAACGTTTTAGCCAAAGGCCGATATCGCAGTAGGTTTCCCGCAAGGCAGTCGCGGCGACGAACAAAGTTGATAACATCAACTAAAATACGAAAAAATGGTTGAGCTGATCAACCTGATTTACACAAGGTTTACCGTGACCGAGCCGATGACCCATACCCTGAATCCCGACCTGCCACAGACCCTGATGAAGGTGCTCGATCATTTGCGCGAGAGCCTCCAGGACGAACTGTGCGCCGAGGGCATCGACCTCACCCCGCCAGACATCCGCCTGCTCGAGCTGATCGGCGCCGATGCGGGCCAGAGCCTGCAGAGCCTGGGGCGCAAGATGTGCCGCGACAAGGCGCTGGTGACCCGCAAGATCCGTGAAATGGAGACGCTCGGCCTGGTTCGCCGCGAGCGCAACCCGGACGATCAGCGCAGCTTCCAGCTGTTCCTCACCGAGGCCGGGAGCCGCATCGACGAGCGCACCCAGGCCATCCTCGCACGAACCCATGACAGTCTGTTCGCGCCGCTGGACGACGATGAACAGCGCACCCTCACCCAGCTTCTGCGGCAATGCCTGCAAGGCCGGGGAGACTAAGGCTACAAACGAAAACGCCGGCATTCGCCGGCGTTTTCGCAGTCCTGCGTCTTACTGACGCACCCCTTCGACCGACAGGGTCAGCTCGACTTCCTGGGAAGCCGGGCCGAGGTCGCGCTGGATGTTGAAGTCCTTCAGCTTGAGGGTGGTGGTGCCGAGGAAGCCGGCGCGGTAGCCGCCCCACGGATCATCGCCCTGGCCGATCAGTTCAGCCTTGATGGTGACCGGCTTGGTCACGCCATTGAGGGTCAGGTTGCCAGTGATCTCGGCATTCTTGCCATCAGCCTTCACGGCGGTGGATTCGAAGGTTGCAGTCGGGTTCTTCGAGACGTTGAGGAAGTCCGGGCTGCGCAGGTGCTTGTCACGCTCGGCGTGGTTGGAGTTCACGCTGTTGGTGTTGATGGTCACCTTGACCTTGTCGGCGGACGGGTTCTTCTCGTCGAAGGTGAAGGCACCGTCGAAATCATCGAAGCGGCCGTACAGCCAGCTGTAACCCAGGTGCTTGATGCGGAATTCGATGAAGGCGTGCTGGCCTTCCTTGTCGATCTTGTAGTCCGCGGCCATGGCCTGGCCAGCGGAGAACAGTGCGGTACCCAGCGCCAGAGCGGCGAACGTCTTCTTCAGCATTGAAGCAATCTCCCTTTGGGGTGAGGTGTTATTTCGCAGCACGACCGAGCATGCGCACCAGCGTGGCATCGCGGTCGAGGAAATGGTGTTTGAACGCCGCCAGGGCGTGCAGCACGGCCAGGACGACCAGGGCCCAGGCCAGGTACAGGTGGATCGCACCGGCGATGTCGGCCTGGTCGGTGATGCCGCTCAGGGTGGCGGGCACGTCGAACCAGCCGAACACGCTGATGGGTTTGCCTTCGGCGGTGGAGATCAGGTAGCCGGCGATGATCACGGCGAACAACAGCGCGTAGAGCGCCAGGTGGCCGAGCTTGGTGGCCAGGCGGGTGAGATTGCCGTGGTTGGCCGGGGTCGGCGGCGACGGGCTGATGAAGCGCCAGAGCACACGCACGATCAGTGCGATGGCCAGCAGGATGCCGATGCTTTTGTGGATTTCCGGGGCGCGGTGGTACCAGGTGTCGTAGTAGTCCAGCTCACGCATCCACAGGCCCAGGCCGAACAGGCCGAAGACCACCAGCGCGCTGCCCCAGTGCAGGAACAGGCTGACCAGTCCGTAGCGTGCGGGGGAATTACGCCATTGCATCGATACACATCCTTGAAAACGGGAATTCAAGACTAGCGGCTAATCCATCGAAGAAAAGCAGAAAAATCTGCTTTGAAACATCGACTGACAAGATAGGTCATCTCCTGAAACGGCCGTGCCAGAGCCAGAAACGACAATGCCGGCTTTCGCCGGCATTGTGGATGGAGCGCGCTGGATCAGAACGGCAGCCAGGACATGATGCCCTTCTTCTCGCCCTTCTCGGCCGGTTTGTCGCTGGCCGCCGGCTTGTTGTCGGCAACCAGTGCCGCACCTTCGAGCACCGGAGTCTTGCCGGCGTACAGGTCGCGGACCTGGCTGGCGGCGCGCTTGCCGCTGCGCAGGGCGCCTTCGATGGTGCCCGGATAGAACGCATCGGTGTGTTCGCCGGCGAAGGCGACGCGGGAAACCGGGGTTTCCCAGACGCGCCAGAAGCGGCTGATCTGGCCCGGACCATAGGCCAGGTAGGAGCCGCCGGTACCGACGTCGGTGCTGTAGCGGCGCATTTCATAGCCGTCGTACGCGCCGCGCATCTTCGGGTAGTACTTGTTCATGCGGATCAGCACCTGCTCCGACAGCTGGCGATCACCGAAGGCCTGCATCACACGGGCATTGTCGCCGGACAGGTTGATCAGCACGTTGGCGCCGCCCTTGGTCGCGGGCTCGACCCAGATCATGCCCAGGCCCTGGTCGCTGTAGATCTCGCCGGACAGGCGCGACTTGTCGTCCCACACCGGGCGCTTGAACTTCATCAGGATCTGGTCGCGCCAACCGTAGTTGGTGCCCTTGAGCGCCGCCAGCTGCTTCTCGTTCAGGCCCGGGGTCAGGGTGATATTGCCCAGGGCGCGCAGCGGTACGGCCAGTACCAGGTAGTCGGCGCTGTAGCCGGTGGGGCCGACCTTGACGGTCACGCCGTCCTTGTCCTGGCTGATCGCGGTGACCTTGGCGTTGGTCTTGATGGTCTTGATCTGCTTGACGAAGGCCTGGGCCAGCACCTGGCTGCCGCCGGGCAGGCGTGCCGCGCGCAGATCACGGTCGTCGACGCCGCGGTACACACGGCCCTGCTGGGCGAGGTAGAGCAGCGAAAGGCGCGACGGTTCGTCGTAATGCGAACGGATGCGCTGGTTGACCAGTAGGCGCGCGGTCGGCGACAGGTTCAGCTTGTCCAGCCAGCGTGCGGCGGTGAGCTGGTCGAGGGCGAACAGGGTCTTGTTCGCCAGCGGGTTGAGCGGGTCGTCGATCGAGGCGGACAGATCGTTCAGCGACTTCTCGAAGCGCTCGAGGTCCGCGGCGACGGCCGGCATCTTGGTCTTCAGGTCGGCGCTGCTGTAGTAGAGGCCGTCGATCAGGTAGCTCGGGGTACGGACGAATTCCGGCGCCGGCACCGAGTTCACTTTCAGGGTGTCCAAGTAGCCGTTGAGGGTCGGCTGGGCCTTCTTGTTGCCGATCCACTCACTGGTGGCCAGGCCCGAGCGGCCACCCACCTGCGGCTTGGCTTCCAGCAGGGTCACCTGCCAGCCCGCCTGCTGCAGCTCGTAGGCCGCGGAGAGGCCGGCGAGTCCGCCGCCCACCACGATGGCGGTCGGTTGTTTGTCCTTGCCCAGCGCCACTACGCTGAACACGCCCAGAGCGAGCAGCGCGGCAGCGCGCAGCCATCCCATTTTCATCGCCAGACTTCCCCGAATTGGTGCAAAGGCGCGAAGCATACGTGAGCGCCCGAAAGCCGAATAGCCGTCTTGGTCGGCTGCCTACAACATGTGTCGTAGGACGTGTCCTTGTTCATCTCAGGAGCATTGAATAGGCTTGCCGACCAGAGCGAGCCGACCGTCAGAAGAGCCATCAATTTAAGGAGCCGGCCATGGGCCTGAATGCCGAGTGGATGCAGCGCGATCTCGAGGTGCTGTGGCACCCCTGCACCCAGATGAAAGACCACGAGCGCCTGCCGGTGATCCCGATCCGCCGCGGCGAGGGCATCTGGCTGGAGGACTTCGAAGGCAAGCGCTACCTCGATGCGGTCAGCTCCTGGTGGGTCAACGTCTTCGGCCACGCCAACCCGCGCATCAACCAGCGCATCAAGGACCAGGTCGACCAGCTGGAGCACGTGATCCTCGCCGGCTTCAGCCACCAGCCCGTCATCGAACTCTCCGAGCGCCTGCTGCGCCTGGCGCCGGCCGGCTTCTCCCGGGTGTTCTATGCCGACAGCGGCTCGGCCGGCATCGAAGTGGCGCTGAAAATGAGCTACCACTATTGGCAGAACCTCGGCCAGCCGGAGAAAAAGCGCTTCATCACCCTGACCAACAGCTACCACGGCGAAACGGTGGCGGCGATGTCGGTAGGCGACGTGGCGCTGTTCACCGAGACCTACAAGTCGCTGCTGATGGACACCATCAAGGTGCCGACCCCCGACTGCTACCTGCGTCCCGAGGGCGTGAGCTGGGAAGAGCACTCGCGGACGATGTTTGCCTCGATGGAGCAGGCGCTGGAGCAACACCACAAGGAAGTCGCGGCGGTGATCGTCGAGCCGCTGGTGCAGGGCGCCGGCGGCATGCGCATGTACCACCCGGTCTACCTCAAGCTGCTGCGCGAGGCCTGCGACCGCTACGGCGTGCACCTGATCCACGACGAGATCGCCGTCGGCTTCGGCCGCACCGGCACCATGTTCGCCTGCGAACAGGCTGGCATCACCCCGGACTTCCTCGTCCTCTCCAAGGCGCTGACCGGCGGCTACCTGGCAATGAGCGCGGTGCTGACCACCGACAAGGTCTACCAGGCGTTCTACGACGACTACAGCACCCTGCGCGCCTTCCTCCATTCGCACACCTATACCGGCAACCCGCTGGCCTGCGCCGCCGCCCTGGCGACCCTGGACATCTTCGAGCAGGACAACGTCATCGAGGCCAACAAGGCCCTGGCGGCGAAGATGGCCAGCGCCACCGCGCACCTGGCCGACCACCCGCACGTCTCGGAAATCCGCCAGACCGGCATGATCCTCGCCATCGAGATGGTCCAGGACAAGGCGACGAAAACCGCCTATCCCTGGCAGGAGCGCCGCGGCCTGCAGGTCTTCCAGCACGGCCTGGAACGCGGCGCGCTGCTGCGCCCGCTGGGCAGCGTGGTGTACTTCCTGCCGCCGTACATCATCACCCCCGAGCAGATCGACTTCCTTGCCGAGGTCGCCAGCGAAGGCATCGACATCGCCACCCGCGACAGTGTCAGCGTGGCGGTCAGCGAACGCTTCCCCGATCACCGCGATCCGGGCTGATCGGCTACAAGCGGCAGGCCGAAAGCTTTAAGCTTGCCGCTTCCCCTTTATCTGCCCGATATCGCCATGCGCCTCTCCCGCTTCTTCATCGACGCCCCGCTCTCCCTCGGCCAGCACGAGCTGCCCGAAGCCCAGGCCCATTACATCGGTCGCGTGCTGCGCCACAGCGCCGGCGATGCCGTGCAGCTGTTCGACGGCTCCGGCCAGGAATACCTGGGCGAGTTGATCGAAGTGGGCAAGAAGAACGTCCGCGTAGAGCTGCGCGAAGCCTTCGCCGGCCAGGCCGAGTCGCCGCTACGCGTGCACCTCGGCCAGGGCCTGTCCCGTGGCGAGCGCATGGACTGGGCGATCCAGAAGGCCACCGAACTGGGCGCCAGCGAGATCACCCCGATCGTCAGCGAGCGCTGCGAAGTGCGCCTGAAGGACGAACGCGCCGACAAACGCATGGCCCACTGGCGCCAGGTGGCGATCAGCGCCTGCGAACAATGTGGCCGCTCGGTGCTGCCGGTGCTCAATGCACCGGTCACCCTCGCCGAATGGCTGGAGAGCTGCGAAGCGCAGCTCAAGCTGGTGCTGCACCCGGTGGCCGAGCCGCTGACCAGCCATGACCGGCCGTCGAGCCTGGCCTTCCTGATCGGCCCCGAAGGTGGGTTGAGCGATGCGGAGGTGGAGCAGGCGAAGTCGGCTGGATTCCATGCCGCGCGACTGGGACCCCGCGTGCTGCGGACCGAGACGGCGCCAGTGGCGGCGCTGAGCGTGGCGCAGCAGTTGTGGGGCGACTTCTAGGTCGAGGCTTCGCGTCGGTCCGCTCTCGAAGAAAGAGGGTAAGCCGGCAACTCCGATGCCATGCGGGTTCGCGAGCAAGCTCGCTCCTACAAAGAGCACTGCGAGCCAGCCGGCTGCCTGTAGGAGCGAGCTTGCTCGCGAACAGCCCAGACTCCCGGCGACTCAGATTCCCCGCAACGCCAACCCCGCCAGCACCAGCAACACCACTCCGCACAACGCATGACTGACCCGATGCCAGCGTGGCGAGGCGTTGCGCCGCAACCAGTCGACCAGGCCGGCGCAGAGGAAGCAGCAGAGCACCGAGGCAGTCATGAAGCCGGCGAAGAACACCAGCGAATCCGCCAGAGACGGCACGCCATCGACCAATCCGGCCATGGCGCCGCCGAGAGCGCCCCAGTAGACGATGTTCTTCGGGTTGGACAGCGACAGCATGGCCCCGGACGCGAAAGCCCCGGCGTTGTGCTCGCCGGTATCGCTCTCTTCCACCACGCCGACCTCGCGTGCATCGCGCAGGCTCTGCACACCCAGCCAGGCCAGGTACACGGCGCTGGCCAGGGTCAGCGGCAGGCGCAAGGTTTCATGGCCGAACAACAGCGCCAGCCCGGTCAGGCCGATCAGCGCCCACACCGCATCGCCGATCAACGAGCCGAACTGCACCAGCAGCGCTGGGCGAAAGCCGCCCTTCAAGCCACGGCGCAGGGTTTCGGCGAGCACGGCGCCGGGAGACAGGCAGAAGACGATGCCGAACAGCAGCGCGGCGAAGAACAGGGTCATGGATCAGCTCTCGAACAGGGTGACGTTGAGGCAAGTTTGCCTGGGCACCGGCCCTCGCACTTGAACCGGATTGCTCAGCGCAGGGCGCGCTGGAAGCTGCCCGGCGACACACCGTAGGCCGCGCGAAAATGCCGGTTCAGGTGGCTCTGGTCGGCAAAGCCCAGCTCGTGGGCCACTTCGGTGGCCGGCAGGCCGGCGCGCAACAATGCCTGGGCCCGACGAGTGCGCAGTTGCATTGCCCACTGCCGGGGGCTCAGGCCGACCTGCTTCTGGAAGCTGCGCAGCAGGTGGAAACGCGACAGGCCGAGGTAGGTCGCCATCTCGTCGAGGCTGGGTTGCCGCGCCAGGTCAGCCGCCAGCCAGCCCTGCAGGTCCGCGATCCGCCCACCGTTCTCGACAGCAGGTTGCGGCAGGCGCACACCCATGGCACGGGCGATCTCGGCGAGCAGCAGCGTCAGGCGTTCCTCACCGCGCTGGCGAACGAAGGTGTCGTCGCCCAGCGCACGCGCCACCGCATCGGCCATGATGCCGGCAAGGGCCGGCAGGCGCCCGGTGGGGCGTTCGAACTCCAGGCGCTGCAGGCCGAGCATCGCCGCCAGCTGGTCGGGGGCCACATAGAGGCTGACGAATTGCCAGGGCTGGCCTTCGGCAACGCCGCCGCCCTGGATCTGGCTAGGGTTGTAGCAGGTGATGCAACCGGGGCCGGCGTCGAAGGTGCAGCCATCCAGCCAGACGCTTTCCTCGCCGCGCAGGTTGGCGCTGATGACGAATTCGTCGTGGCTGTGGCGCTCGAAACGGTGGCCGCCAAGGGTGGCGCCGGCGACTTCGAAACCGGGTTGATCCCCCAGCTGGGCAAGGCGCAGGCCACCGCTCATGGCCGGCTCAGACCAGGCCGGAGTCGGCCAGCTTCTGCTCCAGCGCGGCCAGGTCGGGGATGCGCGCCTGGGCATCGCCCAGGTCCACGGCGTCCAGCTCCAGCGGGGCCAGCGGCACGTCGAGGCGCTTGAGGTCGCTGCCGACCTTCAGCGAGCGCGGGATGCCCTGCACCAGCAGCGCGAAGAACTTCACATTCGGTCGGCCGCCCAGGGCGTTGACCACGATCACCCGCGCGCCGGAACCGACTTCGGCCTGGCCGTCGGAGGCCGCCTCGAAGGACAGCAGCGGCAGGCGCAGGTCGCGCCAGGCCACCTGGCCCAGGTACCAGGACGGCAAGCCGTCCACCGGGTGCGGGGCGCGGTAGGTGATCAGCTCGGCCACGGCCACGTTGGGCAGCAGCAGGTTGCGGTCGGCCAGCGGCACCAGCAGGCCGGTCAGGCTGCTGGGGGCGGCATTGGCAACGCCGGCATTGGCGACGGGGAGATCACTCATCGGGCCTTATCTCACTGCGTGACTGCGCCGACGCATTGCTCGGCGAGGTGATTGACCAGCGCCGCCGCGAGTTCGCGCGGGTCGCCGGAGAGGGTGCTGTAGCCGCCTTCGCGCAGGCTGTCGGGCATGCTGGAGCAGGCGCAGCTGTCGGCGCGCTGGGTCCAGATCGGCGCGCCCTGGCGGCGCACGTAGGCCGCGGCGGCGCTGCCGTCGCTGCACATGCCGCTGAACACGATCACGCCGCATCGCTCACCGTATTGCTGCGCGAGATTGAGCATCATCTGGTCGATGGACGGGCTGTAGGGTTCCGGCCAGCTGCGGTCCTGCACGTGCATGCGCGCCGAATCGTCGAAGCCCAGCTCGCGGGAAATCGGTACCACCACTACTTCGCCACAACGCACCGGGTCGCCATCGCGCACGCTGTTGACGTGCCACTGGCTGTGGCGGCCGACGGCTTGGGGCAAGTTCGCCTCGAACGAGGCATCGATGTGCTGGGCATACAGGAAGCCCACCGGCAGGCCGCCGGGCAGCGCATCGAGGAAGGTCTTCACCGCGGCCGGGCCGCCGAGCGAGGCGGCGAGCAGCCAGACCTGCGCGGCGGGCTCACCAGCCTTGAGCGGCGAAGCGGCGAGGTCATCGGGCAACGTCACGCGGGTGGGCCGCTGCGCTTCGTCGAGCAGCGCCGCGAGGCTGCGGCCCACGCCGGCACTGGGGTCACCCACCAGCTTGCGCAACTTGGACACCAGCCGGCGTTCCCAGCGCGGGTAATGTTCGGAATGCCGCTCCGGCGCGTGGCCTTCGCCGAACAGCACGGGTACGCGCGACTGCTCCAGCAGGTTGTCCACCAGCGGCGAGTCTTCCTGCTGCGCCAGGTCCACCAGCCACAGGTCGGTCTCGCAGGCGTCCAACTGGTCGCTCTCAAGGCGCGCCGGATCGGCGTTGAGCACCACCTGGTAACCGTGGCCGGCCAACGCCTGCGCCAGCACGTGGCGCTGCAGGGATGTATCGGCGATCACCGCAATGCGCGGCGTGCTCTGCTCAGACATGGGCCTTCACCAGCTTGTGGATAGTCTCCAGCAGCTCGGATTCCTGGTAGGGCTTGCCCAGGTACTGGTTGACGCCGATGGCCAGGGCACGGTCGCGGTGCTTCTCGCCGGTACGGGAGGTAATCATGATGATCGGCAGGTCCTTCAGCTGTTCATCGTGGCGCACCAGGGTGGCCACCTCGAAGCCGTCCATGCGCGGCATCTCGATGTCCAGCAGCATGATGTCGGGCTTGTGGTCCTGCAGCTGGGCGATGGCGTCCACCCCGTCCTTGGCGGTGAGCACGTTCATGCCGTTGCGTTCCAGCAGGCGGCTGGTGACCTTGCGCACGGTGACCGAGTCGTCCACCACCATGACCAGGGTCGGGCGCTGGTGCTCGATTTCCGCCACGCTCGGGCCGGCCAGCTGGCGGCGCGGCGCGTGCTGGATGAGCTGGGCGTGGAGCACACGGATGGTCGCCAGCAGGTCGAGAATCACCACCACGCGACCGTCACCGAGGATGGTCGCGCCCGAGATGCCGCTGACGCCGGCGAACTGCGCACCGAGGCTCTTCACCACGATCTCGCGCGAGCCGGCCAGGGCGTCCACCTGCACTGCCACGGCGTGGTCCGCCGAGCGCACCAGGATCACCGGCAGCGGCAGCGACTGGCCGACCAGCTTGGGATGCTGGCCGTTGTTGAGCAGGTCGCCGAGGTACTTCAGTTCATAGCTCTGGCCGGCGTATTCGAAGCTCGGCGCGGCGCCGGACTCGTCGGCGGCGGCCTGTTCGTAGAGTGCCTCCAGCTCGTACGGGGAGACCCGCACGATGCCTTCGATGGTGTTCAGCGGCAGGGCGTAGAGGTCCTCGCCGGAAAGCACCATCAGCGCGCGGTTCACCGACACGGTGAACGGCAGGCGGATGTCGAACTTCGTCCCCTCGCCGACGCTGGACTGGATGCTCATGGAGCCGCCGAGCTGTTTCACCTCGGAGTTCACCACGTCCATGCCGACGCCCCGGCCGGAAATCTGCGTGACCTTCTCGGCGGTGCTGAAGCCGGCCTCCAGGATGAACTGCAGCACCTCGTGGTCGTTCAGCTCGCTGTCGTCGGTCATCAGGCCGCGCTCGATGGCCTTGCGGCGCACCGCTTCCAGGCGGATACCGGCGCCATCGTCGGCGAGGGTCAGGAGGATGTCGCCACCCTCGCGGCCCAGGGTCAGGCGGATGGTGCCCTGCTCCGGCTTGCCGGCAATGCGACGCGCCTCGCCGGACTCGATGCCGTGGTCGACCGCGTTGCGCAGCATATGCTCCAGCGGCGCGACGATGCGTTCGAGCACGGTACGGTCCATCTCGCCTTCGGCGTTGCTGACCACGAACTCGACCTGCTTGCCCAGCTCGCTCGCTACCTGGCGGACGATCCGCCGCAGGCGCGGCACAAGGCGGTCGAACGGCACCATGCGGGTGCGCATCAGGCCTTCCTGCAACTCCGTGTTGACCCGCGCCTGTTGCAGCAGCAGGGTCTCGGCGTCGCGGTTCTTCGCGGCCAGGGTTTCCTTGAGGTCGAACAGGTCGGAAGCGGACTCGAACAGCGCGCGGGAGAGCTGCTGCAGCTGCGAGTAGCGGTCCATTTCCAGCGGGTCGAAATCTTCGTAGCCGGCGCGCTCGGCGTCGGCCTGGTGGCGCGAGAGGATCTGCGCCTGGGTTTCGGTATCCAGACGCCGCAACTGGTCACGAACCCGCTCGATGGTCGCGTCCATCTCGCCCAGGGTCGAACCGACGTCGCTCACCTGCTGCTCGACGCGGCCGCGGAAGATGGAGGTCTCACCGGCGAGGTTGACCAGCCCTTCGAGCAGTTGCGCGGGCACCTTCACCAGTTCCTGCGGCGCACGGCGCGCAGCAGCTTCCTGGGCGGCTTCCTGGGCACGGCGAACGAAGGGCAGCACCACCGGCGCATCGAGGCGCTGCGGTACGGCTGCGGCCATGATGGCTTCCGGCAGCACCGGCAGGTTCACCGGGGCCGGCTGTTCGGCAACCGGTTCTTCGTCGATGGATTCCTCGAACTGGCTTTCGGCGCTCTCGACTTCACCCAGGTGCAGGCGCAACTGGTCGACCTCGGCCTGCAAGCCTTCGAAGCCGGACTGGACGTCCAGCAACAGGCTTTCCGGCCAGGGCGCGCCCTGCTGCTGGGCTTCACCCAGGTGCTGTTCGAGGTCGTGGGCCAGGTCGCCGAGGCTGGTCTGGCCGGCCAGGCGCGCACCACCCTTGAGGGTATGCAGAATGCGCAGCAGCTCATCCAGCGCACCGTTCTCGCGCTCGGCGTCCCAGCGTCCCAGCGCCTGCTCCATGCCTTCGAGCAGGTCATCGGCCTCTTCCAGGAAGATATCCAGGATGTCGGCTTCCGGGCCTTCGGGCGCGGCGTGCTGGGAGCTGATTGCGTGCAGGCTGACGCTGCTGGGGATGCTCAGCTGTTCTTCGGGGTTGGCACGAAATCGGTGGATCGCGTCAATCAGCGATTCACCTCCCGGCACCCGGCGGTGCTGTTGGACGGCCTCGAGCATCTCGGCGAGGCGGTCGTGGCAACGCTGCAGCAATTCGAAGAGCGTCGGGCTGGCGCGCAGGCGCCCGCCGCAGAGGCCCTCGTAGAGGAATTCCAGTTCGTGGGCGAGGTCGCCGATGGGGCGAATCTCGGCCATCCGCGCACCGCCCTTGAGGGTGTGCAGGTCGCGTTGCAGCGCTTCCAGCTCGACGCTGTTGTCGGGGTTGGCCATCCAGCGCGTCAGTGCGCCGGAGGAGCTTTCGAGGATGTCAAAGCCTTCCTCGAGGAAGATTTCCACCAGTTCCTGGTCGCGGTCCGGGTCAAGCTCGTACTCGCTGTCCTGCACGCCTGTCGCCTCGGGGGCAGGCGCCGCGGCAGCGGTGACAGGCTCGATGGCAGCCGGCTCCTCGGCGGTCTCGGCTTCGGCCTCTTCGAGGAAGCCCTGCAGGTCGATCTCTTCGGGCGCAGCGGCCGATTCCGGCTCGGCTTCGGATTGCAGCTCAGTGCCTTCGAGACCGATGCTCTCAAGTTCGGTGCTTTCGAGATCGGTCGCTTGGAGCTCCTCGGCACTAGCGGCCAACGGCTCAGCCTCGGCGGGCAGTTCCAGCTCGATATCGGCATCGTTCAGGGCTGTAGTTTCCAGTAGCCCCTCGGCCTCGCTCTCATCCGCCGCAGCGTCCAGCTGCGGCTGCGCAGCCAGCGCCTGCGGTGCGTCCAGCCCAGCGGCCGGATTCTGGCGGAAGGTGCGGATGGTCTGCACCAGGTCGGCCGGGTCGGTCAGCGCCTGGCCGGCCTGCAACTGATCTAGCTGGGTCGCCAGGCGGTCGTGGCAGGTGCGCAGCAGGTCGCCCAACGGCTGGCTGTGCTGGAAGCGATGGTCCAGCAGGCCTTCGTAGAGTGATTCGAGTTCGTGGGACAGATCGCCGATCTCGCGGATTTCCGCCATGCGCGCGCCGCCCTTGAGGGTGTGCAGGTCGCGTTGCAGGGTCGAAAGCGCAGCGAGGCCCTCGGGCGAGGCCAGCCATTGGTCCAGCGCCTGGCCGGCGTTGTCGAGGATATCGACCGCCTCTTCGAGGAAGATGGCCACCATTTCCTCGTCCAGCGCACGCGGCGGTTGCGGCGGGGCGGGATGGGCGTGCGGGGTTTCGGCGGTGATGACGTCATCGTCATCGTCGTCGGCGGCACCACGCGGGGCACCGTCGTTATCGCTGCGCGGCGACCAGCTCAGGCCGTCGGGCAGGTTGTCGTCGTCCACCGGGCGGCTGTCGAGGAGGAATTCCTCGTCTTCGGCGGGGAAGTCATCGGCAGTCAGGCTTTCCAGGTCGACGAACTCGACATCCGGGGCCTCTTCTGACGGCTCGTCCTGGACGGCGGGCACCGGTGCATCCAGCAGGCGATGCAGCGCTTCGACCTGTTCCGGGCGGGCACTGACCTGCAGCGCCGCAGCCACCTGGTCCATCATGCCGATCAGCGCCTCGTGGGCGGTTTCGGCGGCGGAGAAGAAGGCGTCGCCGGTTTCCAGGCGACCCTGGCGCACGGCGCCATAGACTGCCAGCAGCGCATCGGCGAGTTCCGCCATCTGTGGCAGCTCGGCCATCTGCGCACCACGGCTGAGGGTTTCCAGCTCGTCATAGAGGGCGCCCAGTTCATGGCGCTCCTGCGGGTGCTCGCGCCAGCGGCGCAGCAGGTCCTCGGCGTCGAGCAGGATGTCCATGCCCTCGGCGAGGAACATGCCGATCAATTGCGGATCGTTGCCGCTGCCCTCGCCGCTTTCACCGCGACGCTTGGCCTCGGCAGCCTCCAGGCGTTCCTGGTGAACCTGCGCGATGCGCGCCAGCAGTTCCGGGCTGCCTTCGATGGGCGCCAGCGGGCGACCTTCGACGAGCTGGTCGAGGCCGACGCGGAACAGGCCTTCGGCGACGTGCAGCAGTTCCGCCTCGCGCAGGTCGACCTGCAGCAGGTTGGTCTTGAATTCCTTCACCAGCCGCTCCAGCGGCGTGGCGATTTCGGCGATCGGCAGGATGCCGGCCATGTGCGCGCTGCCCTTGAGGGTGTGCAGGGCGCGTTGCAGGTCGTCGGTCACCGGTTGCGGCAGCTGCTGCGCGCAATCGGCGAGGAAGCCGACCAGGGTCTCCAGGTGGGCTTCGGCTTCGTTGCGGAAGATCTCCAGCAACTGCGGATCGAGGCTCTCGTCGAGCCCTTCGTTGGCAGCCTGGGCAGCGATCTCCTCGACCGCTGCCAGCTCGGGGGTGATGTCCTCGACCTGCGGCGCCGACTCCGGCAGCCCGCCACCGGGCGGCGGCACTGGCTGCCCCTTGGCCAGAGCGTGGGCGGTAGCGGCCAGGCGGTCGACGTCGTCGCGCTGGCGCTGGGCGCTGGCGGCGTATTCCTCGACCAGTTCGGGCATCAGCGCGACCACATCCTGGACCACCTGCAGCACGGCTGGCGAGGCGGCAATGCTGCGGTCGAGCACGCGGTTGAGCAAGTTCTCGATGGACCAGGCCAGCTCGCCGATCACCAGCGCGCGGACCATCCGGCCACTGCCCTTGAGGGTATGGAAGGCGCGGCGAATCTCGGTCAGCGAGTCGCGGTCGTCGGTGTTGGCCAGCCAGGTCGGCAGGTGCTCGCCGATGGTTTCCAGCACTTCGCCGGCTTCTTCGATGAAGACTTCGCGCAGCTCTTCGTCGATGGGTTCTTCATCGGCGGGCGGCGGCAGCAGGCTGGGCGGTACGTCCTGGGCCGGCGGGTTGATCGCCGATACCGGGGCGGCCATGACTTCGGCCAGGGACAGCGGCTTGGCCGGTGCCTCGGCGACGACTTCGGGCTCGGCCGGCGGGCTGGGCAGCTCGACTTCCGGCAGGTCCAGTTCGGCAATGTTCTCGTCGCTCCAGGCTTCTGCCTGGACGGCGGGCGCCTGGGGCTCAACCAGCGGTTCCAGCGCTTCCAACTCAAGTGGCGCGTCGAGGCTGAAGTCGACGCCAGCGTCCAGCGCGGTCGGTTCGCTCAGCTCGCCCAGGGTCCAGTTGTCATCGCTGACCAGCGAGGTTTCGGCGCTGGACGGTTCATCGGTGGCAGGCTGGCCGTCGAAGCTCAGGTCGTCCAGAGCTGCCAGCGGTGCGGGTTCGACCGTTTCCAGGCTGGCGAAGCTTTCGTCCAGCTCCAGCGACGGTGCGGGCGACTCGGCAGCCGGCTGGCTCAGGTCGATGCTGAACCAGTCTTCCTCGGCGGGCTTGTCGCCGGCCGGGGTCAGCGCCTCCATGTCCCAGGTCAGCTCGTCCACCGGAGCCGGAGTGGCCTCCAGCGTCGGCAGGCTGGCGAAGTCGTCGAGCAGTTCCGGAGTGGCCGGGGCTTCGCTCGGGGTGCCGGACAGGTCCAGCGATTCCCAGGATTGTTCGGTCGTTGCCGGCTCCGCCTGCACGGGCTCGTCGAATCGCGGCGTCTCGGCCAGCGGGAGGGCATCGTCCAGGCTCCAGCTCAGCTCATCAGCCAGCGGTTGCGCGGGCGCCTCTTCCAGCGTTTCGAGAGTGAACTCGATGCTGTCGGCCTTGTGGCTGTCGTCCAGCGACCAGCCTTCATCGGCCAGGGTGGTGTCGGTGATCGGTGCGGCCGGCTCCAGTTCGATATCCCAGCTGAGGCTTTCCGGCTCCAGGGTCGCGCCAGGCAGTTCAGCCGAGGCAGCCAGCGGCGTGGCCTCGTCGAGAGTCCAGGCGCCCGGTTCGGCGCTGGGCTCGGCAGCGGGCAGGCCGGAGTCCAGCTCCAGGGGTTCGAAGGTGAAGCTCGCTTCGGCTTCGCCAACAGGCTGGGCTTCTAGCTCGGCCGGGAGGTCGGCCGGCAGTGCGGGTTGCTCCCCGGCAGCAGGCTCGACAACGGGCTCCAGCGATTCGAAGGTGAAGCTCTCTTCAGTGTCCGCAACAGGTTGGGGCGTATCGAGGTCGGCAAGGTCCAGGACCGGTTCGTCCACCGGAGCCAGCTCTTCTGTCGGGGCAAGCTCGGCAGGCTGTTCGAGCGCGGATTCCTCGGTCGGGGTGACATCGAAGCTCGCGGGCTCGAAGCTGTCGGCGATTTCCACCGGCGCGGCCAACTCAGGGACGTCTTCCACCGGGACCGCTTCGCTCGGCTCGGCCAGCGGCTGCGCGGCCAGTACGTCGATCTCGTCGAGCGGGTTGTCCAGGGGCGCAGGGACGTGGGCGCTCGGCTCGGCGTCGAGGATCGACGGGCGCGGCTTGAGCGAATAGCCCAGGCTGTCCAGGCTCTCCTCGGCGACGTCGAGGATCATGTCGCCCTGGGTGTTGTGGTCTTCCGACAGGCGCTCTAGGTAGTACTCGACGCTGGTGATGGCGTCGGCCAGGGTGTCGAGGCTGTGCCAGTCCGGCACGGCCTGACGCACCAGCAGTTGTTCCTGGATGTAGCGATTGCAGTTTTCCAGCAGTTTCGCCGCACGTTCCTGGGAGATCATCGCCAGTCCGCCGCGAACCTGGGTCAGCAGCTCCGGCACGCGGGCCAGGTGCTCGTGGTTCCATTGCGAGGCGATGAACTCGATGATCGCGTCCTTGGCCAGTTCCAGGCCATTGCGCGCTTCCTTGATCACCACCTGGTGGATCTGCTTGACGTCGGTGGTCGGCAGGACGTTTTCTTCGCTGCCCGGCTCTTCGCTCGGGCCGACCATGCCGGCCAGGGTCGCTTCGACATACAGCAGCGCACCAGCGACATCCATCAGGGTGGCGTCGTTGGGCTGGCGCTGGCCGTGGGCGAGCGCGCTGACCACCTCGATCTGGTCGAGGATGACCTTGCGCGGCTGGCCGAAGCCCAGCACGGCAAGCGTATCGGCGATCTGTTTGAGCGGCGCCAGCAGGCTGCCCAGTTCGTTCACGCCACTGCGGTCGCTGCGCACGAACAGGTCGAGGCTGTCCTTGACCCGCACCAGTTCCTCGCACAGCGCGCCAACGACCGAGCGCATGGCGTCGCGGTCAGGGCCGGCGAGACGAGCACGTTCCTCGTCCACCAGGGCGGCACCCGGCAGGGCGTCGTCGAGGCGGTACTCGTCCTTCACCGCACGCACGCGCGGCGACTGGTCGGAGGCCTTGGCGACGTAGAACAGCAGGTTCTTGATCAGTTCTTCCGGCGCCGCCTGGTTCATGGCGTCGGCGCCCTGGTCGACCAGGCGCTTGAATTCGCGGTCGACCTGGCGCAGCAGGTTACGCACCGAGGTGCCGTTGGCGATGCTGCCGTTGGCCAGGCCTTCGATCATCGCCGAGGCGATCACCCACAGGCGGCCCAGCGGGGCGTCCTTGCACAGCGATTCCAGGCGGGCGAACACGCGCGCCAGGTAGCCCAGGTTGGTCGGCAGGTCCTGGTTGCGGATGACGCCGACCAGGGCGACCTGCAGCATCTGCCGCAGCTTGCGCAGCAGCGCCGGCAGTTCGGCGGTACGCAGGCGCGCCAGGGCGTCCACCGGCAACACCGGCGAAGACTGGGAAAGGTCGGGGGAGAACAGGCTGGTTTCCGACAGCAGCTTCTCGCCGCGGGCGGTGCGCAGGTCGTTGAGCAGCGGCAGCACGACCAGCGGCAGGTCGCGGCGGGCGCTCTGGATGCGTTCCAGGTACGCCGGCAGCTGCAGGATGGCCTGCATCAGCACCTCCAGCGCTTCGCTCTGGCTGGAGACCTTGCCGTCGATCAGCGCCTGGGTCAGGTACTCCATTTCTTCGGCGAGCAGGGCCGCGCCGTAGAACTCCACCATCTGCAGGGTGCCACGCACCTGGTGGATATAGGCCAGGCAAAAGCCCATCCGCGTCGGGTCCTGGGGATTCTCGACGTAGGATTCGAGGGCTTGCCGCGCCTGCTTGAGCGTTTCGGCAATCTCGCCTTTTACCCATTCCAGGGCGACATAATCGTGCCGATCACCCATAGCCACTCCACTCATGTGTCTGTGTCATCCCTTCCGGGTAAAGGCCAGAACGCGCTCATCGGCGACCGGTTCGAGCAGCGGGTGGTGCCAATCGGCCACCTCGCCCACTCCGATCACCAGCAGTCCCCCAGGCACCAGCCGCTCGGCCAGGCGATTGAGGATGTCCCGCCGCCGCCAGCGGCGGAAATAGATCAGCAGGTTCTGGCAAAAAATCACGTCCATGCCGGACATTGGCGCCTTGGCCAGTTCCAGCACATTCAGCCGGGCGCAACAGACGCGCTCGGCGAGATCGGGTATCACTGCGTATCGACCGTCATCCTGCGCGCTGAAGTAGCGCGTGGCCAGTTCCGGGTCGATGTCCTCCAGCTTGCGTGCCGCGTAGCGCGCCTCGCGCGCCCGGTTCAGGGCATTGAGGCTGATGTCGGTGCCGGTCACGCCGAACAGCGGCGCCAGACCTGCGTCTTCGAGTACCTTGGCGGCCACCATGGCGAGGGAATACGGCTCCTCGCCACTGGAACAGCCGACGCTCCACAAGGCCAGCGGCCGGCTCGGGCCGACCTGTTCGAGGCGCTGGCGGAGGAAGCCTTCCAGCACTTCGAATGAAGCCTTGTGACGAAAGAAACGGGTTTCCTGAACGGTGAGGCGGTCCAGCAGGTTCGACCACTCGACGGCGCCGCGCGGGCCATCGGTGACCTGTCGGTAGTAGGTGCCGTAGTCGGCGATGCCCAGTTCGCGCATTCGCGCGCCCAGGCTGGTCTGCAGGAAGGCGCGGCGTTGTTCGTTGACGACGACACCGGTCCGGTCTTCCAACAGTGCCTGCCAGTCGCGGAAGTCCGCGGCCGACATGTCGGCCAACGGCTGCAACGACCAGACGCCACTTGCCTGCATGTCGCGCCCCTCGCTCAAGACTGTCATGCGCTACCCGGTGAAGAGCAGCGCACCTCCTCTGCTCAGGCCTGTTCGGCGGTGTCCGGCAGTTTGAAGCCGGATACGGAGTGACGCATCTCGCCGGCCATCTTGGCCAGGTTGCCAATGCTGCGCGCGGTGGCGGTGGTACCGGCGGAGGTCTGCGAGGTGATCTCCTGGATCACGTTCATGGTGTTGGAAATGTGGCCGGCGGAGGAGGCCTGCTGACGGGCGGCGTTGGAAATGTTCTGGATCAACGCTGCCAGGGTCTTGGATACCTTCTCGATCTCTTCCAGGGACACACCGGCGTCCTGCGCCAGGCGGGCACCGCGTACCACCTCGGAGGTGGTCTGTTCCATCGAGATCACCGCTTCGTTGGTGTCGGTCTGAATGGTCTTCACCAGCGCTTCGATCTGCTTGGTCGCCGCGGAGGAACGTTCCGCCAGTCGCTGTACTTCGTCCGCTACCACGGCGAAGCCGCGGCCCGCGTCGCCCGCCATGGACGCCTGGATCGCGGCGTTCAGGGCGAGGATGTTGGTCTGGTCGGCAATGTCGTTGATCAGGCTAACGATGTCACCGATCTCCTGGGACGATTCACCGAGGCGCTTGATCCGCTTCGAGGTGTCCTGGATCTGCTCACGGATGTTGTCCATGCCGGTGATGGTGTTGTGCACCACTTCGTTGCCCTTGTTGGCGATGGCTACGGAACGTTCCGCTACCGCCGAGGACTCGGAGGCGTTCGCCGATACCTGGTCAATGGACACGGCCATTTCGTTGATCGCGGCAGAGGCGCCGGCGATTTCCTGGGCCTGGTGCTCGGAAGCCTCGGCCAGGTGCATGGCGGTGGCCTGGGTTTCCTGGGCGGCGGCGGCCACCTGCACGGCTGTCAGGTTGATGGTTTCCACCAACTCGCGGAGCTGGTCGATGGAGTAGTTGATGGAGTCCGCGATCGCACCGGTGAAGTCCTCGGTCACGGTCGCGGCTACCGTCAGGTCACCGTCGGCGAGGTCGGCGATTTCGTCGAGCAGTCGCAGAATCGCCGCCTGGTTACGTTCGTTCTTCTCGGCGGTCTCGGCCAGCCGACGGTTGGTTTCACGCACCATCACCAGGCCGATGAGGATGATCGCGCCCAGGGCGAGGATGCCCAGCGCAACGCTGGCAACCTGGTTGAACACACGGCCTTCGGCCAGGTTCTCGAAACCGTTGGCGAGGTTGGAGGCCTTGTCGAGCAGGGTCTGCGAACCGCCGAAGATGGTGTTGGCGGCCTCACGGACCTGGAACAGTTCCGGGGAGGTCTCGAGGATCTCGTCCACCGAGCCGGAAACGAATTCGAACAGCTCGGCAATCTCGTTGAGGCGGTCAACGGCCTCGGCGTTGGTCACCTTGGAGATGCTCATCGCCGCGTTGCCTTCCTTCATGCCCTTCAGTACGCGACCGAAGAGGCTGGCGTCACGACCGAAGCTGTCGGCGGCCTGCACGGAGTTCTCGTCACCGGCCAGCACCTTGTTCACCGAGCCGAGGATACGTTCAGCCAGCAGCGACTGGCGCTGGGCTACCGCGACCTGGTCGGCCGGGGCGCCGTTCTCCAGCAGGATGTCGACGACCTCTTCGTACTCCACCTGCAGCTGCGGGATGGTTTCGGCGAGGGTCGCGGCCACCTGGTGCAGGGACAGTACGGTCTGTTCGCTGGCGAGGATGGAGTCGGCGTTCTTGCGCAGGGTGTCCCAGTCCTTCTGCACATCCGCCATCTGCGGTTGTACCGAATCCGGGCTCGGCGGCAGGCCGGTGCTTTCGTCACCCTTGGAAAGGATGTTCCAGCGCTTCTCGAAGTCGTTGCGTGCTTCCTTGAGCAGCTTGAACGCCTCGCCCTTGCCCGCCGCGGCTTCCGTGGCGTTCTTGGCGATACGCTGGGACAGCACGCGCAGCTCGCCGGCGTGGCCGATGTACTGCTTGTCGTGGTCCGCCTGCTTGTTCAGGTAAGCGAAGTTGGCGAACAGCAAGACGATCGCCACGATCAGGACCACGAAGAGTCCGAGGATCAGCGAGCTGCTACGCGCCCCCGAGAAAAGACTGCCTGCCTTTATATTTTTCATATTCGGCCCCCGCCTGGACCCACCACGATTACGGTTTCCATGTCACAACAAGGGCCGGCAATGCCGGCCCAACCGGTCAAACTCTAGCTGGCGACATCCAGGAACCCCGGGTGCTGAGCCAGCGCATGCGGGCTGAACACGAGCCAGGGTTGCTCCCGATGGAAGACGCCATGAATAAAGGGCTGCAGGACCGCTTCGAGGGGCGGCAACTGCTCGGAGAAGGTATCCACCGGGAAGTGCTGCATGCCGAACACCTCATCGACGATGAGGCCGGCGAAGACTTCCTGGTGTTCCACGACGAGCACGCGCCGCTGCTTGCGCAGAGGCGACAGCTCCGCGCCGAGGAAGCCGCACAGGTCCATGATCGGCAGCAGGCGGCCGCGCACGTTGGCGACCCCCTTCACCCAGTCACGGACGCCGGGCAGCAGTGTGTAGCGCGGCTCGTGAAGAACCTCGCCGACCTCCCCCATGGGCGCCACGAACAAGCGCCCAGCCATGCGAAAGCCGATGCCGTTCCAGCTCTGCACCACCTCGCGCTGGGCGGGCAGGCCCGCAGCCAGCTGCCGACAGCGCTGATCGATCTGGACGAGAACCTCGAAAGGACTCTGGACTTCCGCCATGCCGGCCCTGGCCTTCTCTAATAATTATGTTCGGTACGTGCAGGTACGGCTGTATCAGCCGGCCAGCACCGAATTGATGGTCTTGAGCAGTGTTTCTTCGTCCACCGGCTTGGTCAGGTAGTCGCGAGCGCCTTGGCGCTTGCCCCAGACCTTGTCGGTCTCCTGGTCCTTGGTGGTGACGATGATCACCGGAATGGCGCTGGTTTCCGGGTCCTTGGACAGCTGACGGGTCGCCTGGAAGCCGTTCAGGCCGGGCATGACGATGTCCATCAGGACGACGTCCGGCTTTTCCTGGCGAGCCAGGGCCACGCCGTCGGCGCCGTTTTCGGCCTTGAGTACCTGGTGCGAGTGCTTTTCCAGCATCGCGGTCAGCTTGTACATCTCGGTCGGCGAGTCATCAACAATCAGAATTCGAGCCATTGTGGTCCCCATACGGAATAGGCGTCACCGGCGCTCGCGCCGGACTTCAGGAAGCGTGCTCCACCGGGGTGAAGTCGGGCACATGGGTCTTGATCGCGCCGAGCAGTTCTTCCTTGCTGAAGGGCTTGGTGAGGTACTGATCGGAACCGACGATGCGACCCTTGGCCTTGTCGAACAGGCCGTCCTTGGAGGACAGCATGATCACCGGCGTGGATTTGAAGGCACTATTGTTCTTGATCAGGGCGCAGGTCTGATAGCCATCCAGGCGCGGCATCATGATGTCGACAAAGATGATGCTGGGATGGGTATCGGCGATCTTGGCCAGCGCGTCGAAGCCGTCGATGGCTGTAATGACATCGCAGCCGACCTTCTTCAGCAGGGTTTCAGCCGTGCGACGAATCGTCTTGGAATCGTCGATCACCATTACTTTCAAACCGTCGGAATGCTGTTCCATGTTCGCCCTTACCATCTCGGTGAGTCGTTTTTTCCGCTTTTTATTTCAGTGCGCTAGCGCCCTGCCACCGTCGGGCTGCGACCCAATCGTGGGAACCTTTTACCACAATCGTCAGAATCTTTACCACGCCCAGCAAATTCAGGCCATAAGACCCGGAACAAGCAGGCTTTTTCCTTGACCGAGCGCACATCCAGCGCCACCCTGAGCGTCCATTTTCAGCCTTTTCGGCGCAGCTCTGCGTCGCAGCCCCAAGCCCAACAGACTCCCCCAGGAGGACATCCCATGAGCGTACGCCTCGGGATCGTGATGGACCCCATCGCGCAGATCAGTTTCAAGAAGGACAGCTCGCTGGCCATGCTGCTGGCTGCCCAAGCCCGTGGTTGGCAACTGTTCTATATGGAACAGCAGGATCTTTACCAGAAAGAGAACGTCGCCCGCGGTCGCATGCGCCCGCTCAAGGTGTTCTACGATCCGGCCCACTGGTTCGAACTGGAAGAGGAGGTCGACCAGCCGCTGTCGGAACTGGACGTGATCCTGATGCGCAAGGACCCGCCCTTCGACAACGAGTTCGTCTACTCCACCTACCTGCTGGAACAGGCCGAAGCCGCCGGCACACTCGTGGTCAACAAGCCGCAGAGCCTGCGCGACTGCAACGAGAAATACTTCGCCACCCTCTTCCCGCAGTGCGCGCCGCCGACGGTGGTGAGCCGCCGGTCCGACATTCTGCGCGAGTTTGCATCACAGCATCGTGACATCATTCTCAAACCCCTGGACGGCATGGGCGGATCGATGATCTTCCGCCATCGCGAGGGCGACCCGAACCTCTCGGTGATCCTCGAGACCCTGACCCGCCACGGCCAGGAACAGGTCATGGCGCAGCGCTACCTGCCGGCCATCAAGGACGGCGACAAGCGCATCCTGATGATCGACGGCGAGCCGGTGGAATATTGCCTGGCGCGCATCCCTGCCCAGGGCGAGACCCGCGGCAACCTGGCCGCCGGCGGCCGCGGCGTGGCCCAGCCGCTGACCGAGCGCGACCGCTGGATCGCCGGGGAGGTCGGCCCGGAGCTGCGCAAGCGCGGCCTGCTGTTCGTCGGCCTCGACGTCATCGGCGAGAACCTCACCGAGATCAACGTCACCAGCCCGACCTGCATCCGCGAGATCGATGCGGCCTACGACACACGCATCGGTGAGAGACTGATGGCAGTCATCGACGAAAAGCTCAAGGCGCGCAGTGCGTCATAGACTTTTATAAGCCTCGTCGGCAGACTTCCGCCCCACCCTGGCCTACGCGACCCGCAATGAACGCTGCAACCCACCAAGACTTCCCCGTGTCCTCCGGCGTCCGTCCGGCGGACCGTCTGGGTTTCACCCTGTTCGTTGCGGCCATCCTGCACGTGGCCGTGCTGCTGGGCGTGGGCTTCACCATGCCCATGCCCAGCCAGCTGAGCAAGACGCTGGAAATCACCCTGGCCAGCTTCAAGAGCGACAAGGCGCCGGAGAAAGCCGACTACCTTGCCCAGATGAACCAGCAGGGCAGCGGCACCCTGGAACACAAGGCGGTCCCCAAGACCACCGAGCAGGCACCGTTCCAGGACACCGAAGTCAAGAAGGTCGCCCCGCCGGCCACTCCGCGCCAGGCCAAGAGCCCGGAAGCGCCCAAGGCCGCCGTCGCCACCCGCACCCCGCGCCCGGACAAGGTGCAGACCAAGCAGCAGACGCCCAAGGCCGAGACCGTCGCCAAGCCGGCGCCGCAGTTCGACTCCAGCCAGCTCTCGGCGGAAATCTCCAGCCTCGAAGCCGACCTCGCCCGCGAGCAGCAGGCCTACGCCAAGCGCCCGCGCATCCACCGCCTGAGCGCCGCCTCGACCATGCGCGACAAGGGCGCCTGGTATAAAGAGGAATGGCGCAAGAAGATCGAGCGCATCGGCAACCTCAACTACCCGGACGAAGCCCGCCGCCAGCGCATCTACGGCAGCCTGCGCCTGCTGGTGTCGATCAACCGCGACGGCTCCCTGTATGAAGTACAGGTGCTGGAATCCTCCGGCCAGCCCACCCTGGACCAGGCCGCCCAGCGCATCGTGCGCCTGGCCGCCCCCTTCGCGCCCTTCTCCGGCGATCTGAACGACATCGATCGCCTGGAAATCATCCGCACCTGGCGCTTCGAGCGCGGCGATCGCCTGTCCAGCAACTGATCCGGCGCACCCGGTAATTTTTGCTGGCGCTTTCAAGTCTTGTCCCTTTGGCCCCCAGGCCTGAAACTAGCCGGCATGAAAAGCACAGCCGCCAGCTACCTCAAGCACCATTTCCTCATCGCCATGCCGCACATGGCGGACTCCAACTTCGCCCAGACGGTCACCTACCTCGTGGAACACAACGAGCAGGGCGCCATGGGCCTGGTCATCAATCGCCCCAGCGGCCTGAGCCTCGCCGACGTGCTCGAACAGCTGCGCCCGGACGAACTGCCGCCGGTGCGCTGCCAGGGCATGACCATCTACAGCGGCGGGCCGGTACAGACTGACCGCGGCTTCGTCCTGCACCCCGCCGGACGCAGTTACCAGGCCACCCTGGAACTGGGCGAACTGTCGCTGTCCACTTCCCAGGACGTGCTGTTCGCCATCGCCGACGGCAGCGGCCCCGCCCAGCACCTGATCACCCTCGGTTACGCGGGCTGGGAAGCCGGCCAGCTGGAAGCCGAACTGGCCGACAACGCCTGGCTGACCTGCCCGGCAGACCCTGCGGTGCTGTTCGAGGTGCCGGCCGAACAGCGCCTGTCGGCGGCCGCCGAGCGCCTGGGGATCAACCTCAGCCTGCTCACCGCCCAGGCCGGGCACGCCTGATGAGCAGCAAACCCCTGCGCCTGCTCCTGGGCTTCGACTACGGCACCAAGCAGATCGGCGTCGCCGTCGGCCAGGCCATCACCGGCCAGGCCCGCGAACTCTGCGTGCTCAAGGCACAGAACGGCGTGCCGGACTGGAACCGCGTGGAAGCCCTGATCAAGGAATGGCAACCCGACGCCATCGTCGTCGGCCTGCCGCTGAACATGGATGGCACCCCCAGCGAGATGAGCGAACGCGCCGAGAAGTTCGCCCGCCGCCTGAACGGCCGCTACAACCTGCCGGTGCACACCCATGACGAACGCCTGACCACCTACGCCGCCAAGGGCGAACGCCTGGCCCAGGGCCAGACGGGCGGCTACCGCGAGCGCCCGGTCGACGCCCTGGCCGCCGCCCTGCTGCTGGAGGGCTGGCTGGCGGAGAACACCCCTGCTTGACCTGCGGCAGAGCCCCTTGGGCCAAAGCCGCTAAGCTTGCCGGACCACTCCTTCCCGGAACGGTCCGCCCCGATGGCCGCCCGTGCCGGGTGGCCTCGCCAACCGAACCGGAGACGTCATGACCCTGCCAAGCCCCGCCGAACTCATTCCCCGCATGGCCACCGACCTGCGCAACTACCTCGCGCAGCGCGGCATCGACTCGCCACGCTTCGTCGGCATCCACACCGGCGGCATCTGGGTCGCCCAGGAACTGCTCAAGGCACTGGGCAGCGACGAGATCCTCGGCATCCTCGACGTCTCCTTCTACCGCGACGACTTCACCCGCAGCGGCCTGCACCCGCAGGTCCGTCCGTCGGAACTGCCCTTCGAGATAGACGGCCAGCACCTGATCCTGGTGGACGACGTGCTGATGAGCGGCCGGACCATCCGCGCCGCGCTGAACGAGCTGTTCGACTACGGCCGCCCGGCCAGCGTGACCCTGGTCAGCCTGGTGGACCTGAACAAGCGCGAACTGCCGATTCGCCCGGATGTCGTCGGCGAAACCCTGTCATTGGCACCCAACGAGCGGGTAAAATTGCGCGGTCCCGCACCACTCGTCCTCGAGCGCACGCTTCTCAGCCCCGCGCTGTAACCCCGCGCGCCCGGACATCCACCCCCAACTTTCAGGGCCTGCCACATGCCGACCGACGCCAAGCGCCCGCTGCAGCTCAACGACCTGGGCCAGCTGCGCCACTTCCTCTCGCTCGACGGGTTGTCCCGCGAACTGCTGACTGAAATCCTCGATACTGCCGACTCCTTCCTCGAAGTCGGCGCCCGCGCGGTGAAGAAGGTCCCGCTGCTGCGCGGCAAGACCGTGTGCAACGTGTTCTTCGAGAACTCCACGCGCACCCGCACCACCTTCGAACTGGCCGCGCAGCGCCTGTCCGCCGACGTCATCTCGCTGAACGTGTCGACCTCATCGACCAGCAAGGGCGAGACGCTCACCGACACCCTGCGCAACCTCGAGGCCATGGCTGCCGACATGTTCGTCGTGCGCCACAGCGACTCGGGCGCCGCACATTTCATCGCCGAGCACGTCAGCCCCAACGTCGCCGTGATCAACGGTGGCGACGGCCGCCACGGCCACCCGACCCAGGGCATGCTCGACATGCTCACCATCCGCCGCCACAAGGGAGACTTCGAAAACCTCTCGGTGGCTATCGTCGGCGACATCCTGCACTCGCGGGTGGCGCGCTCCGACATGCTGGCGCTGAAGACCCTCGGCTGCCCGGACATCCGTGTGATCGCCCCGCGCACCCTGCTGCCGGTGGGCCTGGAAGAGCAGTACGGGGTGAAGGTCTTCACCAACGCCGACGAAGGCCTGAAGGACGTCGACGTGGTGATCATGCTGCGCCTGCAGCGCGAGCGCATGGCCGGCGGCCTGCTGCCCAGCGAAGGCGAGTTCTTCAAGCTCTACGGCCTGACCCAGAAGCGCCTGAAGCTGGCCAAGCCCGATGCCATCGTCATGCACCCCGGCCCGATCAACCGCGGCGTGGAGATCGACTCCGCCGTGGCCGACGGTGAACAGTCGGTGATCCTCAACCAGGTCACCTACGGCATCGCCATCCGCATGGCCGTGCTGTCCATGGCCATGAGCGGCCAGAACGCCCAACGCCAGCTGGAACAGGAGGACGCGCAATGACCGTCAGTATTCGTGGCGCCCACCTGATCGACCCGGCCAGCGGCCTGAACAAGGTCTGCGACCTGCACATCGAGGCCGGCCGCATCATCGCCATCGGCGACGCGCCCGAAGGCTTCCACGCCGCCCAGGAAATCGACGCCGCCGGCCTGATCGCCGCGCCCGGCCTGGTCGACCTGAGCGTCGCCCTGCGCGAGCCGGGCTACAGCCGCAAGGGCAACATCGAAAGCGAAACCCGCGCCGCCGCCGCCGGTGGCGTCACCAGCCTGTGCTTCCCGCCACAGACCAAGCCGGTGCTGGACACCTCCGCGGTCGCCGAGCTGATCCTCGATCGCGCCCGTGAAGCCGGCAATGCCAAGGTCTTCCCCATCGGCGCGCTGACCAAAGGCCTCGCCGGCGAGCAGCTGTCCGAGCTGGTCGCACTGCGCGATGCCGGCTGCGTGGCCTTCACCAACGGCCTGGCGCCGATGGCGAGCAACCGCGTGCTGCTGCGCTCGCTGGAGTACGCGGCGACCTTCGACCTCACCGTGATCTTCACCTCCCAGGACCACGACCTGGCCGAAGGCGGCATCGCCCACGAAGGCCCGACCGCCAGCTTCCGCGGCCTGGCCGGCATCCCGGAAACCGCCGAGACCGTGGCCCTGGCGCGCAACCTGCTACTGGTCGAACAGTCCGGCGTGCGCGCGCACTTCAGCCAGCTGACCAGCGCCCGCGGCGTTGAGCTGATCGCCCAGGCCCAGGCCCGCGGCCTGCCGGTGACCGCCGACGTCGCGCTGTACCAGTTGATCCTGACCGACGAAGCACTGGCGGACTTCTCCAGCCTCTACCACGTGCAGCCGCCGCTGCGCTCGCACAAGGACCGCGAAGCCCTGCGCGAAGCGGTGAAGAGCGGCGTGATCCAGGCCATCGCCAGCCACCACCAGCCCCATGAGCAGGACGCGAAGAACGCCCCGTTCGCCGCGACCGATCCGGGCATCAGCAGCGTCGAACTGCTGCTGCCGCTGGCCATGACCCTGGTACAGGACGGCCTGCTCGACCTGCCGACCCTGCTGGCGCGCCTGTCCAGCGGCCCGGCCGCCGCCCTGCGCCTGCCGGCCGGCAAGCTGGCGATCGGCGCCGCCGCCGACGTGGTGTTGTTCGAAGCCGACGGCCAGACCCTGGCGGGCGAAACCTGGCACTCCCGCGGCCAGAACTGCCCATTCCTCGGCCACTGCCTGCCGGGCGTGGTGCGCTGCACCCTGGTGGACGGGCATATCGTCCACGCGGTGTAACGCTCCACTGCTCCATGAAAAAGCCCGCCGATTGGCGGGCTTTTCCTTTGGTATGTCAGCAGAACGTAGGATGGGTGGAGCGAAGCGATACCTATCATTCGCGGCACCGGCAGCATGGGTATCGCTGCGCTCCACCCATCCTACGAAGGAGCGGGCGTGCGCGGCTTCGCGCCCTTGTAGGAGCGAGCTTGCTCGCGAACATTCCGGGCACTGAAGCTGGGCGGTTCGCGAGCAAGCTCGCTCCTACGAAAAGCACTCCGGAGCGGAGAATCAGACGTAGGGCGTATAACGCTTCGCGTTATACGCCGATTGCCCGCCGCGTCAGATCATCGCCAGCGCCCTGGCCAGGTCGGCGCGCAGGTCTTCCACGTCTTCCACACCGACCGACAGGCGGATCAGCGAATCACCAATCCCCAGCGCCGCACGGTTCTCCGCCGGGATGCTGGCATGGGTCATGATCGCCGGGTGCTCGATCAGGCTTTCCACACCGCCCAGGCTCTCTGCCAGGGCGAACAACTGGACGTTCTCCAAGAAGCGCCGCGAGCCGGCCAGGTCGGTATCCAGGTCCAGCGAAATCATCCCGCCGAAGCCCTTCATCTGCCGGCGCGCCAGCTCATGCTGCAGGTGCGAGGCCAGTCCGGGGTAATACACACGCTTCACCTGCGGCTGCTGTTCCAGCCACTTCGCCAGGTCGAGGGCATTGGCGCAGTGCCGCTCCATGCGCAGCGCCAGGGTCTTCACGCCGCGCAGGGTGAGAAACGCGTCGAACGGCCCGGCAATCGCGCCGACGGAGTTCTGCAGGAAGCCCACGCGCTCGGCGAGATCGGGGTTGTCGCCGACGATGGCGATGCCACCGATGACGTCGGAGTGGCCATTGAGGTACTTGGTGGTCGAGTGCACGACGATGTCGAAGCCCAGGTCGAGCGGCCGCTGGATCCACGGACTGGCGAAGGTGTTGTCGGCCACGCAGAGGATGCCGCGCTCGCGGCAGGTGCGGGCAATGGCGGCCAGGTCGGTCAGGCGCAGCAGCGGGTTGCTCGGGGTTTCCACCCAGACCATGCGCGTCTTGTCGGTGAGTGCCGCCTCCAGCGCGCCGGGCTGGGACAGGTCGGCGAAGTGGAAATCGTGCCCGGCGCTGCGCCGCCGTACCCGCTCGAACAGGCGGAAGGTACCGCCATACAGGTCATTGCCGGAGACGATGTGCGAGCCGGCGTCGAGCAGCTCCAGCACCGCCGAGATGGCCGCCAGCCCCGAGGCGAAGGCGAACGCCTTGCTGCCGCCTTCCAGGTCCGCCACGCAGCGCTCCAGCGCCCAGCGCGTGGGGTTGTGCGAGCGCCCGTAGTCCAGGCCCTTGTGCACGCCGGGGCTGTCCTGGCGGTAGGTGGAGTTGGCGTAGATCGGCGGCATGATCGCCCCGGTGGAAGGGTCCGGCTCCTGCCCGGCGTGGATCACGCGGGTGGCGAAGCCGAGGCGGTCGTCGTGCTGGCTCATGCGAGGGTCCTCCGTAGATGGTTGAGCAGGTCGAATCGGGTGATCAGGCCGTGGAAGCCCGAGGCGTCGGCGATGATCGCCACCAGCCCGCGCGCCAGCACGGCTTCGAGTTCCTTGAGGCTGGCGCCGGGCGCCAGGGTTTCCGGGGCAGTGCTCATGGCGCTGGCGACGTCGCTGCGGAAATGCGCCGGGTCGTCATGTACGCCCAGCAGGATGTCGGACTCGTCGATGACGCCGACCAGGCGCTGGCCGTCGAGCACGGGGAGCTGTGAAATGTCCGCCAGGCGCATGCGCTGGAAGGCGGTAAGCAGGGTATCGCCGGGGCCGACGGCGACCACCCTGCCCTCCTCGAAGCGCCGCGCGACGATGTCGCGCAGGTCGCCGTAGCGCTTGCGCTGCAGCAGCCCCTGGTCGGTCATCCAATGGTCGTTATAGATCTTCGAGAGGTAGCGCGTGCCGGTGTCACAGACCAGGCTGACCACGCGCTTGGGCTCCTTCTGCTCGCGACAGAAACGCAGTGCAGCGGCCAGCAGCGTGCCGGTGGACGAACCGGCGGCAATACCTTCGTTGCGCAGCAGCTCGCGGGCAGTGCTGAAGCTTTCCTCGTCGCTGATGGAGTAGGCGTGGCGCACGCTGGAGAGGTCGGCGATCGAGGGCACGAAATCCTCGCCTATGCCTTCCACCGCCCAGGAACCGGGCGTGCCGATGGCGCCGGAGCGCGAGTACTCGGCCATGATCGAGCCCACCGGGTCGGCCAGGACCATTTCCAGGTCCGGCTGGACCTTCTGGAAGAACCGGGTCAGGCCGGTCAGGGTGCCGGCGGAGCCGACGCCGACCACCACGGCGTCGAGGTCGTGACCAGTCTGCGCCCAGATTTCCGGGGCGGTGCCGGTTTCGTGCGCCAGCGGGTTGGCGGGGTTGTTGAACTGGTCGGCGAAGAACGCGCTCGGCAGGTCCTTGGCCAGCCGCGCGGCAACGTCCTGGTAGTACTCGGGGTGGCCCTTGCCGACGTCGGAGCGGGTGATGTGCACCTCGGCGCCCATGGCGCGCAGGTGCAGGACCTTCTCGGTGGACATCTTGTCCGGCACCACCAGCACTACCCGATAACCCTTGGCGCGGCCCACCAGCGCCAGGCCCAGGCCGGTGTTGCCGGCGGTGGCTTCGACGATCACACCGCCGGGCTTGAGCCGGCCATCGCGCTCGGCAGCCTCGATCATGGCGACGCCGATGCGGTCCTTGATGGAGCCGCCGGGGTTCTGCGATTCGAGTTTGAGGAACAGGGTGCAGGGTCCGGTATCGAAGCGCGTGACGCGGACCATGGGGGTATTGCCGATCAGGTCGAGTACGGCGGGGCGGGATTCGTTGCTCATGGCAGCCACTCCTTCTGGGCGCCACGGGGATCGCCCGGCGGCGCCTGCTACTGTCCTCCTGACCTTAGGCGGGAGGCACAGCTCGCGCCAGGCGGCGCGACGAAAGAGAGCGGCATTGGCTTTTCGCAGGAGCGAGGGGAACGCCCAGTCCTTGCTCGCGAACATCCCGAGCACCGAGGCTGGGGCGGTTCGCGAGCAAGCTCGCTCCTACATAAAAGAAGGATCAGATGCGCTGCGGCCCGTTGCGCTCGGAAATCTGGCTGTTCAGCGTCCAGAAGTCGTACAGCACGCCGACCAGGAACAGGCCGCCGGTGAACAGGTAGATGATCCCGGTGATCCACTTGCCCATGTACATGCGGTGCACGCCGAACACGCCGAGGAAGGTCAGCAGGATCCAGGCGACGTTGTAGTCGATACCGCCGGCGCGGTAGCGCTGGTCCGCCGCATCATCCATGGAGGGGATGAGGAACAGGTCGATGATCCAGCCGATGAAGAACAGGCCAAGGGTGAAGAACCAGATGGTGCCGGTGATCGGCTTGCCGTAATAGAAGCGGTGCGAGCCGGTGAAGCCGAAGATCCACAGCAGATAGCCGATGACCTTGCTGTGAGTATCAGGGTTGGCGGACATGCCTTTCTCCCGTTGCGTTGCGTGGCAGCCAGAATAAACGAAAAGCCCGCACTAGGCGGGCTCTTCAGGTCAGCGGAAGCGGCGATTGGGATCGTCGTCGCTCATCTCCAGGGTCAGGCCCTGGGTCATGGTGGTCAGGTGGTCGGCGTCGGTTTCCGAACCCAGCTTGATCATCAGGCGCAGGTCGTTCGCCGAGTCGGCGTAGGCCAGCGCATCTTCGTAAGTGATCTCGCCCTGGGTGTAGAGCTGGTACAGCGCCTGGTCGAAGGTCTGCATGCCCTGCTCGGTGGAGCGCTTCATCAGCGGCTTGAGTTCGTGGACCTCGCCCTTGCGGATCAGGTCGGCGGCCAGCGGGGTGTTCAGCAGCACCTCGATCACCGCGCGGCGGCCCTTGCCGTCCGGGGTCGGCACCAGTTGCTGGGCGACGATGGCCTTGAGGTTGAGCGACAGGTCCATCCACACCTGGCCATGACGGTCGGCGGGGAAGAAGTGGATGATCCGCTCCAGCGCCTGGTTGGCGTTGTTGGCGTGCAGGGTCGCCAGGCACAGGTGGCCGGTTTCGGCGAAGGCCACGGCGTGGTCCATGGTCTCGCGCGAGCGCACCTCGCCGATCATGATCACGTCCGGCGCCTGGCGCAGGGTGTTCTTCAGGGCGACTTCGAAGGTATCGGTATCCAGGCCCACTTCGCGCTGGGTGACGATGCAGCCCTGGTGCTGGTGGATGTACTCGATGGGATCTTCGATGGAGATGATGTGGCCGGTGGAGTTCTTGTTGCGATAGCCGATCATCGCCGCCAGCGAGGTGGACTTACCGGTGCCGGTGGCGCCGACGAAGATCACCAGGCCGCGCTTGGTCATCGCCAGCTTCTTGAGGATTTCCGGCAGCTTCAGGTCATCGATGGTCGGGATGTTGGTCTCGATGCGGCGCAGCACCATGCCCACCAGGTTGCGCTGGTAGAAAGCGCTGACGCGGAAACGACCGACGCCGCGGGCGCTGATGGCGAAGTTGCACTCGTGGTTCTCGGCGAAGTCACGACGCTGCTGCTCGTTCATCACCGACAGCACGGTTTCGCGGGTCTGCTCCGGCGACAGCGCGGTCTTGGTCACCGGCAACACCTTGCCGTTGACCTTCATCGACGGTGGTACGCCCGCTGTGATGAACAGGTCGGAGGCACCCTTTTCCACCATCAGGCGCAACAGCTTCTCGAATTCCATGATCTTTCTCGCCAGGTTCACGCTGACTACGACGGGGCTGTCGGATCACGAAGCGGGTGCGTGTGGCGCGCTCCGTGCGCCGGGCCGGGAGCGGCCCGGTGGGATTAGAAGTTTTCCGGGATCTTGGCTTTTTCTTTCGCCGAATCGCGGGTGACCAGGCCCTTGGCGACCAGGCCTTTCAGGCACATGTCGAGGGTCTGCATGCCGAGCGCGCCGCCGGTCTGGATGGCAGAGTACATCTGCGCGACCTTGTCCTCGCGGATCAGGTTACGGATCGCCGGGGTGCCGATCATGATCTCGTGGGCCGCGACACGGCCGCCGCCGATCTTCTTCAGCAGGGTCTGGGAGATCACCGCCTGCAAGGATTCGGAGAGCATGGAGCGGACCATGGACTTCTCTTCGGCAGGGAACACGTCGACGATACGGTCGATGGTCTTGGCCGCGGAGGTGGTGTGCAGGGTGCCGAAGACCAGGTGGCCGGTTTCCGCGGCGGTCAGCGCCAGGCGGATGGTCTCCAGGTCACGCATCTCACCCACCAGGATGATGTCCGGGTCCTCACGCAGGGCCGAGCGCAGTGCCTCGTTGAAGCCCAGGGTGTCGCGGTGCACCTCACGCTGGTTGACCAGGCACTTCTTCGACTCATGGACGAATTCGATCGGGTCTTCGACGGTGAGGATGTGGCTGTACTTGGTGTTGTTCAGGTAGTCGAGCATCGCCGCCAGCGAGGTGGACTTGCCCGAACCGGTCGGGCCGGTGACCAACACCAGGCCGCGCGGCACGTCTGAAACACGTTTGAACACTTCTCCCATTCCCAGGTCCTCCATCGTGAGTACCTTGGAGGGAATGGTCCGGAACACGGCGCCGGCGCCGCGGTTCTGGTTGAAGGCGTTGACCCGGAAGCGCGCCACGCCCGGCACTTCGAAGGAAAAGTCGGTTTCCAGGAACTCTTCGTAATCCTTGCGCTGCTTGTCGTTCATGATGTCGTAGATCAGCGCGTGAACCTGCTTGTGCTCGAGCGGCGGCAGGTTGATGCGGCGAACATCGCCGTCGACGCGGATCATCGGCGGCAGGCCGGCCGAGAGGTGCAGGTCCGAAGCGCCCTGCTTGGCGCTGAAGGCGAGCAGCTCGGTAATATCCATGGGACTCCCCAATCAAGAGCAAGCAGGTAGAATGCCGCAGAACTCGCAGCAGCCGGGCGGAAAAGCGACGGTAATGTCCACGATAGCAGAGAATATTGCAAAGGTTCGCGTACGAATCCGTGAGGCGGAACAAGCGAAAAATCGCACGCCTGGCTCGGTGCAGTTGCTCGCCGTGAGCAAGACCAAACCCGCCGCCGCCATCCGCGAAGCGTATGCCGAAGGCCTGGCCGATTTCGGCGAAAACTACCTGCAGGAAGCGCTGCTCAAGCAGGTCGAGCTGGCCGACCTGCCGCTGACCTGGCACTTCATCGGCCCTATCCAGTCGAACAAGACCCGGCCCATCGCCGAGCACTTCCACTGGGTGCATTCGGTGGACCGCCTGAAGGTCGCCCAGCGCCTTTCCGAACAGCGCCCGGCAAACCTGCCGCCGCTGAACGTGCTGCTGCAGGTGAATGTCAGCGGCGAAGACAGCAAATCCGGCTGTTCCCCCGAAGAACTGCCTGCCCTTGCCCAGGCAATTTCGCAACTGCCCCACTTGAAACTGCGCGGTCTGATGGCCATACCTGAGCCAACCGAAGACGTTGCCGCGCAGCACGCTGCATTTGCCCGCCTGCGCGAACTGATGCAGGCCCTGAACCTCGGCCTGGACACCCTGTCCATGGGCATGAGCCACGACCTCGAAGCCGCCATCGGCGAAGGCGCCACCTGGGTACGGATCGGTACCGCCCTGTTCGGCGCCCGCGACTACGGCGCCTCGCACTGAATAAAGGAAGAGACGTAATGAGCACCCGCATTGCCTTCATCGGCGCCGGCAACATGGCCGCCAGTCTCATCGGCGGCCTGCGCGCCAAGGGCGTCGAAGCCAGCCGCATCCGCGCCAGCGACCCGGGTGCCGAGCAGCGCGCGAAGATCGCTGCCGAACACGGCATCGACGTGGTCGGCGACAACGCCAGCGCCGTGGCCGGCGCCGATGTGGTGGTCCTGGCGGTCAAGCCGCAGGTCATGAAGGACGTCTGCCTGGCGCTGGCGCCGTCGCTGTCCGATAGCGCACTGATCGTCTCCATCGCCGCCGGCATCCCCTGCGCCAGCCTCGAACGCTGGCTGGGCGCCGTGAACGGCCAGCCGCGCGCCATCGTCCGCTGCATGCCCAACACCCCGGCCCTGGTCGGCCTGGGCGCCAGCGGCCTGTACCCCAATTCGAGCGTGAGTGCCGCCCAGCGCGAGCAGGCGCAGCAACTGCTGAGCGCCGTGGGCATCGCCCTGTGGCTGGACGAGGAGCGCCAGATTGACGCGGTCACCGCCGTCTCCGGCAGCGGCCCGGCCTACTTCTTCCTGCTGATGGAAGCCATGACCGCCGCCGGCGAGAAGCTCGGCCTGTCCCGCGAAGTCGCCGCCCAGCTGGCCCGCCAGACCGCCCTGGGCGCCGCGCAGATGGCCACCACCAGCGATGTCGATCCCGCCGAACTGCGCCGCCGCGTGACCTCGCCCAAGGGCACCACCGAAGCGGCCATCACCACTTTCCAGGCCAACGGTTTCGAGGCGCTGGTGGAGAAGGCGGTAGGCGCCGCCGACCACCGCTCCGCCGAGCTGGCCGAACAACTGGGTCAATGACGAGGAGCCCTCAATGACCGGAATTTCCACCGCTGCCATTTACGTCATCCAGACGCTGGGCAGCCTGTACCTGCTGATCGTCCTGCTGCGCTTCATCCTGCAACTGGTCCGCGCCGACTTCTACAACCCGCTCAGCCAGTTCATCGTGCGCGCCACCAAGCCATTGCTGAACCCGCTGCGCCGCGTCATCCCCGGCTTCGGCGGTATCGACTTCGCCTCACTGGTGCTGGCCATCCTGGTCCAGCTGCTGCTGATGGTCATCACCCTGACCCTGATGGGTTATGGCGTCGGCGGCTACGTCCTGCAGCTGCTGGTGTGGTCGATCATCGCGGTGACCTCGCTGTTCCTGAAGATCTTCTTCTTTGCCCTGATCATCAGCGTGATCCTCTCCTGGGTCGCCCCGGGCAGCTACAACCCCGGCGCCCAACTGGTAAACCAGATCTGCGAGCCATTCCTGGCGCCCTTCCGCAAGCTCCTGCCGAACCTCGGCGGCCTGGATATCTCGCCGATCTTCGCCTTCATCGCGCTGAAGCTGATCGACATGCTGGTGATCGGCAACCTGGCCGCGATGACCGGGATGCCGCAGATCCTCAGCCCCTTCATGTAAATGACCAGGGAGCTCGCCCGCGCGGCGAGCTCCGGCAGTCCGCAAGACGAATGAGCTTCTATTTCTGGGACGGCGAGGACCTGATCCTCGACTGCCACCTGCAACCCAAGGCGAGCCGCGACGAGTTCGCCGGGCTGCACGGCGAACGCCTGAAGATCCGCCTGACCGCGCCGCCGGTGGACGGCAAGGCCAATGCTCATCTGCTGGCATTCCTCGGCAAGGCCTTCGGCGTGCCGAAAAGCACGGTGAAGCTGGAAAGCGGCGAACTGAATCGCCAGAAGCGCGTGCGTATTCCCCACCCGACGAAATTTCCGGCAGAACTCGGGATAGCCGCTCGGTAACCTTGGCCGACCTTACGTGTAGGAATGTGCTGTAGGCCAATTGCTATTCCTACACTCCGTCGCATAATCCACGCCATCCATTCCCCGCGCAGGACGCGCCAGCCCAAGGAACGCCCGGATGAGCATGGAACGTCTCAGTCAGCAGATCGATGCCTATGTCACCTGGAAGCGCGAGCTGGTCCGTGAGATCACCCGCTATCGCAGCTGGCTGGAGCGCGCCCGGCTGAATACCCCGGAAATCGAGAACCGTCTCGAACGCACCCTGCGCCTGCTGCGCGTCGACCACATCACCCTGGCCTTCGTCGGCGAGTACTCGCGCGGCAAGACCGAGCTGATCAACAGCCTGTTCTTCGCCGGATTCGGCCGCCGCATGCTGCCATCCCAGGCCGGCCGCACCACCATGTGCCCGACCGAGCTGTTCTTCGACCCGCGCTCGGAACGCCCCTACATCCGCCTGCTGCCCATCGAGACCCGCGTCGCCGATGCCAGCGTGGCGCAGTTCAAGCGCATTCCGCGGCACTGGGTGAACATCCCGCTGGATACCTCGGACCCGGCGAACATGGCCGAGGCCTTCGCCCAGGTCGCCGAGACCAAGCCGCTGCCGGTGGAGCAGGCGATCCAGCTGGGCTTCCACCCGGACATGCTCGAAGCCACGGACAAGCCCGGCATCGTACTGGTGCCGGCGTGGCGCCACGCGCTGGTCAACTTCGACCACCCACTGCTGCGCCAGGGCCTGCGCATCCTCGACACGCCCGGCCTGAATGCCCTGGGCAGCGAGCCGGAACTGACTCTGTCGATGCTGCCCAGCGCGCAATCGATCCTCTTCCTGCTGGCGGCCGATACCGGCGTGACCGCCTCCGACATGGCCATCTGGCGGGACCACGTGCGCCAGCTCGGCGAGGACGGCCACACCAGCCTCTACGCGGTGCTGAACAAGATCGACGTGCTCTGGGACGACCTGGCCGGCGAAGTCTTCGTGCAGAACGCCATCCACCATATCCAGGACACCACCGCGCGCCAGCTGGGCATCGCCCGCGAAGACGTGCTGCCGCTGTCGGCCAAGCAGGCGCTGCTGGCCAAGGTGCGCGGCGACCGCGACCTGCTCGTGCGCAGCCAGATGGAGTCCTTGGAGGAGCTGCTCTGCGAGCGCATCGTCGCGCAGAAGGAGCGCCTGCTGGAGGACGCCGTGGTCGGCCAGGTGCTGGCGCTGGTCAACAACAGCCAGCACAGCCTGCGCGTGCGCCTGGACAAGGTGAAGGAGCAGCAGGCGCTGCTCAACGACCAACAACAGGACAGCGGCCAGTTGCTGTTCGAGCTGACCGCGCGGACCAAGGACGACCACAACCTGCACCACAAGCGCCTGCTCAGCCTGAAGACCAACCAGCGGCTGTTGCGCCACCAGGGCGAACAACTGCGCGACGCGGTGCGCCCGGAACGGCTCGAGCAGCACCTGAAGAAGGTCCACGAGAAGCTGCGCGGCAGTTGGACCACGGTCGGCATCCACCAGGCCATCCTGCAGTTCTTCCGCACCGTGGAAACCGACCTGGTCGGCCTGATGCACGAGTCGGAGACAGCCAACCGCATGGTCGCGGCCATCTACCAGCGGCACAACGAGGAAAACCCGCTCAACGCCCTGGATGCCCCGCAGTTCCGCGTCCAGCGCTACCTGCGTGATCTCGCCAAGCTGCAGGAGAAAGCCGACCGCTTCCGCCTGCACCTCAAGACCCTGCTCACCGAGCAGCGCCTGCTGACCCGACGCTTCTTCGCCACCGTCGCCCAGGAAGTCATCGGCCTGCACCAGCGCCTGCGCGAAGAGGCCGAGCAATGGGCCGCCGACGCCCTGATGCCGCTGATGCAGTACAGCCTCGAGCACAAGCAGATGCTGGAAACCCACATGCTGCGCCTCAAGGCCCTGGCCCAGGAAACCCAGCAGGCACGGCAGCGCTCGCTGCTGCTGGGGCGCTATACCGAGGAGCTGGAGCAGCAACTGGTCGAGGCCACCGACATTCTTCGCCAGCTGCGCCGCCCGGCACCGCTGCAACGCCAGGCCAAGGTCGTCACCCTGCCCACTTCTCAGCGCGCCTGAAGCCCGCGCCACGCCCGCGCCGCGCCTTCCGAGTGCGCTTGCCGCGGGGGGCGGCGCTCTTTAGACTGGCCGTCCTTTTTTATTCATGAGCTGGGTCGATGCCAACAGTCTTCCCCGAAGATTCCGTCGGTCTGGTTTCCCCCCAGACGCTGCAGTTCAACGAACCGCTGCCCCTGGCCTGCGGCAAGACCCTGCCCGAATACCAGCTGGTGATCGAGACCTACGGCGAGCTGAACGCCACGGCGAGCAACGCCGTGCTGATCTGCCACGCGCTCTCCGGCCACCACCACGCCGCCGGCTACCACAGCGAGGATGAGCGCAAGCCGGGCTGGTGGGACAGCTGCATCGGTCCGGGCAAGCCCATCGATACCCGCAAGTTCTTCGTCGTCGCGCTGAACAACCTCGGCGGCTGCAACGGCTCCACCGGCCCGACCAGCCCGAACCCCGCCACCGGCAAGGCCTACGGCGCGGACTTCCCGGTCGTCACCGTGGAAGACTGGGTCAACAGCCAGGCACGCCTGGCCGATCGCCTCGGCATCCAGAGCTGGGCCGCCATTGTCGGCGGCAGCCTGGGCGGCATGCAGGCGCTGCAGTGGACCATCAGCTACCCCGAGCGCGTGCGCCACTGCCTGTGCATCGCCAGTGCGCCGAAGCTGTCGGCGCAGAACATCGCCTTCAACGAAGTCGCGCGCCAGGCGATCCTCTCCGACCCTGAGTTCTTCGGCGGCCACTTCCAGGAACACGACGTGATTCCCAAGCGCGGCCTGCGCCTGGCGCGGATGGTCGGCCATATCACCTACCTCTCCGATGACGCCATGGGCGCCAAGTTCGGCCGCGACATGAAGTCGGAGAAGCTCAACTACGACCTGCACAGCGTCGAGTTCCAGGTGGAAAGCTACCTGCGCTACCAGGGCGAGGAGTTCTCCACCCGTTTCGACGCCAATACCTACCTGCTGATGACCAAGGCGCTGGACTACTTCGACCCGGCCGCCGCCCACGGCGACGACCTGGCGCGCACCCTCGCCGGGGTGAAAGCGGACTTCTGCCTGATGTCCTTCACCACCGACTGGCGCTTCTCCCCCGCCCGTTCGCGGGAGATCGTCGACGCCCTGCTGGCGGCGAAGAAGAACGTCAGCTACCTGGAAATCGACGCCCCGCAAGGCCATGACGCCTTCCTGATGCCGATTCCGCGCTACCTGCAAGCCTTCAGCGGTTACATGCACCGCATCAGCGTATAAAAGGACACCCATGCGCGCCGACCTGGAAATCATCCAAGACTGGATCCCCGCCGGCAGCCGCGTGCTCGACCTGGGCTGCGGCGACGGCGAGCTGCTCGCCTGGCTGCGCGACCACAAGCAGGTGGGCGGCTACGGCCTGGAGATCGACCCCGACAAGATCGCCAAGTGCATCGAACGTGGGGTCAACGTCATCGAACAGGACCTCGACAAGGGCCTGGGCAACTTCGCCAGCAACAGCTTCGACGTGGTCGTGATGACCCAGTCGCTGCAGGCCCTGCGCTACCCGGACAAGGTGCTGGCGGAAATGCTGCGCGTGGGCAGGACCTGCATCATCACCTTCCCCAACTTCGGCCACTGGCGTTGCCGCTGGTACCTCGCGCGCAATGGCCGCATGCCGGTGTCGGACTTCCTTCCGTACACTTGGTACAACACGCCGAACATCCACTTCTGCACCTTCCGCGACTTCGAGGCGCTCTGCCACGAGCAACACGCAAGGGTGCTGGACCGTCTGGCGGTGGACCACGAGCACCAGCATGGCTGGGCCTCGCGAATCTGGCCTAATCTGTTGGGTGAGATCGGCATCTACCGGATCAGCGGCGCTGGCGTGCAAGACCACCGCATCGCCGTCTGATCGCGGCTATCTGATAGAGCCCGGGAGAAACATCATGCGCCGCCTGCTTACCTTCTTCGCCTGCCTGGTCCTCGCCGTCCCCGCCTTCGCCGAACAGGTGAAGCGCCTGGGTGACCTGCAGGTGCACTACAGCGTGTTCAACTCCAGCTTCCTCCAGCCCAACGTCGCGCAAGCCGTGGGCGTGGTGCGCAGCAAGGCCCAGGGCGTGATCAACATCGTGCCGCTGGACGCCAGCGGCAAACCGGCCAACGCCACCGTCGCCGGCTCCGCCAAGAACCTGATGGGCCAGACCATTCCCCTGACCTTCAAGCGCGTGGTCGAGGAAGGCGCTGTATACAACCTGGCGCAGTTCCCCATCGAAGGCCGCGAAACCCTGACCTTCTCCATCCAGGTCCAGTCCGGAAGCGAAGCCCCGCAAAGCTTCGACTTCATGCAGGAAATCTTCCCCGACGAATGATCAAGCTCGAACAACTGGTGCTGGCCAGTCACAACGCCGGCAAGCTCAAGGAACTCCAGGCCATGCTCGGAGCCCACGTGAAGGTGCGCTCCATCGGCGAGTTCAGCGACGTGGAGCCGGAAGAGACCGGCCTGTCCTTCGTCGAGAACGCCATCCTCAAGGCCCGCAATGCCGCACGCATCTCCGGCCTGCCGGCGCTGGCCGACGACTCCGGCCTGGCGGTGGACTTCCTCGGCGGTGCGCCGGGCATCTATTCCGCCCGCTACGCCGACGGCAAGGGTGACGCGGCGAACAACGCCAAGCTGCTCGATGCCATGAAGGACGTGCCGGACGAGGCCCGCGGCGCCCAGTTCGTCAGCGTGCTGGCCCTGGTCCGCCACGCCGACGACCCGCTGCCGATCCTCTGCGAAGGCCTCTGGCACGGCAGCATCCTGCGCGCAGCCCGCGGCGAGCACGGCTTCGGCTACGACCCGCTGTTCTGGGTGCCGGAAGCCAACTGCTCCAGCGCCGAATTGCCGCCCGAGCAGAAGAACCAGCTCAGCCACCGCGCCCGCGCCATGGCCCTGCTGAAGCAACGGCTGGGTCTATGAGCCAGGCAGGACGCCACGGGCTCGACGCCGGGCCGGTGGTTTCCGGCTTCCGCCTGCCACCGCTGTCCGCGTACGTGCACATCCCCTGGTGCGTGCGCAAATGCCCCTATTGCGACTTCAATTCCCACGCTGCCGGGCCGGAGCTGCCGGAAGACGCCTACGTCGAGGCGCTGCTGGCTGACCTGGCCGCCGACCGCGGATACGTCCATGGCCGCAAGCTGACCTCGATCTTCTTCGGCGGCGGCACGCCCAGCCTGTTTTCCGCCAAGGCGCTGGGCCGCATCCTTGAAGGGCTGGAAAGGCAGGTCGGTTTCGAAAGCGATATCGAAATCACCCTGGAAGCCAACCCCGGCACCTTCGAGCAGGCCAAGTTCGCCGATTACCGCCAGCTGGGGATCAATCGGCTGTCCATCGGCATCCAGAGCTTCCAGGCCGAAAAGCTCAAGGCGCTGGGTCGTATCCATGATGGCGACGAAGCCATACGGGCGGCCGAGATGGCCCGCCGCGCCGGCTTCGACAACTTCAACCTGGACCTGATGCACGGCCTGCCCGACCAGAGCGTCGCCGACGCACTGAGCGACCTGCAGCAGGCCATTGCCCTGGCGCCGACGCACCTGTCCTGGTACCAGCTGACCATGGAACCGAACACGGTGTTCTGGAGCCAGCCGCCGGAGCTGCCCGAAGACGACCAGTTGTGGGAAATCCAGGAAGCCGGCCAGGCGCTGCTCGCCCAGGCGGGCTACCTGCAGTACGAAACCTCCGCCTATGCCCGCGACGGCAAGCGCGCGCGGCACAACCTGAACTACTGGACCTTCGGCGATTTCCTCGGCATCGGCGCCGGCGCCCACGCCAAGCTGAGCACCCCGGCAGGGCGCATCCTGCGCACCTGGAAGACCCGCCTGCCGAAGGACTATCTGAATCCGGAGAAGCCCTTCCAGGCCGGCGAACGCGACCTGGAAGCTGGCGACCTGCCCTTCGAGTTCATGATGAACGCCCTGCGCCTGACCGAAGGTGTACCGGCGGCAACCTTCGCCGAGCGCACCGGCCTGCCGCTGGCCGCCATCGAGGAAGCCTGCCGGCAGGCGCGCAAGGACGGCCTATTGCTGGACGATCCGCAACGGCTGGCCCCCACCGAACGCGGCCAACTGTTCCTCAACGACCTGCTGCAGCGCTTCCTGCCCTGAGTCTCTGACGCGGTCAGCGCCGGGCGACGCCATCGTCGCCCGGCGTGTACACTTCCCGGCGACTTTGCACCCCAAGGAGCCCCAATGGACTTCGCGCTCGACCTGATTGCCAACGTCTCCCGCTGGTGCCGCGGCCACCTGTCCGACATCGCCCTGGCGATCATGGCTACCGTGCTGGTGCTGTTCGGCCCGGCGATCAATGCCTGGGTACAGCAGCGCATCGGCAGCCTGAACTTCGTCTTCCGCACCCTGCTGTTCGTACTGATCTGCGCTGTGGGCTACGGCTTGGCGATGGTCTTCGTCACTCCGTGGCTGGCCAAGGGCCTGGGTTATTTCAACAACTACACCCTGGCGCCCGTGCTGCTGCTAGTGTTCTTCGTGATTGGCATGATCGCCGACCGCAGCTGACCTGCGGGCCTCCGGCGGTTGGCCACCACTGCCGGAGGACACATGAAGCCGATCAAGCATCTCTACCTGCACTTCTCCGATGGCCAGCGCCTGGCGCTGCGCTTCCCGCAACAGAGCGACGACCCCGCCGAAGTGGCCCGCGGCATCCGCAAGCAGATGGAATCGCCGGTCATCAGCATCGAAGTGGACGGCGACCTGCTGATCATCCCGCGCACCAGCATCAAGTACCTGCAGATCAGCCCGGCGCCCATGCGCATGCCGGAGACCACGGTGCTGGGCGCCGAGTTGATCGAGTAACGCAGCAGCTTTTTGTAGGAGCGAGCTTGCTCGCGAACCACCCCAACGTCGTGTTGTGGGAGAGCACCTTCGCGAGCAAGCTCGCTCCTACAGGTCCATTTGCGCAGATAGACAAAGGCCGCCTCGCGGCGGCCTCAGCTGGACTCAGTTACCCTCGCGGCGCAAGGCCTGCGGGGTGAAGTCGCGCGGCCCCAGCGGGACCTTGAAGTCGTACATCGGCTCGTTGTTGTCCAGGCCGTCGACGAAATAGCGCTTGCCTTCGAAGTCGTACAGCGCCTCCAGGGTGCTGAGCACCATGGGCACGTCGTAGTAGTTGATCGGGTGCACTTCCTGGGCGCGGATCAGCTTGCCGTCGGCGTTGTAGATGTCCGAGGCGAGGATCTGCCAGCTGTCCTCATCCAGGTAGAACCGGCGCTTGGCGAACGGATGGCCCATCCCCTTGCGCAGGGTCGCCTCGACCACCCAGACGCGGTGCGGCTCGTAGCGCAGCAGCTCGGGGTTGAGGGTCTTGGTCTTGAGAATATCGGCGTAGGGAATACCCTTCTGGTGCACGGCATAGCTGTTGTATGGCACCAGCATCTCGCGCTTGCCCAGCAGTTGCCACTCGTAGTGATCCGGCGCGCCGTTGTAGACGTCCACGGTATCGGCGGTGGCCAGGCCGTTGGTGTCCGGCTGCAGGGTGTCGTAGGCCAGGCTCGGCAGGCGGCGCACGCGGCGCTCGCCGCTGTTGAAGCGCCAGGCCTTGCGGATCGACAGCACCTGGTCGATGGTCTCCTGCACCACCAGCGCGGAACCCGCCAGCTTGGCCGGGGCGACGATGTTGTACTTGTAGTAGAACAGCGTGTTGTTCAGGTCCTGCGGGGTCATGCCCTCGCGGCCGTAGTTGAAGTACACGTAGCGGTCGAGCTTGAGCAGGTTGTAGCTGCCGCTGGCGAGCACGGCGGCCTGGTTGGTCACCATGTGAATCTGCTCGCCGCGGTAGCGCATGATGTGGTTCCAGATCGCTTCCAGGCCGGACTTCGGCATCGGGAACGGCACGCCGGCGGCAGCGCCCTGGACGCCGTTGCCGTCGGCGATCAGCTCGGCGTTCTCAGCGTTGAAGCGGGTGGCGTCATAGATGCGCTGGGGCAAGGAAGCGCTGCGGCGGCTGGGGAAGACCCGCAGGTAGTAGTCCGGGTTCTCCTGCAGCAGCGCCTGGGTGCCGGGCGTGAGCAGCGCCTGGTACTGCGCCAGGTTCTTGCTGTCGATCTTGTACTGCACGGCGTCGCCAGCGTACGGATCGAGGTGATGGCTGCCGGGCTGGTAGCCCGCCGGCGCGGTGGTGATGCCGCCGGTCCAGGCGGGGATGGTGCCACTGGCATTGCCGGCCATTTCCGCCCCCATCGGCGTCAGATCGCGGCCCAGTCGAGCGGCCTCGGTGGCATCGACTTTCGCCTGCGCCGGCAGGGCCCACGCCCCTGCCATCAGCAGTACAGCAAGTTTCTTCAACACAGCAGACTCCTTTGCGACGGACTCCTGTCCGTCACTCTTATTTTCGTCCGCGGCGGATGCCGCTTTTTATTCAGGAGGTGAGGATGGCCCTGGGGCCTGCCGGGTGGTCCCGGTCTGTAGGGTGTTCTTTGCGTGAAAAAGGCCCGCTGGGCAGGCCTTTTCGGTAGATCAGTCGACGCGCTCGAACTTCAGGTCCCAGACGCCATGGCCGAGTCGCTCCCCGCGACGTTCGAACTTGGTGACCGGGCGCTCTTCCGGGCGCGGCACGTAGGTATTATCGGCCGAAAGGTTGCGATAGCCGGGTGCGGCATTCATCACTTCCAGCATGTGCTCGGCGTATGGTTCCCAGTCGGTGGCCATGTGCAGCACGCCGCCAACCTTCAGCTTCTGCCGCACCAGCTCAGCCCAGGCCGGCTGCACGATGCGGCGCTTGTGGTGGCGCGACTTGTGCCACGGGTCCGGGAAGAACAGCAGCAGGCGATCGAGGCTGGCATCGGCGACGCAGTCGCGCAGCACTTCGATGGCGTCGCAGCTGTAGACGCGGATGTTGGTCAGGTCCTGGGTCAGCATGCCGTTGAGCAGCGCGCCAACACCCGGCCGATGCACTTCCACGCCGATGAAATCCTGCTCCGGCGCGGCCGCAGCCATCTCGAGGGTGGCGTGGCCCATGCCGAAGCCGATCTCGAAGGTACGCGGCGCCTGGCGCCCGAACACTTCATCGAAGTCCCGCGCACCATCGGCCAGCTCCAGGCCGAACTTCGGCCAGCCCTGATCGAGGCCACGCTGCTGGCCCTCGGTCATGCGGCCGGCACGCATCACGAAGCTCTTGATGGCGCGCATCGGACGGTTGTCGGCGTCGGGCTGGTTCTCGGGCTGATTTTCGGGAATGTCACTCATGACTCGGACCTTGCGGGTAAATGCACACGCGGGCCGGTTGCTTCTGGCAAACCGGCCCGCGCGTCGAAGTGGAAACGTTAGTTGATCAGGCCCGTCATCGGCGACGACGCGCTCGCGTAGAGCTTGCGCGGCATGCGGCCGGCCAGGTAGGCCAGGCGGCCGGCGACGATGGCGTGCTTCATGGCCTCGGCCATCATTACCGGGTTCTGCGCGTGGGCGATGGCGGTGTTCATCAGCACGGCCTCGCAGCCCAGCTCCATGGCGATGGTTGCATCCGACGCAGTGCCCACGCCGGCGTCGACCAGCACCGGAACGGTGGCTTCTTCGAGGATGATGCGCAGGTTGTACGGGTTGCAGATGCCCAGGCCCGAGCCGATCAGGCCAGCCAGCGGCATCACCGCGATGCAGCCGATCTCGGCCAGCTGACGGGCAATGATCGGGTCGTCGCTGGTGTACACCATGACGTCGAAGCCGTCCTTGACCAGCACTTCTGCGGCCTTGAGGGTTTCAACGACGTTGGGGAAAAGGGTCTTCTGGTCAGCCAGGACTTCCAGCTTGACCAGGTTGTGGCCGTCCAGCAGCTCACGGGCCAGGCGGCAGGTGCGCACGGCCTCGACGGCGTCATAGCAGCCGGCGGTGTTCGGCAGGATGGTGTAGCGATCCGGCGGGATCACGTCCAGCAGGTTGGGCTCGCCCGGGTTCTGGCCGATGTTGGTACGGCGCACCGCTACGGTGACGATCTCGGCGCCCGAGGCCTCGATGGCCACGCGGGTCTCTTCGAGGTCCTTGTACTTGCCGGTGCCAACCAGCAGGCGCGAATTGTAGGTGCGGCCAGCCAGGGTGAAGGGCTTGTCGACCGGCAGGTTGGAGGAAGCTTGGCTCATCGGATCACTCCTCAGGAAATGTGAAAGCTTTGCGGGGCCTGAAAGATGTAGCGACGGGCTCTAGCCGCCGCCGATGGCATGCACCACTTCCACCTGGTCGCCTTCGCTCAGGGCGGTGGCGGCGTGCTGGCTGCGCGGCACGATGTCCTGGTTGAGCTCGACCGCGACACGCTTGCCGGTGAGGTCGAGACGCTCGAGCAGGTTGGCGACGGTCTGGCCGGCGGGCAGCTCGAAGGGTTCGCCATTCAACTGAATACGCATGGGCGGGACGGTCGTTGCTGGAGGGGGTCGCATTCTAGCCCGATCGCGGCGGATGACCAAGGTATCCGGGCGTCGCACTCGGGCTTTTCTGACATCCGGGTCAACCCAGCTGGAAAGCCGCCACCAGCAGCAGCGCCCAGCCGATGAGGAAGAACAGCCCGCCGATCGGCGTAATGATGCCCACGCTCAGGCCCGCCAGGGTCAACAGGTAGAGGCTCCCGGAGAACAGCAGGATACCGACGGTGAACGCCCAGCCGGCGAGGCTGATGAGGGTGCCGCCGATGTGCGCGGTGAGCAGCGCCACACCGAACAGCGCCAGGGCGTGCAGCATCTGGTAGTGCACGCCGGTCTGGAACACCGCCAGGTACTCGGGCGTGAGCTTGTTCTTCAGGCCATGGGCGGCGAAGGCGCCAAGGGCGACCCCGGTGAAACCGAAGAACGCGGCGAGCATCAGGAAAGTGCGCAGCATGGGACAGCTCCAGACAGGTGAGTATCGCTATAATGGCCCGCTCATCCGCCCAGGCAAAGCCTCCGCATGCGCAACGCCCTCCGCCGCCTGTCAAAGATCGCGCTCTGGTTCGTCGCCATCAGCGTGGCGCTGGTCATCGTCCTGCGCTGGGTGCCGCCGCCAGGGACCATGGTGATGGTCGAGCGCAAGGTCGAGTCCTGGTTCAACGGCAAGCCCATCGACCTGCAGCGCAGCTGGCGCTCCTGGGACGAACTGCCCGACAGTCTCAAGCTCGCGGTGATCGCCGGCGAGGACCAGAAGTTCGCCGAGCACCACGGCTTCGACCTGTCGGCGATCCAGAAGGCGCTGGCGCATAACGAGCAGGGCGGCAAGGTCCGCGGCGGCAGCACCATCAGCCAGCAGGTGGCGAAGAACGTCTTCCTCTGGACCGGCCGCAGCTGGGTGCGCAAGGGCTTCGAGGCCTGGTTCACCCTGCTGATCGAGACCTTCTGGTCCAAGCAGCGGATTCTCGAGGTCTACCTCAACAGCGTGGAATGGGATGCCGGCGTGTTCGGCGCCCAGGCCGCCGCCCAGCACCACTTCGGCGTGGACGCCAAGCGCCTGTCGCAACAGCAGGCCAGCCTGCTGGCCGCCGTGCTGCCCAACCCGCGCAAGTGGAGCGCCGGCAAGCCCGGCCCCTACGTGCGCCAGCGCGCGTCGTGGATTCGCCAGCAGATGTGGCAGTTGGGCAGCGAGTATTTGCAGCGGCTGTAGAGGCCTCATTCCGGTGTTGGAGACATCACCGCCCCGCACCCTCTCCCCAGCCCTCTCCCTGAAGGGAGAGGGAGCTACCCTCTGCAATTTCCTGCCCCCGTACTTCTCCCGCAGCATCAGGAAGGCTCAATACTCGAAACCAACGCCGAACGGTCCCCTCTCCCTTCGGAGCGGGGCGCGCAGCCAGGGTTAGGGAGAGGGCTTCTCAGCAGTACAAACCTCGCCTCAACGGCTCAAGGCGCCTCCGACACCTTGAGGGTGTTGCGCGGGACCACGCGGATCCACTGCAGCGTGCCATCGCGATGCAGCAGCGTCATGCCCTTCTCCGGATAGACCCAGGCCTCGCCACCATCCACCTGCAGGCGCAGGCGCGGGTCGCCCAGGCTCACCGCCAGGCGCCCGACTGCCAGGTCCTCCTGGGGCGCCAGCGCCAGTTCGGAGACCGGCTTATTGCCCAGCTGGCTCATCAGCTCGGCGCTCAGCGGCTGGTCCTTGCTGGTCGGCTGCATGCCGGTGGCCTTGGCCAGGCTGGCATGCTCGGCCTCGCTCAACGCCAGCTCCGCCTCGACATGCCAGGGCCCTTCGTCCGTCACCAGGCGGCCACGGTAATGCAGTTGCGGGCCGTCCTGACTGGCAGTCAGCCACAGCTCGCCGGGCTGCTGACCCTGCAGATCGCTCAGGCTCAGGCGATCGTCTGCCAGCGGCTCGAAGACCTTTTCCTTCCAGTCATTGAACCACTGCGGCGGCTTGGGCGGCGCCGACGTGCGGGCGACCCAGGTGCCCAGGCCGAAAGCCAGCAGGGCGATGACCAGGAAAAACATCCCGTGGACGGGACGCAGGCGCGGCATGGGACTCTCCAGACTCTGGACAGAGAATGACCGGACAGAAAAAAACCGCACCAGGGTGCGGTTCTCGATCTCAACGGGAGCGCATCGAAGCCGGTCAGGCTTCGATGCGGCCCTTGAGTTTGTTCATTGCGTTCTTTTCCAACTGACGAATACGCTCGGCGGACACGTTGTACTTGGCCGCCAGGTCGTGCAACGTCGCCTTCTCCTCGGCCAGCCAGCGCTGGTAGAGAATGTCGCGGCTGCGCTCGTCCAGGCCTTCCAGCGCCTCGTGCAGGCTGGCGGTGGAGCTGTCGCTCCAGTCCGCTTCTTCCAGCTGGCGCGCCGGATCGTAGCGATGGTCTTCCAGATAATGCGCCGGGGACTGGTAGGCACTCTCGTCGTCGGCGTCCGCCGCCGGGTCGAAGGCCATGTCCTGTCCGGTGAGACGGCTTTCCATCTCGCGGACTTCGCGGGCCTCGACACCGAGGGTTTCCGCGACGCGGTGCACTTCGTCATTGCTCAGCCAGGCCAGTTTCTTCTTCTGGCTGCGCAGGTTGAAGAACAGCTTGCGCTGCGCCTTGGTGGTCGCGACTTTCACGATCCGCCAGTTGCGCAGGATGAACTCGTGGATTTCCGCCTTGATCCAGTGCACGGCGAACGACACCAGGCGCACACCCATTTCCGGGTTGAAGCGCTTCACGGCCTTCATCAGGCCGACGTTGCCTTCCTGGATCAGATCGGCCTGGGCCAGGCCGTACCCGGAATAACTCCGGGCGATATGCACAACAAAGCGCAGGTGCGCCAGAACCATTTGCCGTGCCGCTTCCAGATCTTGCTGGTAGAAGAGGCGTTCGGCCAGTTCGCGCTCCTGCTCCGGCGTCAGCAGCGGAATGCTGTTCACCGAGTGCACGTAGGCTTCCAGGTTCGCACCGGGAGCCAGGGCATAAACAGGTTGCAGAGAAGTGGTCATGCGAATCCTCCGATTCACGAAACTCGCGCAGTGTAGCACTGCGAAATCTGACTGCAAGCGGGTGTAAAAGTTCCTTTACATCCGCTTAACCCCAGCAAAATCAGGGGGTTTCAGCGCGGCGCCAGCTCGCGCAGGTGGCGCGCCACGGCCAGCCAGGCGCCGATCCAGCCCAGCAGCACCGCGCCCACGGTCAGCGACAGGCCATCGTCGACCGGCACGCCGGCCAGGCCGAAATCACTGCCGTACAGCCCGGCCAGGTTGACCACCGAGCTGTTCAGCCAGTCCAGCCCGAAGGCCAGCAGGGCCCAGGACAGGATGCCCGCGCCCAGGCCATACAGCGCACCCATATAAAGGAAGGGGCGGCGCACATAGCCGTCCGTCCCGCCGACCAGCTTGATGACTTCGATTTCGTTACGGCGATTTTCGATGTGCAGGCGGATGGTGTTGCCGATCACCAGCAACAGCGTCAGCACCAGCAGGATGGTCAGGCCGAAGACGAAGCGGTCACCCAGCTTGAGGATTGCCGACAGCCGCTCGACCCAGACCAGGTCCAGCTGCGCCTGTTGTACACCGGGCAGCTCCGACAACCGTTGACGCAAGGCATCCAGCTGGGCCTTGTCGATCTGCTTGGGCGTCACCGAGATGACCGCCGGCAGCGGGTTGTCCGGCAGCTCCTTGAGCGCCTCGCCGAGCCCGGACTGTTCCTGCAGCTCCTTCAGCGCATCGTCACGGCTGATCAGTTGCGCCTCGATCACGTCGGGCATCTTCTCGATCTGCTCGCGCAGGTCCTGACCCTGGGCCTCGCTGGCCTTCAGGTCGAGGAACAGGGAAATCTGTGCGGCGCGCTGCCAGGAGCCGCCGAGGCGCTCGACGTTGTTCAGCAGCAGCGACAAGCCCATGGGCAGGCTCAGGGTGATGCCCATCACCAGGCAGGTGAAGAAGCTGCCGAAGGGGTGGCTGACCAGGCGATGCAGGCTGTCCATCAGGCTGGCGCGGTGGTTTTCCGCGTAGGCCGAAAGCGAGGCGCTGTTGTCCTGGTGCTCGTTGTCGTCTGGGCGCTCGCGCGTATTGCGCGTCGGGGTGCCTTCTTCGTCGCCGCGGGGCAGGTCATTGGCGCTCATCAGGCGTTCTCCTCACGGTCGGCGATGATGCGGCCGCGCTGCAGGGTGATCATCCGGTGGCGCATGCGCGCGATCAGCGCCAGGTCGTGGCTGGCGATCAGCACAGTGGTGCCCAGGCGGTTGATATCTTCGAACACGGACATGATTTCCGAGGCCAGGCGCGGGTCGAGGTTACCGGTCGGCTCATCCGCGAGCAGCAGCGCCGGGCGGTGCACCACCGCGCGGGCGATGCCGACGCGCTGCTGCTGGCCGGTGGAGAGGTCGGACGGACGGTCCTCGGCCTTCTCCTTCAGATTCACCCGGTCCAGCGCCGATTCGACGCGGTAGGCGATCTCCGCCTTGGGCAGGCCGAGGATCTGCATCGGCAGGGCAACGTTCTCGAACACGCTGCGGTCGTCCAGCAACTGATGGTTCTGGAACACCACGCCGATCTGCCGGCGCAGGAAGGGAATCTGCGCGGTGGAGATGCGCGAGACGTCCTGCCCGCCGAGCAGCAGCTTGCCCGAGGTGGGTCGCTCCATCGCCAGGATCAGGCGCAGCAGGGTGCTCTTGCCGGCGCCGGAGTGGCCGGTGACGAACATGATCTCGCCGCGCGGCACGCGGAACGAAATCTCGTGCAGGCCGACATGGCCGTTGGGGTAGCGCTTGCCAACCTGCTCGAAACGGATCATGCGATTTCCCGGGTCTCGAAGAGTGCACGGACGAAAGCATCAGCTTCGAAGGTTCGAAGATCGTCGATCCCTTCGCCGACGCCAATATAGCGGATCGGCAGCTCGAACTGCTTGGCCAGGGCGAAGATCACCCCGCCTTTGGCGGTGCCGTCCAGTTTGGTCAGGGCCAGGCCGGTCAGCTCAACGGCGTTGTTGAACTGCTTGGCCTGGTTGATGGCGTTCTGCCCGGTGCCGGCATCGAGCACCAGCAGGACTTCGTGGGGAGCCGTCTGGTCCAGCTTGCCAATCACACGGCGCACCTTCTTCAGCTCTTCCATCAGGTTGTCCTTGGTGTGCAGGCGGCCGGCGGTGTCGGCGATCAGCACGTCCACGCCACGGGCCTTGGCGGCCTGCACGGCGTCGAAGATCACCGAGGCGGAATCCGCGCCGGTGTGCTGGGCGATCACCGCGATGTTGTTGCGTTCGCCCCAGACCTGTAGCTGCTCGACGGCGGCGGCGCGGAAGGTGTCGCCGGCGGCCAGCATGACTTTCTTGCCATCCAGTTGCAGCTTCTTCGCCAGCTTGCCGATGGTGGTGGTCTTGCCGACGCCGTTCACGCCGACGACCAGGATCACGTAGGGCTGCTTGTCCGCCGTGATGGTCAGCGGCTTCTCGACCGGGCGCAGCAGGGTGGCCAGTTCTTCCTGCAGGGCCTTGTACAGCGCCTCGCTATCGGCCAGCTCCTTGCGCGCGACGCGCTTGGTCAGGTTCTGCACGATGGCAGTGGTGGCCTCGACGCCGACGTCGGCGGTCAGCAGGCGGGTTTCGATTTCGTCCAGCAGGTCGTCGTCGATGGCCTTCTTGCCCAGGAACAGGCTGGCCATGCCTTCGCCCAGGCTGGCGCTGGTCTTCGACAGGCCCTGTTTGAGGCGGGCAAAGAAGCCAAGCCTGGAAGTTTCGGCAGCGGCAGGCCTGGCTTGCGGCTCGGGTTCGGGCTGCGGGGCCGGTTCGGGCTCCGGCTGGGCAACCACGAGGGGCGCTTCGGCGACCGGCTGCGGTTCGGCGGGAGCGGCGGCGGGCGCAGGCTCGACCAGCTGCGGAGCCGGTTCTGGTTCGACCGGCTGCACGGCCGGTTGCGGCGCCTCGGCAACCACCGGCGACTCGGCTGGCGGCACAGGCTGGACCAGTGGCTCCACCGGAACGCTGGCCGGCACCACGTCGAGCACCGGCTCGGGGGTCGGCTCGACGCTCGGCGCAAGCGGCTCGGCCTGGGCGGCGGGCGCTTGTTCGGCGGCAGGAGCAGGCTCGGCGACAACCGGTTGTTCTACCGGCTGCTCGGTTTCGGCGGCAGGTTGTTCCGCGGCCTGCGGCTTCTTGCGCAGCCAGCCGAACAGACCCTTCTTCTCCCCGGCTGGCGGGGCCTTCTTGTCGTCGTTGGAACCAAACATGTAGGGATCGAATCTCTAGGGGACGCCACGAAAGACAGGCAGCAAAAAGCCTCGAAACAGCTTTGCGAAGCCCTGAACGTGGCCGCCCGGAAAACGGATGGGTATCCTAGCATCTCCTCGCCCGCCGGGGTTAAGAGGCTGGCCGCCAGCCTGCATAGACCCCGCGGACAGCCCGAAAGGTTCAGTCCACGATGAAAACCCTTGCACGCCGCCACACCGGCCTGCTGCTCGGTTCCCTGTTGCTGCCGCTGATGGCCGTTGCTGCCGAACCACAGCCCACCCACGAATACACCCTGGACAACGGCCTGAAGGTCGTCGTCCGCGAAGACCACCGCGCGCCCGTGGTGGTCTCCCAACTCTGGTACAAGGTCGGTTCCAGCTACGAGACGCCCGGCCTCACCGGCCTATCCCACGCCCTGGAGCACATGATGTTCAAGGGCAGCCGCAAGCTCGGCCCCGGCCAGGCATCGCTGGTGCTACGCGACCTCGGCGCGGAAGAGAACGCCTTCACCACCGACGACTACACCGCCTATTACCAGGTGCTCGCCCGCGACCGCCTGCCGGTAGCGCTGGAGCTGGAAGCCGACCGCATGGCGCACCTCGCCCTGCCGGCCGACCAGTTCAAGAGCGAGATCGAGGTGATCAAGGAAGAACGCCGCCTGCGCACCGAGGACAAGCCCAGCGCGCTGGCCTTCGAGCGCTTCAAGGCCGCCGCCTACCCCGCCAGCGGCTACCGCACGCCGACCATCGGCTGGATGGCCGACCTGCAGCGCATGACCATCGACGACCTGCGCCACTGGTACCAGGCCTGGTACGCGCCGAACAACGCCACCCTGGTGGTGGTCGGCGACGTGACCGGCGATGAAGTCAAAGCGCTCGCGCAGAAGTACTTCGGCGAGATTCCGAAACGCGACCTGCCCGCCGCGCGCAAGCCGCTGGAGCTGGCCGAGCCGGGCGAGCGCCGCCTGAAGCTGCACGTGCGCACCCAACTGCCCAGCCTGATCATGGGCTTCAACGTGCCGACCCTGGGCAGCAGTGACGACTCCCGGCAGATCAACGCCCTGCGCCTGATCTCGGCGATCCTCGACGGCGGCTACAGCGCCCGCCTGGCTTCGCGCCTGGAGCGCGGCGAGGAAATCGTCGCCGGCGCCTCGGCCTCCTACGACGCTTTCTCCCGCGGCGACGGTCTGTTCTTCCTTTCCGCAACGCCCAACGTGCAGACCGGCAAGACCCTCGAACAGGTCGAAGCCGCGCTGTGGAAGCAGCTGGAAGACCTCAAGCAGAACCCACCGAGCAAGGAAGAACTGGAGCGCGTCCGCGCCCAGGTCATCGCCGGGCTGGTCTACGAGCGCGACTCCATCGCCGGGCAGGCCAGCACCATCGGCGAGCTGGAAAGCGTCGGCCTCGGCTGGCAACTGGCGGACAAGGACCTGGAAGCCATCCAGGCCGTCACCGCCGACGACATCCAGAAAGCCGCCCGCACCTACTTCACCCGCTCCCGCCTGACCCTCGCCCAGGTCCTGCCGGAAGTCGCCACCGACAAGGAGCCGAGCCATGAGTGAACGCAATGGCCTGCGCTACGGCCTGGTCGGGCTGATCGTCATCGCGCTGATCGCCGGACTGGTGCTGTTCGTTTCCCGTCCCGCCGCCGAGCCCGAAGCGGCCGCGCCGGCGCCCGCCCCTGCACAACCAGCTGCCGCCGAAAACGCCGCGCCCACCGGCCTGCAATCGCTCGCAGAAGCCGCCGGCAAGGCGCCCAGCCACCGCAAGCTGAACATCCAGCAATGGCAGACCGCCGAAGGCGCCCGCGTGCTCTTCGTCGAAGCCCATGAACTGCCGATGTTCGACCTGCGCCTGACTTTCGCCGCCGGCAGCAGCCAGGACGGCGACACCTACGGCCTGGCCATGCTGACCAACGCCATGCTCAACGAAGGCGTGCCCGGCAAGGACACCAGCGCGATCGCCGCCGGGTTCGACGACCTGGGTGCCAACTTCGGCAACGGCTCCTACCGCGACATGGCGGTGGCCAGCCTGCGCAGCCTGAGCGAGCCGGCCAAGCGCGACGCGGCGCTGGCACTGTTCGACCAGGTGATCGGCCAGCCGACCTTCCCCGAGGACGCCCTGGCGCGCATCAAGAACCAGGTCATGGCCGGCTTCGAATACCAGAAGCAGAACCCCGGCAAGCTGGCGGGCCTGGAACTGTTCAAGCGGCTCTACGGCGACCATCCGTACGCCCACTCCAGCGACGGCAACGAAAAGTCGGTGCCCAGGATCAGCGTCGCCCAGCTGCGCGCCTTCCACCAGAAGGCCTACGCCGCCGGCAACGTGGTCATTGCGCTGGTCGGCGACCTGACCCGCGAGCAGGCCGAAGCTATCGCCGGCAGCGTCTCCAAGTCGCTGCCCAAGGGACCCGCCCTGCCCGCGCCGGGCGAGCCGCAGACGCCCAAGGCCGGCGTCACCCACATCGAGTTCCCGTCCAAGCAAACCCAGCTGATGCTGGCGCAGCTGGGCATCACCCGTAACGATCCGGACTACGCCGCGCTCTACCTGGGCAACCAGATCCTCGGTGGCGGCGGCTTCGGCACGCGACTGATGGACCAGGTGCGCGAGAAGCGCGGCCTGACCTACGGCGTGTACTCCGGCTTCACCGGCATGCAGTCGCGCGGGCCATTCACCATCGGCCTGCAGACCCGCGCCGAAATGAGCGAAGGCACCCTCAAGCTGGTGCAGGACATCGTCCGCGACTACCTCGACAAGGGCCCGACGCAGAAGGAACTGGACGACGCCAAGCGCGAGCTGGCCGGCAGCTTCCCGCTGTCCACCGCGAGCAACGCCGACATCGTCGGCCAACTGGGCGCCATCGGCTTCTACAATCTGCCGCTGGATTACCTGGAGACCTTCCTCAGCCAGGTCCAGGGCCTGAGCGTGGAACAGGTGAAGGAAGCGATGCGCCGCCACCTCGACCCGGACGCCTTCGTCATCGTCACCGCCGGCCCCACCGTGCCGCAGCAACCGCTGCCGCCGCCCACCGACAAACCCGCCGCGCAACCCGCCGGCGTACCGGAGCACTGATGAGCAAACGACCCGGCGGCGCCCCGCGCGCCGCACAGAAGCCCCACGGTGGCCAGGGCCAGCTGCGCATCATCGGCGGCGAATGGCGCAGCCGGCGCTTCGCCTTCCCCGACGGCCCGGGCCTGCGCCCGACGCCGGACCGGGTGCGCGAGACGCTGTTCAACTGGCTCGCCGCCTACGTCCCCGGCGCCCGTGTGCTCGACCCCTTTGCCGGCAGCGGTGCGCTGTTCCTCGAAGCGCTATCGCGCGGCGCCAGCGCAGGCCTTGCGCTGGATACCAACGGCGAAGCCGTGGCCGCGCTGCGCAGCACGCTCGACACGCTCAAGTGCGGCAACGGCCAACTGTTGATGACCGACTCGCTGCGCTACCTCGATGCCCCGGCTTCGCAAGCCTTCGACCTGGTCTTCCTCGACCCGCCCTTCCACCAGGACCTGCTGCAGAACGCTTGCCGCCTGCTGGAAGAGCGCGGCTGGCTGGCCAAGGACGCGTGGATCTACACCGAAAGCGAAGCCGTGCCCTCCAGCCTCGGCCTGCCGGGCAACTGGCGGCTGCATCGGGAAAAGACTGCCGGCTCGGTGCATTACGCACTGTGGCAGCGCGAAGGCTGAACCAGTCAGATGGATTTGCCGATATCGACGGAGCTGACGCGGGTCAGCTCCACGCCATCCACCACCATTTTCCACTGGCTGCCATCCCGATAAGGCGGCTTCGACACCTTGAAATGGGTATCGAGGAACCCGACACCCACGGTGAACCCATCGGCGTCATAGCTCTTGATCGGCGCCTCGATGGAGCGCGAGCCGCCACCCGAAAGGCGCTTGTAGGCAACACGCCCATCCGCCGTGATGAGCAGGCTCATTTGGGCCGAGCGCCAATCCCCGACGTACGACTTGTGATCCTGAGGCACCGGCTCGCCACAAGCCACCAGCCAGAACGCCAGGCTCAGCGCCGCGATTTTCTTCCACATGCCTCCCCTCCTTTTCATGGGTTCGCCGCGCCGAGGGAGTGCAAGACATCCATCGCGGGGCTGACTTGGCGTTACTATCGCAGCTTGTCCGCCCCCATTGTTCAATGATGACCATACCCTCCCCGTTCAAACCCGCCTGGTGGCTACCCGGCCCGCACCTGCAGACCCTGTATGGCTCGCTCCTGCGCAAGGCGCCCAGTCTCCAGCGCACTCGCGAACGCCTGTGGCTGGACGACGGCGACTTCATCGACCTCGACTGGCACGGCCCGCACGAGGCGAATGCGCCGCTGGTGCTGGCGCTGCATGGGCTGACCGGCTCGTCGTCCTCGCATTACATCCTCGGCCTGCAGCAGCAACTCGCCGCGCAGGGCTGGGCCAGCGTGGCGCTGAACTGGCGCGGCTGCTCGGGGGAATCGAACCTGTTGCCGCGCGGTTATCACTCCGGCGTCAGCGAGGATCTCGCCTCGGTTGTCGCCCATGTTCGTGCCAAGCGGCCGATGGCGCCGCTCTATGCAGTGGGTTACTCGCTGGGCGGCAATGTGCTGCTCAAGTACCTGGGCGAATCCTCGGATAGCTGCCCGCTGAAAGGCGCGGTCGCGGTGTCGGTGCCGTTCCGCCTCGACCAGTGTGCGGACCGCATCGGCATCGGCTTCTCCAAGGTCTACCAGGCACACTTCATGCGCGAGCTGGTGGCCTATGTGCAGACCAAGCGCCAGGCCTTCGCCGCCGGCGGCCATGCGGAAAACCTCGCTGCGCTGGAGCGCCTCGGCCCGCTGGACGGCATGCGCACCTTCTGGGACTTCGACGACCGGGTCACCGCACCGCTGCACGGTTTCGCCGATGTGCACGATTACTACCGGCGCGCCTCCAGCCGTTATTACCTGGGCGGCATCCGGGTGCCGACGCTGGTCATCCAGTCCAGCGACGACCCGTTCATCCATGCCAACAGCGTGCCGCAGCTGGACGAGCTTTCCGCGTCGACGCAACTGGAGCTGCTGCCCCACGGCGGTCACGTTGGTTTCATCGGCGGCTCGCCCGGACGCCCGGATTATTATCTGGAGCGCCGCATCCCGCAGTGGCTGCGCGAACGACGCGAAGCCTGACTGCGCTGGATCAGCCCAACAGAACGGGAATGAGGCAGACTGAAACTGCACCAGGAAGGAAACGCCAGAAAGGAGCGCCGCCATGCACGACACGCCGCTGACGATCCTGCAGAACCCGCCGCTGAGCAATGCCCAGTGCGCCGCTATCGCCGCGCTTTACCGCGCCGTGGGCTGGGGCTCTCCTGGCACTACTGCGGAACTGCGCGATCTCTACGAATACTCCAGCTACTTCCTGCTGGCCCTGGACGGTGAACAGGTAGTCGGCCTGTTGCGCGCGGAAAGCGAGACGGCGCAGACCACCTGGCTGGCAGAGATCGCCGTGCTGCCGAGGCTCCAATTGCGTGGAACGGGCCTGGCGCTGATGGCGCGCTTCCTCGCCGATCATCCTGACCGCACGCTTTATACCGATGCCACCGAGGGTGTGGAGGAGTTCTTCCTGCGCCACGGCATTGCTCTGCGTCGGCCACGGGTACCGGGACCGCGCAAGGTGGATGCCTGACCTTCCAGCCCGAACATTCGGCGGATAACGCTGGCGCGTTATGCGCCCTGCATGGGGGCTCGGCGTAGGGCGAATAACCGTTCACGGTTATCCGCCGATGGAATATCAGCCTTCCAACGGCACATACAACCGATCGAACACCGCCGCCACCGCCTCGCGGAATGCCGGGGCGATGTGGCCGCTTTCCAGCGCCAGCACCTGGTAGATGCCGCGCCGCATCAGCGCTTCGCTGAGGTCGTTGGCCACCTCGCGGGTGGTGCACAGATAGCGCACCCAGGAGGTGAGGATGATCCAGGCGTTCAGGGTCAGCGCTTCGAGTTGCGGTTCGTCCATCTGCAGGATGCCGGCGTCGACGAAGCCCCGATAGATCGCCTTGGCGTTGTCCATGGCGCGGCGGGCGAAGGCGCGGTAGGCGGCGGCCAGCTCCGGGTCGGAGTCCAGCAGGTGTTCCAGGTCGCGGTGCAGGAAGCGGTAGTGCCACATCGCGGCGAGCAGCGCCTCGAGGTAGAAGGTCTTGTCCTCCACCGTCAGCGTGCGCCCCTCCGGCAGGTGCAGGAACTGGTCGACGTGGTTTTCGTACTCGGCGAACAGCTGGGCGATGATCACCTGCTTGTTGCGGTAGTGGTAGTACAGGTTGCCCGGCGAGATGCCCAGGTGCGCGGCGATGTGGTTGGTGGTGACGCTGCGCTCGCCCTGGGCGTTGAACAGCTCCAGGCTGGCCTGGGCAATGCGGTCACGGGTATTGATGCGTGGTGCCATTCGCGAAACTCATCGAAGCGGATTGCGCGGACGCAAAGGTACACCGATTGCTACCACCTGACACAACTGCGGGGTGCGCCCAACTTTTCGTTGGCTGGGCCTGGCGGCGCGGAAACGGCATGCTGATTGACACTCTAGAGCAATTGCTCTAAAAAACCAGCGACAGCATAAAAACGCGAAGCATCCGAGATCCTTGTGTGAATCCACGGAGAGCTTCCCCACCCGCTTCCGCCCAGGAGCCCGTCATGGTTGCCGATATCGCCTACCTGCAGCAGACCCAGCAGCAGATCAGCCAGCTGGAAACCCTTCTCGAACGCCAGCGCCAGGCCTATCGCGCGAACCCGATGCCGGACGCCGGCCAGCGCATCCAGTGGCTGAAAAGCCTCGCCAACCTGCTGGTGACCGAGCAGAAGGCGATCATCGACGCCATCAACGCCGACTTCAGCAACCGTTCCGCCGACGAAACCCTGCTTGCCGAAGTGCTGCCCAGCCTGCACGGCGTGCACTACGCCACCAAGCGCGTGAAGAAGTGGATGAAGCCCTCGCGCCGCAGCGTGGGCATGCAGTTCATGCCGGCCTCGGCCAAGGTCATCTACCAGCCGCTGGGCGTGGTGGGCGTGATCGTGCCGTGGAACTACCCGCTGTTCCTCGCCATTGGCCCGCTGACCGGGGCGCTGGCCGCCGGCAACCGGGTGATGATCAAGATGAGCGAATCCACCCCGGAATCCGCCCGCGTGCTGAAGGATCTGCTGGCCAAGGTCTTCCCCGAGGACCTGGTCGCCGTGGTGCAGGGCGAAGTGGATGTCGGCGTCGCCTTCTCCAAGCTGCCTTTCGACCACCTGCTGTTCACCGGTGCCACCAGCGTCGGCAAGCACGTGATGCGCGCCGCCGCCGAGAACCTCACCCCGGTCACCCTGGAGCTGGGCGGCAAGTCGCCGGCCATCGTCTCGGCCAGCGTGCCGATGAAGGACGCCGCCGAGCGCATCGCCTTCGGCAAGTCGCTCAACGCCGGGCAGACCTGCGTGGCGCCGGACTACGTGCTGGTGCCGCAGAACCGTATCGACGAGTTCGTCGAGAGCTACCGCCAGGTGGTCCAGGGCTTCTTCCCGAAACTGGAGAACAACCCGGACTACACCGCAATCATCAACGAGCGCCAGCTGTCGCGCCTGAACGGCTACCTCGCCGACGCCCAGGCCCGCGGCGCCACCGTCATCCCGTTGTTCCCGCAGGCCCAGGGCCGCCGCCTGCCGCAGGCACTGGTGCTGAACGTGACCGACGAGATGAAGATCATGCAGGAAGAGATCTTCGGCCCGCTGCTGCCGGTGATCCCCTACCAGACCCTCGACCAGGCGCTCAGCTACGTCAACGAGCGCGATCGCCCGCTGGCCCTGTATTTCTTCGGCTATGACAAGCGCGAGCAGGACCACGTACTGGCGCAAACCCACTCCGGCGGCGTGTGCCTCAACGACACCCTGCTGCACGTCGCCCAGGACGACATGCCCTTCGGCGGCGTCGGCCCCTCCGGCATGGGCCACTACCACGGCCACGAAGGCTTCCTGACCTTCTCCAAGGCCAAGGGCGTATTCAGCAAGCCGCGCTTCAACGCGGCGCGGGTGATCTACCCACCCTACGGTAAATCGCTGCAGAAGCTGGTCTACAAGCTGTTCATTCGCTGACCGGCACCCTCCAAGACACAGGTGAAAAAATAAGAATGACAGACACCTCCCTGAGCGCGCCGGGACTCTCCCGGCGCGGCGTGCTCAAGATCGGCCTGCTGGGCGGGGCCTTCCTCGCCACGGCGGGCGTTACCGCCAGCCTCAGCGGCTGCTCCGCCAGCACTCCGGCCAATGGCTTTGCCGTGCTGCGCGATTCCGACCTGCCGTTCCTGCGCGCGCTGGTCCCGGTGATGCTGGCCGGCGCCGTGCCCGCCGAGCGCATGGCCGAGGCGGTCAAAGGCACCATCCAGAGCCTGGACAACAGCCTGAACCACCTCTCCCCGGAAATGCTCAAGCTCACCGTGCAGTTGTTCGACGTGCTCGCCCTGCCGATCACCCGCGGGCCGCTCACCGGCATCTGGGGCAGTTGGGACAACGCCAGCGCGCAGGATGTGCAGAACTTCCTGAACCGCTGGCAGAACAGCTTCATTTCCCTGCTGAAGATGGGCCACAGCTCGCTGCTGCAACTGGTGATGATGGCCTGGTACAGCCGCCCGGAATCCTGGGGCCACTGCGGCTACCCCGGCCCGCCGAAAATCTGATTTCGCCAGAACAACAAGAATTCGCCTGAGAGATTTCCGATGCCCGTACCCGATCTGTTCGCCGAGGGCCTGGCCCGCGGCTGGAAAGTCCACAACGGCTCGCGCCTGGACAAGGACCTGACCCTGGAGGCCGACGTCGTGATCGTCGGCACCGGCGCCGGCGGCGGCACCACTGCCGAAACCCTCAGCGCCGCCGGCTACAAGGTGCTGCTGGTGGAAGAAGGCCCGCTCAAGACCAGCAGCGACTTCAAGATGCAGGAAGCCGACGCCTACCCGAACCTGTACCAGGAAGGCATCGGCCGGATGAGCAAGGACGGCGCCATCACCATCCTCCAGGGCCGCGCCGTGGGCGGTACCACCCTGGTCAACTGGACGTCCAGCTTCCGCACCCCCGAGCCGACCCTGGAACACTGGGCCAAGGAACACGGCGTGAAGGGCCACAGCGTCGCCGAGATGGCGCCCTGGTTCGAGAAGATGGAACAGCGCCTGGGCGTCGCGCCCTGGATCATGCCGCCCAACGCCAACAACGACGTGATCCGCAACGGCTGCGAGAAGCTCGGCCTGCACTGGAAGGTCATCCCGCGCAACGTCCGTGGCTGCTGGAACATCGGCTACTGCGGCATGGGCTGCCCGACCAACGCCAAGCAATCGATGCTGGTCACCACCATTCCGGCCACGCTGGAGAAAGGCGGCGAACTGCTGTTCCTCGCTCGCGCCGACCGCCTGCTGCTCGACGGCAACAAGGTCAGCGGCCTGGAATGCTCGGCCATGGACGAGCGCTGCGTCGCCCCCACCGGCCGCAAGATCACCATCAAGGCGCGTCACTACGTGCTCTCCGGCGGCGGCATCAATACCCCGGCGATCCTCCTGCGTTCCAAGGCGCCGGACCCGAACGGCCGCGTCGGCCAGCGCACCTTCCTGCACACGGTGAACTTCAGCGCCGCCCTGTTCGACGAAGTGATCAACCCGTTCTACGGCGCACCGCAGTCGATCTATTCCGACCACTTCCAATGGGACGACGGCGCCACCGGGCGCATGTCCTACAAGCTGGAAGTACCGCCGCTGCAACCGGCGCTCAGCGCCACCCTGCTCGGCCGCTTCGGCGAAGACAATGCGCTGCGCATGGAGCAGTTGCCGCACACCAACGTGATCCTCGCGCTGATGCGCGACGGCTTCCATCCGGACAGCGCAGTGGGCTCCGTCAGCCTGCGCGGTGACGATACCCCGGTGCTCGACTACCAGATGACCGATTACACCTGGGACGGTATCCGCCGCGCCTTCCACACCATGGCCGACATCCAGTTTGCCGCTGGCGCCAAGGCCGTGCTGCCGCTGCACGCCGACGCCGGCTACGTGAAGACTGCCAAGGAAGCACACGAGCTGATCGACAGCCTGAGCCTGGAGCTGTACCGCACCCGCCTGGGCAGTGCCCACGTGATGGGCGGCTGCGCCATGGGCGAGGACCCGAAGCAGTCGGTGTGCGACAGCCTCGGCCGCCACCACCAGCTGGAGAACCTGTCGATCCACGATGGCTCGCTGTTCCCCACCAGCATCGGCGCCAACCCGCAGCTCTCGGTCTACGGCCTCACCGCGCAACTGGCCGATGCCCTGGCCAAGCGGCTGGGCAAGGCCTGAGACCGCTCCCGTAGGGCGCATAACGCGCCAGCGTTATCCGCCGCAGGTTGGCTGGCGGATAACCCGTTCCGGGTTATCCGCCCTGCAAAACCGAGCAGAATCGGGCGAAACCGCGCGCGCAGGCTCTGGCACGCGGCCTGCGTGTGACTCATCAGTCTCTCGCCGGTTATCTCAGGTAGTCCGTTCACAGAAGCACTACCAAGGTCGCTTGGCCCCACGGACATGCTGCGTTACCATCCGCCCGCTATTGCACCAGCCTGCCAACAAGAGCCGACCAGGACGCCGCGATGAATCGAGTGTTGTACCCGGGTACCTTCGACCCCATCACCAAAGGCCATGCCGATCTGGTCGAACGCGCCTCGCGACTGTTCGACCAGGTGATCATTGCCGTCGCCGCCAGCCCCAAGAAGAATCCCCTGTTCCCGCTGGAACAGCGCGTCGAGCTGGCCCGCCAGGTCACCTCGCACCTGCCCAATGTAGAAGTCGTCGGCTTCTCCACGCTGCTCGCACATTTCGCCAAGGAGCAGAATGCGAACATCCTGCTGCGCGGCCTGCGTGCGGTGTCGGATTTCGAGTACGAGTTCCAGCTGGCCAACATGAACCGCCAGCTCGCACCTGACCTGGAAAGCATGTTCCTCACGCCGTCGGAGAAGTACTCCTTCATCTCCTCCACCCTGGTGCGCGAGATCGCGGCCCTGGGCGGCGACATCACCAAATTCGTCCATCCCGCGGTGGCCAGCGCCCTGGCCGAGCGCTTCAAGCGCTGATCCGCACGCCGCCAAGGATGGCGGTTTCCGTCAGTTGACTCCCTGACTGCGTGCACTGCGCGCGCCGATACGGCACAATTTCATCCTTGTTGCTACCGATCGCCATGGCAGCCGCCCTGGTTGGAGTTGTATCGATGTCCCTGAAAATCACTGACGATTGCATCAACTGCGACGTCTGCGAACCCGAGTGCCCCAATGCCGCGATCTCCCAGGGCGAGGAGATCTACGTCATCGCCCCGAACCTGTGCACCGAATGCGTCGGCCACTACGACGAGCCACAGTGCCAGCAGGTCTGCCCGGTCGACTGCATTCCCCTCGACGAAACCCACGTCGAGAGCAAGGAAGAGCTGATGGAGAAGTACAAGAAGCTCACCGGCAAGGCCTGACTTCGCGCGATTCGACACTTTTTCATTGAGTTCTCACAAACCTGCGGCGCCGTGGATTGTCTATCCTCCACCTTCGCCCCATTTGGTTTTCCAGCCGGCAATGCCGGCGGTTCGTGAGATGCCATGTCCTCGTTGAACTCCCGCTCCCGCGCCTCCCTGCTCGGCTTCTGCAGCCTGCTGCTGCTCAGCTTCGCGCTGCACGCCGCGGAACACCCGGCCCAGGCCAGCGTCGCCACGGCGCATCCGTCCGCCACTGTCGCGGGTCTTGAAACACTCGCCGACGGCGGCAACGCCTTCGACGCCGCCGTGGCCATCGCCGCCGCGCTGGCGGTGGCCGAACCCTACGGCTCCGGCCTGGGCGGCGGCGGTTTCTTCCTGCTGCGCAAGGCCGGCAGCCCGCCGACCTACCATTTCATCGACGCCCGCGAGCGCGCCCCGCTGGCCGCCCACGCGCGGATGTACGAGCGCAACGGCAAGGTCGATCCGCAGCTGTCGCTCAACGGCCCGCTGGCCGCCGGTATCCCCGGCCTGCCCGCCGCCCTGGCGGACATCACCAGCCGCTACGGCCGCAAGACCCTGGCGAACAACCTCGTACCGGCGATCCGCCTGGCCACCGATGGCGTCTCCATCGACCGCGTCTACATCGACCGCGCCTCCTGGCGGCTGGATGCCATGCGCCAGGACCGCGAGACCGCACGCATCTTCCTCGACCAGGGCAACCTGCCCGAAGAATACAGCCTGATGCGCCAGCCACAGCTGGCCAACACCCTGGAGAAACTGGCGCGCTACGGCCGCATCGGCTTCTACGAAGGCGAGACCGCGCAGAAACTAGTGGAAGGCGTGCGCGCCGCCGGCGGAGTGTGGAGCCTGGAAGACCTCGCCAGCTACCGCACCGTCGAACGCCAGGCGCTGCGCTACCCGCTGGCCGACGGCAAGGAATTGATCAGCGCCCCGCCGCCCTCCGCCGGTGGCGTCGCCCTCGCGCAGAGCCTGGGCATGCTGCAGCAGCTGCCCTGGCAGAAGGCCGAACCCGTACAGCGCGTCCACTACGTTGTCGAAGCCCTGCGCCGCGCCTACCGCGACCGTGGCCTGCTGGGCGACCCTGACCGCGTCGCCAACCCGGTCAACCAACTGCTCGCACCGGATTACCTGAAGCGCCTGGCCGCCGGCATCGATCCGCAGCGCGCCACGCCCAGCTCTTCGCTGCCACCCGCGCCCGCCTGGCGCGAGGGCGATCACACCACCCACTTCGTGGTGATGGACGCCGACGGCAATGCCGTTGCTGCCACGCTGTCGGTCAACCTGCCCTTTGGTGCGGCCTTCACCGTGCCCGGCACCGGCGTGCTGCTCAATGACGAGATGGACGACTTCGCCACCGACGTCAGCGGCGCCAACGCCTACCAGTTGGCCGGCAGCCAGGCCAACGCCGTAGCGGGCGGCAAGCGCCCGCTGTCGAGCATGAGCCCGAGCTTCATCGAAAGCCCCACAGAGCTGGCCGCCTTCGGCACGCCGGGCGGCAGCCGGATTCCCAGCATGGTGTTGCTGGCGATGCTCGAATACCTGGACGGCAAGCCGGTGCAGCGCTGGGTGTCTTCGCCGCGCTACCACCACCAGTTCCTGCCGGACGTGATCGAGCACGAACCGCGCGCCTTCAGCGCTGCCGAAGCGGCCGACCTGCAGCGCCGTGGCTACACGCTCAAGGATGTGGGTCGCGCCTATGGCAACCAGCAGGTGCTGCTGTGGAACAAGAAGTCCGGCGAGGTGCAGTCCGCCAGCGATCCGCGCGGCATCGGCCTGGCCACCGAACTGGCGGCACCGCTGCGCTGACCAGGGATTCCTCAGGGCAGGATGAGGCCGGGCGCTTCGTCCTCGCCCGGCTCGAACAGGCCATGCTCGGTGCCCAGTTGCAGTACATTGCGCAGGCTCTGGATGATGCGGCTGACGTAGCCCAGGTCGTTCATCAGCGAGCTCATCTGCAGGCCATCCAGTTCGTGCCGGCGCACCGCAGCGAACAGACGCTGGCGGAAGGCACCGTCGAATTCGGCGGCGCTTTCGTCGAGCAGCTGCAAGCGCGCCGTCAGCGCCTCTTGCGGCAGATCGCCGCCAATCAACGAACCCAGCGCACGTACTTCCCGCAGCATCGCGATCAGGTGGCGACGCAGCTCGACATAGGTATCGCGCAGCACTGAAGGCTCGCCCTGCAGAGCCTGCCCCAGGTTCTTCTGCAGATGCTTGGCGTCCTTCACGGCATCCACCAACTGCAGCGCCACCACCTGGCAGGACAGCCAGAAGCGCTGGTGTTCCTCGTCCAGAGGGACTTCGAGGCGCCCCATGAAGCTCAGCAGATCGCCATAAACTCCCTTGATATGGCGCTGGTAGAGCACTTCCGCGCCCAGCGCATGGCGGTCGGGCGCCGCGCGCAGCTCGTTCTCGTCAATGCGCGGCTGGCTGAGCATGTCCACCGGCAGGTAGAGCGCGTGGCAGATCACCTCGATACTCAACCGGCCGAGATGTCGCAGTTCCTGGAGTACCGCGCTGGCGGCGGCATCGGCGGAATCCAGCGCGCGTTCGTTGAGGTAGCGCGCATGGGTGCGCTCGATGCTCGGCATGGCCGGCGCCATGTCGGTGATCAGCACGGCCGGCTCCTCCACTTCCGGCAACCAACGCACCAGGGCATTGGCCAGCGCGCCCTGCAGGGGCCAGAACAACGCCACGCCCATGCCATTGAACAGTGTATGGAACAGCGCCAGCTGGATCATCGGGTTGTCCGCCAGGCCCAGCGGTGTCACCAGCCAGTGCACCAGCCAGGTCAACGGCGACAACAGCAGGAAGGCCAGCACACCGGTCACGACATTGAACAGCACATGGGCCAGCGCCAGCCGCTGCCCACTGCGGTTGCCGCCCAGGGAGCCGACGAAGGCCGTGGTGACGCTGCTGCCCACATTCGAGCCGATGGCGATGGCCAGGCTCTGGCCCAGCTCCAGCTGCCCGCCGGCCAGGGCCGCCAGGGTCAGCATCAGCGTGGCGTGGCTGGATTGCAGGACCACGGTGATGAGCAGGCCGAAGGTCACGAACAGCAGCGCGCCGAGCATGCCTTCGGCACGCAGCTCGCTCATGTCCATGGCATCGCCGAAGCTCTGGAAGCCTTCCTTGATCTGGTCGATGCCCAGGAAGATGAAGGCGATGCCCAGCAGGATGCGTCCGGCAGCCTTGCTCTTGGCGCCGTTGAACCCCAGCAGGATGCCGAACACCAGCAATGGCAGCGCCAGCGGGCTCAGGCTGAGGTTCTGCCCGGCCAGCGCCAGCAGCCAGATGCCGCTGGTGGCACCCAGGTTGGCGCCGAACAGGATCGCGATGCCACCCGCCAGCTGGATCAGCCCGGTGCTGATGAAGGCAATGGTGAGCAGGGAAACCAGCGTGGAGGATTGCAGCAGGAAGGTGCCGAAGAGGCCGAACAGCAGGCTCTTGCCGCGCGTCGCGGTGCTTTTTTCCAGCCAGCGTTCGAGCTGGCTGCCGGCCAGGTCGCGCAGCCCTTCTTCCAGGCACTGCATGCCGAGCAGGAACAGCGCCAGGCCCGCTCCCAACTGCAGCAGGCCGGCGCTGGACCAGAAGGTGTAGCCCAGGACGATGGCGACCAGCAGCAGAAGCAGCGGACGCAGGTGCTTCTTCAGGCCGCTCAGGTTCATGGGCTACCCACAGGACTCACCCGGCAAGCCGGGCCGACGAGGCGGCCTCGCCGCCCCGGAACGGGACGACGGATCAGTCTTTCTTGTAGCCGCTGGTGGTGCAGCCCAGGCAACGTACGAAAGCGGCCTTGCCCGGGTCGACGACCAGCGCCTTGCCCGCTTCGCCGATATTGCCGCCGGCCGCGCTGAACGGCAGGGTCACCACGAAGGCGGCGGTGCCCACCACGGTGGCGGCAATCAGCAGCGGGCGAGCGATCAGCAGGTCACCCATCATCGAGTAGAACGGCGGGGCTTCGACGACGTACGTCGGATCACCGCTGACGTTGCTCACTTCTTCCTGAGCAACAGCCGGCAACACCGAAAATGCACAGACCAGGGCCATTGCAGTGGCGGCGGTGCGGAACAGGGTCATGGAGGGAAGTCCTTTTTTGTGTAGTTGGGCAGGCAGACTGCCATAACTATAACAGCGCTCCATGACTTGTCGCGTGACAGCCTTCAATCACCGAAGAATGCGTATTCAGGCTTTTTCGGCACGAACGGCCGGTAGAACGCCAGCATCCGGCGCAGGTCGGCGGACTCGTCGCCCGTGGGCCAGAACGGCTCGCCGATGACGATGCGTCGTCCGGGATAGTCCAGCGCCGCCAGCACGATGGGTACGCCCGCCCCGCGAGCAATGTGGTAGAAACCCATTTTCCAGCGCTCGACCTTCCGCCGCGTACCCTCCGGCGAGAGGATCAGCATCATCTCGCGGTTGTCGCGGAATGCCTGGATCGCCTGGTCCACCGTGTTCAGCTTGAGGTGGCGCTGGATCGGGATGCCGCCCCAGCGGCGCATCAGAGCGCCGAAGGGCGCGCGGAAGATGGTGTGCTTGCCGAACCAGCGGGCGTTCAGCCGCAGCACGAACTTGACCGCGAGAAACAACACGAAATCCCAGTTGGACGTGTGGTGCGCGCCGATCACCACGAACTTGTCGAGTGGCGGCAGCGCGCCTTCGATGCGCCAGCCGGCCGCACGCAGCATGCTGTGGCCGAGCGCCTCGGCGAACGGGTTGCGGGGCAGGTAGTTGCCGGACATGAATCACCTGTAGGCCCCTCGTCGGGGGCCATTGTTGTTATGGCAGAAGGTGGAGTGGCAGATCGGGCGGCAGCTTAACGGCGGCCCCGCGGCCTCAGCGTTGGCAGCGCGGACAGTAGACGCTGGCGCGCTGGCCGAGGCGCACGTCGCGCAGGGTCGAGCCGCAGACCTTGCAGGGTTCGCCACCGCGCCCGTAGGCGAAGAGCTCCTGCTGGAAGTAGCCGGGCTGGCCGTCGCCGCCGACGAAATCGCGCAGCGTGGTACCGCCGCGCTCAATGGCAATGGCGAGGATTCGCTTGATCTCCTGGGCAAGCTTCACGTAGCGCGCCCGCGAGATGGTCCCCGCCTCGCGGCGCGGGTCGATGCCGGCGGCGAACAGCGCCTCGGTGGCGTAGATGTTGCCCACCCCGACCACCACCGCGTTGTCCATGATGAAGGGCTTCACCGCCATGCTGCGGTTGCGCGACAGCTGGAACAGCCGCTCGCCTTCGAAGGCGTCGGTGAGCGGCTCCGGGCCCAGGTGGCGCAGCAGTTCATGTTCCAGCGGCGTCAGGCTCCAGAGCAGCGCACCGAAGCGGCGCGGGTCGGTGTAGCGCAGCGCCATGCCTGATTCCAGCTCGATATCCACATGCTCGTGGCGTGCTGCCGGCGTGCCGCACTCCACCAGGCGCAGGCTGCCGGACATGCCCAGATGGCTGATCAGCGTCCCCACTTCGGCATTGAGCAAGAGATACTTGGCACGCCGCTCCACCTGCACGATGCGCTGCCCGGACAGGCGCACGTCGAGGTCCTCGGGAATCGGCCAGCGCAGGCGGCGCTCCCGGACGACCACACGGCTGACGCGCTGACCTTCAAGATGGGGCGCTATGCCCCGGCGGGTGGTTTCGACTTCAGGTAATTCGGGCATGGATCACTACTGCTGAAAGCTTTCTGTAGAAGCGAGCTTGCTCGCGAACGAGTTCACCGGCAACACCCGCGTCAAGCGGGCTCGCTCCTACAACGGTATGGGGTCAGTCCAGCGCGCGAGCCAGCTGGATCAGATCGTCGCGCCATTCGGCCACCTTGGGCAGCGCCAGGAAGGACGAATTGAGGAAACCTTCCCGCGCCTCATAGGTAAAAGGCTCGCCCTTGGTATCCAGCACTTCGCCGCCGGCGCCTTCCAGCACACCCTGGGCGGCTGCCGTGTCCCACTGGCTGGTTGGCGCCAGGCGCGGGTAGCAGTCGGCCGAGCCTTCGGCCAGCAGGCAGAACTTCAGCGAACTGCCGATGTTGGCCAGGTTCAGGTCGCCAAAGCGCTGCGCGAGGCCGGACAGCAGGCTTTCCTGCTGCGGGCTGGAATGGCGCTTGCTGGCCACCACGGTAAAGACGTCTTCCGGGCTGCTGCGCACCTCGATGGCTTCGGGCTCGCCGCGACGCTCTTCGCGCCAGGCGCCCAGGCCGGTACCGCCGTAGTAGCAGCGACCGCTGGCGGGGATACCGACCACGCCGAAGATCACGCGCCCGTGCTCGATGAGCGCGACGTTGACGGTGAACTCGTCACTGCCGGAAATGAACTCCTTGGTACCGTCCAGCGGGTCCACCAGCCACCAGCGGCTCCACTGGGCCCGTTGTTCCAGGGGAATGTCGCAATCCTCCTCGGACAACACCGGCACATCCGGCGCCAACGCGCGCAGGCCGTCGGCCAGCAGGCGGTGGGCGGCCAGATCGGCGGCAGTCACTGGCGATTCGTCGGACTTGCTCTGGACATCCAGGTCGCCCTGCCAGAACGGCAGGATCACATCGCCCGCCTTGTGCACCAGGTCGATCACGGCAGGCAGGAAGGCATTCATCACGGTTGGAACTCCCCTCGTTGGGTCAACAGGTCGCGCACCAGGTAGAGCGCGGCCAGGGCACGCCCTTCACTGAACTGGGCATTCTGCGCGAGGCTGGAGAGCTCGCGCAGGCTGATCCTGTCCACGCCCATGGGCTCGGGCTCGTCGCCGGGCAGCGATTCCTCGTAGAGGTCACGGGCGAGCACCACCTGGATGCGCTGGCTCATGTAACCGGGCGACAGGGACAGCTCGGTGATGTATTCCAGCTGACGGGCGCCGTAACCGGCTTCTTCCTTCAGCTCGCGGTTGGCGGCGTCGAGGATGTCCTCACCCGGCTCCACCAGGCCCTTGGGCAACGACAACTGGTATTCATCGACCCCGGCGCAGTACTCCTCCACCAGCACGGCGTGCTCGGCGTCGAGCATGGCGATCACCATCACCGCACCGTAGCCCTGCCCTTTGCCCACCAGGCGCTCGTAGGTCCGTTCGACGCCATTGGAGAAGCGCAACTGCAGCTCCTCGACGGCGAATAGCCGGCTTCTGGCAACGATCTCTCGGGCGAGGACCGTGGGTTTCTGACGCATGGGGCGACTCCTGGGGGTGGCCGGGTCGGCTATGATAACCCGCCTTTTCCGATTCTCCGTGTCAGATATCGCGCCGATTCCGTCCATCGGCGGCGCAATTGCGACACCCTTTTGCGAAAGCCCAGCATGCCACGCCTGCCCTGGAACCAGATCGACACCGTCCTGCTCGACATGGACGGCACCCTGCTCGATCTGCATTTCGACAACCACTTCTGGCTCGAACACCTGCCGCAACGGTACGCCGAGCACCACCGCATCAGCCGCGCCCAGGCCGATGCCGAACTGCTGCCACTGTTCCGTGACAACGCCGGGCTGCTCAACTGGTACTGCCTGGACTTCTGGAGCCGCGAGCTCAAGCTGTCGATCATGGACCTCAAGCACGAGGTCGCCCACCTGATCGCCCTGCGTCCGGACGCCGATTTCTTCCTTGCGCAACTGCGCGAACACGGCAGGCAGGCGGTGCTGATTACCAATGCGCACCGCGATTCGCTGACGCTGAAGATGCAGCGTGTAGAGCTGGCGCCCTGGTTCGATCGGTTGATCAGCTCCCACGACTACGGTTTTCCCAAGGAAGACCAGCAGTTCTGGCAGGCACTGCGTGCGGACGTCGACTTCGACCCGGCGCGCAGCCTGTTCATCGACGACAGCCTGCCGATCCTGCGCGCGGCGCGGACCTTCGGCATCGGCCATCTGCTTGCGGTACGCCAGCCCGACAGCCGCCAGGGGCCAAAGGACACCGAGGAATTCGCTGCCCAGGAAGACTACCGGGCGCTGCTCGAAGGCTTGTGAGGAGCGCAGAAACAACGAGACCGGCACTGGGCCGGGCTCGGGGACATCACTCCGGAATCCGCAGCACCTGGCCGGGATAGATCTTGTCCGGATGACTGAGCATCGGCTTGTTCGCCTCGAAAATCTTGTTGTAGAGGTTGGCGTTGCCGTACTCCGCCTTGGCGATGGCGCTGAGCGTATCGCCCTTCTTCACGGTGACGAAACGCGCCTCGGCAGCCGGCGTGGCGACGCTGATGTGGTCTTCCACACCCGACACGCCCGCGACGTTGCCCAGCGCCAGCAGGATCTTCTCCTTCTCTTCCTGGCTGGCCACTTCACCGGTGGCGATCACCTTGTCGCCCTCGACGCTGACCTGGATGTTCGGGTTGCCCAGGCCCACCTTGGCGATATGGTCCTTGAGCGAGTCGGCGGCCTGCGCCTCCTGACCCACAATGCTTTCCCACAGCTTTTCGCCGGCTTCCTTCACGAACGCAAAAATGCCCATTTCCAACCTCCCTACGGTTACAGTGACAGGCGGCCGGCATTGGGCAGACCGCGCGCCCCTGGAGTCTAGTCGCCGACTTCCGCAGCGCCCGACGGAATACTCCTAATCCCGCCTTAACCCGACAGAACGCCCCCGGAGCTCTCCCGCCGATGGACATCAAGCAGCTGAAATTCCTCTGCGCGCTGGACGAGACACGGCACTTCGGCCAGGCGGCGGCACGCTGCCACGTCACTCAGCCAACGCTGTCGATGCGCGTACGCAGCCTGGAGGAGGAACTGGGCCTTGAACTGGTGCGCCGTGGGCAGCGCTTCGAAGGTTTCACCGAAGCCGGCGAGCGCGTACTCGCCTGGGCCCGGAGCCTGCTGGCAGCGCATGACGGGCTCTACGCAGAAGCGGCGGCCTGTCGCGGCCAATTGGTCGGCACCCTGCGCCTCGGCGTGGTGCCGCTGGCAGGTTTCGACCCCATGCAGCTGATCGAGCTGTTCGCCCAGCGCCACCCGGAACTGCGCTTCCAACTGTTCGCCCTGAGTTCGGAGAACATCCTCGAAGGACTCGGCCGCAATCAGCTGGACCTCGGCCTGTCGTACCTCGACCGCCTCGACCGCGAACATTTCGAAAGCCTCGAACTCGCCGCTACCCGCATGGGCCTGCTGCACGACCGCCGGCACTTCCAGATCGACGGTCCGAGCCTGAGCTGGGACGCACTGGCGGAGCTGCCGCTGGGCCTGCTCTCGGCCGGCATGCACTTCCGCCAGTCCATCGACCACGGCTTCCGCAGCCGCGGCCTGGCGCCTCGGGCACGCCTGGAAACCGATGCTGTGCACCAGTTGGTGCAAGCCGTCGAGCGCGGGCTGTGCTGCGCGATCATGCCGCTGGGCAGCGGGCTGGATGCCCAGGGTGAACACTTCGTGCTGACCCCGATCGACGACGCGCGCACCCTGTCGCCACTCGGGCTGATCCTGCGCCGCAGCGAGCCACGCTCGGCGCTGGCCGAAGCCTGCTTCCACGAAGCGGCGGTCCTGCTGGGCAGCGACTCGCCCGACCGATAAACCGCATCTATCACAACATCGACAGCAGCCATTAGACGCTACCCCGGCATCGGCATAGGCTGGTTGTATTACTAGAACCACAGGGCTCAGCCCATGCCTTGCCTGATCACCCGCCCGGCCAGCGCCGCGGTCCGGGATGCCGTCGTGCCTGCCGACGGCTACAGCTACGTCGAACTCACCCCGCAAGGTGCCGGCGGCCGCGCCGCCTTGGCCGGGGAAGCCGCCCTGGCCATCGCCTACAACGGGCTCAGCCAGGCCGTGATGATGGTCTCGCCGAACGACCTGGAAGACTTCGTCCACGGTTTCAGCCTCGGTGCCGGCCTCATCGAGTCCATCGACGACATCTATGACGTGAGTCTGACGGCACATGGTGAGGCCATTACCGCCGAGGTGCAGGTCAGCAATCGCGCCTTCTGGGCCCTCAAGGACCAGCGCCGGCAACTGGCCGGCAACACAGGCTGCGGCCTGTGTGGCGTCGAGGCCCTGGACCAGGCGCTGCCCGGCCTGCCGGTATTGCCGCGCGCGCCCCTGCCACCCGTCGCCCATTTCGACCACCTGCGCGAGCGGGTCAACGCCGTGCAGGAGATCGGCCGCCGCAGCGGCGCGCTGCATGCCGCGCTGTTCGTCGATGCCGCCGGCGAGATTCGCCTGTGCCGCGAGGACATCGGCCGCCACAACGCCCTCGACAAACTGGTCGGCGCGCTCAAGCGCCAGCGCCTGGAGCTGGCCGGCGGCTTTGCCGTGGTGACCAGCCGCTGCAGCCTGGAACTTATCCACAAGGCCGTTCGCGCCGGGCTCCCCACCCTGGTCAGCCTGTCCGCTCCCACCGCGCTCACCGTGCAGTGGGCCCGCGAGCACAACCTGAACCTGATCCACCTGCCCCATCGCAGCGCGCCCCGGGTCTACAGCCCGGCGCCACCAGCGGCCTGAACGCCCGCTTTTTCAAAGAAAGAGATTCCATGAGCCTGCAGCAAGAAAATCCCCGCTACCAACCCTACAAGGGCGCCGCCGCTGGCTGGGGCGCGCTGATCAGCGTCACGCGCTTCTGGCTGGACAGCAAACAGCCGTTCAAGAACCTGCGCGCCCTGCTCAAGACCAACCAGAACGGTGGCTTCGACTGCCCTGGCTGCGCCTGGGGCGACTCCCCCGAAGACGGGCGGGTGAAGTTCTGCGAGAACGGCGCCAAGGCAGTTAACTGGGAGGCCACCAAGCGCCGCGTGGACCCCGCATTCTTCGCCCGTCACAGCGTCACTTCGCTGCGCGAGCAGAGCGATTACTGGCTCGAATACCAGGGCCGCCTGACCGATCCGATGCGCTACGACCCGGCCACCGACCGCTACCGGCCGATCGCCTGGGACGACGCCTTCGCGCTGATTGCCGAGCACCTGAACGCGCTGGAAAACCCCAACCAGGCCGAGTTCTACACCTCCGGCCGGGCCAGCAACGAGGCGGCCTTCCTCTACCAGTTGTTCGTCCGCGCCTTCGGCACCAACAACTTCCCCGACTGCTCGAACATGTGCCACGAGGCCAGCGGCGTGGCTCTGGGCCAGAGCGTCGGCATCGGCAAGGGCACCGTGACCTTCGATGACTTCGAGCACGCCGATGCAATCTTCGTCTTCGGCCAGAACCCCGGCACCAACCACCCGCGCATGCTCGAACCGCTGCGCGAAGCGGTGAAGCGCGGCGCCCAGGTGGTCGCCTTCAACCCGCTCAAGGAGCGCGGCCTGGAGCGCTTCCAGCACCCGCAGCACGCTCTGGAAATGCTCACCAATGGCTCCGAGCCGCTGAACACTGCCTTCTTCCGCCCGGCACTGGGTGGCGACATGGCTGCCGTGCGCGGCATGGCCAAGTTCCTCCTGCAGTGGGAGCGCGAAGCCCTGGCCAAGGGCGACCCGGCGGTGTTCGACCACGCCTTCATCGCCGAACACACTCAGGGCGTCGACGCCTACCTGGCGGTGCTGGATGACACCAGCTGGGAGCACATCGCCCAGCAGTCGGGCCTGAGCCTCGCGGAAATCGAGCAGGCGGCGATCATGTACCGCCGCGCCGAGCGGGTGATCGTCTGCTGGGCCATGGGCATCACCCAGCACCATCACTCGGTACCGACCATCCAGGAACTGGTCAGCCTGCAACTGTTGCGCGGCAATGTCGGCCGCCCCGGCGCCGGCCTGTGCCCGGTACGCGGCCACAGCAATGTGCAGGGCGACCGCACCATGGGCATCAACGACCGCCCGCCGGCCGCCCTGCTCGATGCCATCGAACGGCGCTTCCAGTTCAAGGTGCCGCGCGAGAATGGCCACAACACCGTCGAGGCGATCAACGCCATGCTCGACGGCCAGGCCAGGGTCTTCATCGGCCTGGGCGGCAACTTCGCCCAGGCGACCCCGGACAGCCCGCGCACTCATCAATCCTTGCGCAATTGCGCGCTGACCGTGCAGATCAGCACCAAGCTCAACCGCAGCCACCTCACCGTGGGCGGCGACGCGCTGATCCTGCCGTGCCTGGGGCGCACCGACATCGACCGTCAGGCTGAAGGCCCGCAGGCAGTGACCGTGGAAGACTCCTTCAGCATGATCCACGCATCCTTCGGACAGTTGGAACCGTCGTCAAAACAGATGCGCTCGGAGCCGGCCATCATCGCCGGCATCGCCAAGGCCACCCTGGGCAACCACCCGGTGGACTGGGACGCGATGATCGCCAACTACGACCGCATCCGCGACCTGATCGCCGACACCATCCCCGGCTTCAGCGACTTCAATCGCCGTGTGGCCAACCCTGGCGGCTTCCACCTGGGCAACTCGGCGGGCTCGCGGCGCTGGAACACCGCCAGCGGCAAGGCCAACTTCCACCACCACCCGCTGCCAGCGGACCTGGTCCACGCGAAGATCCGCGAGACCGGCCAGGAGCCGCACCTGATCCTGCAGACGCTGCGCTCCCATGACCAGTACAACACCACCATCTATGGCCTGGACGACCGCTACCGCGGCGTGCGCGGCCACCGCGAAGTGGTGTTTGCCAACGAGGCAGACATCCGCCGCCTGGGCTTCGAGCCGGGCGAGAAAGTAGACATGGTGTCGCTCTGGTCCGATGGCGTGGACCGCCGCGTCAGCGGCTTCACCCTGCTGGCCTACGACATTCCCGCCGGCCAGGCTGCGGCGTACTACCCGGAGACCAACCCGCTGGTGCCGCTGGACAGCCACGGTGTCGGCAGCCACACGCCAACCTCCAAGTTCGTCGCCATCCGCTTCGAGAAAGCGCGACCGAGCCAGCGCATCGCGTGATGCCCTTCACGGCGCTCCCACCGGAGCGCCGTCCACCCCCCGTTCGCGAACGCGCCAGCTCCTGCAGAAAAGCCGCTGCTCTTTTGTAGGAGCGAGCGTGCTCGCGAAGCTTTTCTCGGACGCACCCTTGCCTCGTCTTGCGAAAAATCCGCTAGACGCGCATCGAGTAGGAAGAGGCTGAAAGGTAAACTCGGAAGGAAAAGGGCGCTTTCCGTGAAAGGCCATCATTTCAATGGCATTCTGTGAGAAAAACACATCAAAAGCGGAACCCTGGAATAACACTCAGACCGCCCAAAATCGAAAAAGTTCTGACCTAAAATCAATTACTTGCATTATTTGATGAAAGTCGTGTTACTCGTCGGAACCCCCTTGTCAGAGCCTTCGCACGAACCGAGGATCGCCCCCAACATCCCCACAGAGAGATCCTCTCTATGAAGTACTCCTCGATGCTCCTGTTGTCTCTTGCGCTGGTCGGTGGCACCGCCTTCGCGGACGGCGACACCCGTGCCGGCGTCGGTGGCGCCCTGGGCGGGGTATTGGGCACTGCGGTCGGCCAGGCGGTCGGTGGCAGCACCGGCGCCGCCATTGGTGGCGGCCTTGGCGGTGCAGCAGGCGGCGCCATGGGCGCACGCCATGGCAACAAAACAGAAGCCGCCATCGGCGGTGGCCTGGGCGCCGCGGGCGGCCAGGTGCTGGGCAACAAGATGGGCGGCACCACGGGCGGCCTGATCGGCGCGGCCCTGGGTGGCGGCGCCGGTGGCGCACTGGGTAACCACTACGCCGACAGCAACCGCGACGATGACGACGACTACGATGGTCGCCGCGGCTACCGCCATGCGCGCTATGACGATCGTCGCTACGACCGCCACTGGCACGATAACGGTCGCCACCGCGGCTGGTACAAGCACAAGCACCACCGCCGCCACTGGGACTGATCCAGGGCATTGCAAACCTCGATCAGTCCACGTAAGCGACGACTGACAGCCGGGCTAGATTGCCCGGCTGTTTTCTGTGCGGGACAATTTCATCATTCCTTTCCTACTTTCAGGTTCGCAACATGCGTAAGACTCTTTCTGTTCTGGCACTGGCCCTGCTGGCCAGCCACGCCGTGGCCGACGACACCAAATCCGCCATTGGCGGCGGTGTCGGTGGCGCACTGGGCAACGTGGTGGGCGGCGCCCTGGGCGGCTCCACCGGTGCAGCCATCGGTGCCGGCGTAGGCGGTGCAGCTGGCGGCGCAATGGGCGCGAAGAACGGCAACAAGACCGAGGCGGCCATCGGCGGCGGCCTGGGCGCAGCGGGTGGCTCGGTCATCGGCAACAAGGTTGGCGGCTCGACCGGCGGCGCCATTGGCGCAGGCCTGGGCGGCGCGGCTGGCGGTGCACTGGGCAACCACCTGGCCGGTGACAACGACGACGACCACCACAGCGGCAACAAGAGCCACCACAAGGGCAAAGGCCACTACAAGCACAAACACAAGCATCACGACGACTGACAGATGCCTGTATGAAAAAGCCCGCCAATTGGCGGGCTTTTTCGTTCAGGGCTTCGATATCAAGCGCAGGCCGGCAAACACGACAACAACGCACTCAGCTCCGCCGGCGGGCGTCGCTCGATGCGCCGGTACTCGCTACCGTCATCGGTACGTGCGAGCCAACCGCCATCCACCAGCGACCGTCGCAGCAACAGGTGGTCGCCCAGGCACTCCTGGGCCCGCAGCCGTTCGTTGATTTCCTTCTCGCTCCAACGCTGGCGTGGCGGCAGCCTTGACCACAGCACCCACAGGCAGGCCTCGCGGTGGCTGTGTTTCTTCGGCCAGCGCTGCAGGCAGCCGGACTCGTCGAAATAGCGCCGCCATTGTTCGACGCGGCGGAAATCCACTACCGCCTCGGGCTCGGCTACGCGCGACAGGCGCGCTTCGGCCTGCTGGCTCGCGCGCAAGGCCTGGTAGTTACGGAAGCCAACCGCGCGGGCCAGCAGGTTGAGCATCTCGACGTGGCTGGGCCGTTCGGACGTTTCGTCCAGCTGGCGGGCCAGCGATTTCGCCAGGGCGGAGATGTCGGGAGCGTGATAGGGCAAGCGTTGCCTGGACACAGTGCAATCCTCGTTGCGTGCCAAGACCTCGCGGAGGAGGTAATCGGGGGTCGCCGACTTCCGATGCGGCACTGGGAAAGTGTGTCGGATCGTCAAAGATGCGGGGAACCGCGCGGCAGGTTTAGCGCTCTCCATACGGAGGCGGCGACGCCTGGGTGAACTGCCGACCGACGGCCAGCATAGGCTTGGCGGACCACCCGGGACAAGCCGCATGTCATCCGGCCAGCCTCGTATAGGCTTGTCGGGAAGGGATCACTGGCCACAAGGAGTCATTCGTGAAAGCGCTTGCTGCCGCCGGTCTGCTGCTGTCGCTTGGCGCCGTGAAGACCGCGCACGCCGGGGACTGGCAGGTCTGCCAGATGGAAGTGGAGATCATCGGGGCGCTAAAACTGCCCGTGCGGGGCCTGGAAGGCCGCGTGGAGTCGGTCAAGCCGCGGGCCGCCGGCGCGGATTGCCCGAATCGGGGCGCGCTGATCGCCTTCGAGCCGGAAAGCGCCGACTGGCAGAGCATGATCCCGCGTAAGCATTGGCCAGCGCCAGGGCAGCGGGTGTGGATGCGCTACCAGTACCTCGATGGCATCTGCAAGGGCGACGGCAACAGCCGGCCGTGCCGGATCGAGCATTATCCGATGGGCTGGTGACGCAACCGCTGTAGGAGCGAGCTTGCTCGCGAACAATCCCTGCATCGAGAGCTGCCGGGAAATCCGTTCGCGAGCAAGCTCGCTCCTACGAAGAGCAGGTCAGACTCGCACCAGTACGTCCATCGCCTCCCGCAACGGCCCCGGAATCGACACCGGCCGGTTGCTGGCCCGATCTACGAACACATGCACGAACTTGCCCGCCGCACAGGCCAGGTCCTCGCCCTCGCGGAAGATCGCCAGTTCGTACTGCACGGAGCTGTTGCCCAGCTTGCCGACCCGCAGGCCGACCTCGATGCGCTCGGGGAAGGCCACCGGCGCGAAATAATCACAGCTGGAGCTGACCACGAAGCCCACCACCTCGCCGCCGTGGATATCCAGGCCACCGCGCTCGATCAGGTAGGTGTTCACCGCTGTGTCGAAGAAGCCGTAGTAGGTCACGTTGTTCACGTGGCCGTAGATATCGTTGTCGTGCCAGCGGGTGGTGACCGGCTGGAAGTGCGCGTAGTCGGTGCGGCTGGGGTGCTGTTCGCTCATCGGGTTCTCAGAAGGCGGCTCGGTAGATGGCCAGCGCGTCACTCTCGCTGACTTCGCGGGGATTATTCACCAGCAGGCGCTGCTGCAACATCGCATCAGCGGCCAGGCGCGGCAGGCTGGCTTCCGGTACACCAGCATCGCGCAGGCGCGACGGCAGGCCGCTGCGCGGGCTGAGGTCGGCCAGCTCGGCGATGAACTGCTCGGTGCGGTCGGCATCGCTGCGCAGGCGCTCGCCCAGCAGCAAAGGCGCGAGTTCGGCGTAGAGCGACGCGGCGTTGGGCGCATTGAAGCGGATCACCTCCGGCAGCACCAGCGCATTGCTCAAGCCGTGGGGGATATGGAAGTGCCCGCCCAGCGGATAGGCCAGCGCGTGCACGGCGGCCACCGGAGCGTTGGCGAAGGCCTGGCCGGCCAGGCAGGCGCCCAGCAGCATGGCCTGGCGGGCCTCGCGGTTGCTGCCGTTGTGCACGGCTTCGTCGAGGTTCAGCGCCAGCAGGCGCAGCCCTTCGCGAGCCAGCAGGTCAGACAGCGGGTTCTTCTTCAGCTTGCTGGTGTAAGCCTCGATGGCGTGGACCATGGCGTCGATGCCGGTGGCGGCGGTGACCGCCGGCGGCAGGCCGAGGGTGAGGTCGGCGTCGAGCACAGCCAGATCCGGCAGCAGGTGCGGGCTGACCACCCCCATCTTGGTGGTCTCGCCGGTGGTGACGATGGCTATGGGCGTCACTTCCGAACCGGTACCCGCGGTGGTCGGCACCTGGATCAGCGGCAGGCGCGGGCCGCGGGCGTTGCCGACGCCGAAGAGGTCGTTCAGTCCCTGGGATGCCGACGGATGCGCCAGCAGCGCCACCAGCTTGGCAACGTCCATCGAGCTGCCGCCGCCATAGCCGATCACCAGTTGCGCAGCCATCTTGCGAGCCTGCTCTGCAGCTTCCAGCACGACGCTTTCCGGCGGGTCGGCCACCACCTGATCGAAGACTTCCACCGCCACGCCGGCCTGGGCGAAGCCGGGCAGCACGCCGTCGAGCATGTTCAGGCGGGTGATACCGGGGTCGGTGACGATGAGCACGCGCTGGGCGCCGCGCTCGCGGCAGAGTTCGCCCAGGCGGGCGGCGGAGCCACTCTCGCAGAGGATCTGCGCGGTGGTGGCGAAGCTGAAAGGCTGCATGACGGTCCCCGGTCTTGTCGTTGTAGTGCGGAAAATCCGTAGGCCACTGCTTGGCGGCCAGCCGAAGGAGCATAGCAACGGCGAGCATCCCCATGAAACCCTGTACCGCCAGGCGAAACAGTTATTCACCAAATGAATGGCAAGGCACGGCGCGCAAGGGCGCGCAGGAGCGGATTCATCCGCGATCGATTTCCGGCGGCGCCGAGCAGGCCGATTGCCCATCGCGGACGGAGCCCGCCCCTGCGAATCAGCCACGCAGAAACGACAAAGGCCGGCATTGCGCCGGCCTCTTTTTCATCGAGGGCAGGTCAGACAGCGACCGGCGCCTTGATGTGCGGGTGGGCTTCGTAGCCGACCAGTTCGAAGTCCTCGAAGCGGAACTCGAACAGGTCCTTCACCTCGGGGTTGATCTTCATGGTGGGCAGCGGCAGCGGCTGGCGGGTCAACTGCAGGTCGGTCTGCTCCAGGTGGTTGGCGTACAGGTGGCAGTCGCCGCCAGTCCAGATGAACTCGCCCGGCTCGAAGCCCGCGACCTGCGCCACCATCAGGGTCAGCAGCGCGTAGCTGGCGATGTTGAAGGGCACGCCGAGGAAGATGTCGGCCGAGCGCTGGTACAGCTGGCAGCTGAGCTTGCCGTCGGCGACATAGAACTGGAACAGCGCGTGGCACGGCGGCAGGGCCATTTCGTCGATCAGCGCGGGGTTCCACGCGGAGACGATCAGCCGGCGCGAGTCCGGATTCTTCTTCAGCATCTCCATCAGGTTGGCGATCTGGTCGATATGGCGGCCGTCCGGCGCCGGCCAGGAGCGCCACTGGTACCCGTAGACCGGGCCCAGGTCGCCGTTCTCGTCAGCCCATTCGTCCCAGATCGAGACGCCGTTTTCCTTCAGGTAGGCGATGTTGGTCGAACCTTTGAGGAACCACAGCAGCTCATGGACGATCGATTTGAGGTGGCACTTCTTGGTGGTCACCAGCGGGAAGCCTTCGGCGAGGTCGAAGCGCATCTGGTGGCCGAACACACTGTAGGTGCCGGTGCCGGTGCGGTCGCTCTTGAAGGTGCCGTGTTCGCGCACGTGGCGCATGAGGTCGAGGTACTGTTTCATCGCGAAGGTTTCACCCAAAAGCCGGTCGGTGAGGCTCTGCGGCGCGGCTCCGGGGTGGGCCGCCGGCAGAACGATTCGCCCGGCAGAATCTGAACAAGCGGCAATACTAAGGGCCTGGGCCCGGTCTCGCCACCCTGGCCGACCAACACCCGATTCAAGCGGCGCCAGACCGCGCTCCCCAACCGTTCGTCTGTTGCAAGAGAGGTCGACATGTCCGAGGCACAGCTGCCCGCCTTTCCTTTTTCGCGCCGTCGCCTGCTGGCAGTGGCGTGCGCCAGTGCCGCTCTGGGCGGTGTACTGCTCAGCCCGGCCGCACGTACCTGGGCCGCGCTGACGCCCCAGGCGGCGACGGAGCTGGACGAGTTCATGACCCTGTCCCAGCGCCTGACCGGCCGCAGCAACCTCGACCCGCGCATCGGCGAACGCCTGTTCGGCGTCCTGGCCCAGCGCGACACGGCGCTGCGGCAGAGTCTCGCGGAACTGCTGGATCGCCTGGGCGACGCGCCGGCTACCTGGAACGAGCGCCAGCAGTGGCTGGCCCGGCAGATTCTCGGCGGCTGGTACCTGGGCCAGATCGGCGATGACACCAGCGCCGCGGTGGTCACCTACGAACAGGCGCTGATGTTCCGCGCCGTGGACGACGTGCTGGTGATCCGCAGCTATTGCCCGAACAAGCCCGGCTTCTGGGCGGCGCAACCGACCGAGCGGGGGGCCTGAGCATGGCCGATACGCAACGCGCCGATTTCGTGGTGGTCGGCTCCGGCGTCGCCGGCGCGCTGGTCGCCCATCAGCTGGCGCTGGCCGGCAAGGATGTGCTGATCCTCGAAGCCGGCCCGCGCATGGGGCGCTGGGAGATCGTCGAGCGCTTCCGCAACCAGGCGGACAAGTCCGACAACCAGGCGCCCTACCCGTCCAGCCCGTACGCGCCGCATCCGCAGTTCAAGCCGGACAACCATTACCTGATCCAGAAAGGCGAACACCCTTACGACGTGCAGTACATCCGCGCCGTGGGCGGGACCACCTGGCACTGGGCGGCGTCGGCCTGGCGCTTCCTGCCCAATGATTTCAAGCTGCTCAGCCTCTACGGCGTGGGCCGCGACTGGCCCATCGAGTACGCCGAACTGGAGCCCTGGTACCAGCGCGCCGAAGAGGAACTGGGCGTCTGGGGACCGGGTGACGAAGAGCTCGATTCGCCGCGCAGCCAGCCCTACCCGATGCCGCCGTTGCCGCTGTCGTGGAACGAGCAGCGCATCAAGACCCTGCTCAACGCCAACGGCTACCGCGTGGTCACCGAACCGGTGGCGCGCAACAGCCGTCCCTACGATGGCCGGCCGACCTGCTGCGGCAACAACAACTGCATGCCCATCTGCCCCATCGGCGCGATGTACAACGGCATCGTCCACGTCGAGAAGGCCGAGGCCGCCGGCGCGCGGCTGATCGAGAACGCCGTGGTGTTCAAGCTGGAAAAGGGCGACGGCGGCAAGATAGTCGCAGCGCTGTACAAGGACCCGCAGGGCAACGAGGTGCGCGTCGAGGGCGATACCTTCATCCTCGCTGCCAATGGCATCGAGACGCCCAAGCTGATGCTGATGTCCGACGTCGGCAACAGCTCCGACATGGTCGGCCGCAACCTCATGGACCACCCCGGCACCGCCGTGCAGTTCTATGCCGACGAGAAGCTCTGGCCGGGTCGCGGCCCGCAGGAGATGACCTCCATGGTGGGCTTCCGCGACGGCGCCTTCCGCAGCGAATACGCGTCGAAGAAGATTCACCTGTCCAATCTCTCGCGCACCGATCAGGTGGCCGCCGAACTGATCCGCCACGGACCACTGCTGCTGGGCCACGACCTGGAAGCGAAGATCCGCGACCGCGCAGCGCGCTTCGTGCGCTTCGACAGCTTCCACGAAATCCTCCCGCATCCGGAGAACCGCATCGTGCCCAGCGCTAGCGAGCGCGACGCGGCGGGCATTCCCAAGCCCGAGTTCACCTATGCGATGGACGACTACGTGCGCAAGAGCGCGGCACATACCCGCGAGGTCTACGCCCATGCGGCGAAACTGCTGGGTGGCGAGGAGGTGAAGTTCGACGACAGCTTCGCCAACAACAACCACATCACCGGCACTGTGCTGATGGGCGCCGACCCGAAGGACTCTGTGGTGGATGCGCGGTGCCGCTGCCACGACCATCCCAACCTGTTCATCGCCAGCAGCGGCGTGATGCCCACCGTCGGCTCGGTGAACTGTACCCTGACCATCGCCGCCCTGGCCCTGCGCCTGGCCGAACAGCTGAAGCGGGAGGCCAAGGCATGAAGCGTCTGGTCCTGCTCGCCCTGCTCGCCGCTCCCCTGGTATCGCACGCCGCCAAGGCTCTCGATCCCGCCCCGCAGGAGCTCCTGCAGCGCGGCGAATACCTGGCCCGCGCCGGCGACTGCGCCGCCTGCCACACCGCGCCGGGCGGCAAGCCCTTCGCTGGCGGCCTGCCACTGGCCACGCCGCTGGGCGCGGTGTATTCCACCAACATCACCCCCGACCCGAAGACCGGTATCGGCAGCTACAGCTACGACGACTTCACCCGCGCCCTGCGCGACGGCGTGGCCAAGGGCGGCACCCGCCTCTACCCGGCAATGCCCTACACCGCCTACGCGAAGATCACCGAGGAGGACATGAAGGCGCTCTACGCCTGGTTCCTCGAAGGCGGCGTGCAGGCCGTCGCGCAGCCCAACCAGGATTCCGACATCGCCTGGCCGCTGAACATGCGCTGGCCGCTGGCGATCTGGAACCTGCTGTTTCACCAGGATTCGGTCTACCAGCCCAACCCGAAGCAGAGCCCGGCCTGGAACCGCGGCGCCTACCTGGTCCAGGGTCTGGCGCATTGCGGCACCTGCCACACGCCGCGCGGCATGGCCTTCCAGGAGAAGGCCGTGGACGAACGCACTACCGGATTCCTCTCCGGCGCCGCGCTGGGCGGCTGGTACGCCTTCAACATCACCCCCGACACCCATAGCGGCATCGGCGGCTGGAGTGACGCGGAGATCGCTCAGTACCTGAAGACCGGCCGCGTGCCGGGTAAGGCGCAGGCGGCCGGGCCCATGGCCGAGGCGGTGCAGCACAGTTTCCAGTACATGACCGACGCCGACCTGCTGGCCATCGCCAGCTACCTGCGCAGCGTGCCGGTGGTCAGCGATGGCGAACGCAAGGCACGCTTTGCCTGGGGCGAGCCGGCAGACGACGTGGTCACCTTGCGCGGCCAGGACTTCGCCGCACAAAAGCATGACGATGGTGCGCGCCTGTACCTGGGCAATTGCGCCAGCTGCCACTCCTGGAGCGGCGAAGGGGTGAAGGACGGCTACTACCCGATGCTGCTGAAGAACAGCGCCGTGGGCGCCCTGCAGCCGGACAACCTGGTGCAGGTGGTACTGGGCGGCGTGCACCGCAAGGTCGGCGACGAGGAGATGTTCATGCCCGGCTTCGCCGGCACGCTGAATGACGAGCAGATCGCCACGCTGGTGAACTACCTCATGGCACAGTTCGGCAATCCGGAGGTAAAGGTCGACAGCGCGCGGGTCGCCGAAATCCGCCAGCCTTGAGCAGGGCTGGCGCCCCTCACCGAAGGGATCACGGGCCGGCCTGATTCGCGTTGACAGGCCGGCGCCCCCTCGTCGAAGCTGCGCCGATTCGTGGAGTTGTCCAGAAGAACAATGGAAGTCGAATGACCAAGCCGAAGAAGCCTGCTCCACGCCCCGCGAGCGCGCCGCGCAAGCCCTATCGCGGATGGCTGCTGGCCGCCTGCGCCGGCCTGCTGCTGATGGCCACCATCGGCCTGTGGTGGTGGGTGCAGAGCAGCAACCCCGCGCTGCCGGTGTCTGCCAGTGCACCAGCCAAAGCCCCGGCATCGACTCCTGTTCCGCCGGCAGTACCGGCGGCACCCACCACGACGATGGTCGACGAACAGCAATGCCAGGGCTGTCACGCCGACCAGTTCAAGAGCTGGCAGGGCTCGCACCACCAGCAGGCGATGAAGCCGGCTGCCGAAGGCAATGTGCTGGGCGACTTCGACAACGTCACCTTCAAGGGCGAGACCGAGACCACCCGTTTCTTCCGCAAGGACGGCGAGTACTGGGTCAATACCCCCGGCGCCGACGGCAAGCCGGCGGACTTCAAGGTTGCCTTCACCTTCGGCTTCGAGCCGCTGCAGCAGTACCTGCTGGACTTTCCAAACGAGCAAGGCAAGCCCGGCGGTCGCCTGCAAGCCCTCGGCGTGGCCTGGGATAGTCGCAAGCACCAGTGGTTCCAGCTGATGCCCGGCCAGGGTATCGACCACAAGGACGAGCTGCACTGGACCCGCCCGGCGCAGAACGCCAACTTCATGTGCATCGAATGCCATACCACCGGCTTCAAGCGCAATTACGACGCCACGACCGACAGCTTCGCCAGCCACTGGAACAGCCTCGGCGTCGGCTGCCAGGCCTGCCATGGCCCGGCATCCCGGCACCTGGAATGGGCGCAGAAGCCCGACCGCCGCGCGGACAGGGGATTCGAAGTGCCGCTGCAGAACGCCAGCCAGGCGACCATCGTCGAGACCTGCGCACGCTGCCACGCGCGCCGCGCACCGCTGGCCGACGGCTTCCAGAACAAGCATCGTTTCATGGACGACTACCTGCCCAGCACGCTGACCCGCGAGCTGTACGAGATCGACGGCAAGATCAAGGACGAAGTCTTCGAATGGGGTTCCTTCACCCAGAGCAAGATGTTCGCCAAAGGGGTCCAGTGCACCGATTGCCACAACCCCCACAGCGGCGAGCTGAAGGCGCCGGGCAATGGCGTCTGCCTGCAATGCCACAACACGGCAGCCAGGCCGGTGCGCCCGCAGATCGACGGCAAGGGCCTGCAGGCGAAGAACTACGACTCGCCCGAGCACACACATCACCAACCCGGTACACCGGGCGCGCAATGCACCGCCTGCCACATGCCGGGGCGTTACTACATGGTCAACGACTACCGCCACGACCATGGTTTCACCCTGCCGAACCCCGCCCATGCCCGCCGCATCGGTGCGCCGGATGCCTGCCAGGCCTGCCACCGCGACATGCCAGGCAAGCAGCTCGGCGCGAAATTCCGCGAGTGGTTCTCCAGCGAGCTGCCGGCCAAACCTAACGCCTCCAGCAACCCCGCGCCGCGCTATGACGACACCCTGTGGAAGGCGCGCAACGGCAAGCCCGGCGCCTCCCGTGCGCTGCACCTGCTGCTGGCGACGACCGACCTGCCGGCGATCCGCCGGGCGACCCTGCTTGCCGAGCTGCCCAGCTACCCCAGCCAGCGCTCGCTCGAGTTGGTGGCCCTGGGCCTGAAGGACGTCGACCCGCTGGTGCGCAACGCCGCCATCGAGGCTCTGCCGGCACTCGCGGGCGCCCCACAGCAGGCCATGCTGCTGGCGCCGTTGCTCAATGACCCGATCCGCGCCGTACGCATCGCCGCGGCCTGGCAACTGGCCCAGCTCCCGCCACCAGTTCGCGCCAGCATCGGAGCGGCCCTGGGCAAGGGTCTCGAAGAGTACGAACAGGTCCAGCACGAGCTCGCCGAGCGCGCCGAGGCCAATCTCAACCTCGCCATGCTCTACCAGCAGACCGATCGGGGCGATCAGGTGGAACCGGCGCTGCGCGCCGCCATTCAGCGCAACCCCGACTTCCTGCCCGCGCGGGTCACGCTGATCCAGTGGCTGGAGGGCAATGGCCGGGCAGCCGAAGCCAGGCAAGCGCTGGATGAAGGCTTGCGCCTGTTCCCCACCTCCGGCCTGCTGCACCACGTCAATGGCCTCGGCCTGGTGCGCCAGGGGCAACGTACGCAGGCGCTCAAGGAACTGCGCGAAGCGGTGCGCCTGAGCCCGGACGACGACCAGTTCCGCTTCGTCCTGGCAATCGCCCTGCATGACACCGGCGACAGCGACGGCGCCTGCCACGAGCTGGAATTACTGCTGCAGCGCCACCCTGCCAACCGCTCGGCACGCCTGGCGCTGATCGACTACCTGCGCGAAACCGGGCAGTTCCAGAAGGTGCAGCAGTTCACCGCAGAACTGGAGCAGCAGAATCCGGACGATCCCGCGCTAAAACGTGAGTGAAAAATCCGACGACAGGCCGGAACCGCTGAAGCCTCCAAGGCTCTGATTGGCGCGCAATCATCCAAGGAGACACCATGCGTCGCCGTTTCGCCCCTGTCGTCGTAGCCCTCACCCTTCTCCCACTCGCCTCGGCCATGGCCGAGGACCGCAGCTTCTGGCGCGGCGTCCTCACCTCCGGCGCCACCACCGCCTCGAGCTACCTGACCAGCCGTGACGATCACAAGCTGATCGGCCCGGCCCAGGACGACGCCGCCAGCTTCATCGCCACCGATGGCGCCATCCGCGGCCCCTACCTGGAAGCCACGCTGCAGCAGATGCGCAGCGCCGACCCGGCCCTGGCGCAAGCCAGCGACGCGGAGCTGGCCTCGGCAATCCTGGCCGCCCAGCGCTGACCCACGCGAGGCGCGCGGGCAACCGCTCGCGCACCTCGCGCGGATAATCTTGGAACTCCCGCCAGCCGCTGCGCCTCTCACCTGTACACGGACCTTCCGGAGGTGTAACCGATGCGTACCGCGAAACTGGCCACTGCCTTTGCCCTTCTCGCCCTGCCCGTTGCCTCGGCCATGGCCGACGGCGACTTCTGGCGCGACATCATCTCATCCGGCGCCACAACCGCGTCGACCTACCTGACCTTCAAGCACGACAAGCTGATCGTCGCCGCCCAGGACGATGCGAGCGCGTTCGTCGCCAGTGACGGTGCGATCCGCGGCCCGTACCTGGAAGCGGCCATCACCCGCCTGCGCAGCGACGACGCCGCGCTGCAGGATCGCAGCGACATGGAACTGGCCAACGCCATTCTCGTCCGCCGAGATGACGCACCCGCCCAGTGATACCCACCGGCGCGGCCCGTGGCGCTCGCCGCGGGCCAAGCCGGCGGGGCGCGGCTGTGTTCTACTGACACTCCAATTCCGACACGGAGTGTCCCATGAACGATCCCATCCAGCCGCTGAAGATCACCCTGATCCTGCTGATCGTCAGTGAAGGCTTCTGGCTGCTCAGCCGCCTGCTCAGCGTGGTCGGCCTGGAGATCTATTCGCTGCTGCCATCCGCCGTCTACAACCTGATCGGCATGCTCAGCAATGTGCTGATGATCGTGCTGTTTGCGCTACTGATCCGCCTGATCGGCCGGTTGCAGCTGAAGCCCTGAGGCCTTCTGCCGGACCAGCTCGCTCCCACGCCCGAACGAACCCGTACGAAAAACAAAAAAGCCGCCCGAAGGCGGCTTTTTCAATTCAACGCACCGCTCATTCGCGGTAATCGTCCACCGGCACGCAGGCGCAGAACAGGTTGCGGTCGCCGTAGACGTTGTCCACACGGTTCACTGCCGGCCAGTACTTGAAGGCACGGGTGTGCTCGGTGGGGGTCACCGCTTCGGCGATCTGGTAGGGGCGATCCCACAGCCCGGTCACATCCGCCAGGGTGTGCGGCGCGCCCTTGAGCGGATTGGCTTCGGCCGGCCATTCGCCGGTCTCGACCTTGGCGATCTCCGCGCGGATCGACAGCATCGCCTCGATGAAGCGGTCCAGCTCATGCTTGGACTCGCTCTCGGTAGGCTCGATCATCAGCGTGCCCGGCACCGGGAAGGACATGGTCGGGGCGTGGAAGCCGTAGTCCATCAGGCGCTTGGCAACGTCCTCCTCGCTGATCCCGGTCTGCGCCTTGAGCGGACGCAGATCGAGTATGCACTCGTGGGCAACGCGCTCGTTGCGACCACGGTAGAGCACCGGGAAGGCGCCATCGAGCTGCTGGGCCAGGTAGTTGGCGTTGAGGATCGCCACCTCGGTGGCGTCGGCCAGCTGCGGGCCCATCATGGCGATGTACATCCAGCTGATCGGCAGGATGCTGGCGCTGCCCCAGGGCGCGGCGCTGACCGCGCCGTTGAGCGGGTTCGGGCCTTCGATGCGGATCACTGGGTGGTTGGCGACGAAGGGCGCGAGGTGCTTCTTCACGCCGATCGGGCCCATGCCCGGGCCGCCACCGCCATGGGGAATGCAGAAGGTCTTGTGCAGGTTCATGTGCGACACGTCGGCACCAATGTCCGCCGGACGCGCCAGGCCGACCTGGGCGTTGAGGTTGGCGCCGTCCATGTAGACCTGGCCGCCGTGGCCGTGGATGACCTCGCAGATTTCGCGGATGCCTTCCTCGTACACCCCATGGGTAGACGGGTAGGTGATCATCAGGCAGGACAGCTGCTCGCCGGCTTCGGCCGCCTTGCGCTTGAGGTCCTCCATGTCGACGTTGCCGCCCTTGTCGCACTCGACGATGACCACGCGCATGCTCGCCATGATCGCCGAGGCCGGGTTGGTGCCGTGGGCCGAGGACGGGATCAGGCAGATATTGCGGTGCGCATCGCCACGGCTCTCGTGGTACTTGCGGATCGCCAGCAGGCCGGCGTACTCGCCCTGGGCGCCGGAGTTGGGCTGCATGCAGATGGCGTCGAAGCCGGTGATCGCGCAAAGCCAGCTTTCCAGCTCCTCGATCATCAGGCGGTAGCCCTCGGCCTGCTCGCGCGGCACGAAGGGGTGCAGCGTGGCGAATTCCGGCCAGGTGATCGGGATCATCTCGCTGGTGGCGTTGAGCTTCATGGTGCAGGAGCCCAGCGGGATCATCGCCTGGTTCAGCGCCAGGTCCTTGCCCTCGAGCTGGCGCAGGTAGCGCAGCATCTCGGTTTCGCTGTGATGGCGGTTGAACACCGGGTGGCTCAGGTAGCCGCTGCTGCGCTGCAGGGCTGCGGGAATACCCTCGGCGACCTTTCCGGCATCGAGTTGGGCGACGTCCAGGCCATGGCCGGCACCCAGCAGGATGTCGAACAGCGTGGCGAGGGTCTCGGCGCTGGTGGTTTCGTCCAGGCTCACGCCCAGGCGGTCCTCACCGACGATGCGCAGGTTGACGCGGGCGGCGCGGGCGCGCTCGACGATGGCCTGCTGCTGCGCGCCGACATCGAAGGTCAGGGTATCGAAGAAGTGCTGGTTGACCGGCTTCAGGCCCTTGGCGGCGAGGCCAGCAGCCAGCACGGAAGTCAGGCGGTGCACGCGCTGGGCAATGCGTTTCAGGCCCTGCGGACCGTGGTACACGGCGTACAGGCTGGCGATGTTGGCCAGCAGCACCTGCGAGGTACAGACGTTGGAGTTGGCCTTCTCGCGGCGGATGTGCTGCTCGCGGGTCTGCAAGGCCATGCGCAGCGCGGTGTTGCCACGGGCGTCCTTGGACACGCCGATGATCCGGCCCGGCATGGCACGCTTGTACTCATCGCGGCAGGCGAAGAAGGCTGCGTGCGGGCCGCCGTAGCCCATCGGCACGCCGAAGCGCTGGGCGCTGCCCAGGACCACGTCTGCACCCAGCTCGCCCGGCGGGGTGAGCAGCAGCAGCGCGAGCAGGTCGCTGGCGACGCAGGCGATCGCCTGCTGGACGTGCAGCGCATCGATCAGCGGGCGCAGGTCACGCACCTCGCCACGGGTATCCGGGTACTGCAGCAGCGCGCCGAACACCTGGTGCTGACCAAGGTTGTCCACCTCGTCGACCACCACGTCGAAGCCGAAGGCTTCGGCGCGGGTCTGCACCACGGAGATGGTCTGCGGGTGGCAGTGGCTGTCGACGAAGAACAGGTTGCTCTTCGCCTTGGCCACGCGCTTGGCCAGTGCCATGGCCTCGGCGGCGGCGGTGGCTTCGTCCAGCAGCGAGGCGCTGGCGAGATCGAGGCCGGTGAGGTCGATGGTCATCTGCTGGAAGTTCAGCAGGGACTCGAGACGGCCCTGGGCGATCTCCGGCTGGTACGGGGTATAGGCGGTGTACCAGCCCGGGTTCTCCAGCACGTTGCGCAGGATGACGGTCGGCGTCAGGGTGCCGTAGTAGCCGGTGCCGATCAGGCTGGTCCACAACTCGTTCTTCAGCGCGTAGCCCTTCAGCTTGGCCAGTGCACCCTGCTCGTCGAGGGCGGTCGGCAGGTCCAGCGGCCGGTTCAGGCGGATGGCCGGCGGTACCGTCTGCACGATCAGGTCGTCGCGGTTGTTCAGGCCCAGGGTGTCGAGCATGGCTTGCTGCTCGGCGGCGTCGGGGCCCAGGTGGCGGGCGAGGAAGGCATCAGGCTGGTGCAGCTGGGAAAGCGAAGGGGTGTTCGACATGGCCACGGTCTCGAAAGGGCGTTCCCTGAAAAGAACAGGCCCCGACGAATCGAGGCCTGTGTGTACAGCAGTGTCTTACGCGTCGGCGTCGCTGGCAGCGCGATAGCCGGCGGCATCGAGCAGCTTGTCCAGCTCGGCCGGGTTGCTCGGCTTGAGCTTGAAGAACCAGGAACCGTACGGATCGTTGTTCACTTCTTCGGGGGTGTCGGCCAGCACGTCGTTGACGGCGATGACTTCGCCGCTCACCGGGGCGTAGATGTCCGAGGCGGCCTTCACCGACTCGACCACACCGGCTTCCTGGCCGGCGGCGAGGGTCTTGCCCACTTCCGGCAGTTCGACGAAGACCACGTCGCCCAGGGCTTCCTGGGCGTGGTCGGAGATGCCCACGGTGACGGTACCGTCGGCTTCCAGGCGCGCCCACTCGTGGCTGGCGGCATAACGCAGGTCGGCGGGGATATTGCTCATCTTGTTTTTCCTCGAGGACTGGACGACGGGCGGCGGCGCCGCACCATGCAAGTTAGATCATGCAATTTAGATCAGGGCTTTGCCATGACGCACGAAATTCGGTTGAACGACGCGGACCGGGTACCACTTGCCGCGGATTTCCACCTCGGCGCGGTCTCCGGTGGCCGCCGGCACACGGGCCAGGGCGATGGACTTGCCGAGCGTCGGGGAGAAGCTGCCGCTGGTGATCTCGCCCTCGCCGACACCGGCGACGCGGACCACCTGGTGGGCGCGCAGCACGCCGCGCTCTTCCAGCACCAGGCCGACCAGCTTGGGTGCATCGCCGGCGGCTTTCTGCGCTTCCAGGGCCTTGCGGCCGATGAAGTCGCGGCCTTCGGGTTCCCAGGCGATGGTCCAGCCCATGTTGGCGGCCAGCGGGGTGACGTCTTCGTCCATGTCCTGGCCGTAGAGGTTCATCCCGGCTTCCAGGCGCAGGGTATCGCGCGCGCCCAGGCCCGCCGGGGAAATACCGGCACCGACCAGGTCGTTGAGGAAACCTTGCGCCTCGACGGCCGGCAGCATGATTTCCAGGCCGTCCTCGCCGGTGTAGCCGGTGCGGGCGATGAACCAGTCACCGTCGGCCTTGCCCTGGAAGGGCTTGAGCTCACGGATCAGCGCGGCGCGGGCGGGAGTGACCAGCTCGGCGGTCTTCTCGCGGGCATTGGGGCCCTGGACGGCCAGCATCGCGAGGTCGGGACGTTCGGTCAGGGTGACGTCGAAGCCCTCGGTATGCGCCTGCATCCAGGCCATGTCCTTGTCGCGGGTCGAGGCGTTGACCACCACGCGGTAGCCGTACACGCCGAGGTAGACGATCAGGTCGTCGACCACGCCGCCACGCTCGTTGAGCATGCCGCTGTACAGCGCCTTGCCCGGAACCTGCAGTCGTTCGACATCGTTGGCCAGGAGTCGCTGCAGGTATTCCTTGGCCTGCGGACCGGTGACGTCGACCACGGTCATGTGGGAAACGTCGAACACGCCGCAATCGCGACGTACCTGGTGGTGCTCTTCGACTTGCGAACCGTAGTGCAACGGCATGTCCCAACCGCCGAAATCGACGATCTTGGCGCCGAGGGCGACGTGCAAATCATAGAGCGGCGTGCGCTGTCCCATGGGTGTTCTCCTTCCGGGCGAGGCGGGTGCGGAGCGCGAGTACGGCCCGCACGAAACGCGCGCATTGTAGTCGCATGACCGGACTCTGGACAGCTTGTCCGACGGCCGATTCTCAGGGCCGCACAGAACCGCTCGGTCGCGCCGAGCGACGGATCAGCCCGATCACCGGGAACAGTCCCACCAGTACCAGCGTCAGCGCCGGTAGCGCGGCGCGCGCCCACTCACCTTCGCTGGTCATCTCGAAGACGCGCACGGCCAGGGTGTCCCAGCCGAACGGACGCATCAGCAGGGTCGCGGGCATTTCCTTGAGCACGTCGACGAACACCAGCAGCGCGGCGCTCAAGGCTCCCGGCACCAGTAGCGGCAGGTAGACGCGGAAGAACAACCCCGCTCCGCCGACGCCCAGGCTGCGGGAAGCTTCCGGTAGCGAAGGTCGAATTCTCGCCAGCGCACCCTCCAACGGGTTGTAGGCCACTGCCATGAAACGGATCAGGTAGGCGACCAGCAGCGCTCCGAGGCTGCCTAGCAACAAAGGCTTGCCGGCGCCGCCCAGGGCGCTGGACAGCGGAATTACCGCATGGTTATCCAGCCAGCTGAAGGCCAGCATGATTGCCACCGCCAGTACCGAGCCGGGCAACGCATAGCCCAGATTGGAGATGCCGACTGCCGAGCGCACCGCGGGCGTTGGCGACAGCCGCCGGGCGAAGGCCAGCAACAGCGCGACGGCCACCGTGATCAGTGCCGCGAAGCCGCCCAGGTACAGGCTGTGGAGGATCAGTCCCCAGTAGCGCTCGTCGAGGTCGAAACGTCCCTTCTGCCAGACCCACACCACCAGTTGCAGCACCGGGATGACGAAGGCGCAGGCGAACACCAGCAGGCACCAGGCGCTGGCGGCGAAGGCCTTCCAGCCATGCAGCCGATACAGCGCCGCGCCACGCGGGCGCTCGTTGGGCACACCGCTGCGGCCGCGGCTGTAGCGCTCGCCCAGCAGCACCAGCATGACGAACAGCAACAGCAGGCTGGCCAGCTGGGTGGCACTGGAAAGGCTGTAGAAGCCATACCAGGTCTTGTAGACAGCTGTGGTGAAGGTGTCGAAGTTGAACACCGAGACGGTGCCGAAATCCGCCAGGGTTTCCATGATCGCCAGCGCCAGCCCGGCGCCGATGGCCGGCCGCGCCATGGGCAGGGCGACGCGCCAGAAGGCCGCCAGCGGCGACAGGCCGAGCACCCGCGCAGCCTCCGTCAGGCCGCGCCCCTGGGCGAGGAAGGCGGTGCGCGCAAGCAGATAGACGTAGGGGTAGAAGACCAGCACCAGCACGGTGATCACGCCGCCGGTGGAGCGCACGCGCGGCAGCCGCAGGCCGCTGCCAAACCACTCGCGCAGCAGCGTCTGCACGGGGCCGGAGAAATCCAGCAGGCCGACGAAGACGAACGCGAGCACATAGGCCGGCACCGCGAAGGGCAGCATCAGCGCCCAGTCCAGCCAGCGTCGGCCGGGGAATTCGCAGAGGCTGGTGAGCCAGGCAAGGCTGACGCCCAGCACAGTCACGCCCACTCCTACGCCGGCCACCAGCACCAGGGTGTTGCCCAGCAGGCGCGTCATCTGGGTTTCCCACAGGTGCGACCAGATTTCGCGGTCGATTTCCGCCCAGCTCAGCAGCAGGACGCTGATGGGCAGCAAAACCAGGGCGGCGACGGCAAAGGTGATGGGGGTCCAGCGGTGGGTGCGCATGCGTTGCGTTATTCCAGGAGATCAGCCGGTGTTCGCAGGAAATGTCGCCGAAGAATTGACGGAAACTTCCCTCATTGGTATCGAATTCGCCTGATCCTCATGCGATAGGGATAAAGCTCAAGCTAGTGCGGTCGAATCCGCCACTTTGCCATTTCCAACCTGCCAAGGAAAAAGCCCATGTCCTCCCCTCGCTCTCTCTGCGGACTGCTGCTTCTGACACTGTGCGGCGCCGTTCAGGCCGACGAGCCCACTCCCATGGAAGCCTGCCTGCAGATGGCAATGACGCTCCTGGCCGAGAATCCGCAAGTACAGGAGCGCTGGCAGCAGACCTGGGTGGAGCCATCGTCGATCCGCGAAGAAGCCTACGACGGCGAGGTGGACGGGCAGCACGCCAGCAAGCGCCTGACCGCCCAACTGCGCCGCGGCGATCAGTCGGACGGCCAGTTCATCTGCCTGCTGGCGGAGAACGGCAAGGCGCTTTCAGTGGATCACAAGGGCGACGCGGACAGCCAGTAAGGCGCCGGCGCTTTCATCAGTTCCAGCCGGCGCGGTCCATCAGCTTGATCGCTTCGGCCTGACGCTTACCGGCGATCTCCACCGGAATGCTGTCGGCCTTGAACTCACCCCAGGCGGCCACTTCCTGCGACGGCGCGACCTTCGGGTTGGCCGGGAACTCCTGGTTGATGCCGGCGAACAGCGCCTGGGCGTCCGCGCCGGTCATCCATTCCACCAGCTTCTTGGCTTCTTCCGGGTGCGGCGCGTACTTGGTCAGGCCGATGCCCGATAGGTTGACGTGCACGCCCCGGTCGCCCTGGTTCGGCCAGAACAGCTTCACCGGCAGCTGCGGATTGTCCTTGTGCATGCGCCCGTAGTAGTAGGTGTTGACGATGCCGACGTCGCACTGCCCGGCGGCGATGGCCTGCAGCAGCGCGTTATCGTCAGAGAACACATCGGTAGCCAGGTTGTTCACCCAGCCCTTGAGGATTTCCTCAGTCTTCTCGGCGCCATGGGTCTCGATCAGGGTGGCGGTCAGCGACTGGTTGTAGACCTTCTTCGCGGTCCGCAGGCACAGGCGGCCTTCCCATTTTGCATCGGCCAGTTCCTCATAGGTCGACAGTTCCTCGGGCTTCACCCGCTGGGTCGAATAGGCGATGGTCCGCGCGCGCAGCGACAGGCCGGTCCAGCTGTCGGTGCCGGAGCGGTACTGCGGCGGGATGTTCGCGTCCAGGGTCGGCGAATCGAAGGGCTGCAGGATGCCCATCTTCTCGGCCTGCCAGAGGTTGCCGGCGTCCACGGTAAGCAGCAGGTCGGCCGGTGTATTGGCGCCCTCGGCCTTGATCCGCGCCATCAGCGGCGCTTCCTTGTCGGTGATGAACTTGATCTTCACCCCGGTGGCCTGGGTGTAGGCGTCGAACACCGGCTTGATCAGCTCGTCGATGCGCGAGGAGTAGACCACCACCTCGTCGGCGGCCTGGGCGGTACCAGTTAATCCGAACAGGGCAAAAAGTAAAAAAAGGCCTTTGCGTACCGACATCCGAACAACTCCTGGACAATGGATGGAACAACAAATGATAAAAAACATCATTTGCGCTTGAGCGCTCCAGTTGTGTCCAGGTGTGTCAGTAAATGCTTAATAAGTCAGTCGCTACGAATCAAGCTCACAAATGTCGGTTGACTGCCAGCTGGAAAAACAGAATGGGATACGCGATTGGCCACAGAAGCATCATCCGTAGCTTCGTCGAGGCGACATTTGCCAACGTGGCATTTACCGGGTGCCATTCAATCAATTGAGCCAGCAACTTTCGGCTGAGCACCGCACCGATCGCAACATAGCCACATACAAGCAACAGGAACGACCAGCCGCCAGAGCCAGTTAGCCATTGCAAGGCACCTCCCAACAACCAGACGCCCAGTAACGCAACCCACCCTATCGCATACCCAAGCCATGCTCGAGAAAGGGCCATCGGGACAAGGGACGATGAGTTCTGTCGATTTCCTTCCATAGGGCAACTCCTATCGTAAGACCGAAAGTAGATTGATGCGGACCGGTCAGGCCCTACTTTGCGGAGAGACGATAAAGTTTGGCCATGGCGGTATTCAATCTCGACGGTTTCACACTCGCGCCAACCCCGGCAGATCCCCGGAAAGCCCAAGCGCCTGGCGCACGAACACGCCCTTGGCCTCATGGTGCTTGTCCACCAGCCGCAACCCGGCATTGCGCAGCCAGCGCACCGCCAGCGGGTCGGCCTGGAACAGGCGCTGGAAGCCTTCCATCGCTGCCATCATCGCCAGGTTGTGCGGCATGCGACGACGTTCGAAGCGGCTCAGCACGCGTTCCTCGGCGATGTTCTCGCCACGGGCGTGAGCGTGCTCGATCACCTCGGCGAGCACCGCGGCATCCAGGAAGCCCAGGTTCACGCCCTGCCCGGCGAGCGGGTGGATGGTGTGTGCAGCATCGCCGATCAGCGCCAGCCCCGGCTCCACATAGCGTTTCGCGTGGCGCTGGCGCAGCGGGATGCATAGGCGGCGATCGGCGTGTTCGATGGCGCCCAGGCGGTGCTCGAAGGCAAGCCCGAGCGCCTTGCAGAAGCCTTCGTCGTCCAGCGCCATGAGCTTCTCGGCCTGCTCGGGGGTAGTCGACCAGACGATCGAACACCAGTGCGCGTCGCCCTCCTTCGCCAGCGGCAGGAAGGCCAACGGGCCGTCGTCGGTGAAGCGCTGCCAGGCGGTGGCCTGGTGGGGTTTCTCGACGCGCACGCTGGTGACGATGGCGTGGTGCAGGTAATCCCATTCGCGGGTGGCGCAGCCGGCCAGACGGCGCACGGCGGAATTCGCGCCGTCGGCGGCGACCACCAGCGGCGTGCGGATTTCGCGGCCATCGGAAAGGCTCAGCAGCCAGTCGTCGCCGGAGTGGCGCAGCTGTTCCAGGCGCGCATTGGGCAGCAGGCCCAGAGCGGAGTCATGCAGCCGTTCCAGCAGGGCATCCTGCACCACGCGGTTCTCGACGATATGGCCGAGCATTTCGGCATGCACGCTGGCCGCGCTGAAATGAATCTGCCCGGTGCCGGAGCCGTCCCACACCTGCATCTCGCGGTAAGGTTCGGCGCGGCGCGCAGCGATGCCATCCCAGGCGTGCAGGCGCTGGAGAATCCGCCGGCTGGCCTCGGACAGCGCACTGACGCGCGGCTCGAAGGGTGCTTCGCGGTCGAACGGCGCGACGCTCAGCGGCGAGCCGTCCAGCAGCAGGATATCCAGCCCGCTGCCTTCCAGGGCCAGGGCCAGCGCACTGCCGACCATTCCCGCCCCGACGATTACCAGATCCGCGTGCATGTGCGTTCCTTCTTCAGCGGCCCGCGCAGCGTCGGCGCGGGCATCGAAATTCAAGCGGCCTGCCGCGCGCGCGGCTTGAGCCGGACGTACAGGGTCTTCTGCACCCGCGCCACCAGGGTGCCTTCGCCGTCACGCACTTCGGCGTGCAGGCGCGGCAGGTACTTCGCACCGCTGGCGGTGTGCTCGCGGATTTCATCGAGCAGGTGCTGGTCGATGCGGAACTCGGCGTACACCGGGCCCTTGCCGGGGCTGACGAATTCGATGTTGGCGGCCTTGTCCCAGACGATGTACTCGCGCCCCAGGTTCTCCATCAGCATCAGCATGAAGAACGGGTCGGTCATGCTGTACAGGCTGCCGCCGAACTGGGTGCCGACGTAATTGCGGTTGAACAGGTTCAGGCCCATTTTTACCCGCACCTCGCGAAAATCCGCGCTGATGTGGCGCACCCGCACCCCGGCGCCGAGATACGGCGGGTAGAGGTTCAGGCCGAAACGCAGCAGGCGGGCGCGGCGGGCGCTTTTGCGAGAATCCATCGAATCAGACCGGCCGGGCGCCCAGGCCCATGGCCTGGCGGGCGAACCAGCGTTTGGCCGGCGGCAGCAGGTCAAGGCCGAGCAGGCCGATGTTGCGGCCGGTGGCCAGCAGCGGCTGGTCGTTGGAGAACAGGCGGGTGACGCGATCGGAGAAACCGACGGTCATCTGCTGGTCCAGGCGCTGACCGTCCAGGTAACGCTGCAGTACGGCGAAATCGCCCGGCGCAGCGTCTTCCTGCAGCAGGCGGTCGCCCAGCGCCTTGGCATCGCGCAGCGACAGGTTGAAGCCCTGCCCGGCAATGGGGTGCAGGCTGTGGGCAGCGTTGCCCAGCACCACGAGGTGCGGGCGAATCTGTTCGTCGGCCTCGGTCAGGCTCAGCGGGTAGCCATGGCGCACACCAACCTGGCGCAGGGTGCCCAGGCGGTAGCCGAAGGCGTCCTGCAACTCGGCGAGAAAGGCCGCGTCGGGTAGCTCGCGCAGACGCTCGGCGTCACTGCCATTGCGGGTCCAGACCAGCGCGCAGCGGTTTTCCGGCAGCGGCAGCAGGGCCAGCGGGCCGTTTTCGGTGAAGCGTTCGAAGGCCTGCCCGCGATGGGCTTCGGACGGGCTGATGTTGGCGATCAACGCAGTCTGCCCATAGGACGAGGAACGCACGTTGATGCCCAGCTGCTCGCGCAGGCCGGAGCGGCCGCCATCGGCCAGCACGGCGAGGTCGCAATCCAGCTGCGAGTCGTCGTCCAGGGTCAGGCGGTAGCCATCGCCCAGGGCGTCCATCCGTCGCACCTCGGCCGGGCAGCGCCAGCTCACCACTTCCGGGTCCAGCGCATGCCACAGGCATTGGCCGAGCCAGGCGTTCTCGACTACGTAGCCCAGCGCCGGAACGCCCTCTTCCACCGCCGTCAGGCGCGCGGCGCCGAAGCGGCCGCGGTCGGACACGTGGATCTGGGTGATGGGTTCGGCGCGCTGGGATATCTGCTGCCAGAGCCCCAGGCGCTCGTAGATCTGCCGGCTGCCGAAGGACAGCGCCGAGGAGCGCGCGTCATAGCTGGGCTGGTAGGCGTCACCGGGGGCGAAGGGCTCGACCAGCACGATCTGCCAGCCGCGCGCGCGGGCGCCGGCCTGGAGAATCAGCGCAAGGCTTGCACCGACGAGCCCGCCACCAATGATGGCCAGTTGCGTACGTTGCATGTCAGGCGGCCTGGGCCTTGGCTTCGGCCATCAGTGCTTCGATCTCGGCAACGGTTTTCGGCACGCCGTTGGTCAGCACTTCGCAGCCGGTCTTGGTCACCACCACGTCGTCCTCGATGCGCACGCCGATGCCGCGCCACTTCTTCGGCACGTCGGTGTTGTCCGGCGAAATGTAGATACCCGGCTCGACGGTCATCGACATGCCCGGTTCGAGCACGCGCCATTCACCGCCGACGCGGTATTCGCCGACGTCGTGCACGTCCATGCCCAGCCAGTGGCCGGCGCGGTGCATGTAGAAGGCCTTGTAGGCTTCGCGCTCGATCAGTTCGTCGACGTCGCCCTTGAGCAGGCCCAGTTCCACCAGTCCGGCGGTGATGACCCGCACGGTGGCCTCGTGGGCTTCGTTCCAGTGACGGCCAGGGGCGATGTAGTCGAAGGCCGCCATGTTGGCGTCCAGCACAAGCTGGTAAATGGCCTTCTGCTCAGGGCTGAACACACCGCTGGCAGGGAAGGTGCGGGTGATGTCGCTGGCGTAGCAGTCGATCTCGCAGCCGGCGTCGATCAGGATCAGGTCGCCGTCCTTGATCTGTGCGTCGTTCTCCCGGTAATGCAGGATGCAGGCATTGCGGCCGGTGGCGACGATGGAGCCATAGGCCGGCATCTTCGCGCCGCCCAGGCGGAAGGCGTATTCCAGCTCGGCTTCCAGGTGGTACTCGTAAAGCCCCGGACGGCAGGCCTGCATGGCACGGATGTGAGCACCGGCGGAGACTTCCGCGGCGTAGCGCATCACCTTCACCTCACCGGCGCTCTTGTACAGGCGCTGGTCGTGCAGCAGGTGGTCGAGGGCGACGAACTCGTTCGGCGGCTGCGCACCCTGGCGCGCCTTGGAGCGGATCACGTTGATCCACTCCATCAGCCGGCGATCGAATTCCTGGTTGGCGCCCAGTGCGTAGTACACGCGGTCGCGGCCCTCGATCAGGCCCGGCAGGATGTCGTCGATATCGCCGATGGGGAAGGCATCGTCGGCGCCGAAGGTGCTGATGGCACCGTCCTGGCCGGCGCGCAGGCCGTCCCAGAGTTCACGCTCCGGATCGCGCTCGCGGCAGAACAGCACGTACTCGCCGTGCTCGCGACCGGGGATCAGCGCCAGCACCGCTTCCGGCTCGGGGAAGCCGGTGAGGTACTGGAAGTCGCTGTCCTGCCGGTAGACGTGCTCGACGTCGCGGTTGCGGATGTACATCGGCGCCGCCGGGAGAATGGCGATGCTGTTGGGTTCCATCTGCGCCATCAGCGCCTTGCGACGACGGGCGTATTCCGACTTGGCGATACGGATCATGCGCGACCTCAATGCAGGGAGGGTTTCTCGGCCGGTGCCGGCACCTTGCCGAATTCGGAGAACAGCAGCAGCGGGGCCACGCGCAGGTATTCCTGCACTTCCATGTAGTCGGCCTCGCCGTCTTCGGATTCTTCCAGCTGGCCGCCGACCTGGGCGATGGCGGCGATGTCCTGCAGCACTTCGTCGGCTTCGTCCGACAGGCTGGGGGCACGCAGCGCCAGGCCGAAGCCGGCGAGGAAGCCCTGGCACCACTGGCCGAGGGCCACGGCGCGCTCGGCCAGCGGCGCGTCGTCGTTGGGCAACATCAGCACCACGGCCATCTCGCCCTGGCTGAAGTCCTGCTGGACCATGCCCAGCAGGCCGCCGAGAGCCGCGCCCAGGCGTTCGCCCGGCTCGCCGCCGAGCAGGTCGCTGGCGGCCTGCAGCCACTCTGCCTGGTCGAAGCCACTGCCGGCGCAGACGCGACCGAGCAGGTGGCCGTGCAGTTCGGCAGGGGAAATGGGCAGGGCAGCCTCGGCAAGCAGGGCGGCGAAAGCGGTGTAGGCGGAGCTGGAAGTGGACATGATCGAACCCGGATGACGGCTAGGCGCCATCAGGCGCCGCGCATAGAATATGGTCCGTTATCCTAGCACCGGCGCACACCGCAAGACCATGTGACGACTCGCCGGGCCGCCGTGCGTTGACCCACCCCCACGGCAGTCCTATATAGTTCTCGATTACTTAAGCAACTCCCAAGCGAGAGCCCATGGAAGACGCCGACCTGCACGCGCTGATCGCCAAGTTCGACCTGCTGCTCCAGCGCCTGGAACAGCTCAAGGCCGAGAACCGGCTGCTGCGGGCGAACGAGAAAAGCTGGCGGGAAGAACGCGCCCATCTGATCGAGAAGAACGATTTGGCTCGGCAGAAGGTCGAAGCGATGATTTTGCGTCTTAAAGCCCTGGAGCAGGACTCATGAGCCAGTCGAATACCCTGAACGTCCAAATCCTCGACAAGGAGTACTGCATCGCCTGCCCTCCGGACGAGCGCGTCAACCTGGAAAGCGCCGCGCGCTATCTGGACAGCAAGATGCGCGAGATCCGCTCCAGCGGCAAGGTGATCGGTGCCGACCGCGTCGCGGTGATGGCCGCCCTGAACATCACCCACGACCTGCTGCACAAGCAGGAGCGCGTCGAGCAGGACAGCGGTTCCACCCGCGAGCGCGTGCGTGAACTGCTCGAACGCGTGGACCGTGCACTGACGACCGAACCCCTTACCACCGATAAAGAGCAGGGTGAAGTCTGACCCCGGAAATTTCCTTGGGGTATAATCCGTCTCGCTCCCTGGTGTGTTGGCCAGTCGGTGATGTCCCTGAGCCGATAATTGCAACAACGGGGGTTGCCAGTTGGGCTGGTGTGCATGTCCGCACGACGGAAAGCCTTAAAGCCTACTGCAACCACCACCTTGAACTCTCGGGTTCAAGGGCTAACCCGACAGCGGCATGTCCGGGGAGCTTTACCCTTCCATGATCCACGCAGATTCCCTCTCCCGCCCTGCCCTGCGCCGCCAGCTGCGCCAGGCCAGACGCGCACTCACTCCCCTCCAGCAACGCCTCGCCGCACAAGCCCTGTACCGCCAGCTTGCGCAACATCCGCTGTTTCGCCGGGCGAAGCACATTGCGTTGTATCTGCCGGCTGACGGCGAGATCGACCCGCGCCCCCTGATGAAGGCTGCGCAGCAGCGTGGCAAGGCGACCTACCTGCCGGTGCTTTCCGACTGGCCACGCACGCACATGTCCTTCCAGCAGGTCGGCATTGGCGAGCGCTGGGTACGCAATCGCTTCAACATCGCCGAACCGCAGGCCGACCGTCGGCGCCAACGCCCGGCCTGGGCGCTGGACCTGCTGTTGCTGCCACTGGTGGGCTTCGATCCGCAAGGCGGCCGGCTGGGCATGGGCAAGGGGTTCTACGACCGTACCCTGGCCTACCTGGGAATGCGCAAAAATTGGCAGAAACCGACACTTTTGGGCCTGGCGCATGAATGCCAGAAGGTCGATAAGCTGGAACTGGCGAGCTGGGATGTGCCGCTGATGGGCATTGTGACGGATGACGGCTGGTATGGCCGTCTCGCTACGGCATCGCGGTCCTTGCGATAGCCGTCTCGATAGCGCCCCGGCGAATCAGGGCTGCTGGGTGACCTGCACCGGGGCGTTGCCCTGGCGTTGTTCCCACAGGCTCTGGGTGTAACCGGTCGTGACGACACCCAGACCGAAAAGTATTACCAACACCCACAAAAGATCAGGCTTGCGCTTCATCGATTGCCTCCCCCTTCCAGGCAATTGTTCATGACGGCCGGCGGTGGTTTTTGGTCCGTCCGGCAGGCCAAGCTAAAAACGGCGGCATTCTCCGACAATGCGGGGCGTCTCGCAATTCTGGCGCCAACCGGTCGTCGGAGGATCGGCCGCCCCCGAAACTCTCGGCACTTTCAGGCAATGTTCATGCCGATGCTCCTACATATTCTTCCTACAATTTGTTTCCGGCGAGTCGGCAGCTTGTCGCAGGGAACCACCTATCGTTAGTAAAAACGATCACGAACCGCCACGCACAAGGAGACCCTCGCGGATGGCACGCGCTTACTGGCTGATGAAATCCGAGCCCGACGAACTTTCGATCCACGACCTCCAACGCCTGAAGACCGCGCGCTGGGACGGCGTGCGCAACTATCAGGCACGCAACTTCATGCGCAGCATGCAGCCGGGCGACCTGTTCTTCTTCTACCACTCCAGCTGCCCGGAGCCGGGCATTGCCGGCATTGCCGAGATAACGGGCGAGGCCTACCCGGACCCGACCGCGCTGGACCCGAAAAGCCACTACCACGACCCCAAGGCCAGCGCAGAGAAGAACCCCTGGACGGCCCGCGATGTCGGTTTCGTCGAGGCCTTCCGCTCAGTGCTGCCGCTCGGCACGCTCAAGGCCCAGGCCGGGCTGGAGGAGATGCCCCTGGTGCAGAAGGGCAGCCGCCTGTCGGTCATGCCGGTCACCGCTGAACAATGGGCGATTGTCGTCGGCCTGGCGCACAAATAGAGGCATTGTGCTATTAGGTTACTGAAGCTCCCGGAATTCGCCGCATGCACCGCCTTCAGTCCTCACTAGCTACCTACCTCGGGCTTGGCGGTCTGCTCTGCGTGCTCCTGCTCGCCAGCGCCTGGCTCGGCGAAGAGCTGGCAGGCAGTGAACGGCAGCGCGTGCAGGAGCGCCTGACCTACCAGGGGCGCAGCCTGGCACACCGGTTGGAAGCCAACCTCCACGAGCAGGTCCAGGGCCTGGACCTGCTCGCCCAACTGTGGACCCACCACGGCCGCATGCCCCGCGCCGAATGGGAGCTGGACGCACGCTTCTACGTGCGCAGCTTCCCCGGCTACCAGTCGATCCAGTGGTCAGGGCCGGACCTGCGTATCCGCTGGCTGGAGCCCTTGCAGGGCAACGAGGCGGCGCTGAACTTCCAACTCACCGACCATCACCCCAACTACGCCACCGCCATTGCCGCCCGCGACAGTGGCAAGCCGCGCCTGAGCGACAGTGTGGAGCTGCTCCAGGGCGGCCGCGGCTTCGTCCTGTATACGCCGGTGTTCATCCGTGGCGCGGACAATGAGCTGCAATTCGACGGGTTCATGCAGGGCGTGTTTCGCGTCGGCAACCTGATGGACAACCTGCTGCAACAGCTCGACAACCAGCTGTTCACCGTCCGCCTGCTGGAGCATGGTCGCCCGCTCTACGTGCGCGAGCAGCCCGACAGCGATGCCGACCAGACCCTGCGCGTACCGCTGCGCCTGCTCAACAACCGCAGCTTCGAACTGGAGCTCAGCCCGACGGCGCAACTGGTCAGGTCGCTGTCCTCGCCGTTGCCGCTGGTGGTTTTTGGCGGCGGCGTCGCGATCAGCCTCCTGCTGGTGGCAGCGCTGTTCCTCGCCCGAGAGAACGCCCGCCGCGCCACCGCCCTGAGCGCCAGCAACCAGTTGCTCAACCAGGAGGCGGAACAGCGCCAGTCCGTCGAGGCCACCCTGCACGAGAGCCGCGAACGCCTGCAGCTGGCGCTCGACCTCACCGACTCCAGCCGCGACGCGCTGTTCATCTTCGACCTGCAGCACCGCGAGCTGCTGCACATGAACCGCGCCACCTACAACGCCCTGGGCTACAGCGCCGAGGAATTCCGCCACCTGCTGCGCGAAGACCCCGAACGGCTGGTTCCCGGCTTCCACGCCTGGATCCAGCTGGTACAGCAGGCGCACCGACTGAACCTGTCGATGATCTTCCAGCGCGAAATGCAGCGCCGCGACGGCAGCCTGCAGCCCGCGGAGATCAATACCCAGCTGATCCACCAGGGCGACCGCGACTACCTGATCGCCGTGGCCCGCGATAACAGCGAACGCCTGCAGCTCGAGGCACAGCTGCAGAAGCTGTCGCAGCAGGACGGGCTGACCGGCTTGTACAACCGCCGCTACTTCGACCGCCAGCTGCAGAGCGAATGGCGCCGCCTGCGCCGGGCCGACGCGCCGCTGGCGGTGCTGATGCTCGACGTCGACCACTTCAAGCGCTTCAACGACTGCCTCGGGCACCTCGCTGGCGACGACGCCCTGCGCCGCGTTGCCAGCTGCCTGCAGGAGTGCCTGCAACGCGAGGGCGACGTTGCCTGCCGCTTTGGCGGCGAAGAGTTCGTGATCATCCTCACCGACACCGGTGCCGAGGGCGCCGGCCACGTCGCAGCGCGCATCCACCAGCACGTGGCGGAACTCGCCATCGCCCATCCGGCAGCGGAGCTGGGTCGGTTGACGGTCAGCATCGGCCTGGCCATTGCCACGCCCGGCCAGGACGCCGAGCCGGACCAGCTGATCGCCCAGGCCGACCGTGCGCTGTACGCGGCCAAGCACAGGGGGCGGAACCAGACGTGTGTGTGGCCGGTGGAGTAACAGTTCCCCTGTAGGAGCGAGCTTGCTCGCGAACGGATTGACCGGCAGCGTCGGCGTCGGGCAGGTTCGCGAGCAAGAACTAGGCGTCCCCCTCGCTCCTACGAAAAGCCGGCCTAGGCCATCTGCCCGATGGTCCGACGGAAGCGCCACAGCGCGCCGCTGAAGAACGCCGCACCGATCCCGACGATGGCCAGCAGCTGTGGCCATACGATGGACAGGTCGGCCCCACGATAAAGAATCGCCTGGGCCAGGCTGACGAAGTGCGTGGTCGGCGCCGCCAGCATGATGGTCTGCACCAGCTCCGGCATGCTCTCGCGCGGCGTGGTGCCGCCGGACAGAATCTGCAGCGGCATCAGCGTCAGGATCACCAGCAACCCCAGCTGCGGCATCGAGCGCGCCACGGTGCCGAGGAAGATGCCCATCGATGTGGTGGCGAACAGGTGCAGCGCCGCGCCCAGCAGGAACAACCCCACCGAGCCGCTGATCGGCACGTCCAGCCAACCGCGCACCACCAGTTGCAGCGAGATCGCTGCCGCCACCAGCACCACGGTGCCCATCGACCAGACCTTGGCCATCATGATCTCGAAGGCGGTCAGCGGCATCACCAGCAGGTGCTCGACGGTGCCGTGCTCGCGCTCGCGAATCAGCGCGGCGCCGGTGAGGATGATCGACAGCATGGTGATCTGGTTGATCACCTCCATCACCGCGCCGAACCAGGCCTGCGTCAGGTTCGGGTTGAACTCCATACGCACCGCCAGCTCCGCCGGCATCGCCGACTCGGCACGGTAGCGGCTGACGAACTCACGCACCTCGGTGCCGACGATGTTCTGGATGTACCCAGCGCCGGAGAAGGCCTGACCGGTCTGCGTCGCATCGACGTTGACCTGGATCGCCGGTTGCCGCCCGGCCAGCACGTCGCGCTGGAAGTCCGGCGGGATATCCAGGGTGAAGGTGTACAGGCCGACGTCCATGCCACGGTCCATCTCCGCGTGGCCGATCATCTCCGGCGTGCGGAAATACGGCGGCTGGAAGGCGTTGACGATGCGCGAGGAGAGCTGCGACTGGTCCTCGTCGACGATGGCGATGGGCGCGTGGTGCAAGGTTTCCGGCACGCCGGTGGCGGAGCTGTAGACACCCAGGGTGAAGGCCCAGGCGATCAGGATCAGCATCGCGTAGTCGCGGCCCAGGCTGCGGAACTCCTTGATACCGAGGTTGAAGATGTTCGCCAGCTTCTTCATGGCTCAGTCCTCCTGCTTCTTCAGGCAGGCCACGCTGAGCAGCGTCAGCACCACGATCATCGCCGCCAGCGGCAGGTAGTAGACCCACAGGTCGGGGAAGCCCAGCGCCTTGGAGAAGGCGCCACGGCTGATGATGAGGAAATGCGAGGTCGGGTAGAGCTGGCCGATGAAGGCTGCCGCGCCTTCCAGCGACGACACCGGGTGGATCAACCCGGAGAACTGGATCGCCGGGATCATGGTGGCGATGGCGGTGCCGAACACCGCGGCGATCTGGCTCTTCATGAAGGTCGAGAGCAGCAGCCCCAGCCCCGTGCTGGTCACCACGTAGAGGAACGCGCCGACCAGCAGCGCGAGGAAGCTACCCTTGAGCGGCACCTGGAACAGCAGCACGGCCATCGCCAGCATCAGCACGAAGTTGATCATGCCCATGCCGATGTAGGGCAGCTGCTTGCCCAGCAGGAACTCCAGGCGCGTGACCGGCGTGACGTAGAGGTTGGTGATCGAGCCCAGCTCCTTCTCACGCACCACGCCCAGGGCGGTGAGCATCGCCGGGATCATGATCAGCAGCAGCGGGATCACCGCCGGCACCATGGCCTTGAGGCTCTCCACATCCGGGTTGTAGCGGTAGCGCACCTCGGTGCTTGCGGCCGCGCTGGCAGCGGCGCTGCCGTTCTGCCGCGCAAGGTCGGCGAGGTAACTGGCGTGGAGCCCCTGCACGTAGCCGAGCACGGTGTTGGCGCGAGTCGGCATGGCGCCGTCGATCCACACGCCGATGGCCGGGTCGGCGCCACGCTTGAGGTCGCGGCCGAAGTTCGGCGGGATCTCCACCGCCAGGCTGATGTCGCCGCTGCGCAGGCGCCGCTCCAGGTCGTCCGGGTCCTGGATCGCCTGCTTCTCGATGAAGTAGCGCGATCCGGCGATGTTCAGCGCGTAGGCCTGGCTGGTGGTGGTCTGGTCGCGGTCGAGCACGGCGTAGGTCAGGTCCTCGACATCCATGTTGATGCCGTAGCCGATGATGAACATCAGCAGCGCAGTGCCGACCAGCGCCAGGGTCAGGCGGATCGGGTCGCGGCGCAGCTCCATGGCCTCGCGGCGCGCGTAGCTGAACAGGCGCAGCCAGCTGAAGCGATCGCTGCCCTTGTAGCGCGTGGATTCAGTGGCCGGCTCCGGCGCAGGGGCCGTTTCCGGCACTGGCGCGCTGCCGGCGGCTTCTTCCAGGTAGGCGATGAAGGTGGCTTCCAGGGTCGGCAAGCCGCGCTTGTCGATCAGCCCCTGCGGGGTGTCGCTGTCGAGCACCTTGCCGGCGTGCATCAGCGAGATGCGGTCGCAGCGCTCGGCCTCGTTCATGAAGTGGGTGGAGATGAAGATGGTCACGCCATCGTTGCGCGACAGCTCGACCATCAGCTCCCAGAAGCCGTCGCGGGCTACCGGGTCGACGCCCGAGGTGGGCTCGTCGAGGATCAGGATTTCCGGCTTGTGGATCACCGCCACGGCCAGCGACAGGCGCTGGCGAATGCCCAGCGGCAGGCTGTCGGGCAGTTCGTTGCGGACCTTGCCGAGGTCGAAGCGCTGGAGCATTTCCTCCACGCGCGGGCCGATCTGTTCAGGCGGCAGGTGGAAGAGTTTCGCGTGCAGTTCGAGGTTCTGCAGCACCGTCAGCTCGGCGTACAGCGAGAACGCCTGGGACATGTAGCCCACACGGCGGCGAGTCTCCATGTCGTTGGCGTTGACCGGCTGGCCGAACAGCGCGCAGGTGCCTTCGCTGGCCGGCAACAGGCCGGTGAGCATCTTCATGGTGGTGGACTTGCCGCAGCCGTTGGAACCGAGGAAGCCGAAGATTTCCCCGCGCTCGATGCGGAAGCTGACATGGTCCACCGCGACGAAATCGCCGAAGCGACAGGTCAGCCCCTCGGCCTCGATGGCGATCTGCGGTGCACCGTCATTCTGCGGACGCGGGGGAATCACCAGCTTGTGGTGGCCAGCACGCTTGCTCTCGGGCAGCAGCGCAATGAACGCCTCCTCGAGGTTCTGCGTCGATGTCTGCTCGCGCAACTCGGCGGGTGTCCCGGTGGCGAGCACCTTGCCCTCGTCCATCGCCACCAGCCAGTCGAAGCGCTCGGCCTCCTCCATGTAGGCGGTGGCCACCAGCACGCTCATGCCTTCGCGACCGGCGCGGATACGACCGATCAATTCCCAGAACTGGTTGCGCGACAGCGGGTCGACGCCGGTGGTGGGTTCGTCGAGGATCAGCAGGTCGGGGTCATGGATCAGCGCGCAGCACAGCCCGAGCTTCTGCTTCATGCCACCGGACAGCTTGCCCGCCGGCCGCTCGGCGAAAGGCGCCAGCCCGGTACTCTGCAGCAGGTCGGCGATGCGCCGCTCGCGCTCGGCCTTGTCGTGGCCGAACAGGCGACCGAAGAAATCGACGTTCTCGAACACCGAGAGCGTCGGGTAGAGGTTCTTGCCCAGCCCTTGCGGCATGTAGGCGATGCGCGGGCACACGGCGCGGCGATGGCGCACGTCGCGCATGTCGCCGCCGAGCACCTGGATCTCGCCGTCCTGCATCTTCCGCGCGCCGGCCAGCAGCGCCAGCAGGCTGGACTTGCCGACACCATCCGGGCCGATCAGGCCGACCATGCGGTTGGCCGGGATTGCCAGGCTGACGTCGTCCACCGCGCGGGTCTCGCCGTAGCGCAGCGAGACGCCGGTGAGATGCGCCACGCAGCCGGCGCCGCTCATTGCGGGACCTTGATCTGCAGGTCAGCCGGCCATTCCACCTGCGGGTCGAGGCGCATATAGGCCATGCCCGGCACGCCGGTCTTCACGTAGGTGATGTACTTCTCCAGCAGGCCCGGATCGAGGCGCGCCTTGACGCGGAACATCAGCTTCTCGCGCTCGTTGGCAGTCTCCACGGTCTTGGGCGTGAACTGCGCGACGCTGGCGACGTAGGACACCTTGGCCGGGATCACGTACTCCGGCACCGCATCGATCACCAGGTGCACTTCCTGCCCCAGCTCGACCTTGCCGGCCTGGCCCGAGGGCAGGAAGAAGGTCATGTAGACATCGGCCAGGTCGACCATGTTGAGCAGCTTGCCGCCGGCCGGCAGGACCTCGCCCGGCTGCGCCACGCGGTACTGCACGCGGCCGTTGCGCGGGGCCTTGAGGTCGCTGTCGTCGATGTCGGCCTGCAGGCGCACGGTGCTCGCAGTGGCGGCCTCGATGGCCGACTGCGCCTCGATCACCTGGGAGCTGGCAGCAGCGATGCTGGCCTGAGCCGAGATGACCTGGGAGCGCGAAGCAGCCAGCGCCGCCTGGGAGCTCTGCAGGGCTGCGCGGTCATCGTCGAGTTGCTGTTGCGGCAGGGCGTTGCGCTTGACCAGCTGCTCGGTGCGGGTGAAGCGCTTCTGCGCAGCGGTAAGCTCGGCCTGGCGCTGGGCGACCATGGCTTCGGCGGTGGCCTTCTCGCTGTGCCGCTGGGCCACCAGGGACTCGGCGGTGAGCTTGGCGTTCTGCGCCCGCCGCACCTCGGCCTCGGCCTGCGCCAGCTGGGCCTTGAGCACCTGGGTATCCATGCGCGCGACGACCTGGCCGGTCTTCACGAAGTCACCTTCGTCCACGAGGATTTCCGCCACCCGCCCGGCGAGTTTGGTCGCAACGTCCACCTCGGTGGCTTCGATGCGCCCGTTGCCGCTGGCAAAACCTTCGCCCAGCCCGGTCGGCTTGAACGTCTGCCAGGCCAGCGCGGCGAGCACGGCCACCACCAGCACCGCGAGACCGCGGGTGCGCCAGCTTTTTGCGTTTCCTGTCATCCGATTTCCCCTTGTCCAGGCGCTCGAATTCGAGCGAATCATGAGGGGATGTTCGGCGACCGGCGGCAAATGGGGTTTGATTCAGGTCAGGCGTGCAGAGGAAATTTCCTACGCGCCTTGCGAGGCGGGACTTTCAGACCGGCATTGCGACGGGTGGCCGCAGCCGGAAAACGGTGGCGCCTGCGGTGCGCAGATGAGTTGCGCTCATGCAGGCGCCTCGGGAAGCGCTCAGGGCTGGACGATCAGGTTGTTGAACAGCAGGTCGTCGACCAGTGGCTTGCCTTCTTCCTGCTGCAGCACGGTCTGCACCTGCTTCAGCGCTTCCTGGCGCAGTTTTTCCTTGCCGTCGACGCTGCCGAGGGATTCATCCGTTTGCTGGGCAAACAGCATCACCAGTTGGTTGCGGATCAGCGGCTCGTGGTGCTCGACCTTCTCCGACGCTTCCTTGCCGATGACCTTCAGGGCGATGTCGGCTTTGAAGTACTTCAGCCGCGGGCCGCTGCCGTAGTTACCCACCAGGGCCGGCGTCAGGTCGACGAAGACCGGCTTGTTGGCGTCTTCCGGCTTGGCCTCTTCGGACTCGGAGGCGATGACGAAGGGGCTGAAGGAAAGGACCAGCAACAGGGCGAGGAAAGCTCTCAAGGCGATGTCTCCGGATTCGATGGGCAAAGGATAGCCACAGTCGCGCCGCCGCCCAAGCTATATCGGGGCATAAGCCGAGGCCATGGTGATTTGCCCCCTGCCCCTGCACTCCTACACTGCCCCACTCGGAAACAAGAACCCGCCAACGGAGTACTTCGAATGAAAGCCGTGCTGTGCAAAGCCTTCGGCCCCGCCGAAACCCTGGTGCTGGAAGACATCGCCAGCCCCGAGCCGAAGAAGAACGAAGTCCTGCTGCAGGTGCATGCCGCCGGGGTTAACTTCCCCGATACGCTGATCATCGAGGGCAAATACCAGTTCAAACCGCCCTTCCCGTTCTCCCCGGGTGGCGAGGCTGCCGGCGTAGTCGGCGCGGTCGGCGAGAAAGTCACCCATGTGAAGCCCGGCGACCGCGTGATGGCGCTGACCGGCTGGGGCAGCTTCGCCGAGGAAGTGGCGGTGCCCGGCTACAGCGTGATGCCGATTCCCGACGGCATGGATTTCGCCAGCGCCGCGGCCTTCGGCATGACCTACGGCACCTCCATGCACGCACTCAAACAGCGCGCCAACCTGCAGCCGGGCGAGACCCTGCTGGTGCTCGGCGCCTCCGGTGGCGTGGGCCTGGCTGCCGTGGAAATCGGCAAGGCCATGGGCGCCAAGGTGATCGCCGCCGCCAGCAGCGAGGCCAAGCTGGAAGTGGCCAAGGCCGCCGGTGCCGACGTGCTGATCAACTACAGCGAAGGCAGCCTGAAGGACAAGCTCAAGGAAATCACCGGCGGCCAGGGCGTGGACGTGATCTACGACCCGGTCGGCGGCGACCTGTTCGAGGAAGCCTTCCGCTCCATCGCCTGGAACGGCCGTATGCTGGTGGTCGGTTTCGCCAGCGGCACCATCCCGTCGCTGCCGGCCAACCTCACCCTGCTCAAGGGTGCCTCCCTGGTCGGCGTGTTCTGGGGCTCCTTCGCCCAGCGCCAGCCGCAGGACAACGCGGCGAACTTCCAGCAGCTGTTCAAATGGTTCGCCGACGGCAAGATCAAGCCGCTGGTGTCGCAGACTTTCCCGCTGGAGAAAGCCGCCGACGCGATCAACCACCTGGGCCAGCGCAAGGCGGTGGGCAAGGTGGTGGTGACGGTTCGCTGATAGCGTTCCGGCGACACAAAAAGCCCCGCTCAAGCGGGGCTTTTTCCATTCTGTCGCTCTTACAGGAGAATCCGGCGTTAAGCGATTCGCGAGCAAGCTCGCTCCTACGAAGCGCCCTATCTCACCGACTCTGGCTTTGGCTTTGGCTTTAAAGAGATTTCCAGAGGAACATCCACGCACTCCGAACGGCCCCGTTCAGGAGGCCTCGTTGAAGCGGAGTTTCAGGGGTTGAGCGGCATGGATGCCGCGAGAGCCACGATGGGCCAGGGATGGCCCGTCGTGGCGGGCCCCTGGAACTTCGCTTCAACGAGGGCATTTTTCGCCCCAAGCGAAAAACCGGATGATTGGGGCAAGACCTTTGCCCACTTTGGGTCGTTTGCCAAAGTGGGTCGCCCGAGGGGGCGAAACAGGGAGCCAGCGCGCACTCCGGCGCGACGCGGGAAACAAAGGCGCGAGACAGACACATCGCGGACGGAGTCCGCTCCTACGAAAGCAAAAGCCCCGCGAACGGGGCTTTTTCAGGTACGCAAGGCTCAGGAATACAGCGCCTTGAACTGCTCACGCAGCACGTTCTTCTGCACCTTGCCCATCACATTGCGCGGCAGCGCATCGACCACCATCACCCGCTTGGGCTGCTTGAAGCGCGCCAGCTTGCCGTCCAGCGCGGCGAGCACCTGGGCCTCGCTCGGCGCCTGCCCTTGGCTGGCCACCAGCACGGCGGTAACGCCCTCGCCGAAGTCCGGGTGCGGCACGCCGATCACCGCCGACTCGACCACGCCCGGCAGGGTGTCGAGGATTTCCTCCAGCTCCTTGGGATACACGTTGAAGCCGCCGCTGATGATCATGTCCTTGTTGCGGCCGACGATCTGCACGTAGCCCTTGTCATCGATGAAGCCGATATCGCCGGTCATGAAGTAGCCGTCCGCGCGCAGCTCCTCGCCGGTCTTCTCCGGCATGCGCCAGTAGCCCTGGAACACGTTCGGCCCACGCACCTCGATCATCCCCGGCTCGCCCTGTGGCAGCAGGGTCGGCGCGGACTGCGAAGGATCGGTGATGCGCAGTTCGACACCCGGCAGCGGGAAGCCGACAGTGCCGGCAATGCGCTCGCCATCCAGCGGGTTGGAAGTGTTCATGCCCGTCTCGGTCATGCCGTAGCGCTCGAGGATCGCCATGCCGGTGCGTTCGGAGAACGCCTTGTGGGTCTCGGCGGTGAGTGGCGCGGAGCCGGAGATGAACAGGCGCATGTGCGCCACCGCCTCGCGGGTCAGGCCGGGTTGGTCGAGCAGGCGGGTGTAGAAGGTCGGCACGCCCATCAGCAGGTTCACCTGCGGCAGCAGGCGAAGCATCTGCGCGGCGTCGAACTTGCTGAGGAAGAGCATCGAACCGCCCGCCATCAGCAGACTGTTGCAGGCCACGAACAGGCCGTGGATATGGAAGATCGGCAGCGCATGGAGCAGCCAGTCCTCGCCGGTAATCTGCCAGGCATCCACCAGTGCGCGGGCATTGGAGACGAGGTTGCCGTGGCTGATCATCGCCCCCTTGGAACGCCCGGTGGTGCCGGAGGTATAGAGGATCGCGGCGAGGTCGCTGGAGGCGCGCGGCACGTCGACGAAGCGCCCCGGCTTGCCATGCACGGCGTCCATCAGCGAGCCGTCGACCTGGTCGCCCAGGGTCGCCACACGAGCCACACCGCTGGCTTCGGCCAGTTCGCGGGCCTGGGCTTCAAAGGCCGGCGCGCAGACGAACAGCGAAGGCTCGGCGTCGTCGAGGAAGTAGCGCAGCTCATCGCCGGTGTAGCCGCTGTTGAGCGGCAGGTAGACCGCACCGACGCGCAGCACGGCGAGGTAGAGCATCACCGTCTCGGGGCTCTTGTCGACCTGCACGGCAACGCGGTCGCCCGGCTGCACGCCAAGTTCCACCAGCGCATGGGCGAACTGCGAAGTGCTGCGCAGCATGTCGGCATAGCTGTAGCCGCCACCCAATGGGGTGCGGATGAAGGGCTTGGACAGGTCGCTGGGCAGGTGTTTGCCGACTTCGGCGAAAAGACTCTGGTTCATGGTGAGGTCCTAGCGTTTTGTTTTCGCCGACAGCGTCGCGAGCTTGCGCACCTCGGGTGAGGCCGCGACCGCGCCCTGGTTGGCGTAGGCTTCGTGGTTCTTTTCGATCTGGCGCAGTTCGTAGCGGTAGTTGACCATCAGTCCGGCAGCCTGGCGCAGGCCGCTGGTGGAAAGGTCGCCACGCCAGTTCAGGCGCTCCAGGCGGGCACCGTTGCCGAGGTGGAAGCGCGCCACCGGGTCCAGCGGCAGCCCGGCGCCGTTCTTGGCGTGCAGGAAATATTCGGCGGCCAGCGCCAGCAGCGGCTGCTCGGTGCGCGGCGGTGGCGCCGCGTCGGGCTTGAGCGCCTTGAGCAGGTCGGTGGCGGCCGCGCCCAGTTGCGGGTCGTCGCCCAGCCCATCGAGCCAGCGACGGAAGCCGGGTACCGGCGACAGGGTGACGTACTGGCGCAGGCCGGGAATCTCCCTCGCCAGCTCTTCCACTACCTGCTTGATCAGGAAGTTGCCGAAGGAAATGCCGCGCAGGCCGTCCTGGCAGTTGCTGATGGAGTAAAACACCGCCGTATCGGGTTCCTCTGCCGGCTGAACGTCTGTTGCCGGCTCGAGAATGTCTGCAATCGCGCCCGGCATCGCGCGGGTCAGCGCCACCTCGACGAAGATCAGCGGTTCTTCCGCCAGCGCTGGGTGGAAGAAGGCGAAGCAGCGGCGGTCGGCCGGTTGCAGGCGGCTGCGCAGGTCGTCCCAGTCCTTGATCGCGTGGACGGCCTCGTACTTGATGATCTTTTCCAGGATCGACGCCGGGGTCGACCAGTCGATACGCCGCAGCACCAGGAAGCCACGGTTGAACCAGGACGCCAGCAGGTGCTGCAGGTCGTGGTCCACGGCCGCCAACTCGGGTTTGCCCTTGAGTTCCCCCAGCAGCCTGCGGCGCATGGCGATCAGCTCGGCGGTGCCGCCCGGCGCCTGATTAAGGCGGCGGAACAGTTCCTGGCGCGGTGGTTCGCTGGCCTCGAACAGCTGGGTGGTGTTGGCCGACGAAGGATCGTCGAGATAGCGCTGGCAGGCTTCGGCCAGCGCGTCATGAGGCGGCGCGAAGTCCATGAGCAGCGTGTCGAAGAAAGCCTTCTGCTGCTCCTCCGGACAGTCGCGGTAGGCGCATAGCACCTGCCGCGCCAGCGCCACGCCGGAAGCCTCGCCATGGCCGGAGATCAGTTTGCGGCAGGCCTGCGCCAACGCCTGGGCATTGCCCGGCGCCGGCTCGCGCGACTCCAGCAATTGCCGGCCGCGCTCGCTGATGCTCTGCAGCAGTTCCTGGAAGAAGCTGATGTTCATGCGTCCCCCTCGCTTGTGGATAAATCAGTCGCCTTTCAGCATTGGCGGCGGGCAGCGCTGGTACCAGCGCGAAGCCTGCTCGTAGGCGTGGGCCAGCTGCAGCACGGCCATGTCGGCCTGGTGCTTGCCGATGATCTGGATGCCCATGGGCAGGCCCTGTTCATTGAAGCCTACCGGCACGTTGGCCACCGGGCATCCGGACAGGGTGGCCGGAATCACCACCTCCATCCAGCGGTGGTAGGTGTCCATGGCCTTGCCGGCGACTTCCTTCGGCCAGTCCCAGCTCTTGTCGAACGGGAACAGTTGCGCGCTGGGCAGCAGCAGATAGTCATAGCGCTCGAACAGCTGGCTGATGGCGCGGTACCAGTCGCTGCGCGCGGCGGAGGCACGGAACACGTCCATGGCAGACAGCTTCAGGCCGTTCTCCACTTCCCAGATGGCCTCGGGCTTGAGCAGCTCGCGCTTGGCCGGATCGGTATAGGCGGCGCCGAGGGAGCCGGCGACCATCCAGTGACGCAAGGTGCGCCAGGTGTCCCAGAGACGCTCGGCGGAGAAGCCCATGGCGGTGTCTTCGATGTGGCAGCCAATGGCTTCGAAGTCGGCGAAGGATTTGCGGCACAGCTCCAGCACACCCCGCTCCATCGGCAGGTGGCCGCCCAGGTCGCCCAGCCAGCCCAGGCGCGCGCCCTTGAAGTCGCGCTCCAGCCTGCCGGCGAACTGCTCGCCACTCTCGGAGATGGACAGCGGCGCGCGCGCATCACCACCGGCCTGCACCGACAGCAGCAGCGCCACATCACGCACGCTGCGGCCCATCGGGCCTTCGTAGCCGAGCTGGTCGACGAACAGGTCGGCGCTGTCGTCGAAGGGCACGCGGCCCTGGGACGGACGGAAGCCGACGATGTTGTTGAACGCCGCCGGGTTGCGCAGCGAGCCCATCATGTCGCTGCCGTCGGCCACCGGGACCATCTGCAGCGCCAGGGCCGCTGCCGCGCCACCGCTGCTGCCGCCGGCAGTGCGGTCGGGCGCATAGGCGCAGCCGGTGGCACCGAAGATCGGGTTGTAGCTGTGCGAGCCGAGGCCGAATTCCGGGGTGTTGGTCTTGCCGATCAGCACGGCGCCGGCCGCGCGGATGCGCTCGACCATGATCCCGTCGCGTTCGGGCACATAGTCGCGGAACAGCGGCGAGCCGAGGGTGGTGCGGATGCCCTGGGTCAGCGACAGGTCCTTCACCGCATGAGGCAGGCCATGCATCCAGCCGCGGTATTCGCCGCGTGCGAGCTCGGCGTCGCGCAGGTCGGCCTCGGCGAGCAGCTGCTCTTCGGGCTGCAGGCTGATGATGGCGTTGACCGCCGGGTTGTAGCGTTCGATCTGCGCCAGGTGCGCCTGCATGACTTCGCGGCAGGACACCTGGCGCAGGCGGATGCGCTGGGCCAGTTCATGGGCCTGGAGCTGGACGAGTTCGTTGTTGTGCTTGTACTGGCTCATGGAGCGCGGCCTTCTTTCATCGGGAGCTTCCGGCAGATGGGAAGCCTATGTCGGGTTCAGCAACCCCGCTGGCAGGCGAGGCTTGTTGCGTTCTTCAGGCCGAGCGATGCCGCTGCGCCGAGCTGGCGCACGCGTGCATCGCTGTGCCGTATTCCCGTCTGGCGGGATCAGCGCATCAGGTTGGTCCAGATGCGGTCGGCCAGGCGGATCGCGCCTTCGCCGCAGGTCTTGCTGAACACCACCTTGGTGCCCTCGGGGATGTGCAGCTCCGGCGCATCCTTGAGGCTGGCATCGAGGAAGGGTTCCACGCCCTTGATCGGGCTCTGGTGCTTGAGGAAGTTCTGGGTCATCGCCGAGTTTTCCGGCTGGCTGAGGAAAGCGATGAACTTCTTCGCGTTCTCCGGGTGCTTGGCGCCGGCCGGGATCACCAGGTTGTCCACCCAGGCCATCACGCCCTCTTTCGGGTAGAGGTACTTCAGGCTGGATTTCATCTCACGCGCACGCATCGACGAGCCGCCCCAGAACATCGACATGTCGACCTCGCCCGAGGCCAGGTTCTCGCGGATCGAGCCGGCCTTGGAGCTGTAGGTCTTCACGAAGGGCTTCTGGGTCTTCAGCAGGGTCAGCACCTGTTGCATCTGCTTGGGGTCCTCGCTGCACAGCGGGATGCCCAGGTAGAGGCTGGCGGTATCGATGACTTCGCTGGCCGAGTCGAACATGTTGATCTTGCCCTGCAGCTCCTTCGGCGGGGTGAACAGCACCGAGTAACTGTCGGCCGGGCCACTGTATTTCGCGCTGTCCAGCACCACGCTGGTGGTGCCCCAGATGAAGGGCACGGCGTAGGCGCCTTCCGGGTCCCAGGCGGGCTTCTTCAGGTTGTCCTCGACGTTGGCGTAGTACGGCTGGCCGGCCGGGTCGAAGCGCTCCAGCAACTTTTCCTGGATCAGGATCGGCACGAACTGGTGCGAGGGAATGGCCACGTCATAGCCGGTGCCGCCCTGCTTGAGCTTGGCCAGCAGGGTCTCGTTGGAGTCATAGGAATCCACGGTGACCTTGATACCGGTTTCCTTCTCGAACTTCTCCAGGATCTGCGGGGTGAAATAGCCACTCCAGCTCACCACGTTCAGTTGTTCGGCGGCGTGCACGTTTGCCACCAGGCCCATGGCCAGCGAGGCACCTACAGCAGCGATCAGTTTGCTCATCTTCTACTCCGGTATGTGGGCGGAGAGTCCGTTCAAGGGCTGGTCGAGCGCTGCCCAGACGAGGCGGGAACAGGTGAGAAAGCGCAGTTTACGGCTGTAAATGAGCATTTCGAGGCTGTTTCCAACGACGTATGGGCAAGCTCGGACAGGCATTGGGCGGGCTCTCAGGCTTTCTTCTTGCCAAGCAGGAAGGACAGGGTTACGAACAGCACGGAAACGCCGAGGATCAGGGTCGACACCGCGTTCACATCGGGCGTCACGCCCATGCGCAGCAGGCCGAAGATGAAGATCGGCAAGGTGGTGGTGCCGGCCTGGGAGACCATCATCGAGATCACGAAGTTATCCAGCGAGACGATGAAGGCGAGCATCACCCCGGAGAAGATCCCCGGCATCAGCAGCGGCAGGGTGACCTTGCGGAAGGTCCGCCAGGGCCCGGCGTAGAGGTCGGCGGCGGCCTGTTCCAGGGACAGGTCCATGTCGTTCAGGCGAGCACGGATCGGCAGGTAGGCGAACGGGATGCAGAACACCGTGTGGGCGATGATCAGGTTGCCATAGCCCAGCGACAGGCCGAGGGTGGAGAACAGCGCCAGGGTGGCGACGCCGACGACGATCTCGGGCAGCACCAGCGGCAGCATGATCGCTCCCATGGACAGGCGCAGGCCCTTGAACTTGGCCCCGCGCGAGGTGCCCAGCGCGGCCAGGGTGGCGATCGCCGTGGCGATCACGCTGGCGCACACGGCGATCAGCAGGCTGTTGCCGGCGGCCTGGCGCAACGCCTGATTAGCGAAGGCGCTGCGGTACCAGTCGAGGCTGAAGCCGGTCCACACGGTGGCGGACTGGTTGGCGTTGAACGACAGCACCACCAGCACCACGATGGGCGCGTAGAGGTACAGGTAGAACAGGAAACTCAGGACGCCGAAGCCACGGAAGTCCTGCACGCCCAGACGGCGCTTGGTCAGCAGCGAGAGCATCATTCACCTCCCCGGGCGATGCGCAGGCGCTCGGCGCGAATCGCGTAGAACATCAGCACCAGCATCACGGCGCCCATGAGCACCAACGACAGCGCCGCGCCAAAGGGCCAGTTCCGCGAGTCGCTGAACTGTCGGAAGATCAGGTTGCCGAGCATCATCTTGGTGCCGCCGCCGAGCAGCTCGGGGGCGATCATCGCGCCCAGGCAGGGCACGAAGGTGAGGATGGCGCCGGCGAGAATCCCCGGCCGGGCGATCGGCAGGACCACCTTGCGCAGGGTGCGGATACGCCCGGCGTAAAGGTCCTGGGCCGCTTCGAGCAGGCGCATGTCCATCTTCTCGAGGGTCGCGTAGATCGGCAGCACGACGAAGGGCGCGTAGGTGTAGACCAGGCCCAGCAGCACGGCGCCGTCGGTGTAGAGCAGGTTCAGCGGCTGGTGGATGATGCCGAGGCTCATCAGCGTGCCGTTGACCACCCCAGTGCCGCGCAGCAGCAGGATCCACGCGTAGGTGCGGATCAGCAGATTGGCCCAGAACGGCACGGTGATCAGGAAGATCAGCAGGCCGCGACGGTGCGCCGGCTGCATGGCCAGCCACACCGCCACCGGGAAACCCACCAGCAGGGTGATCGCGGTGGTCGCCGCGGCGATGCCGATGGAGCGCAGCGCGATCATCACGTAGGAGTCGGCGAAGGCCAGGCTGTCGTCGAGCTGGCGCTCGAACAGCAGCGAAACGTAGGCATCGACGCTGAAGTGCGGGTTCACGCCGCCATAGGGGTTGGCCTGCATCAGCGAGTAGCCGATGACGATGAAGATCGGCACGATCAGGAACAGGCCGATGGACACCAGCGCGGGCGACACGCCAAGGAAGCTGCGCAGCGCCTGGCGCCGCTCCAGCGCATTGCCGGCGGTTGTGGATAACGGGTTCATGCTCACCTCCGCTCAGTCCACCAGGACGCTGGCGCTGCCTTTTTCGAACAGCAGCCCGGCGCGTTGCCCGGCTACCAGGCGCTGACGCTGGCCGGCGCTGTTGGGCGCACGGACGGTCAGCTTGCTGCCATCGGCGAGCGCCACCTGGTACTGCAGGTCGGTGCCCAGGTAGATCTGCTGGACGACGGTGCAGGGCGCGGCGGACGACGTGTCCTCGGCCACCAGTTGCAGGCGCTCGGGGCGGATCGACAGGGTGACTTCGGCGCCGACCTTCAGGCCCTCGCGGGAGCCAGCCTCGATCAACTGCTCACCGCCGATGCGGTAGTAAGCGCGGTCGCCGTCGAAGTTCTCGACGCGGGCCGGGAGGAAGTTGGTCTCGCCGATGAAGTCGGCGACGAAGCGGTTGCGCGGATGCTCGTAGATATCGTCCGGGCGACCCACCTGCTGCACCTCGCCCTCGGAGAGCACGGCGATGCGGTCGGACATGGTCAGCGCTTCTTCCTGGTCGTGGGTGACGAAGATGAAGGTGATGCCAGTCTTGGCCTGGATCGCCTTGAGCTCTTCGCGCATGGCCTGGCGCAGCTTGAGATCGAGGGCGGAAAGCGGCTCGTCGAGCAGCAGCACCTTGGGATGCGGTGCCAAAGCGCGGGCCAGGGCGACGCGCTGCTGCTGGCCGCCGGAAAGCTGGGTCGGCTTGCGCTGGGCGAAGCGTTCCATCTGCACCAGGGCGAGCATCTCGCGGACGCGCTCGGCAACCTGCGCCTTGCTCATGCGCTGGCCCATCGGGTGGGATTCCAGGCCGAAGGCGAGGTTCTCGGCGATGGTCATGTGCGGGAACAGCGCGTAGTGCTGGAACACCGTGTTGACCGGGCGCTCGAACGGCGGGCGGTCAGCGATGTTCTCGCCGTACAGCTGGATTTCCCCGGCGGTGGGGAATTCGAAGCCGGCGATCATCCGCAGGAGGGTGGTCTTGCCGCAGCCCGAAGGGCCGAGCAGGGTGAAGAATTCATTGTCGCGGATGTCCAGGTCGACGCATTTCAGCGCGACGGGACCGCTGGCCGGATCGCCGTAGACCTTGCGCACGGAGCGGATCGAAACCGCCGCCGTCTGCAGGCTGTGCAGGGCATTCATGGTGAAACCTCCGCATCCTTCCCGTCCGCCGCACGCTGGCGTTCGGGGGATCTTGTAGTTGTTCTGGCAGGGCTGGAGTAAACGCTGGATGCAGCGCTGGCCGTGGGTTCGGCTCGATATTGTGGTGATGCTGCTGGAGCGGATATTCGAAGAAAGGTGGTTGAGCGAAAAGCTCAATTTTCTTACATTCGATATTAAATAATTTAACAGCTGAAATTTAACAGCTCAGCCCGCCTTCGAGGTCCAGCCATGTCCATCCAGCGTCTTCCGCCGCTCAATGCCGTCCGCGCCTTCGAGGCCGCCGCACGCCTGGGCAGCTACGTCGCCGCCTCGAAAGACCTGCATGTGACGCAGCCGGCCATCGGCCGACACGTCAAGCTGCTGGAGGATTGGCTGGGCGTGCAGTTGTTCGAGCGCACCCCGCGCGGAGTCAGCCTGACGCCCGCCGGGCAACGCTACTACGCAAAGATATCCACAGCCCTGCAGCAGATCGCCGATGCCGGCCATGAACTGGCCCCCGGCGGCACCGCGCGCTGGCTGAAGATCCTCGTGGTACCGGCCTTCGCCAAGCGCTGGCTGATGCCGCGCCTGGAGACCCTGCGGCAGCAACGCCCCGGCCTGAAGGTGGCGGTGGAGCCGAACCCGACTTTCAGCGAAGTGGACGGTAAAAGCGCCGATCTGGGGATTGTCTACGGGCTTCCCGGCGTCTATCCGCAGTGCCACAGCACCCTCGTGCGGCCGGCGGTGTTCCCGGTGTGTTCACCCGCCTATCTCGAGGAGCACGGCCCGCTGACCAGCGTGCACGAGCTGGCGCAGCACAAGCTGATCCACGTCGACGACGGCGAATGGTGGAACCTCTGGTTGTCCACCATCGGCCTCGACCTGCGGGTGAACTCCGACGTGCTCTACGTCAGCAACGACCACGCGCTGTCCATGGCCGAGGCCGGCCACGGTATCGCCCTGGCCAACCTGGTGCTGGTGAAGCACCAGCTGGCCGCCGGCACGCTGGTGCGGCCGCTGCCCGAGGAAGTGCCGCTGGAAAGCTACCAGTTGCTGCTGCCCACCGGCGCGGTAAGCGCCGACGTCGCCTGGTTCGAGGACTGGATTCGCGCGGCGCTGCAGGAGGAGTTTTCCATCGAGTCTCCGCGTGACTGAGCCGCCGGGGTAACGCAGCCAAGGCGTCACCCTGTAGGAGCGAGCTTGCTCGCGAACACGCCCAACACCGACGCTGCCGGGCACATCGTTCGCGAGCAAGCTCGCTCCTACAGAAAGCCCAGCCCCTGAGCTGAATCAGCTGCGTGGGGCGTAGGCGAAGACATCCGCGCGCATTTGATGCGGGTCCATGCCCGCCGCCACCAGCGCATCCAACGTGCCATAGACCATCGCCGGCGAGCCGCTGGCGTAGACGCGCAGGCCGGCCAGCTCGGCGAAGTCCTCGCACACCGCCTCATGCAGCAGGCCACAGCGCCCCTGCCAGCCGCACAGGTCGCTGACGATCTTGTGCAGGTGCAGGTTGGGCACGCTTTCCCACTGATCCCAATGGGGCAGATCGTAGAAGTCTTCCGGGCGGCGCACGCCCCAGTACAGGTGCACCGGGTGGGCAAAGCCGGCGGCGCGGCAGAACTCGATCAGGCTGTGCATCTGCGCCATGCCGGTGCCGGCGGCGATCAGCACCAGCGGGCCGTCCGGCAGGTCGGCGAGGTGCGCGTCGCCGAAGGGCATCTGCACGCGGGCGAAACGGTCGCGCTGGAGTTGCGCCAGCAGGTCGATGGCGCTGTTCTCGCGGGCCAGGATGTGCAGTTCCAGGTCACGCCCGTCCTGCGGCGCGGAGGCCAGGGAGAAGGCCGCCGGATCGCTGCCCTCGCGCTCGATCAGCAGGTACTGCCCGGCGTGGTAGCGCGGCGGCTTGCCGGCCGGGGCGCGCAGGCGCACGCGCCAGACGTCGCCGCCCACCGGCTCGCAGAGCGTCAGTTGGCAGGACAGCGCACGCACCGGCAACTCGCCGGGCGCCAGCACGCCATCCCAGTGCAGCACGCAGTCTTCCAGCGGCTCGGCCAGGCAGGTAAAGAGTTCGCCATGGTCACGCACCTCGCCATCCTGGCGCACGCGGCCTTCCACCAGCAGCGCCGCACAGATGTGGCAGTTGCCGTTGCGGCAGCTCTGCGGGCACTCGTAGCCCAGGCGCCGCGCACCGTCGAGGATACGTTCCCCGGGCGTCAGCTCGAGCTGGGCGCCGGAGGGTTGCAAGGTCACTTTCAAGCGATGTTCTCGTTCTTTTAGTTGTAGGAGCGAGCTTGCTCGCGAACACCCCCAGCAGCGGAGTTGGGTTCGCGAGCAAGGACTAGGCGTCCCCCTCGGTCCTACAGGCGGGCGGCCACATCAATCGATGCCCAGGCTCGCCCAGATTTCATCGACCCGACGGGTTACCGCCGGGTCCTTCTCGATCACCCGGCCCCACTCGCGGCTGGTCTCGCCCGGCCACTTGTGGGTGGCGTCCAGGCCCATCTTCGAGCCCAGGCCGGAAATCGGCGAGGCGAAGTCCAGGTAGTCGATCGGCGTGTTGTCGATCATCACCGTGTCGCGCTTGGGGTCCATGCGCGTGGTGATGGCCCAGATCACGTCGTTCCAGTCGCGGGCGTTGATGTCGTCGTCGGTGACGATAACGAACTTGGTGTACATGAACTGTCGCAGGAACGACCAGACACCGAGCATCACGCGCTTGGCGTGGCCGGGGTACTGCTTCTTCATGGTCACCACCGCCATGCGGTAGGAGCAGCCTTCGGGCGGCAGGTAGAAGTCGGTGATCTCGGGGAACTGCTTCTGCAGGATCGGCACGAACACTTCGTTCAGCGCCACGCCGAGGATCGCCGGCTCATCCGGCGGGCGGCCGGTGTAGGTGCTGTGGTAGATCGGCTTCTGCCGGCGGGTGATGCGCTCGACGGTAAATACCGGGAAGCGGTCCACCTCGTTGTAGTAGCCGGTGTGGTCGCCATACGGGCCTTCGTCGGCCATCTCGCCGGGGTGGATCACCCCTTCGAGGACGATTTCGGCACTGGCAGGCACCTGCAGGTCGCTGCCAATGCACTTGACCAGCTCGGTCTTGTGGCCACGCAGCAGGCCAGCGAAGGCGTATTCGGAGAGGTTATCCGGCACCGGAGTGACAGCGCCGAGGATGGTCGCCGGGTCCGCGCCAAGGGCAACGGCCACCGGATAGGGCTGGCCGGGATGCTTCTGGCACCACTCGCGGAAGTCCAGCGCGCCGCCACGGTGGCTCAGCCAGCGCATGATGACCTTGTTGCGGCCGATCACCTGCTGGCGATAGATGCCCAGGTTCTGCCGTTCCTTGTTCGGCCCGCGGGTGACGGTCAGGCCCCAGGTAATCAGCGGAGCGACGTCGCCAGGCCAGCAGGTCTGCACCGGCAGCTTCGACAGGTCGACGTCGTCGCCCTCCTCGATCACTTCCTGGCACGGCGCGTCCTTCAGGACCTTGGGCGCCATGTTGATGACCTTCTTGAAGATCGGCAGCTTGGACCAGGCGTCCTTCAGCCCCTTGGGCGGCTCCGGCTCCTTGAGGAAGGCCAGCAGCTTGCCGATCTCGCGCAGCTCGGAGACGTCTTCCGCACCCATGCCCAGGGCCACGCGCTCGGGCGTGCCGAACAGGTTGCCGAGCACAGGCATGTCGAAGCCGGTGGGCTTTTCGAACAGCAGGGCCGGGCCCTTGGCGCGCAGGGTGCGGTCGCACACCTCGGTCATTTCCAGCACCGGGGATACCGGCGCCTGGATGCGCTTGAGCTGTCCGCGCTGCTCCAGGGCAGCGATGAACTCGCGCAGGTCGCGATACTGCATGAGGGTCTCGATGGCGGCAGGATGATGCGACAGTCTACCGCCTATCAGCGCCGGGCAGAAACACGAAGGCCGGGTTTCCCCGGCCTTGTGTGGTTCGAACCGCGCTTACTTGCTGCGCTTCATCGAGTCGAAGAACTCGTCGTTGGTCTTGGTCTGGCGGAGCTTGTCCAGCAGGAACTCGACCGCGGCGATCTCGTCCATCGGGTGGAGGATCTTGCGCAGGATCCACATGCGCTGCAGCTCTTCCTCACCGGTGAGCAGCTCTTCGCGACGGGTGCCCGAACGGTTGATGTTGATCGCCGGGAACACGCGTTTTTCCGAAATGCGACGGTCGAGGATGAGTTCCGAGTTACCGGTACCCTTGAATTCCTCGTAGATCACTTCGTCCATCTTCGAGCCGGTTTCGATTAGCGCGGTGGCGAGGATGGTCAGCGAACCGCCTTCCTCGATGTTGCGCGCGGCGCCAAAGAAGCGCTTGGGCTTTTCCAGGGCGTGGGCGTCGACACCACCGGTAAGCACCTTGCCGGAGCTCGGGATCACGGTGTTGTAGGCACGGGCCAGACGGGTGATGGAGTCGAGCAGAATGATCACGTCCTTCTTGTGCTCGACCAGGCGCTTGGCCTTCTCGATCACCATCTCGGCAACCTGCACGTGGCGGGTTGGCGGCTCGTCGAAGGTGGAAGCGACCACTTCGCCGCGCACGGTGCGCTGCATCTCGGTCACTTCTTCCGGGCGCTCGTCGATCAGCAGGACGATCAGGTGGCACTCGGGGTTGTTGCGGGTGATGTTCGAGGCAATGTTCTGCAGCATGATCGTCTTGCCCGCTTTCGGCGGGGCGACGATCAGGCCGCGCTGGCCCTTGCCGATCGGCGAGCAGAGGTCGATCACACGGCCGGTGAGGTCCTCGGTGGAGCCGTTGCCGGCTTCCATGGTCAGGCGCTTGGTCGGGAACAGCGGCGTCAGGTTCTCGAAGAGAATCTTGTTCTTCGCGTTCTCCGGACGATCGAAGTTGATCGAGTCGACTTTCAGCAGGGCGAAGTAACGCTCGCCTTCCTTCGGCGGACGAATCTTGCCGATGATGGTATCGCCCGTGCGCAGGTTGAAGCGACGGATCTGGCTGGGCGAGACGTAGATGTCGTCCGGGCCGGCCAGGTACGAGGAATCGGCGGAGCGCAGGAAGCCGAAGCCATCCTGGAGAATCTCCAGCACGCCGTCACCGGAGATTTCCTCGCCGCTTTTCGCGTGCTTCTTCAGCAGCGCGAAGATGATGTCCTGTTTGCGCGAACGAGCCATGTTTTCCAGGCCCATGGCATCGGACATTTCCAGCAATTCGGCAATCGGCTTTTGCTTGAGTTCGGTCAGATTCATAGAAGGGACGTAAATACGCTGAAAGGGGAAAAGGGAACAAGCGTGATGCTTGAAGAGCCGCGCCGTAGATGACGGACAGGATCGCTTGGAATTCGAATGGGAAGTGCGTCGGCGACGGCTTGCAGGGGACAACGAAAAACTCGTTGTGGCCCGAATTTAACACCCGAGTTTCGGAGCGTCTAGGGGCAGAAAGAAAAAAGCCCCGCGAATCTGCGGGGCTTTTCGGACTTCGTCGACTCAGATGTTGCTGTCGAGGAAGGCAGCCAGCTGCGACTTGGACAGTGCGCCAACCTTGGTGGCTTCGACGTTACCGCCCTTGAACAGCATCAGGGTCGGAATGCCACGCACGCCATACTTCGGCGGGGTGTCCTGGTTCTCGTCGATGTTCAGCTTGCAGACTTTCAGCTTGCCCTGATAGTCCTTGGCGATCTCGTCGAGTACCGGGGCGATCATCTTGCACGGGCCGCACCATTCGGCCCAGTAGTCGACCAGCACGGGACCGTCGGACTTCAGTACGTCCTGCTCGAAGCTGGCATCGGTAACATTGACGATATGTTCGCTCATGTATTCTCTCCGTCAATCGGATGCGAAAAAGTGTCCGCCATCATATCCCGCCTCGGCCCACACCGAAAGGCGCAGCCGATTGAGTATATCTATCGCTGCCGCGGCGACTTCTGATCGGTGACAACCCCTTCATTGGCACTACCTGCCTAAAATGGCAGGATGTCTCTCGTATTTTTCCGGACCTGCCCCTATGCCCCATACCCCTGCCAAGACCTTCCCGATGATCGCGGCCATTGACCTTGGCTCGAACAGCTTCCACATGGTTTTGGCGAAGGCCGATCACGGAGAGATCCGCATCCTCGAGCGCCTGGGGGAAAAGGTCCAGCTGGCCGCGGGCATCGGTGAAGACCGCATGCTCACCGCCGAAGCGATGCAGCGCGGCTACGACTGCCTGAAACAGTTCGCCCAGTTCATCAACGGCATGCCGCCCGGTTCGGTGCGTGTCGTGGGCACCAACGCCCTGCGCGAGGCTCGCAACCGCGCCGAATTCATCCGCGTCGCCGACCAGATCCTCGGTCATCCGGTGGAGGTCATCTCCGGCCGTGAAGAGGCGCGCCTGATCTACCTGGGCGTTTCCCACACCCTGCCGGACAACCCCGGCAAGCGCCTGGTGGTCGACATCGGCGGCGGCAGCACCGAGTTCATCATCGGCCAGCAGTTCGAATCGCAGTTGCGCGAGAGCCTGCAGATGGGCTGCGTGAGCTTCACCCAACGCTACTTCAAGGACGGCAAGATCACCCCGGCGCGCTACGCCCAGGCCTATACCTCGGCCCGCCTGGAGCTGATGAGCATCGAGAACAGCCTGCGACGCCTGGGCTGGGACGAGGCGGTCGGCGCCTCCGGCACCATCCGCGCCATCTGCCTGGCGATCCAGGCCGGCGGTCACGGCAACGGCGAGATCAACCCCGAAGGACTGGCCTGGCTCAAGCGCAAGATGTTCAAGCTGGGCGAGGTCGAGAAGCTCGACATCGACGGCATCAAGCCTGACCGCCGGCCGATCTTCCCGGCCGGCATGGCGATCCTCGAGGCGCTGTTCGACGCCCTCGAACTGACCCGCATGACCCATTCCGAAGGCGCCCTGCGCGAAGGCGTGCTCTACGACCTGCTGGGCCGCCACCACCACGAGGACGTTCGCGAGCGCACCATCGGCGCGCTGATGGAGCGCTACCACGTCGACCCGGAGCAGGCCGCGCGCGTCGAGGCCAAGGCGCTGGAGTCCCTGGAACAGGTCGCCAAGGCCTGGGACCTGACCGACGAAGGCCACCGCGAACTGCTGATGTGGGCCGCCCGCGTGCACGAACTCGGCCTGGACATCGCCCACTATCACTACCACAAGCACGGCGCCTACCTGCTGGAGCACTCGGACCTGGCCGGTTTCTCGCGCCTGGACCAGTTGACCCTGGCGCTGCTGGTGCGCGGCCACCGCCGCAACATCCCGGTGGACAAGTTCAACGAGCTGGGCGATGAGGGCGACAAGCTGATCCGCCTGTGCGTGGTATTGCGCTTCGCCATTCTCTTCCACCACATCCGTGGCACCCAGGAAATGCCGGCGGTGGCCCTGAAGGCTTCGGGCAAATCGCTGGACGTGCGCTTCCCCGACGGCTGGCTGGCGGCCAACCCGCTGACCCAGGCGGACTTCGAGCAGGAAGCCGAATGGCTCAAGCGCGTGGGCTATTCGCTCAGCGTGAGCTGATCACCCCCGCGAAAGACAAAGGCCCCGGCGCGCAAACGCCGGGGCCTTTTCATTTCGAGCGTCACCATGACCTGTAGGACCGAGGGGGATGCCCAGTCCTTGCTCGCGAACCGCAAGCCCGCAGCAGGAATTGCTCGCTCCTGCGAACAGCCCAAGAAAAAGCCCTGCCGAGGCAGGGCTTTCGATATCACCCGCCTGATCAGCGAACGCTGATCACCGGCGTGCACAGGCGCTCCAGCAGCGTCGCCTGGGCGTTGCGGGCGTTCTGGTTGCCGCTGGGGCTCTGCCGAACGTAGCTGCCGTCGGACTGCAGCACCCAGGCCTGGGTATTGTCGGTCAGGTAGGACTCCAGCTCCTTCTTCACCCGCAGCACGAGCTTCTTGCCTTCCACCGGGAAGCAGGTCTCCACGCGCATGTCGAGGTTACGCTCCATCCAGTCGGCGCTGGAGAGGTAGAGCTTCTCCTCGCCGCCATTGAGGAAGTAGTAGATCCGGCTGTGCTCGAGGAAACGGCCGATGATCGAGCGCACCTGGATGTTGTGCGACACCCCCGGCACGCCCGGACGCAGGCAGCACATGCCGCGCACCACCAGGTCGATCTTCACGCCGGCCTGGCTGGCCTTGTACAGCGCGCGGATGACCTTGGCATCGGTCAGTGAGTTGACCTTGGCCATGATGTGCGCCGGCTTGCCCTCGGCGGCCTGGGCAGCCTCGCGGTTGATCATCTCCAGCAGGTTCTTCTTCAGGGTGAAGGGCGCATGCAGGAGCTTCTTCATGCGCAGCGTCTTGCCCATGCCGATCAGCTGGTTGAACAGCTTGTGCAGGTCCTCGCAGAGCGCCACATCGGCGGTCAGCAGGCTGTAGTCGGTGTACAGGCGCGCGTTGCCGGCGTGGTAGTTGCCGGTACCCAGGTGCGCGTAGCGGCGCAGCTCGCCATCCTCGCGACGCAGGATGAGCATCATCTTGGCGTGGGTCTTGAAGCCGACCACACCGTAGATCACTACTGCACCGGCCTGCTGCAGACGGCTGGCCAGTTGCAGGTTGGACTCTTCGTCGAAGCGCGCCCGCAACTCGATCACCACGGTCACTTCCTTGCCGTTGCGCGCGGCTTCCACCAGCGCGTCGACGATCTCGGAGTTGGCGCCGGAACGGTACAGCGTCTGCTTGATCGCCAGCACGCTGGGGTCCTTGGCAGCCTGGCGCAGCAGGTCGACCACCGGGGTGAAGGACTCGAACGGGTGCATCAGCAGCACGTCGAGCTTGCCCAGGACGTTAAACAGGTTTTCCTTCTTCTGCAGCAGCTTGGGGATCGTCGGGGTGAACGGCGGCGACTGCAGCTCCGGATGGCTGGCCAAACCGGTGACGCTGAACAGGCGCGTCAGGTTGACCGGCCCGCTGACGCGGTACAACTCGGTCTCGGACAGGCCGAACTGCTTGAGCAGGTAATTGGACAGGGGCACCGGGCAGGTATCCACCACTTCCAGGCGCACGGCGTCGCCGTAGCGGCGCGAGAACAGCTCGCCGCGCAGAGCGCGGGCCAGGTCCTCGACGTCCTCGGCGTCCACCGAGAGGTCGGCGTTACGGGTCAGGCGGAACTGGTAGCAGCCCTTCACCTTCATGCCGTGGAACAGGTCGTCGGCGTGGGCGTGGATCATCGACGACAGGAACACGTAGTTGTCGCCCGGCCCTGCGACTTCTTCCGGCAAGCGGATGATCCGCGGCAGCGAGCGCGGCGCCGGGATGATCGCCAGACCGGAGTCGCGACCGAAGGCGTCCAGGCCTTCGAGCTCGACCATGAAGTTCAGGCTCTTGTTCACCAGCAGCGGGAACGGGTGGGTCGGGTCGAGGCCGATCGGGGTGACAATGGGGGCGATTTCGTCGCGGAAGAAGCGACGGACCCAGGCCTTGATCTTCGGCGTCCAGTAGCGGCGGCGGATGAAGCGGATGTCGTGCTTGGCCAGCTCCGGCAACAGGATGTCGTTGAGGATGCTGTACTGGCGGGCAACCTGCTCGTGCACCTGCTCGCTGATGCGAGCCAGCGCCTGGTGCGGCAGCAGGCCGTCGGCGCCGGCCTGCTCGCGGGCGAAGGTGATCTGCTTCTTCAGGCCGGCAACGCGGATCTCGAAGAATTCGTCGAGGTTGCTGGAGAAGATCAGCAGGAACTTCAGGCGTTCCAGCAGCGGGTAGGACTCATCCAGCGCCTGCTCCAGCACGCGGATGTTGAACTGCAGCTGCGAGAGTTCGCGATGAATGTAGAGGGCACTGTCGTCCACGTTGATTGCCGGCACCGCCGGTTCGACGGGCGGTGGCGGCGTCTCGACCACCTCCGTTACGACGACTTCGGTGACTTCAGCAGTGGTGTCAGCTTCGATAACTTCGGTTTCGCTAATGCCTTCGGTATTCATCGCTCGTCTCATCGACGGGGTCAGCCCCCGCTTTTCATTTTCAATTGTTGTGCCGCGCGCTTGGCGAAGTAGGTCAGGATGCCATCTGCGCCCGCGCGTTTGAAGGCCAGCAGCGATTCGAGGATCACCGCCTCGCTGAGCCAGCCATTGTTGATCGCGGCCATGTGCATCGCGTACTCGCCGCTGACCTGGTAGACAAAGGTCGGGGCGCGGAATTCGTCCTTGGCACGGCGCACTATGTCGAGATAGGGCATGCCCGGCTTGACCATGACCATGTCGGCGCCTTCGGCGAGGTCAGCGTAGATCTCGTGCAGCGCTTCGTCGCTGTTGGCCGGGTCCATCTGGTAGGTGGCCTTGTTGCCCTTGCCCAGGTTGGCGGCGGAACCGACGGCGTCGCGGAACGGGCCGTAGTAGGCGCTGGCGTACTTGGCCGAGTAGGCCATGATGCGGGTGTTGATGTGGCCGGTGGACTCCAGGGCCTCGCGGATGGCGCCGATGCGACCGTCCATCATGTCCGACGGAGCCACGACCTGGGCGCCCGCTTCGGCGTGAGAAAGCGCCTGCTTGACCAGCACATCGACGGAAATGTCGTTCAGAACGTAGCCGTCCTCGTCGAGGATGCCGTCCTGGCCGTGGCTGGTGAACGGGTCCAGCGCCACGTCGGTGATGATGCCCAGCTCCGGGAAGCGCTCACGCAGGGCGCGGGTGGCGCGCTGGGCGATGCCATCGGGGTTGAAGGCTTCGGCGCCATCAAGGGATTTCTTCTCCAGCGGGGTCACCGGGAACAGCGCCAGTGCCGGGATGCCCAGCTCCACCAGCTCTTCGGCTTCCTTGAGCAGCAGGTCGATGGACATGCGCTCCACACCAGGCATCGAGGGCACTGCTTCACGCTGGTTGTTGCCGTCGAGGACAAACACCGGAAGGATCAGGTCGTTGGCGGTCAGGACGTTTTCGCGCACCAGGCGGCGGGAAAATTCGTCACGACGGTTACGACGCAGTCGAGTGAAGGGGAAGGCACGATCGGCGGGAATGAAGCTCACGGCGTACTCCAGAGCCTGAACAGCAGGCACAGTCTGACAGTTATAGCCCTGAATTATGACCGATTGGTAACAACCGGTAACAGTGACCCTTGGTCGCGGCATCCTGCCGCAGCGGCATGCCGCCGCTCTGCACGGGCACAGACTTGTTCCAGGTCAGTTGTGCGGACCGGGATACCTTCCCTGCGGGCGACAACCGGGTTAGGCTTCGCGTTCATTTCGCTGCGTTGCCTCGATAATGCTCCAACAATTCCTGCAGGATTTCGGCTACTTCGCGCTGTTTCTCGGCACGTTCTTCGAGGGTGAGACCATTCTGGTCCTGGCCGGCTTCCTGGCTTTCCGCGGCTACATGCAGCTGGAGTACGTCATCGCGGTGGCGTTCTTCGGCAGTTACGCGGGCGACCAGCTCTGGTATTTCCTCGGCCGCCGCCACGGTCGCAAGCTGCTCGCGCGCAAGCCGCGCTGGCAGAAGATGGGTGACAAGGCGCTGGAGCATGTGCGCAAGCATCCCGACCTGTGGGTGCTGAGCTTCCGCTTCGTCTACGGCCTGCGCACCGTGATGCCGGTGGCCATCGGCCTGTCCGGCTACCCGCCGGCGCGCTACCTGCTGCTCAACGGCATCGGGGCCATCGTCTGGGCCACAGTACTGGGCAGCGCCGCCTTCTACTTCGGCAGCGTGCTCGAAGGTGTGCTGGGCAACATCAAGAAGTACGAGCTCATGGTCCTTGGCGGACTCGTGGTGATCGGCCTGCTGTTCTGGCTGCGCCGCCGCTACAAGGCCAGCAAGTCCGAGTAATCGCGCTGACTGATCAGGCCACCTGCGGCAGGCGCTCGGCGCGCCGCAGGCCGAGCAGACCGATCAGGCTGAACAGCGAGTAGACCGCCAGCGCCCAGGGCGCCCACTGCGGCAACTCAACTCCTCCCCACAGTGCCAGCGCCGCGACTGCCGGCACGTTCAGCGCCAATCGCAGCAGTTCCAGGCGCAACGCCCAGGCGCGGTTCTCCAGCCAGCAGCCGATGGCGTAGAGACCGAAAGCCATCCAGCCCCAGCCGATCACCAGCGGCAGCACTTGCCAGCCCTCCCCGACGCCCAGCAACCAGGTTCCGACCACCACATAGGTGGCGAACTGCAGAGCGGCGTACCACTGCCGGCCGCGCGTCAGCGGCACCTCGAACTTGCGGAAGGCCGCCAGGTCAGGCTTGGCCATGGGATAGCGCTGGGCGACGTCCTCGGGGCGCCAGCCGGTACGCATGAACCAGATGCGCAGCTTGTCCCACAGGCTGCCGGCACGGCGCGCATCGTTCCACAGGTGCGCATAGACCTGCAGGTTGGCCCACAGCGGGTTCCAGCTGGCCAGGGGGACCGTCACGCCGAACACCACCGGCTCTTCGTCCAGTTCTTCCTGGAAGGTGCCGAACAGGCGGTCCCAGAGAATGAACACGCCACCGTAGTTGCGATCCATATAGACAGGGTTCTGTGCGTGGTGCACGCGGTGGTTGGACGGGGTGATGAAAACCCATTCGAACCAACCCAGCTTGGGAATGTGCCGGGTGTGCACCCAGAACTGGTAGAGCAGGTTCAGCGCGCCGACGGTAAGAAACACCAGCGGCGGCACCCCGGCAATGGCCATGGGCAGGTAGAAGATCCAGCCGAAGAGGAAGCCGGTGCTGGTCTGCCGCAGTGCGGTGGAGAGGTTGTAGTCCTCGCTCTGGTGGTGCACCGAATGCGCGGCCCAGAGCACGTTGCGCTCATGGCCGAGGCGGTGGTTCCAGTAGTAGCAGAAGTCGTAGAAGACGAAGGCGAACGCCCAGACCCACAGGCTTTTCGCCGACAGGTCGAACAGCGCGAGGTGCTGCCAGGCGATGGTGTAGGTCACCACTGCCAGCCCCTTGGTCAGCAGGCCACTGGTGGTCGACAGGACCCCCGCGCTGAGGCTGTTCAGCGCATCGCTCAGGCGATAGGTGCGCAGGCCGCGCCAGCGGTCAGCGAGCAACTCGACCACAATCAGCAGGAAAAAGAATGGCACGGCGAAGAGGATGTAGTTCATGGCACGACCGAATCGTTATGCTTATGAGGAAGGATCCTAGTCCCTTGCCCGCCGCCGGCCACGGCCGTCGGCGACAGCCCGGGCGGCATATCGCGACAGCCCCGGCCCCCTCGAACAGGAGCAGTCCATGAAGAAAGTTGCCGTTATCCTTTCCGGTTGTGGCGTCTACGACGGCGCGGAAATCCATGAAAGCGTGATCACCCTGCTGCGCCTGTCCCAGCGCGGCGCCCAGGTGCAGTGCTTTGCGCCGAACATCGAGCAGCACCACGTGCTGAACCACCTGACCGGTGAGGAAATGGCCGAGAAGCGCAACGTCCTGGTGGAGTCCGCACGTATCGCCCGTGGCGAGGTGAAGGATATTCGCGAGGCCAAGGCCGAGGACTTCGACGCCCTGATCGTGCCCGGCGGCTTCGGCGCGGCGAAGAACCTCAGCGATTTCGCCTTCAAGGGCGACCAGTGTCAGGTGCAGCCGGACGTGCTGGCGCTGGCCAAGGCCTTCGCCGCCGCGAAGAAGCCGGTTGGCCTGATCTGCATCGCCCCAGCCATGGCCGCGCGCATCTTCGGTGAAGGCGTCGAGTGCACCATCGGCACCGACGAGGGCACCGCCCAAGCACTGACCAGCATGGGCGCCAAGCACATCGACTGTGCCGTGGAAGACATAGTCGAAGACAAGGAGCACAAGCTGGTCACCACTCCCGCCTACATGCTCGCGCAATCCATCGCCGAAGCCGCCAGCGGCATCAACAAGGCGGTCGATCGGGTGCTGGAGCTGGCCTGAAGCTCCTCGACTGAGGCGTTCGCCAGCAAGCTCGCTCCTACGAAGAGCGGCTGCGACCTGCAGGAGCGAGCCTGCTCGCGAACTGCCGCAACGCCGACGTAGCCCAGCGGAATAAAAACGCCCGGCATTGCCGGGCGTTTTCGTTTCAGGCCTTGCGGCTCTCCGCCTCGCGCATGAGGCGCGTCAGCAGGCGGTCCAGGCTGTTGGCGAAGGCCTGGCGGTCCTTGTCGCCGTAGGGCGCCTGCCCTCCTCCCACCTGGCCCTGCTCGCGCAGGTCGGTGAACAGGTTGCGCACGGCCAGGCGTTCGCCCATGTTCTTCTCGTCGAACTCGCGGCCTCGCGGGTCCAGCGCATCGACTCCCTTTTTCACCAGCCGGTCGGCCAGCGGCACGTCGCTGCAGATCACCAGGTCGCCCGGCTCAGCCTGCTCCACCAGGTAATCATCGGCGGCGTCCATCCCGCTGGGTACGACGATCAGGCTGACGCAGGCGAACGGCGGCTTGGCCACGGGTTGCCCGGCGACCATCACCACCTCCAGCTTGCGCTTGAGGGCGAACTTCGCCACCAGGTCCTTGGCCGCGCGCGGGCAGGCGTCGGCATCGATCCAGATACGCATCGGAAAACCATTCTCCAGAAAGCACGACGGCCAGTATCGCACTGGCCGTCGTGTATCGCTCAGCTATCGCCTCAGGAGGAGGCCACCTCGGCCGCCTTGCGGCGCTCGGAGAAGTAGCTACGTCCGTAAAGCACAGCCACTGCCAGCAATGCCGCGGCCTGGGCCGACAACGAATAGGCGTCGGCCTTGATGCCGAGCCAGTCGAAGTCGAAGAACGGCACCGGGCGGGTGCCGATCACGCCGGCTTCCTGCAGGGCGACCACGCCGTGGCCGGCGAAGACCACCGACAGGGCGCAGAGCAGCGCGGCGTTGACGGTGAAGAACAGCTTCAGCGGCAGCTTCGCCGAGCCGCGCAGGATCACGAAGGCAATCGCGATCAGGACCACCACGGCGGTGCCCGCACCGGCGATCACCGCGTTGTGACCGGCCGGGCCGGCCTGCAGCCAGAGGGTCTCGTAGAACAGGATGACCTCGAACAGCTCGCGGTAGACCGAGAAGAATGCCAGCACGGCGAAGCCGAAGCGTCCGCCGCCGCCCACCAGGCTGCTGCGGATGTAATCCTGCCAGGCGGCGGCATGGCGGCGGTCGTGCATCCACACGCCGAGCCAGAGCACCATCACGCAGGCGAACAGCGAGGTGAAGCCCTCCATCAGCTCGCGCTGGGCGCCGCCGATATCGATCACATACGCCGCGACTGCCCAGGTGGCGAAGCCGGCGACGAAGGCCAGGCCCCAGCCGATGTGCACGCCGCGCACGGCCTTCTCCTGCCCGGTGTTGCGCAGGAAGGCGAGGATCGCCGCCAGCACCAGGATCGCTTCCACGCCTTCGCGCAGGAGGATCAGCAGCGCCGAGAGGAAGCTGATGGAGAAGCTCAGCGAGTCGCCGCTCAGGGCCTTGGCGGCATCCACCAGCTTGGCCTTGGCCAGCTCCAGCTGCTGGGCCGCCTCGGCTTCCGGCAGGCCATCACGCAGCGCCTGGCGGTAGGCCATCAGTTGCTTCTCGGTGGCCTTGCGCAGGTCGGCGTCGACGTTGTCCAGCGACGACTCCACCAGCTCGAAGCCTTCCAGGTACGCGGCGACGGACAGGTCGTACGCCTGGTCGTGGTCGCCGGAACGGTACACGGCGAAGCTCTTGTCCAGTGTCGCGCTGGTGTAGTCGATCAGTTGCGCCGGGCCACGGTGTTCCAGCGGCGGGTGCGCACGCAGGGCGCGGAAGCTTTCGGCCGCGGCCTCGCCGTCGTGATCGGCGACATCCGCTGGCGTCTGGGTCGACAAGGTGGCCAGCGGGTAGGCGTGAGCCGGGTCGACCTTGGCCTGGCCGGCGCTGAGGCTGGCGACATAGGACGCGAGGTCCCAGCGCTGACGCTCGTCGAGCTGGTCGGCGAAGGCCGGCATGTCGGTACCGGAAACACCCAGGCCGATTACGTTGCGCAGATCGTAAAGACTGAGCTGGTCGAGGCGCACGCGGTCGGTCAGGTTGGCCGGCGGCGGCTCCAGGCCAATACCGGCCGGGCCATCGCCCTTGCCGGCGTCACCGTGGCAGATCGAGCACTGCTGGGCGTACACCTCGGCGCCGCGGGCCGGGTCCGGGGTGATCGCGGGGGTCTGTACCACCTGGTAGATGTCGGCGACGCGTGCCTCCAGGTGACGAGCCTGCTGGGCAACCTGCTTGCCCGGCTGACGCTGCTCGATGGCCTGCTTGAGGCTCGCGGCGTCCTTTTCCAGGTCGGCGCGCTCAGGGCGCGCCGGCAGGGTGAGGATCAGCGAATGGAGATTGCCGACGAATTCCAGCTGCTCCTTGTATTCGCTGTTGTTGATTACCTTGCCGTCGGCGACGGTGGCGGGGTAGTCAGCAGCGAGGTAACTGAGCAGGTGAAGCGCTTGAGCCGGGTCGACAGCCGTGTCGGCGTGAGCTCCAAGGCTGAAAAGGCCGACCAGCGGCAACAGCCAGACGAAAAGTTTGGAGGGGCGCATACGGGAAGTTAAATGAGAATGAAAGAGATTAAATTGTCACCTCAGGTTTCCGTCTATGCAAGGACAATGTCCCGCAGAGCTGCGCCCGAAGTATTCGTGCGGCCACGCCCGCACTTTCGCCAGCGCCCCTCAAACGCCCTCAGGCCGGGGCTCGGCGCACAGTAGCAAGCAGCGCGGCGGCACCTACGAAGAGGGTAGCGAAAGTGCGATTCATCACCCGCTGCTGGCGCTGCGAGCGCAGCGCACGCAGCACGCGGGCGGCCAAACCGGTGTAGCCGGCCATGACGATCAGGTCGACGGTGATCATGGTCGCGCCCATGATCACGTACTGGATCGCCATCGGCCGATGCGGGTCGACGAACTGCGGCAGTACCGCGAGCATGAAGATCACCGCCTTGGGGTTGCTGGCATTGACCAGGAAGCCGCGCAGCACCAGGGTCAGCGGCCGCCCGATGGGGCGCTCGCCGCTCGCCGCCATCACCTGCGGGGCAGCAGTCCACTGGCGGTAGGCGAGATAGACCAGGTAGACCACGCCGAACCACTTGATCGCGCTGAAGGCCACTGCCGATGCCGAGAGCAGCGCGCCGACGCCGGCCGCGACGATGGCGATCTGCAGGGCGAGGCCGATCTGCAGGCCCAGGGCATTCCAGTAGCCGCGCCAGAAGCCGTATTGCAGCCCGCAGGACATCGAGGCGATGGCCCCGGCGCCGGGCGACAGGCTGATAACCCAGCAGGCAATGAAGAAGGCGAACCAGGTACTGGCGAGCATTGCGGACCTCACGGCGCCCAGGCAGGCGCAATAATTTGTTACGGAGACCCAGTGTGCCTCAGTCAGGCTGCGCCGCCCAGCGCTACCGACGAAGGTCGGGTGAACCTTGCAGGAGCGAGCTTGCTCGCGAACCGCCTCAGCTGCGGAGTCGCTGGAAACTCTCTTCGCGAGCAAGTTCGCTCCTGCGAAGGGCCCAAGAAAAAGCCCGGCAACAGGCCGGGCTTTTTTCGTCAACGCAGGCCGATCAGCTCGGAATGTCCTTGCGCAGCTTCACCGGCTCTTCGCCGCGCTTGCGCGCCAGGGCGCCGCGCAGGCGAATGTTGATCGCCTCCACTGCCAGCGAGAAGGCCATGGCGAAGTACACGTAGCCCTTGGGCACGTGGATCTCGAAGGCTTCGGCGATCAGCACGGTGCCGACCACGATGAGGAACGACAGCGCCAGCATCTTCAGCGATGGGTGCTTCTCGATGAAGGCACTGATGGTGCTGGCCGACAGCATCATCACGCCGACCGAGATGACGATGGCCGCCACCATCACCGGTACATGCTGCACCAGGCCCACGGCAGTGATCACCGAGTCCAGGGAGAAGACGATGTCGATGATCGCGATCTGGATGATGATGCCCATGAAGCCGCGGGACTTGCCGCCCTGCTGGCCGCCCTCTTCCGCGCCTTCGAGGCTGTGGAAGATTTCCATGGTGCTCTTGAACAGCAGGAACAGGCCGCCGAAGAACAGGATCAGGTCGCGCCCGGAAATGCCGTGGTCGAACACCGTGAACAGGTCCGCGGTGAGGCGCATCACCCAGGTGATCGAGAGCAGCAGCAGGATACGCGTGCCCATCGCCAGGGCCAGACCAAAGAAGCGCGCCTTGGGTTGCTGCTCGGGCGGCAGGCGGCCGACCAGGATCGAGATGAAGATGATGTTATCGATGCCCAGTACGATTTCCAGGGCAGTCAGGGTCAGAAAGGCAACCCAGATCTCAGGGCTTGTGAGCCATTCCATAGTGGGAGACGTCCGTCAGGGGGTGGTGGGAAAGTTCGGGCCGCGCCAACGGCGAATGGCCTTCTGGAAGAACAGATTGTTCGGTACTTGCAGCAGTGCGTCGGGCGCGCCGTCCTCGGCAACTTCTTCCAGCGTGGTGTAGAGCAGGTTGATTGCCACTACCCGGCCTTTCACACCGGGCTTGTCGGCGGACTCGATGACTTCCACACGGTCGCCCAGGCGGAACGGCCCCATGGTGAAGATCATCAGGGCGCAGAACAGGTTGGAGAGCACGCTCCAGATGGCGAAGAAGGCCACGGCGGCGACGGCCGCAAAGCCGGTCAGCGCAGCCCACAGCACGTCCGCGGACACACCCAGGCGCTCCAGCACCAGCATTACCGCCGAGCCCATGATCAGCCAGCGCAGGCCGCCGCGCAGGGGCAGCAGCAGTTCCGGCGGCATCGGGTAGCGCTCACCGAGGCGACTGAGGGCGCGCGTCACGATGCGCTGCACCACCCAGGCCAGCAGCAGGATGAGGATGATCTGCCCGCCACGCAGCAGTGGTTCGCTCCACGCCACCAGCAGGTTCACGTCACCCATCACTCACTGGCCTCGAGCTGGCGCTGCAGTTCTTCGAGGGTTTCCAGGGCCATCAGCCAGGACTCTTCCAGTTCGCTTTCGCGGGTCTTGAGAGTTGCCTGGCGAGCCAGCAGGTCACGCAGTTCGTCCTTGCGCGCAGCTTCGTAGAGGGCGCCGTCGCCCAGGCGCTCCTCCAGTTCGGCGAGCTGCTCGTGGACCTTGCCCAGCTCCTTCTCCAGCTTGTCGGCTTCGCGCTTGTGCGGGGCGAGTTGCTGGCGCAACGCAGCGGCCGCCTGGCGCTGGGCGCGCTTGTCGGTCTTGTCGCCGGCGGGTGCGGCGGGCGAAGACGGCGTCTGGCGGGCGCGGAAGTCCACCAGCCAGCGCGCGTAATCGTCGAGGTCGCCATCGAACTCGCGGATACGCCCATCGGCCACCAGCAGGAATTCGTCGGTGGTGCTCTTGAGCAGGTGACGATCGTGGGACACCACCACCACGGCACCGGAGAACTCCTGCAGCGCCAGGGTCAGCGCCAGGCGCATTTCCAGGTCGAGGTGGTTGGTCGGTTCGTCGAGCAGCAGCAGGTTGGGCTTCTGCCAGGCGATCAACGCCAGGGCCAGGCGCGCCTTCTCGCCGCCGGAGAAGTTCAGCACGGGCTCGTCGCAGCGCTCACCGCGGAAGTCGAAGCCGCCGAGGAAGTCGCGCAGGGTCTGCTCGCGCTCAGCCGGCGCGATGCGTGCCAGGTGCAGTAGCGGGCTGGCCTTGGGGTCCAGCGAGTCGAGCTGGTGCTGGGCGAAGTAGCCGATGGCGAGGTTTTCGCCGCGGGCGAGCTCGCCGTCCAGCAGCGACAGGTCGCCGGACAGGGTCTTGATCAGGGTCGACTTGCCCGCGCCGTTGGGGCCGAGCAGGCCGATGCGCGCGCCAGGCACCAGCTGCAGCTTGACCTTCTCCAGCACGGTCTTGTCGCCGTAGCCCAGGCGGGCTTCGGAGAGATTGAGCAGCGGGCTGGAGATCTTGTCGGACTCGCGGAAGGCGAAGTCGAACGGCGAATCGACGTGGGCCGGCGCCAGTTCTTCCAGGCGTTCCAGTGCCTTGATCCGGCTCTGCGCCTGACGGGCCTTGGTGGCCTGGGCGCGGAAGCGGGCAATGTACTTTTCCATGTGCGCGCGTTGCGTCTGCTGCTTCTCGTACGCCTGTTGCTGCTGGGCGAGGCGTTCGGCGCGGGTGCGCTCGAAGGCCGAATAGCCGCCGCGATACAGGGTCAGCTTGCGCTGTTCGAGATGGGCGATGTTGTCCACCACGGCATCGAGGAAATCGCGGTCGTGGGAGATCAGCAGCAGCGTACCCGGATAGCCCTTGAGCCACTCTTCCAGCCAGAGGATGGCGTCGAGGTCCAGGTGGTTGGTCGGTTCGTCGAGCAGCAGCAGTTCGGACGGGCACATCAGCGCCTGCGCGAGGTTCAGGCGCATCCGCCAGCCACCGGAGAAGTCGCCGACGCGGCGGTCCATCTGCTCGGGCGTAAAGCCAAGCCCCGCCAGCAGCTTGCGCGCACGGGCGTCGGCGGTGTATCCGTCGGCACTGTCCAGCTCGCTGTGCAGGCGCGCCAGGGCAGTGCCATCGTGGGCGTCTTCGGCCGCGGCAAGGTCCGCCTGGATCTTGCGCAGGTGCACGTCGCCGTCAAGCACGTAGTCGACGGCGAGGCGGTCGAGAGTCTCGACCTCCTGGCGCATGTGCGCGATGCGCCAGTCCGCCGGCAGGTAGCAGTCGCCGGCATCCTGGCCAAGCTGGCCGCGCAGCAGGGCGAACAGGCTCGACTTGCCGGCGCCGTTGGCGCCGATCAGGCCGACTTTCTGTCCGGCGTGCAGGGTGAGTTCGGCACCTTCCAGCAAGCGCTGGGGGCCACGCTGTAGCGTAAGATTTTGTAGTCGAATCATGGCGGCGGAGTTTATCAGCTTCGCCTGGCAATCGCTGTGGGTGCTCTATGTCTGATGATGTCTGGTCGTATGCGCTGAAACTCTACGCCCGCCCTGGGGTTGAAGCGGCTTGCCTGTCGTTGCAGGAAGGCGGTGCGGATGTCTGCCTGCTGCTCGCTTCGGTCTGGCTGGGAAGCGCTGGCGTGACCTTCTCGCCATCGCGGATGAGCGCGCTGGAATGTGCTGCGCGGGAGTGGCGCGAGGAAGTGATAGTGCCGCTGCGTTCGCTGCGTCAGCGCTGGCGCGAACCGGCGAAGCAGGATGCTGGGCTGGCGCCGCTGCGAGAGCGGATCAAGCAGCTCGAACTGGAAGCGGAAAAGGTGCTGCTGGGAAGACTGGAGGCGGTGGCAATCGGCTGGCCACGAGGTGAGGCGCAGGAACTGGTGTACTGGCTGGAAGCTGCAGCCGGTGAAGCGGGCGGCTTGCGCCGCGATGCGCAGGAAACCCTGCGCATCGCGGCGAGCCTCTCCTGAGCCTCAGGAAGCGCTGGAGGAGGTGCTGCTGGCCGGAGTAGCCGGTGCCGGAGTGGTGCTGGCAACCGGGGTAGCGGCCGGAGTGCTCGGCTGGGCAGCCGGTGCGCTCGGAGCAGCCGGAGCGGCCGGTTTGGCAGCGGTGGCGGGCTTGGGCGCAGCAGGCTTGGCGGCCGGTTTTGCGGCAGGCTTGGCAGCGGCCTTCACCGCGGGTTTGGCGGCCGGTTTCGCGGCCGGTTTCGCGGCGGCGGCAGGCTTGGCAGCCGGTTTCGCAGCGGCTTTCGCGGCAGGTTTGGCAGCAGCGGGCTTGGCGGCAGCAGGCTTGGCAGCGGCTTTCGCGGCGGGCTTGGCGGCAGGTTTGGCAGCGGCTTTCGCAGCAGGCTTGGCAGCCGGTTTCGCGGCTGGTTTGGCGGCAGCAGCGGCAGGCTTAGCAGCGGGTTTGGCTGCCGGCTTGGCGGCGGCTTTCGCAGCAGGCTTGGCGGCTGGCTTCGCGGCAGCTTTGGCAGCCGGCTTGGCAGCAGCGGGTTTTGCAGCGGCAGTTTTCGCAGCCGGTTTCGCAGCGGTTTTAGCGGCAGGCTTGGCAGCGGGTTTCGCGGCAGGCTTGGCAGCGGCTTTGGCAGCAACAGGCTTGGCAGCGGCAACCTTGGCAGCCGGTTTCGCAGCAGGCTTGGCAGCGGCTTTCACGGCAGGTTTGGCAGCGGCTTTAGCGGCCGGTCTGGCGGCAGCCTTGGCAACCGGCTTGGCAGCAGCAGCGACCGGCTTGCGGGTAGCGAGGGACTTGCCAGCGGCTTCCTTCACCTTGGTCACGCCCTGGGCGAGCTTCAGGCTCTCCTGCACATCACGCTTGAGATTGGCGATGTAGGCACGGGTTTCGGTCTGACGGGCCTTCAGGACATCCAGGGCGCCGTCGATATCGGCGATGGTCGACTTGGCTTTTGCCTGCGCCTTCGCCTTGCCGGCCTTGGTCGCGTCCTGCAGTTTGGCGCGAGCCTTGTGCAGCTTCTCCTGTGCCTTGCCGCGTTGTTTCTCGAGCTTGGCGAGCAGCTTTTCGGAATCGACCAGCGCCTGCTTGCAGGCACCTTCGAGGTGTTCGATCAGACTGTTGGACAACTGGTGCAGCAGATGCAACGGAGTGGTGACGGGTTTCTTGTTGGCCGACATGACGTGCCTCCTGGCGGACGTGGTTGCGCCCATACTAGCCCCGCTGATGGCCTCTCGCCAATGTCCTGATTACGCTGCAGGCCGCAGCAGGCATCGGCTTCAGAGGTTTTCAGCGGTGCGCGAAGGCGCGTTTTTTCACTCACCCAGTGACGCTGTAACTCGCACTTGGTTCCCGCGAGTGATCGCCTGGCCGCACGCAAAGCCGCATGACGCGCGGGCTTGAGCACCGAAAATATATTTTTCGAGACTGCCGCAAAGCCGCGTCATAGAGCCTTTCAAGCCATCACTCACCAGGCCGCCAGGCCGCCATTCAGAACCCACTGGTGCACCTCGACGCCGCTCGAAAATATCTCCGGCGAAGGAGCGAATCGATGCTCGCTCACACCCTTGCACACAATCGAAAAACAACCGCCTCGGGCATCGTTTTCACCTTCGAAAAATTCACGCACCACCCTCATTGCGAGCTGCCGAACGGCGTGAGTTTTCACCATGGCGCGCTGACGCCGAGACAAGCTGCGAAGTGCGAAAAAATCGCGGACAGAGCCCGCCCCTGCGCTTCGGGACGATGCTGGGGAGGTACGCGAAATAGCCCCACGGCAGAGGACCGGGGCGAAGAGATGGCCTGGCACAGATTCGTCAAAAGACGACAGCGCCTTTTAACCGAACATGAACCACGAGCAGGCTCTGTCCGCGATCGGCTTGAACGGCACGAACCCAATCCTGAAACGAACACGGCGCGATCACCGGGAGTGATCGCGCCGTGTTCGGCAACACCATGATCAGGCCAGGACGGCTTTCTGCTCGTGGGCGTTGTGCAGCACCTCGATCAGGCAATCTTCCAGTTCGAAGCGTTCGTGCAGTTGCTGGCGCAGACTCTTCAGCTCGCTGGTCAGGCAGGTGCCTTCGCGGCAGTCGCCGTTATCGCAACGATCGTTGAAGTTCAGCGCGTTGGCGGTGATGGTTTCCAGACGGGGGTAGATCTGCTTGGCCAGTTCCAGGCCCCGCGTATCACCAAAGGCCTGCGCCTCGTTCATCAGCTGTTCGTAGACTTCGAAGTGGCCCGCCGACACGTAGTCGAGCAGGAGCTGACAGAAGTTCTGGAGATTCTCGGCGTTGGTCTTCGGCGCCTGGACACCGTCCAGGGAATCGAATGCCCGGACCAACTCATGTCGATCCCGCAACCAGCGGTCGATCAGCTGGTGTACGCCTCCCCAACGTTCCTGGGCATTACGGCAGCTCTCGAGCATGTTGTCCTCACTTCCCTTTTCGCCGTCCCGGCAAAGTCCGCCCCGGGACAATATTCTGTCGAATCTCGACATCCGCGATGTGTGAAGCTTGTTCGGCGGCGGCTTTCCGACGGAGTGGAAACCCAGAGTATGCCCGCCCGTTATCGCCTTCAAGACACCAGCAGCGGGAAAATTCATACGGGCGTTTAATCGACAGACCGCGATGCCTCTGGCCTGCACCGATCAGGTGCAGGCCATGGCGATTTGAGATGCGACGCTCAGCCGCGGCGGCGGAAGAACTGCACGATGGCGAACAGGGCGAAGCCGATGAAGGCCAGCAGGCTCCACTCCGGAATGCTCAGGCCGAGCAGGGTCCAGGAGACTTCGGCGCAGTCGGCCGAACCGTGGAACATGGTCCAGATGATGTCGGCATAGGGCATGCTCTCCATCATGTATTCCAGCGGCGGCAGGCAGGACGGCAACTGGTCCGGCGGCAGGGTCTGCAGCCACACCTGGCGGCCCGCAGTACCGGCGCCACCCAGGGCGCAGAGCAGGATCAGCACCGAGTAGACGCGCGGAGCACGGCCGTGCAGCGCGGCGATCAGCGAGAACAACCCGCAGCCGGCAAAGAAGATGCGCTGCAGGATGCACAGCGGGCAGGGCTCCAGCCCGACCATGTACTGCAGGTAGAAGCCCGTGCCGAGCATGGCGACGCAAGCGAGGAAAGCGAGGAAGAACAGGGACCGAGGGCTGGCCAGATTCATGGCGGCTCCGCTGAAAAGCGCTGTTGCAGGAAAGGCCGCTACGGTAGAGGAAACACCGCGATCAGTTCAAGGCAAGTGTCTAGACTGGCCGTGGCACTCATCCGGGAATCCATGCCATGCGTCGTCATTTCCTGCTTTGCTCGCTGCTTTCCCTGACAGCGGTTCCAGCCATCGCCGCCACAGATCTCAGCCACATCCGCTTGCCTGAAGGCTTCCATATCAGCTTGCTGACCGACCAGGTTCCCGGCGCGCGCGCCATGGCCTGGGGTGACAAGGGCACGCTGTTCGTGGGCAGTCGCTCCTCCGACAAGGTCTACGCGGTGAAGCCCGACGGCCAGGTGAAGGTGCTCGCCGATGGCCTGCAGATGCCCGTAGGCGTGACCTTTCACAAGGGCGACCTGTACGTGTCCTCGCTCAGCCGCATCGTCGTGCTGCGCGATATCGAGGCGCGCCTTGATGCTCCGCCCAAGGCAGAGGAACTGCCCGCAGTGTTTCCGAAAGAGACTGCGCACGGCTGGAAGTTCATCGCCTTCGGCCCGGACGACAAGCTCTATGTGCCGGTCGGTGCGCCGTGCAATATCTGCCGTCCGGATCGCGAGCAGTACGCCAACCTGCAACGCATGAACGCCGATGGCAGCGCGCGGGAGGTGGTCGCCTACGGCATTCGCAACACCGTCGGCTTCACCTGGCACCCGCAGACGAAGCAGTTGTGGTTCACCGACAATGGGCGCGACATGCTGGGCGATGACAAGCCCGACGACGAGTTGAACAAGGTCAGCAAGGTGGGCGAGGATTTCGGCTATCCCGACTGTCACCAGGGCGACATCGCCGACCCGGAGGAAGGCAGGAAACCCTGCTCCGCCTTCACCCCGCCAGTGGCCAAACTCGGCCCGCACGTAGCCGCGCTGGGGCTGCGCTTCTACACCGGCGAACAGTTCCCGGCCGAGTACCGCAACAACCTGTTCATCGCCGAACACGGCTCGTGGAATCGCACGCAGAAGATCGGCTACCGCGTAGCGCGGGTCGAACTCAACGAAGACGGCACGCTGAAGCGCCAGAGCATCTTCGCTGAAGGATGGCTCAGCAAGGACGGCGAGGTGCACGGGCGGCCAGCGGACGTCTTGGTAGCGCCGGACGGCTCGCTGCTGGTCAGCGACGATCAGAACGGCGCGATCTACCGCATCCGCTACGGCAACCCCTGAAATCGAAAACGGCGCCCTCGGGCGCCGTTTTCACTACCAGCGACGGGATCAGGCGCGCACTGCCAGCGCCGACGCCGCCGGAGGGGCCAGTAAACCAAGGCCTTCCTGGAACAGCTGGTTGCTGCGCTCTACCTCACCGAGCTGCGCCAACAGGCGCGCCAGTTCGGCGCAGGTTTCCGCGCTGCGCTGGCGAGCCAGGCTGGCTTCCAGGTATTCGCGCGCCTTGCCCCACAGTTTGTTCTGCAGGCACAGGCGACCGAGGGTAAGCAGCAGCTCCGGATCGTCGCCGTGCTGCTTCAGCCAGCCTTCGGCGGTCTTCAGCTGGTGCGCGCCATCACGGCCACGGGCGCGGCCATAGAGGTGCACCAGACGGCTGTCGTAGCCCTCCTTGAGCGCCTTGCGCAGTACTTCCTCGGCCTCTTCCGGCGCCCCCAGGCGCAACAGCTGATCGGCGTACGCGGCCACCAGCGGCGGTTGCGCGCGAAGGTTGGTCGGCACGTTCTGCCAGCGCTGGGTCAGCGGCTGCAGACTGCTTTCGCCCTGGCCAATGCCCTGTTCGCCCGCCTCGCCCAACGCGGCCATCCAGGTGCGGCGCTCCAGATCAGCCAACTCGGCGTTCTGCAGCACGCGCTCCTTGCGCAGCTCTGGCAACAACACGCACAGCGCCTGCCACTCGTGGAGACTGACGTACAGCTGCTGGAGCAGGCGCAGCACGGTCGGATGACGTGGGTGATCCTGGTGCAGCTTGTCCAGCACCACGCGGGCGCGGGCGAAATCGCCCCGGTTGATCAGCAGCTGCGCGCGGGTCAGGCCCACGGCGAGCTCGGTGCCGGGCTCGCGCTCCTGCGCGCGGTCGAGCAACTCGTCGCATTCTTCGGTCTTGCCCAACTCGTTTGCCGCGCGGGCGGCGCCCAGGTAATGCGGCAGTGGGCGATCGCTAAGCTCCGCGGCACGACGCAGATGACGCAGCGCCTGCGCCCAGTGGCCTTCAGCGAGATCACGTTGACCATGTTCCTCGGCCAGCTGCGAGCGGCGGCGGCGGTTGAAGCGCGACCAGGGATTCACCACCCGCCCGGAAACGCCCAGCAGCCGCAGCACCAGCCGTACAGCGAGATAGATCACCCAGAGCACCACCAGCAGCGCCAGGAAGGTCCACAGGCTGGATTCGTAGCGGAAGCTCTTGTAGGCGATCAGCACGTAACCTGACTGTTCGGCGATAGCCAACCCGACCAGGGTGGCCGCCAGGACCACGGCGAGGATCAGGACATAGACGCGGCTCATGGCTGGGTCCCCGCGTCCGGCGCCACCGCCTCCTGCTGCTGCACCGCGCTTTCGCGGCGCGACAGGTAGGCCTGCAGCGAACTCAGGGCCGGGCCGAGGTCAGGCGTCTGCACGGTGACGGCCTGGCCGCTGAGCTCATCCAGGCGCGCAATCAGCGCACGGCTGTCGGCGAGGTCTGCGTTGAAGAAGTCGCCGACGATCTGCTTGGCCTGCTTCAGTGCCTGCTCGTAGACGTCCTGCTTGCCATTCAAAGCGGCCCACTGCGCCTGTTCCAGGGCGAGGCTCAGAGCCAGGCGCACACGGTCCAGTTGCTGGCCGGAGAGCAGCGGGCGGATGTCCTGGCCGGCGTTGAAATCGATGCGCACGTAGCGCGAGATGCGTTCCCACCACTGGTCCCAGGTGCTGCTGCCATCACCCCAGGCGGTGCTCGGGCCGGTACCGCCCTCGGAGGGCTTGAACGCCGGGTTCAGTGGTTGCAGCTGGGCAGCCTGGTCACGCAGCGCGCCCAATTGCAGGAACAGCCCGGTGCGGTCCGGACGCGGCAGGGCGCGCAGCGCTTCGAGGCTCTTGGCCAGTTGCGCACGAGCGGCGAAGGCGCCCGGATCATTGTTTACGCGAAGAATGTCGTCCGCGCCCTGGACCAGTTCGGTCGCGCTGTCGATGTCCTGCAGCGCGGAGAGGCGCAGCGCGGCCAGACGCAACAGGTGTTCCGATTCGGCCAGTCGCCACTGCTGGCGGCTCTGCCCCAGCACCTGCTTGACCTGCTTGGCCAACTGCTGCTGGTCGCTCTGCAGCTCCACCACCAGGCGGCGACGGGCCTCCAGCTCATCGGCGTTGGGCAGGGTGTCCAGGCGCTTGCTCAAGTCCGCGTTGGCACTCTGCACGCCCTGCGCCTGGGCGCGGGCATCCTCCAGTTGCGCAGCGCGCTGCTGCTCGACACCCTTGAGCTGCTGGACCTGCCAGATGCCCCAGCCGCCTGCGGCGAGGCCAGCGGCGCCGACCAGCAGGGCCAACAGCGCAATACCCGTGCCACCCTTGCGCGGGGCCGGCGCGGGGGCCGGACTGGACGATGTTGGTGAAGTCTCTTGGGGAGTGACGGCTTCGCTCACAGATCCATCCTTCGCTCAGAAATTATTCTATTCGGCGCTTCTCAGCGCCTCCATCAGTGCCACAGCGCTGGCGCCCCGACAATCGATCACTCGCTGCGCACCCATCTCCCGCGCCTGCTCAGCCACACGCGGGCTGGGCACGAACAACGGCATCGCACTCACCTGCGGCCAATCCTGTGCGGCGAGCAGCTGCAGATGTTCCAGCCCCTGCCCACTACTGACCGCGATGGCATTCAAACGCTCCCCCTGAATTCGCCGTAGCAATTCGCCTTCGGGGTAGCACGGCATTTCGCGCCGGTAGAGTTCCAGATAGTCCACCGCCACGCCTTGGCCGCGCAGGCGCTCGGCAAGGAATTCTCGGCCACTCTCGCCGCGCATGATCAATACCTTCGGATCATGCACCTGCAGGGCCTGCTCGAACGCTGGCAGGGCCAGCAGGGCTTCACTGTCGTCACCGCCCTGCGGGCAGACCACATCCAGACCGTAGTCTTCGAGGATAGCCGCCGTGGCCGCGCCCACGGTAAACCAGCGCTGGGTCAGCGGCGGTTGCGGCCAGTAGCGGTCGAGCCGCTCCAGGCCCAGGCGCGCCGCGGGCTTGCTGACCACGATAACCGCGCAGTAGCGGTCCAGGTCAAGGATCAGGCTGCGTTCGGCGGGTGTCTCTTCGCGAGGCGTGATCGTGAGCAAGGGCAGGCAGTCGCCGTGGATACCGTGCTCGGCGAGGGTGGCGGCGAGTGCCGCGCAGTCCTCTTCGGGACGGGTCAGCAGCAGCCGCCAGCGGCTCACGGGTGACCGGCCTCGCCGTAGACTGCGGTGAGGATTTCCTCGGCGCCCTGGCCCAGCAGGTCTTCCGCGACCTTCACGCCGAGGGTTTCGGCTTCGGCCAGCGGGGCGCGAGCTTCGGCGCGCAGCAATTGGCTGCCATCGGGCTGGCCGACCAGGCCGCGCAGCCACAGTTGCTCGCCTTCGAGGATGGCGTAGCAGGCGATAGGCACCTGGCAACCACCGTTGAGGCGCTTGTTCAGTGCACGCTCGGCAGTGACGCGCAAGGCTGTCTCGCGGTGATGCAGCGGCTGCAGCAGCGCGTGGATTTCCGCGTCAGCGGTACGGCACTCGATGCCCACCGCACCCTGGCCGCCGGCCGGCAGGCTGGCTTCGACGCTGATGGAGGAGCGGATGCGGTCTTGGAAGCCGAGGCGGATCAGGCCGGCGGCGGCGAGGATGATGGCGTCGTATTCGCCGGCATCGAGCTTGGCCAGTCGGGTATTGACGTTGCCGCGCAGGAAGCGGATCTGCAGGTCCGGGCGGCTGGCCAGCAACTGGGCCTGACGGCGCAGACTGGAGGTGCCGACCACGCTGCCGGCGGGCAGGTCGTCGAGACTGGCGTAGGTATTGGAAACAAAGGCGTCGCGCGGGTCTTCACGCTCGCAGATGCAGTACAGGCCCAGGCCTTCGGGGAAATCCATCGGCACGTCCTTCATGGAGTGCACAGCGATGTCCGCTTCGTTCTCCAGCAGGGCGGTTTCCAGTTCCTTGACGAACAGGCCCTTGCCACCGATTTTCGCCAGTGGCGCATCCAGCAGCTTGTCGCCGCGGCTGGTCATCGGCAGGAGGGTCACGGTCAGGCCGGGGTGGGCCTGCTCCAGGCGGGCCTTGACGTATTCGGCCTGCCAGAGTGCCAGGGCGCTCTGGCGCGTGGCGATACGGATTTCGCGAGACATGGGCATTTCCAGGCAAAGGAAGCGTGCAAGAAAGTGCCCGCATGATAACAGCTCACGCAAACGAAAAGCCCGGGGGCCGCCCCCCGGGCTTCAGGCGCTGCGGCACTGTGTCGCTACAGGTTGTGCATGAGCCGCCGGACACCGGCGACATGGCGGCGGCTGACAGTCAGCGCATCGCCGTTGAGTCCTTTCAGGTACAGCTGGAAGTGCCCCAGCGGGGTGCGCTGCAGGCGCTCGATACGTTCGCGGGAAACCAGCGCGTTGCGGTGGATACGCACGAAGCGATCACCGAACTCGTCTTCCAAGGCTTTCAGCGGCTCGTCCAGCAGCACTTCGCCGCCAGCGTGGCGCAGGGTCACGTACTTGTGGTCGGCGATGAAGAAGATCACATCTTCCAGCGGGATCAGCTCGATGCCCTTGCGGGTCCGCGCGCTGATGTGACTGCGCGGGCCGGGGCCGCCGGCCGCCGGAGGCTTGGTCAGCGCCGCCAGTTGCACGCGGTTGGGCCGCGAGGCCTTCTTCAGGGCCTCGGCCAGGTCCTCGCTGCGGACCGGTTTGACCAGGTAGCCGACCGCACTGACCTGGAACGCCTCCAGGGCGAATTCATCATGGGCGGTGCAGAAGATCACCGCCGGCGGGGCTTCGCGCTCGCACAGCTTGGCGGCCACCTGAAGCCCGTCCAGGCCGGGCATGCGGATATCCAGCAGGACGATATCCGGCTTCAGGCTGTCGATCAGCGTCAGCGCTTCTTCACCGTTGCTGGCGGAGGGCTCGAGGACGCGATAGCCGTCCAGTTGCCCCACCAGCCGGGCCAGGCGCTCTCGCGCCAGGGGTTCGTCATCGACGATCAGGACATTCATAAGCTCAGGCTTCCTGCATGAGACGCGCACATGGATAGCGTAGACAGGTGAAGTGCCGTCCGTCACGGCGCTCGACGCTGAGACTAGCTTTTGGCCCGAAAAGTGCCGCAAGTCGCGCTGCAATATTTTGCAGGGCCTGCTTGGTCCCCTTCGTGGGCAGCGTCTCGGTCGATTCGTCGTACGGGTTGCTCACGCAGAGCTGGAACACACCGTCACGGTATTCCGCCTCAACTTTCACCAGCCCGCCTTCGATGCGCGGCTGGATGCCATAAATCAATGAGTTCTCCAGCAACGGCTGCAGTGTCAGCTGGGGAATCGGCACACCATCGGGCACGCCGCTCACCTGCCAGTCCATCTGCAACCGGTCGCCAAGACGGAACTGCTCAATGGAAAGATAGCGTCTGGCCAGCTCAAGTTCCTCTCCCCAGGAAATTAATGTTCCAGGTTTGGCCAGGCTGGCGCGAAAAAGATCCGAAAGATTCAGCACCGCCAGCTCGGCCTTGCCCGGATCGATCTCGATCAGGCTGGCGATACTGTTCAGGCTGTTGAACAGGAAGTGCGGACGGATGCGCGCCTGCAGCGACTCGATCCGCGCCCGCAGCTCGGCCTGTTCCTGCCGCCGCCATTGGCTCTGGAGATAAAAGTAGCGTAGCAACAGCGTGGACATGATGAGCGCAATCAATGCGTGTCGCAGGTAGAGATTGACTTCGCCGGTGCGCGACATGGGGCCGCCGAGGGAGAAATAATCTGCCACCCAGGTGCAGCCCAGGGTCAGCAGCACCACCAGCGCGCAGCTGAGCAGCCCGGAGACCCACGTCGGCCAGCGCGCCATGAACGGTCGCAGTTGGCACAGCAGGCCGGCCGAGAGCAGCACGATCCACTGCACGAACAGCGAGGACAGCGCCAGGCGCACCCAGTTGAAGCTGGGAGTCATCGGCTCGGCGAGCACCAGCACGAGCACCAGCAGCTCGGCGAGCAGCACGAGGCTGAACAGCGCCTCGGGCTGGCAGAGTTCGGGAATGAAGAAGTCTTCGTTGGGCGCCGGCTTGTCGCCGGTCTTCGTCAGTATGGGCATCGACGCAGTTTCCGTAAGCGCCTGCACGGCGGCAAGCACCGCGTGCGACCAAAAGCCTGGAATTGTCGGCCAGCGCAAGGATCGGCCGCCGGCCCCGCGGCGATTCGCCGCCGCTGCACGGCCGCAACCCGCCAAAGCGCCGCCGGTTTTGTCCCTCAGCCTGCTATTATCGTCGCACTTTGCCCTTCATGCAGGCCGCGCGCCGCGCCTGCCCGTTTCAGCGAGAGAGATCCATGAGCGTAGAGAAGACCAACCAGTCCTGGGGCGGCCGCTTCAGCGAGCCCGTCGATGCCTTTGTCGCCCGCTTCACCGCTTCCGTCGACTTCGACAAGCGCCTCTACCGCCACGACATCATGGGCTCCATGGCCCACGCCACGATGCTGGCCAAGGTCGGCGTGCTGACCGATGCCGAGCGCGACACCATCATCGATGGCCTGAAGCAGATCCAGGGCGAGATCGAGGCCGGCACCTTCGACTGGCGCGTCGACCTGGAAGACGTGCACATGAACATCGAAGCGCGCCTGACCGACCGCATCGGCATCACCGGCAAGAAACTGCACACCGGCCGTTCGCGCAACGACCAGGTCGCTACCGACATCCGCCTGTGGCTGCGCGACGAGATCGACCTGATCCTCGCCGAGATCACCCGCCTGCAACAGGGCCTGCTGGGCCTGGCGGATGCCGAAGCCGACACCATCATGCCCGGCTTCACTCACCTGCAGACCGCCCAGCCGGTGACCTTCGGCCACCACCTGCTGGCCTGGTTCGAAATGCTCAGCCGCGACTACGAGCGCCTGGTGGACTGCCGCAAGCGCGCCAACCGCATGCCCCTGGGCAGCGCGGCGCTGGCTGGTACAACCTACCCAATCGACCGCGCTATCACCTGCGAACTGCTGGGATTCGAAGCGATCTCCGGCAACTCGCTGGACGGCGTGTCCGACCGTGACTTCGCCATCGAGTTCTGCGCCGCGGCCGCCGTGGCGATGATGCACCTGTCGCGCTTCTCCGAAGAGCTGGTGCTCTGGACCAGTGCCCAGTTCCAGTTCATCGACCTGCCCGACCGCTTCTGCACCGGCTCCTCGATCATGCCGCAGAAGAAGAACCCGGACGTACCGGAGCTGGTGCGCGGCAAATCCGGCCGCGTGTTCGGCCACCTCGCCGGCCTGCTGACCCTGATGAAGGGCCAGCCGCTGGCGTACAACAAGGACAACCAGGAAGACAAGGAGCCGCTGTTCGACGCCGCGGATACCCTGCGCGACAGCCTGCGCGCCTTCGCCGACATGGTCCCGGCGATCAAGCCCAAGCGCGAGATCATGCGTGAAGCGGCCCGCCGTGGCTTCTCCACCGCCACCGACCTCGCCGACTACCTCGTACGCCGCGGCCTGCCGTTCCGTGACTGCCACGAGATCGTCGGCCACGCCGTGAAATACGGCGTGGACAGCGGCAAGGACCTCGCCGAAATGAGCCTGGACGAACTGCGCCAGTTCAGTGACCAGATCGACGACGACGTATTCGCCGTGCTGACCCTGGAAGGTTCGGTGAATGCCCGCGACCACATCGGCGGCACCGCACCGAACCAGGTCCGCGCCGCTGTCGTCCGCGGCAAGGAACTGCTGGCTTCGCGCTGATCGCGCTACTCGCCAGAAGCAAAGGCCGCGTCAATCGACGCGGCCTTTTTCGTTTCAGCTTCTGCCTAGAAAGCCCAGCTGCGCCGGCGTCAGCCGCAACATGCGCGCAGCCTTGTGTTCGGTCAGGGTCGGCAATTCGCTCTCCGGCAGGCGCGCTGCGCTGGAAGCCAGGTTGACGATCAGCGCCTCGCGGCTGAACACGCCATTGTCGATGGCGTAGGCCGCGGCGATCAGGTTGCGCAGTTCCAATGGCAGGCGCCAGCGGGTGCGCAGAGCGGAGCCAAAGCTCGCGCCGTGCTCCTTCAGAGACTTCTCCACCTCCGCCTCGCTCAGCGCGCCACCGGCGCTGTGCCAATCCTGCAGGCTGCGCAGCAGCGCGAGGTCCCCCAGGCAGTGCAACAGTCCGGCGGTGAAGCAGCGGTCGGCATCGGCACCCAGGGACTCGGCCAAGGCGAAGGCACCATCGGCAGTGTGCCGCGACAGCTCCCAGAAGCGCTCGGCGCGCTCTTTCAGCAACGGGTCGGCCAGTGTCGCGGCGCGCTGCAGCGCGACCGCCAGCATCAGGTTCAGTGCCTGCGCCACACCCAGGCGTGACAGTGCCTGCATCAGCGTCTGGCAGGGCATGCCGACATGCCGTGCAGCGCTGTTGGCGGCGGAGATCAGGCAGGCGGTGATCTGCGGATCATGGCCGAACTCCTGGTCGAGCATTTCCAGGTTGATGTCACTGGCTTCCATGCAGCGATTCACCGCTGCACCAACCTCACCCATCAGCGGTGCGCCCTCGGTGGCGTCGCGTTCGGTTTGCAGGAAGCGCTCCAGCGACAGGCTCTGCTCCAGCGTGGGCAATTCGCAGACGACGTTCTCGCCCGGTGCGAGCAGCAGCGAGCGCAGCCGCTCGCGCAGGTTCTCGGCATTGAAGGGCTTGACCAGGTAAGCGGTGGGCGCCAGCGGCAAGGCCGCACGCACACTGGCGGCATCGGCCTTGGAGCTGATCAGGATGAAAGGCTGGGCGACCGGCCCGCGGCGGCGCATGCGCACATGGCGCAGCAGTTCGAGGCCGTCACTGCCGGGTAACTCGCGCTCCGCCAGGATCAGGGCGAAAGGATGCCGGCGGCAGGCCTCGATAGCCGTGTCGCCGTCTTCGCAGAATTCGACGTTCGCATCGCAGCGTACGCTCAGCACCAGCTGGCCAAGCAGCTCGCGGCTCCAGGGATCGCTGGCAGCCACCAGCACGCCGGGAGAAACGCTCATGGATCACACCTCGTTCGGGACGAATGCCGTCGCGGGCGGAAACAACCGATCCAGAGCCTTCCCTGCCGAGTGCCCGGCCCTTCGGATGCCGCCGGCCAACGGCCTACGGATACTGCGCAGCGTAGTCCAAAGCCCTCAGGCTTCCCATGCGCGCCATCAACTTCGGGGGACAATTCTCACAAAAAAAGGCGCACAAAAAGAAAGGCCCGCTTGCGCGGGCCTTTCTCCTGAACGGCTAGAGCGATGAGGCTCAGGCCAGTTCGTCGAAGCACTCGGCCAGAATGGCCAGACCTTTGTCCAGCTGCGCGTCCGGGATGGTGACGGGCATCAGGAAGCGGATCACGTTGTAGTAGGTACCGCAGGAGAGCAGGATCAGACCTTTCTCACGGGCACGAACCACGATCTTGCTGACCAGTTCAGCGGCCGGCTTGTTGTGATCGCCGCCTTCGAACAGCTCGATGGCGATCATCGAACCCAGGCCACGAACGTCGCCGATCACCTTGTGCTTGGCCTGGATGTCGCGCAGGCCAGTCTTCAGGCGCTCGCCAACGGCTTGCGAACGGTCCAGCAGCTTCTCTTCGTCGAACACTTTCAGCACGGCCAGGGCCGCGGCGCAAGCGATCGGGCTACCGGCGTAGGTGCCGCCCAGGCCGCCCGGAGCGATGGCGTCCATGATCTCGGCCTTGCCAGCAACGCCGGAGATCGGGAAGCCGCCGCCAACGGATTTGGCGAAAGTGGTCAGGTCCGGGACGATGCCCAGTTGCTCGGTGGCGAAGAAGGTGCCGGTACGGCCAGCGCCGGTCTGTACTTCGTCAGCGATCAGCAGGATGCCGTGCTCGTCGCACAGGGCGCGCAGGCGCTGCATGAAGGCCTTGGAGTTGACGTAGAAGCCACCCTCGCCCTGAACCGGCTCGATGATGATGGCAGCGATGTCGCGCGGCTGAGCGTCGTTCTTGAAGATGCGCTCGATGCTGGCGATGGACTCGTCTTCGCTCACGCCGTGCAGTTCGCACGGAGCCAGGGCGCGGAAGATGCCGCCCGGCATCAGGCCCATGCCAGCGGAGTACGGAACGACCTTGCCGGTCAGGCCCAGGGTCATCATGGTACGGCCGTGGTAAGCGCCGGTGAAGGCGATCACGCCAGCGCGGCCGGTGGCGGCACGGGCGATCTTGACGGCGTTCTCAACGGCTTCGGAGCCGGAGGTGACCAGCAGGGTCTTCTTCGGGAAGTTGCCCGGAACGCGCTTGGCGATTTCTTCGGCCAGCTCGATGTAGGGCTCGTACGCCAGCACCTGGAAGCAGGTGTGGGACAGCTTGGTCAGTTGATCCTGAACGGCAGCGATCACTTTCGGGTGCAGGTGACCGGTGTTCAGTACGGCAATGCCGCCGGCGAAGTCGATGTACTCACGACCTTCGACGTCCCACACGGTGGAGTTCTCGGCGCGCTCGGCGACGACCGGGTGGATCTGGCCTACACCGCGCGGTACGGCGGCCTGACGACGTTGCAGCAGGGATTCGTTGGTTTTGCTCATAGCTTCCTCAGTGGCCGCTCATCGGGCGACCGGATCAAAGGATGAAAGCGGGGAGAAGCCTCACGCGACAGCATACGATGATCGACTGTCGTGGAACTTGCGGCCCGCCAGACGGGTTGTCCGGTGCTACCACCGGAAAACGCCGACGCGAAGGTGGCTGTCAGCTCTTGCCTGCCACCTCGCGCCCACGGAAAAAACGGATCAGATACCGCCGAGGCAGAGGTATTTGACTTCGAGGTAGTCCTCGATGCCGTACTTCGAACCTTCGCGGCCCAGGCCGGATGCCTTGATGCCGCCGAACGGCGCCACTTCGTTGGAGATCAGGCCGGTGTTGATACCCACCATGCCGTATTCCAGCTGCTCGGCAACGCGGAATACGCGGGCCAGGTCGCGGGCGTAGAAGTACGAAGCCAGGCCGAACTCGGTGTCGTTGGACATGGCGATGACTTCGGCCTCGTCCTTGAAGCGGAACACCGGCGCCAGCGGGCCGAAGGTTTCGTCCTTTGACACCAGGGCGCTCTTGGGTACGTCGACCAGGATGGTCGGCTCGAAGAAGGTGCCGCCCAGGCTGTGCGGCTTGCCGCCAGTGAGGACTTTGGCACCCTTGGAAACGGCGTCGGCAATGTGCTCTTCGACCTTGGCAACAGCCTTGGAATCGATCAGCGGGCCGGTGGTGACGCCCTGCTCCAGGCCGTTGCCGATGTTCAGCTTGGCCACGGCGGCCTTCAGCTTCTCGACGAAGGCGTCGTACACGCCGTCCTGTACGTACAGGCGGTTGGCGCAGACGCAGGTCTGGCCGTTGTTGCGGTACTTGGAGATCAGCGCGCCTTCGACGGCGGCGTCCAGGTCGGCATCGTCGAACACGATGAACGGAGCGTTGCCGCCCAGTTCCAGGGACACTTTCTTGATGTCCTTGGCGCATTCGGCCATCAGCTGGCGACCGATCTCGGTGGAGCCGGTGAAGGTCAGCTTGCGCACGATCGGGTTGCTGGTCAGCTCGCCGCCGACTTCGCCGGCGCTGCCGGTAACCACGCTGAACACGCCTTTCGGAATGCCGGCGCGCTCGGCCAGCTCGGCCAGGGCCAGGGCGGAGTACGGAGTCTGCGAAGCAGGCTTGAGCACCATGGTGCAGCCAGCGGCCAGGGCCGGGCCGGCTTTACGGGTGATCATCGCGGACGGGAAGTTCCACGGGGTAATAGCCGCGGTCACGCCGATCGGCTGCTTGATCACGATGATGCGCTTGTCGGGCTGGTGGCCCGGAATGGTGTCGCCGTAGATGCGCTTGGCTTCTTCACCGAACCACTCGAGGAAGGAGGCGGCGTAGGCGATTTCGCCCTTGGCTTCGGCCAGCGGCTTGCCCTGCTCGATGGTCATCAGGCGAGCCAGGTCGTCCTGGTTGGCGATCATCAGGTCGAACCACTTGCGCAGCTTGTTGGCGCGCTCCTTGGCGGTCAGCGCGCGCCAGGCCGGCAGGGCCTTGTCGGCGGCTTCGATGGCGCGACGGGTTTCGTCGGCACCCATCTTCGGCACGGTGCCGATGATCTCGTTGGTGGCCGGGTTGTTCACGTTGATGGTCTTGCCGTTATCGGCATCGACCCAGGAACCGTCAATGTAAGCCTGTTGGCGGAACAGCTTGGCATCATTGAGTTGCATGACCTGTCTCCTTTCGAGGAAAGCCTGTGGACGACGGGTCTACCTCGAGTCCCCCGCCTGCCTTGTTGTCTGGATGGGAGAGACCGCGGTCTCTGCCGTTCATTCGCCCCGGCCGATCAGTATCGACGCAGGATGCGAATGCCGCCCCTGCACGGAGGCGACGCCAGGCGAACGGCTCTTAGTTCGCTCGGCATGCGGACACGAAAAAACGCAGACCGGGGTCATTGCCCGGTCTGGTTGAACTCGTTCGCGCACAGATTCCCGGGCTCGACCCAGGGGTACGACTGCCCTACAACCTTCCGGTACGCTGATCGACGGAAGCCGCACGGAGACCTGTCACAAGGGACATGCGGTGGGTGCAACGGAAGACTGTCATCCCGCAGGCTGATGGCCGGCTGGTGTGATGCCAATTCTCCGGTCTCCTGTTGTTGTGATGGGGAGGCGTTTGAAATCTCAAACGAATCCTAGGGCCCTCGGCTGCAAAGGGCAATAGCTCGTTCGACAAAACCAACGAAGGTATCAGGTTGTTGCAGGTTTTCGAGGTCTTTCTACCGACGGGCGGCTGTTTTCGTTCGATATCATGAACGAGCGTACCCGCATTGGACGCCCGCGAAGGAGATGCGTATGATTGCCGCCTGCCGCGCCAGCCGCGGCATACGCACCAGTAGCTCAGCTGGATAGAGTACTGCCCTCCGAAGGCAGGGGTCGTGGGTTCGAATCCCGCCTGGTGCGCCATCTGCCTTGTTTCGAGTTGCCTCCGGCAATCTGCGAAACCGCCTGAAAGGCCCGCTCTCAGCGGGCTTTTTCGTTTCTGCCTGTAAAGCCTTGCGCCGCTTGCCGGCGCCCCACTGTGCGAACCGGGCATCCCGGCAGGCCCGGAGGCGAGGGTTATCCTCGGCGCCCGACGATTCCTCTTCGCCACCCAAGGTTGTATAAGCCTTGCGCCATCGCGCGAGAAAAGGACAAACCGCCCCATGCTCCGGCTTCTGCTGCCAGCCCTCCTCCTGGCCCTTGCCGGGTGCGCCACCCAACCTCCGGCGCACCCCGAGAACCTCTGCGAGATCTTTCGCGAAAAGCCGAAATGGCACGAAGCGGCGCTGAAGGTGCAGAAGCGCTGGGGCGGGACGATCCAGGTGCCGATGGCGATGATGTACCAGGAGTCTTCCTTCAAGCACGACGCCCTGCCACCGCGCTATTACTTCCTCGGCTTCATTCCCTGGGGCCGGGTCAGTTCCGCCTACGGCTACGCCCAGGCCAAGGACGAGACATGGGCGGACTACAAGAAGGAAGCAGGAGGCTGGGGCGCCGACCGCGATGACTTCGCCGATGCGCTGGATTTCATGGGCTGGTACATGAACAAGACCTACAGCGTGAACCGCGTTTCCAAGTGGGACGCCTATGCCCAGTACCTGAACTACCACGAGGGCTGGGGCGGCTATCGCCAGCGCAGCTATGACGCGAAGCCATGGCTGAAGGCGACGTCGCAGAAGGTCCAGGCTCGCGCCTCGTTATACGGCGCTCAGTACAAGAGCTGCGAGCAGGAACTGTCGAACAGCGGCTGGTTCTGATGTCGGCACCAAAGCCTGTCGATGGGACGGGCTTTTCGCTTATCCAGCGATGAGGCTCCAGGCCATAAGCCCCAGAAGCGGCATTGCCACGACGCCCAAGAAGATCAGCGCAACCCTCAGAGGCTTTCGGTATCGCTTGATCCAGGCTGGTGCGTCTCGATCATTGGCAATGGAATCGACCAACAACAACTGAGCGAACAATTCGATCAGCGCCGCCATGCAGCCTTAGCGCCCCATGATCCGCTGATATTCGTCGCGGTATTCCTCGTACGGCAGGTTGCGCCGCTGCAGCTCCATCAGGCGCTGCTCCTTGGTCAATGGCTGGGAGACATGGGCGACCGTTTCCGCCGCGGTGGGCGAAATCGGCTGCGGCACGGCCTCCGGCGGCTGCGCCGGCGTGCGGACAGGCAGCGGCGCCGGCAGGCTGCGGGACGGGCGGGCGACCAGCAGGGCTCCGGTGATCTCCTCGACTATCTGCTCAGACACGGCGCCGACTTCGGACGAACTCATGGAGTTGAACAGATCACCATCGGCTTCGCTTTCGTAGCGCCGCGAGGCGAGCAATTGGCCGGTCAGGCCATCGTGGTAACGCACGGTGGAGGTGATCCACTCCTCACCGTCGCTGCTCGTGCGGTTGTTGGCGCTATGACCGGCGCCCACTTCGATCACCACCAGGGTCGACAGGGTATCGGTGGCGCGCGGCTCGCCGTCCTGCTCGCTGAGCTGGTAGTCCGCCGAATCCGCCTCGTCACGCAGCGCCTCGCGCCAACCAGCCTTCAGCGCGCCCCAGCGCGGGTTGGCCGCCACCGTGGCGTCGGGCTGGAAATTCACCACCATCACGTGGCGGGTATCGCGGTAGAGGGAGATGGGCGCGGTGCGGTCATCCCGGCGGACGTCAGAGGAACATCCGCAAAGCAGGGAGACAGCCAGGGCGAGCGTGACGTAGCGCATGGTGCTTTCTCTTTATTGTCTGGCCAGCATTCTGCCAGCCAATCATGACGCCCGGGTATCGTCCGAAGGTCAGTCCTCTACCAGTCCTCGTCGTCCAGGCCCGGCTGGTATTCCTCCGCTGCCTCGTCCTCCTCCTCGTGATCGCCGGGCTGGTCTTCAAAGAAGGCCGCATCCTCCTCCAGCAGGCCGTCGAGGTCGTCGTCGAGGTCCAGCAGGTGGTCGTGTTCGGGCTCGTGGAGGTCGAGGTCTTCGTCAGTCATGGCCGGTCTTTCGTGGGGGGAAACGGGGAAGGGAATCACAGTATAAGTCGCGCCGCAGGTGGATGACGCTCCTGTGACGGCGGACGGCGCTTTGCGGCCTTGCCGGATCGCGATTCGTCCACGATTCTCTATGAACCACGGGCCTCGCGCCGTGAACGACGAACAGGGGGTAGGAATGAAGACTGTGGCTCAGCTGTTGAACGCCAAGGCGGACCAGCAGGTTTACACCATCGCCCCGGGCGCGATGGTGGTCGACGCATTGCGCCTGATGGCGGAGAAGAACCTCGGCGGCCTGCCGGTGGTGGAGGCCAACCAGCTGGTCGGCTTCTTCAGCGAGCGCGACTACGCCCGCCGCCTGGCACTCAAGGGGCGCAACTCGGAAGACACGCCGATCAGCGCGGTAATGACCGCGCCGGTGATCACCGTGGACACCCACCTGAACGTCGACAAGTGCATGAGCATCATGACCGAGCGGCACCTGCGCCACCTGCCGGTGGTGGAGAACGGCGAACTGCTCGGGCTGCTGTCCATCGGCGACCTGGTGAAGGCTGCCATCGCCGAGCAGGCCGAGCTGATCCAGCAGCTGGAACAGTACATTCGCGGCGAGTGATCGTCCCGGCGGCGGCTCAGCGGGCGGCCGCCGTCTCTACCTTGCCGCTGCGCATGTCGACGATGCTCAGGCAGCCGTCGGCATAGCCGCTGCCGGTGTCGATGTAGTGGGTGTTACCCAGCGGACGGACCGCCTTCTGCGCGGTATGCCCCACATACAGACGCTCCAGGCCTTCGATCGCCGTGGCATCTTCCTTCTCGATCCGGGTGCGCGCCCACATCGCCAGGCCGACGGCGTTGCGCCGGGCGGCCTCTCCCAGCTCGCCAGCCAGCGCGGCGACGCCGCTGTCCCAGTCCGGAAATGCCGGGGAAACCGGCGCTTCGGCATGCACGATGCCAACGCGGCGACCTTCGTCCAACTCGACTTCTATCACCAGCGGCAACTGCTGCAACCGTCGCGCGATGCGTTCGCGAGTCACTGGCGTGAGCTTGTAGAGCCAGGCGCCACCGTTGCGAAAGTGCAGGTCGCGGTCATCGCCGGCCAGCACCACGTCGATCACCAGTTGCTCGTGGTTGCCGCGCACCGAGGCAAACCATGGTTTGGCCAGCCAGTCGAGCACCTGCGGCGAATAGGGACCGCGATCCACCAGGTCGCCGGCGCCGAACAGGCGGTCGGCGGACGGCTCGAACCCGACCTGATCGAGCAGACGCTGCAGCAGTTCGAAATGGCCGTGCACATCCCCGACCACGAAGTCGCGGCCGCGCCGATTGCGCGCAAATCGTTGCAGAGGTTGCTCCGGCAAGAGCGTGTTCATTGCCAACTCCAGGTCATTCAAGAGATCAGCTTATCAGCTGCAAATGGCGTTCCCGCTGTTGTTCGACGAAAGCCTTGAGCACTTGCTGACCCGCTGCTGCCCAGGCAGCGGCGGGGCAGCACGGACTGCTGCGCCAGCAGCAGCAACCTAAGAACCTCACATGAAAATCCTTGAGGATCAGCGACTTGGAAAGTCGGTACGGAAGTTGCGATGTCCCCCGCAAGCCAACCGGCCTTATCACGCGTGAGCCAACAGAAGCGCAACGCAATAACAGCTTGATGCCTTGCGGCGACGACCGAGCACCACAGAGCCAGCCGTCTTTTCGCCGCCCCCTGGGGACACCATGTTCAAACGCAACACCCTTTCCCTCGCGATCCTGGCGGGCCTCGCCAGCGTCGCTGTACATGCCGCCGACGGCGATACGCAGAACAAGGAAGAAGCCAGCACCGCGCCGACCCTCGGCAAGGTAGTGGTCACCGCACAGAAGCGCGAAGAGTCGGTGCAGGAAGTGCCGGCGCCGATCACCGTGCTGAGCGGCGAGAAGATCCGCGATGCCTCGCTGCAATCGGCCAACGAAGTCACCCGCTATACCCCTAACGCCTCCGCCGGCACCACCGACGGCCATGGCCGCCCGCGCTGGTGGATTCGCGGCCTGGGCACTGGCGACCAGGGTGCCAACACCGTCAGCCCGATCGGCATCTACGTCGACGACGTGTACATCGCCAACATCAGCGCCACCGGCTTCCCGCTGTTCGACCAGGAGCGCGTGGAAGTGCTGCGCGGCCCGCAAGGCACGCTGTGGGGCAAGAACACCACGGGCGGTGCGATCAACTTCATCTCGCGCAAGCCGACCTTCAGCCCCGAGGGTTACTTCAAGGTCGACATGGGCAACTACGCCAACCGCATCGTCGAAGGCGCGGTGAGCGACGCGCTGGTGGATGACAAGCTGGCCGGGCGCGTGTCCTTCCACCACCAGGGCCGCGACGGCTACACCGAGAACAAGAACGACGGCAACGACCAGGGCGCGCTGGAAGATGACGCCGTGCGCCTGCAACTGGCCGCACGGGTGAATGACAACCTCGACGCCAACCTCAACGTCCACGCCCGCCACTACCACGACACCGCCAGCTACAACACGGTGAGCTACGGCACCCGCCCGAACGGCACCAACCAGTTCGGCTACTCCATCGATCCGGAGCTGGGCAAGGCCAACTTCAACGCCAAATACCAGGCCGAGATCGACCAGGCCGGCAGCAACCTCAACCTGGTCTGGCAGCTGGGCGAGCTGGAGCTGACCTCCATCACCGCCTTCGAACACTTCACCCGCGACGGCTGGACCGACAGCGACAACACCCCGCTGGAATTGCAGCGCAGCTACAGCTATGCCGACAGCCAGCAATGGTCGCAGGAACTGCGCCTGGCCTCGCCGCGCAGCGACCGGCTGAACTGGGTGCTGGGCTTCCACTACTTCAACGAGGACCTGGAGTCGAAGAACGCCAACGCGGCGCTGCCCAACGTCTACGTGCCCAGCTACTACAACAACGTCAGCTACGACCAGAAGACCGAGAGCTACGCCATCTTCGGCAGCACCACCTACAACTTCACCGACGACTTCAGCCTCACCGCCGGCCTGCGCTGGACCCGCGAAACCAAGGACATCGACCTGGAGCGCCTGGTCAACCGCGGCGCGGCGAGCTTCGGCGACGGCCACTGGTGGCAGCCGGGCAACGTCGACTCGCCGCTGATCGTCAACGCCACCCAGGACGAGAGCAACACCTGGAGCGACTACAGCTGGGACCTGACGCCCGAATACCGGATCTCCGACAACGCCCGCGCCTACTTCCGCTATGCCCGTGGCTTCCGTTCCGGCGGCTACAACGCTGGCGTCACCAGCCAGGCCACCGTGGCCAAGGTCGATCCGGAATACCTCACCTCCTACGAGCTGGGCCTGAAGTCGGAATGGTTCGACGGCCGCCTGAACGCCAACGCCAGCGTCTTCTACTACGACTACAAGGACATCCAGCTCAACATCGTCACCGCGGTGAACAACCAGACCGTCTCGCGCCTGGCCAACGGCGCCCAGGGCGAGGCCTACGGCGCCGAGTTCGAGCTGGAGGCGATCCCGGTGCAGAACCTCCACGTCAACTTCGGCCTGGGCCTGCTGCACACCGAGTTCACCGACTACACCTCGGGCACCGACGACTACTCCGGCAACCACTTCGTCCGCGCGCCCAGCGTCTCGGCGGTGATCGGCGCCGACTACCGCATCCCGCTGAACGTCGGCGGCGCGGTGATCCTCGGTACCGACTGGAACACCCGCAGCCGCCAGTACTTCTTCACCAACGACCAGAGCGCCAACATGCGCAGCGGCGGCTACACCCTGGGCAACGCGCGGGTGACCTACGAGCTGCCGGGTGAAACCACCCGCGTCACCGCCTACGTGAACAACCTGACCGACAAGGAATACCGCAACCACACCCTGCCGGGCGGCTACCAGACCGCCGCGGTGATGTTCGGTGATCCGCGCACCTTTGGCGTCTCGGTCACCACCGACTTCTGAGCGAGGTAACTGCCATGCCCCTGATCCATCGCACGTTGCGCCGCCTGCTGTCGGCCGCCGCCGTGCTGCTCGCAGGCGACGCGCTGGCCGCCGAGCAGCCCACCACCCTGCGCATCGCCACGGTGGCCTATGCCAACGCCGGGCAGATCACCTTCAATGGCCCGGCCTATGTCATCGACCGCGACAAATGGCTGGAGCAGCAACTGGCCCAGCGCAACATCAAGCTGGAGTGGGTGCCCGCGGCCACCGGCTCGGTGGGCACCTTCGTCAACGAGGAGTTCGCCAACAAGCGCATCGACTTCGCCTTCTACGGCGACCTGCCGTCGATCATCGCCAACGCCTCGGGCGTGCAGACCCAACTGATCGTCCCCGGCGGCATCGGCAACAACGTCTACCTCGTCGTACCGCCGGGCTCCACGGCGAAATCCATCGCCGACCTCAAGGGCAAGCGCATCGCCCTGCACCGTGGCCGGCCGTGGGAACTGTCGTTCGCCAAGCTGCTGGAAGCCAATCATCTGGGCTTCGAGGACTTCCGCATCTTCAACCTCAACCCGCAGGCCGGCGCCGCCGCCTTGAGCGCCGGACGGGTGGATGCGTTCTTCACCCTCAGCGATGCCTTCCTGCTGGAAGACAAGCAGGTCGGCCGCGTCATCTGGTCGAGCAAGGAGGCGCCAGCCGACTGGAAGATGCGCGCCGAAGTCTGGGGCGCGCGGGACTTCATCAAGGATCATCCGGACCTCACCCAGCTGGTGGTGGACGCCTACCTGAAGGCCGCGTGGTGGGTTTCCCAGGACGCCAACCAGGCGGCGTACCAGGAAGCGCAATCGCGCTCCGGCGTACCGCTGAGCGTGCTGCAACGCGAAGTCTCCGGCGAGCCGTGGCCCGCGCACTTTTCCCCGCTGTATGACGATGCCCTGCGCCAGCACTACACCGATGGCATCGCCTACAGCCTGAAGGCGAAACTGATCCGCAACGAGGTGAAGGTGGACGACCTGCTGGAGCCGAAGTTTGTCGAGCAGGGATTGAAGAACCAGCAGCTCGAGGGCTTCTGGAAAGAGCAGGTGAAAACCGTCGCCCGGCAACCCTGAGCGCACGCCAACTCAGTTGGACAATAAAGCCCCGACCTCGGGGCTTTATCTTTTTAGCGCATTACCTTCCGCGGTCACTGTTCATAACAAGTAGCTGCCCCAGCACCAGCGTAAAAGCAGTTGCTGCAGCAACAGCAGGAAAACACCAGAAAACTGCCTGAAACCGCTCTAAAACGCATGGCACAGAGCTTGCTCTAGCTCACTCACAACGACTTGAAAGCCCCGAGTGACTGCCATGAAGCATGCAAGAGAGTTCCGTCTCAAACCGCTGGCAATAGCATTATCCAGCACCCTGCTATTCAACGCGGAAGTTGCACTTTCCGATGATTCGAAATCCCCCGAAGGCATCACGCTGAGTACCGTGACCGTCCAGGGACAAAGCCAGGAAACCCAGGTCGGCGATGCCCGCAAGGAAGTCGCCCCAGTCTCCAAGGGCACCCTCACCAAATCCCAGCTGGAAAAGTTCGTCGGCCTCGACAGTGCCGTCACCGGCGCCCTCAAATACCTGCCCGGCGTACACGTCAGCGGCGGTGACAACAGCGGCATCACCGAAGGCGGATTGAACATCCGTGGCTTCTCCCAGGACCAGATCGGCTTCGTACGCGACGGCATCCCGCTCAATGACCCACAGTTCCTCACGCCCCACGCCGATTTCATGGGCGACCCGGAAAACTACGAATCGGTGTCGGTGCTTTACGGCTCCTCCTCGATCAACGCTCCGACCCTTACCGCCAGTGGCGGCAGCGTGCTGATCAAGTCCGTCGCGCCGACCAGGGAAAGCGGCCTGCTGGTGAAGCAGAACGTCGGCAGCGACAGCCTGTTCCGCACCTTCGCGCGGGTGAATACCGGCGAGGTGAACGGCTTCTCCGCCTGGCTCTCGGCCTCGCGCACCACCGCCGACCTGTGGGACAACAGCGGCGGCGAGCTGTCCTCCAACCGTTACGAAGGCAACCTGCAGTACGAGTGGGACGGCAACCGCATCAACGGCATCTTCTCCAGCTTCCTGATGCGCACCAACAGCTACAACCACCCGACGCTCGCCGAGTACCGCGCCAACAAGTACGACCAGGGCTACCCGCGCGACATCTACCCCACCAAGGGCAACGGCACCAACGGCGTGCCCGATGTCACCGTGCCGGGCCAGAGCGCGGCGGCCTCGCGCGCCGACTTCAAGATCCAGACCTACGCGCTCAATGGCCTGTTCAACCTCTCCGACAAGGTCCAGCTGAAGGTCGACCCGTACTTCGTCCGCGTCACCGACGGCACCGCCGCCGTAGCCGTGGTTCCGGTCAATGAGAACAAGGTCAACGCCGATCTCAATGGCGACGGTGACAGCATCGACCCGCTGGTGACCGGCGCGCTGAGCGTCTACCCGACGCAGTACCGCATCGGCTCTACCAATACCCTGGACTTCCTGGTCAACGACGATCACACCCTGCAACTGGGCCTGTGGACCGACTACACCCACGCGCGCAACCAGTTCCCGGTGGTCGAGATCAAAGGCAACGGCAAGCCCGCCGGCATCGACGGCAGCCACAAGCTGCGCGATGGCAACGGCAATGCCATCTACTTCACCGACCAGCGCAACGAGATCACCACCCAGAAGCTCTGGGTGCAGGACACCTGGGACATCACCTCGCAGCTCGTCCTCACCGGCGGCCTGGCCTGGCAGCACACGCAGAACAAGGGCGACGATCGCCTCAGCGGCTTCGACGACAGCGCCGACTACAACCGCTTCCTGCCCAGCCTGAGCCTGAGCTACCAGCTCGACCCGCAGCAGCAGCTCTACTACAACACTACCTCGAACATGCGCACTCCGGCGGTGGCCTCGGTCTACGGCCAGGCCAATGGCGGCGACAAGCAGAAACCGGAAGTCACCTGGAACCAGGAGATCGGCTGGCGCTACAGCACCGATGACGTGCTGCTCAGCGCGGCGCTGTTCTACGACAAGTTCAAGGATCGCCAGGCGGCGTTCGAGGAAGTCTCCGGCGTCACCTCCTACTTCAACGCCGGCGACGTCACCACCAAGGGCCTGGAGCTGTCGCTCAACGGCCTGCTGCCGGCGAACTTCAACTACTTCGCCTCCTGGACCTACCTGCGTTCCACCCAGGACGACGACTACAGCGCCGGCGGCGCCAGCCTCGACACCAAGGGCAACCAGCTCTACGACACCCCGCGCAACCTGTTCAGCGCCGGCATCGGCTACGACAACCAGACCTTCTACGCCAACTTCCTCGGCCGTCACACCGGCAGCTTCTACGGCGACCTGGCGAACAACGAGAAGATCGGCGGCTACACCGTGTTCGACGCCAACCTGGGCTACCGCCTCAAGGACCTGGGCAGCGCACTGAAGGAAACCACCCTGACGCTCAACCTCAACAACGTCTTCGACAAGCACTACCTGTCGGGCGTGAACTCGGGGACGGTCTCCGCCGACCCGGCCGACGGCGACTTCTACGGCGCGCCGAAGTACTACAAGGGCGCACCGCGCGCCCTGGTCGCCGGCATCTCCGTCGGCTTCTGATCACCCTGCACGCGCCCGGTGCGGGAGCGCCGGGCCGGGAGGCGACATGACCACTCCTCGCTACGACCACATCATCGTCGGCGGCGGCAGCGCCGGCAGCGTGCTTGCCAGCCGCCTCAGCGCCGACCCGCAACGCCGCGTCCTGCTCATCGAAGCCGGCCCGGACACTCCACCCCACACCACGCCGGCGGAAATCCTCGACGGCCACAACCCCTTCCGCCTGCGCCTGGAACTGCGCGATCGCTATTTCTGGCCGGACCTGAGCGTCCGCCACGGCGCGCAGCCCGAAGGCATCGAGCGCCCCGAGCGCTACCTCGAACAGGCCCGCGTGCTCGGCGGCGGCTCCAGCGTCAACGTGCTGGTGGCCAACCGCGGCCTGCCGCGCGACTACGACCAGTGGGCAGCGCTGGGTGCCGAAGGCTGGGGCTGGGACGACGTGCTGCCGTACTTCCGCAAGCTCGAACGCGACACCGATTACGCCGGCCCACTGCACGGGCATGACGGGCCGATCCCGATCAGCCGCGTCTCCACCCGCGACTGGACGCCCTTCACCCGCTCCGTGGTCTCGGCGCTGCAAGCCGAAGGCCTGCGCGACATCGGCGACCAGAACGGCGTGTTCGACGACGGCTACTTCGCCCCCGCGGTAAACCTGGAGCATGGCCAACGCGTGTCCGCCGCCCGCGGCTACCTCGATGAAGCAGTGCGCGCACGGCCCAACCTGACGCTGTGGGCCGACAGCCAGGTACTCGGCCTGCAACGCGACGGCACGCGCATCACCGGCGTCGAACTGCAACGTAACGGTGAGCGCGTCACCGTCGGGGCTGGCGAAGTCATCCTCGCCGCCGGGGCGCTGCAATCGCCGGCCTTCCTGCTGCGTAGCGGCATCGGCCCGGCCAGCCAGTTGCAGGAGCTGGGCATCGAGGTAATCGCCGACCGCCCCGGCGTCGGCGGCAACCTGTGGGAGCACAGCTCGCTGGGCACCCTGGCCACCCTGGGCGATGCCGCGCGCTCGGACGCCGTGCTGGCGCGGCCCGGCACCTCGCACCAACTGGGTATCCGGGTGTCCTCGGGCGTCGATCCGGACACGCCCTCGGACCTCTACCTGGCCATCGGCGCAGACGCCGAGCGCGGCGTGGCGCACGCGCTGTTCTGGATCAACAAACCCAGCTCCAGTGGCCGCCTGACCTTGCGCGATCGCGACCCGGCAAGCCCGCCGCAGGTCGATTTCAACCTGCTCTCCGACCCTCGCGACCTGCAACGCGCACGCGTGGCACTGCGCACCATCCAGCGCCTGTTCAAGCACCCGGTCCTGGCGCGCTACGAACTGCAACTGGTGCTTACCCCCTTCGCCGTGCCGCAACCGGGCGGGCCGAAGCTGGAAACCCTGCTGGCCGACGACGCGGCGCTTGAAGCCTACCTGCGCCGGCATATCGGCGGCGTCTGGCACCCCAGCGGCACCTGCCGCATCGGCACCGCCGATGACCCGCAGGCCGTGGTCGACAGCGCCGGTCGCGTCCATGGCGTGGAAGGCCTGCGGGTTGCCGACGCCTCGATCATCCCGGTGATCCCCACCGCCAACACCAACCTGCCGACCCTGATGCTCGCCGAGAAAATCGCCGACGCCATCCTGGGCGGTGCCTGAGGAACTCGCCATGTCACGCTATGAACTGCTGATCGATGGTCGCCTGCAGGCGGCCGAGCACTACGACCGGGTGATCAACCCGGCCAGCGAGGAAATCGTTGGCGAAGCCGCCCGCGCCAGCCTGGCGCAGGTCGACGCAGCGGTGGACACCGCGCACCGCGCCTTCCCGGCCTGGGCCGCCGATCTCGACGTCCGCCGCCAGAGCCTGGCCCGAGCCGCCGAACGGGTACGCGAGAATGCCCAGGCGCTGGCCGAGCTGATCACCCACGAACAGGGTCGCCCACTGCGCTCGACGCTGGAGGAAGTGGCTGGCGTCGCCGCCACTTTCGAGCACCACGCGCAGCTGGAGCTACCCGCCGACACCCAGTTGCGCGACGACGGCGAACGCCTGGTGCGCATCACCCGCAAACCCCTGGGGGTGGTCGCCGCGATCACCCCGTGGAACGTCCCGCTGATCCTGCTGGTACTGAAGATCGCGCCTGCCCTGCACGCCGGCAACACCGTGGTGGCCAAGCCCTCGGAGCACACGCCGCTATCCACCCTGCTGCTGGCGCGACTGCTGGGCGATGTGCTCCCCGCTGGCGTGTTCAACGTGATTGCCGGTGCGGGCGAGGTCGGCGAACACCTGGTACGTCATCCGCGAGTGCGCCACGTGACCTTCACCGGCAGCGTCACCACCGGCAAGCGCCTGTATGCCGGCGCGGGGGACGACCTCAAACGCCTGACCCTGGAGCTGGGCGGCAACGATGCCGCGCTGGTACTGGAAGACGCCGACCTCGACGCCATCGTCGAACCGCTGTTCTGGGGCGCCTTCTGGAACAGCGGCCAGGTGTGCTTCGCGATCAAGCGCCTGTACGTGCATGACAGCCTGTTCGAACCGCTACTGGCGAAACTCGCCGAACGCGCCCAGCGCACCCGCCTCGGCCATGGGCTCGACCCGCAGACGGAACTGGGGCCGCTGACCAACGCGCAGCAACTGGAACGGGTCATCAGCCTGGTGGAAGACGCCAAGGCCCACGGAGCGCGCATTCACAGCGGCGGCACGCGGCCCGACGGACCCGGCTACTTCTACCCGCCGACCCTGGTCAGCGGCGTGGCGGCCGGCGTCGCGCTGGTAGACGAGGAACAGTTCGGCCCGGTGTTGCCAGTGATCTCCTTCCGCAACGAAGAGGACGCCATCGCCCAGGCCAACGCCAGCCACTACGGCCTCGGCGCCTCGGTGTGGACCCGCGACCTGGCGCGCGGCGAAGCCATCGCCGGGCGGTTGGAGGCGGGCCTGGCCTGGGTCAACCAGCACGGCCACATCCAGCCCGGCGCGCCCAAGGGCGGGCACAAGTGGAGCGGGCTCGGCTACGAAGGCGGGCAACGCGGTTACGAGGCCTTCAGCGAGCTGCAGGTGCTCAACGTTTCGCGGCGCTGAGGCGCGGCTTGCGAGATCAAGAGCCCTCACCCTAACCCTGGCTACGCGCCCCGCTCCTCAAGCGGGAGAGGGGACCGTTCGGTGCAGGATGAAACTGCGCGTCAACCGGCACGGACTGCCCCCTCTCCCTGAGGAGCGGGGCGCGTAGCCAGGGCTGGGGTGAGGGGGAAAGCGCCGGCACGGGCTTTCCCGGAAAACAGACAGCCATTCCAACCCAACTCTCAAAGAGGATTCACCGATGCGTGCCGGAAGCTGGCCCTCGATCCTGCTCACCCTGGCCTTCGCCGTGATCATCGCGGCGTGCCACGGCAAGACCATCCTGCTGGTCGCCGACATCGCCAACGCCTTCTCGGTCAGCCCCTCGCGGGCCAGCTGGGTAGTGTCGGCGGTGGCGGTGGTCGCCGCCCTCGCCTCGCCGCTGGTCAACTGGATCGTGGCGCGGGTCGGCGAGCGCCGTGCCATCGTCTTCGGCCTGTTGCTGGCGGCGGCGTGCAGCTACCTGGCGAGCCGCACTGAAGACTTCACCACGCTGATCACCCTGCGCGTCATCGAAGGCGCCGGCTACATCAGCGTGGTGCTCGCCGCACTCGCCCTGCTGGTGCACACCACCGAAGGCCGCCGCCGCACCACCGCGCTGGCGTTCTGGTCGGTGGCCTCGCCCCTGGGCGGCGCCATCGCCATCTTCGCCGTGGCACCTTATGTCGGCGGCCAGCATGGCGAATGGCGCAACGCCTTCAGCGGCCACTCGCTGGTGCTGCTGGTCCTGCTGCTGGCGACACCGCTGCTGCCATCGGTGAACCTGGCGACCCGCAGCGAGCGCCACTCCCTGCGCCAGACCTTCCGCCTCTACGCCGACCCGTCCGTGCTGCGCCTGGCGCTGGCCGTGGGCGCACCGCTGACCGTGGCGCTGGGCCTGGTGACCATCACCCCGGACTACTTCATCCACAGCCTGGGCGTTGCGCCGTCGACCATCGGCGTGATCTCCACCATCGGCATCCTCTCCAGCGTGCTGGCCGGGCTGCTCGCCGGCTTCGTGCTCAACCTGCGCTTCTTCGGCCCGCTGGCCGTGGTCGGCGGCGCGTTGATCGGGGTGGTGCTGGAGGTGCTGGTGTTCATCCCCGGCATCGCGGCATCCACCGCCATCGTGGCGAAGATCATCCAGGGCTTCGTTGGCAGCTTCGTCGTCGCCTGGGTGTTCACCAGCATCCCGCGCATGAGCCGTGGCGGCGACGTGATGGGCGCCGGCGGCGTGGCCGAGCAGGCGCTGTACCTGTCGATGTTCCTCGGCCCGGTGCTGCTGTTCCCGCTGTTCAGCCTGCCCTCGCGCCTGCCGTTCTTCGCCGTGCTGATCGTCGCCAGCCTGCTGCCGCTGTTCCTGTTGCCACTGGGGCTGCGCTGGCGCGCGGCGGAACCGCCGGTAGCCGCCGGTAGCCGCCTGACCGAGTCGACATCGACAGGACGCTTCCTCTCGCGCTTTCCGTAGGATGGGTGGAGCTTGCGATACCCACCAGCCATGGCCGGGCTAAACACGATGGGTATCGCTTCGCTCCACGCCATCCTACAAAGGCACGCCGGAAAGCCTCGAGTGTGAGTGTGTGTAGGAGCGAGCTTGCTCGCGAACAACCCCCGCGGCGGGCTCGGATCGAAAGCAAGAACTGGGCATCTCCCTCGCTCCTACAAAGCATCCGACGCGGCTGGCCCATCCCGAGGAAATGGCAACCGCAGAGTGCTATCATATGGCGATAGCATTTATGGATGCAGAACCGCCACCGTAAAACCCTCGCCATGATCTTCCGCACGCCAACCAGTGCATCGATAGTCTTTACCGACATCGAAGCTCTGGTTCTGCATCTGAGCGGCACCGTGGATGAGCGTGAAGGGTCACGGGTGAAATTGGTTCTGCATGGCCAGACCTGGCGCTGCCATCGCCCGCATCCAGGCAAGGAGGCCAAGCGTTACCAGGTCGAGGAAGCCCGGGAATTCCTGCGTCGGGCCGGAGTGGAAGCATGAGCCGCATGACCTACAAGGGCTACATCGCCCGTATTGAATTCGATGATCGTGATGACCTCTTCGTCGGCCGCCTGCTGGGCGTGAACGACATCATCAGCTTCCATGCCGACAGCGTTGGTGGGCTGCATGCTGCCTTCCAGGATGCCGTCGAGGATTACCTGGCCGACTGCGCGGAGCGCGGTGTGGAACCGGAGAAGCCGGCGTCCGGCAAGATCATGCTGCGCATCCGTCCGGAAGTTCACGCCGCCGCCGCGATTGCGGCCAAGGCGTCCGGCAAGAGCCTGAACCAGTGGGCGGAGGGTGTTTTCGAACGCGCAGCCCGGAGGCGCACCGGCGGTTGAGTACGGGTGTGTAGGAGCGAGCTTGCGCGCGAACAAACCCCGCGGCGGGCTCGGATCGCGAGCAAGAACTGGGCGTCCCCCTCGCTCCTACGAAAAGCCACCGATTCACAGCCATGAAAAAGCCCTCGCAAGAGGGCTTTTTCAGTTCAGGCGAAAACTCAGGCCGCTGCGCCCAGCAGCTTCTGGCCCTGCTCCCAGAGGCCGGTCATCTTCCACTGCTGTTCCAGCACGCCGGGGCCGAATTCCTGGGAGCCGCCGAGGCCTTCGGCGAGGCCCTGGAAGTAGGCGCCTTCCTCAATCAGCAGAATCAGCTTGGACGCCTTGATCAGGTCCTCGCCCCAGAAGGTCGCGCCGCCGTTGGCTTCGAGGATGGCCGGGGTGTGCGGGTTCTCGGCAATGCGGTCGAGGATGAACAGCGGCTCCGGCTGGCGGCGGTCGATGTAGATCGGCAGCTCGCGGGCCAGGGTCACGCGCTGGGAGGCGGCGTAGCGGATCGGCAGTACGCGGTGGGCGCTGGCCCAGCCGCCGAGGTACGGCGTGTGGACGTGGATCACCACGTTGATTTCCGGGCGTGCCTGGAAGATCGCCGCATAGCGCTTGCCGTTGCCACCAGCACCACGGCCACTGAGCGGAGTCGCTCCGGCGATGCTTTCGTCGAGGATCACCTCGCCGTCCCAGGTGGAGATCACCGCGCGGATTTCCTGGTCGTCCGCCCAGGGGTTGGGCGCATGGACGGCGATCACCTGGTCGCTGTCCGGCACGCGCACATAGGCCTGGTAGGTATTGGTGGCGGTGAGGGTGCGGCTCTCCTTGAGCACGCGGAAGGCCTTGGCGAAGTCGCGGCGGACCTGTTCGAGCTGGCTGGCGAGTTGCGGATCGAGGGTGGACATGGAGTGCCTCCTGGCAGTCGGGGATGGATGAACCGCGGCGCGGTGTTCCAGTGACTGAGCAGGACTTGTGCCACTAAAAAATATCACTATTAATCAATAGGTTAGAAAACAATCAAGCTAACAGCGGGATGCCACGCCTGGCTGAGCGGGCAAAATTGCTGCCCGCCCAGCATCCCCTGCTGACCCACTGCTGCTGTACAGACAAACGCCCTGTTGCCGCAGCAGCACATCGCTCTGAAAGCCGCGCACAGCCTGGCCTGCAGCCTTTGGGCACAGCCCTTGCTCAACACCTTGCACGAGCAGCACGACGCTGCCCCTGCAACGTAAAGGAGCAAGGCCATGAGCACCGAATTCTTCTGGCGACTGCCGCTGGGCAGCGACGGTCCCTATCTCGCCTCGGACAAGAACAACCGTGGCAGCCACATCGAGCGCCCAGGCAACATCGCCCCGGGCCGCCTGCCCAACGGCGAGCCGGACGGTTTCACCTACATCGACTACATCGCCCAGGTGGCCAAGGCCGCCGAGATCGCCGGCTTCGAAGGCGCGCTGCTGCCCACCGGGCCGGAGCCGTGGATCGCCGCCGCCGCGCTGGCCCGCGAGACCCGCCGGATCAAGTTCCTGATCGCCTTCCAGGCCGCCTGGACCCTGCCGGCCTACGCCGCGCAGCAGGCGGCGATCCTCCAGCACCTGTCCCGCGACCGCCTGGAGTGGAACATCATCACCGGCGGCAACCCCGCCAGCCAGCGCGCCAACGGCGACTTCCTCGAACACGACAAGCGCTACCAGCGCACCGGCGAGTTCCTCGACATCATCGACGGCCTGTGGAAGAACGAGCAGTTCTCCTACCAGGGCGATATCTACCAGCTGGAGAACGGCTCGTTGCCCATCGCGCTGCGCAACGTGCGCAAGCCGGGCGTGTACTTCTCCGGCTTCTCCGACCCGGCACTGGAGGTCGCGGCGAAACACGCCGACGTCTACCTGAACTGGGCCGAGCCCATCGACAAGCTCAAGCCGCACCTGGAACGTGTGCGCGAGCTGGCCGGCAAGCAGGGCCGCGAGATTCGCTTCGGCATCCGCATCGACCTGTTCGCCCGCGAGACCGAAGAGGCCGCCTGGAGCGAGCTGCGCCGCCAGTACGAGCGCATCGACGCGCGCACCAGCGCCTTCATCAAGAACTTCGCCACCGGCTCGGATTCCGTCGGCGCGGCACGGCAGACCGCCTACCACCAGAACGTCGAGCGCTTCGACGACCTGATCCTCGGCCCCAACCTCTGGGCCGGCTTCGGCAAGGCCAAGCCGGGGCCGACCATCGGCCTGGTGGGCAGCCACGAGAACGTCGCCGAGCGTCTCGCCGAATACCGCGACGCCGGTTTCTCCACCTTCATCCTCGCCGGCAATCCGCACCTGGAAGAAGCCCTGCGCATCGGCCAGGAAGTGCTGCCGCTGGTGCAGGGCAAACGCGCCGACGTCCACGAACTCAAGGCCCGCGCCTGACCCACAAGGAGCTGCACATGTCCCGTCCCCTCGATACCCTCTGGTACACCCGTTGCCCGGTTCCCACCGGCCTTGGCATCGCCGTGCAGAAAGGCTGGCTGGAAGAGTCCCTCGCCGAGCAGGGCACGAAGATCCAGTCGCTGCGCGAGTCCGCCGACCAGGCGGTGCGCGAGTCGCACTTCGACCACACGCTGCAGAACTCGGTACGCCACGGCGGCAACATCCCGGCCATCTGGGCCCGCGCCAGCGGCCGCGAGACCCGTGTGATCGGCCTGTCCTGGGCCGATGAAGCGCAACTGATCCTGACTACCGCCGAGAGCGGTATCCGCAGCGTGCGCGACCTCAAGGGCCGGCGCTTCGGCCTGCCGGACTGGAGCGGCGCGCAGATCGACTTCACCCGCGCCCAGGCCATCCGCGGCCTGGAAAACGCCCTGCGCCTGGAAGGCCCGGAAGTGCGCGACCTGGAGCTGGTGGACTTCGGCCTGAAGGGCACCTTCAGCGATGAAGCGCCGGGCAACATCGTCGGCATCACCGGCCACGGCGGCAGCCGCCGACGCAGCCAGAACCCGGAATTGGTCGGCCTGCTGCGCGGCGAAGTGGACGCGATCTTCCTCAAGGGCGCCCACGCCGTGCAGCTGGCGCAGCAGTTCGGCCTGCACACGGTGATCGACACCGGCGCGCACCCGGAGCCGCTGATCCGCGCCAACAACGGCACGCCGCGCACCCTGAGCGTCGACCTCAACCTGCTGGAGCAGCACCCCGACGCCGCCACCGCGATCCTCGCCTCGGTACTGCGCGCCGAGGACTGGGCACACCAGCACCCGGACGACACCCGCCGCTACCTGGCGCGTGAAACCAACAGCAGCGAGTTCTGGGTCGCCACCGCCTACGGCGAGGACGCCCACCTGCGCCTGCGCACCAACCTGGACGAAGGCTCGATTCTCGCCCTGCAGGACTTCACCGACTTCCTGCACCGCTGGAACTTCGTCCCGGCGCGCTTCGACGTGCGCGAGTGGATCGACCCGCGCCCGCTGGAAACCCTGCGCAGCCGCCTCGCGCAAAAGGCCGGCTGACCAACGTCACGAGGGCGATTCCCTCTGTTTCCCGACCTGAGCCCCCGCGCGCCGGCGCGGGGGCTTTCATCCCCCGACGGACACCCATGAGCACACCGCTGGAAACCCTCTGGTACACCCACAGCCCCGTCCCAACGGGCCTCGGCATCGCCGTCGAATCCGGGCGCCTGGCGCAGGCCTTCCGCCCCTTCGGCACGCGCATCCAGTCGCTGCGCGAGTCCTCCGAACGCGAGGTGCGCGAGGCGCACTTCGACCATCACCTGCCCTATTCCGTGCGCCACGGCGGCAACATCCCGTCCATCTGGGCTCGCGCCAGCGGCGCGCGCACGCGGGTGATCGGGCTGTCGTGGAGCGACGAGGTGCAACTGATCGTCAGCGCGCCGGACAGCGGCGTGCGCAGCATTCGCGACCTGCGCCACCGGCGCTTCGGCCTGCCGAAGTGGGCCAACGTGCAGATCGACTTCACCCGCGCCCAATCGCTGCGCGGGCTGGAAAACGCCCTGCGCCTGGAAGGCCTGGAAGTGCGCGACGTCGAGCTGGTGGACTACCCCTACGGCGGTACCTTCAGCGACGACCCGGTACGCCATGTGTTCGGCGCCCAGGTAGCGCTCAAGGGCAACCGCGTGGTGCAGCGCAACAACGAGCTGATCGGCCTGCTGCGCGGCGACATCGACGCAATCTTCCTCAAGGGCGCCCATGGCCTGCAACTGGCCCACGAATTCGGCCTGCACGTAGTGATGGATGTCGGCTCGCACCCCGAGCCGCTGGTGCGCGCGAACATCGGTACGCCACGCACCCTGACCGTCGACCAGCAGTTGCTGGACGAGCATTTCGACGCCGCCGTGCTGGTGCTCGACAGCGTGCTGCGCGCCGAGCAATGGGCCTGGGCCCACCCCGAAGAGACCCGGCGCTTCCTCGCCCGCGAACTGAACACCAGCGAATTCTGGGTGGCCAGTGCCTATGGCGACGACGCCCACCTGCGCCTGCAGACCAACCTGGCCGAACGTTCGATCAACGCGCTGCGTGATCTCACGGCGTTCCTCCAGCGCTGGCAATTCATCGCCCGCGACTTCTCGGTGGAAGACTGGATCGACCCGCGCCCACTGGGAGCGCTGCTGGGGAAAGTAGATGTCGCCATCTGACGCGCCGCGCGAAAGGCCCGGCGCCTTCCTGCTCAACTTCATGCTGCTGGCGGCCTTCAGTGGCGCCACCATCGGCATGGCGAAGATCGTCACCACGCTCTACGCCATCAGCATCGGCGCCACTGCCATGCAGATCGGCATCATCTCGGCGATGGAAGCTCTCGGCATGGTGATCCTCACCCTGCCCGCCGGCTTCGTCATCGCCCGCTTCGGCGCGCGCCGGGTGTACTTCCTCGCCAGCCTCGGGCCGATGCTGCTGAACCTGGCCATTCCGCTGTTCGGCGGCTGGCTGTGGCTGGCTTTCGCGCGACTGCTGATCGGCCTGTGCATCCCGTTCCGCATCGTCGCCATGAACAGTGCCTTCCTGCGCCAGCTCAAGCGCATCGGCAACGACAAGGCCGGCTGGTACCGCGGCTCGCTGACCCTCGGCATGGGCCTGCTCGGCCCGCTGCTGGGCAACTGGCTGAGCGGCGCGGCGAGCTTCACCTGGGGCTTCGCCGCCATCGGCCTGTGCTTCGGCCTGATGGCCTTCTACAGCCTCGGATTCTGGGAGGGCGAAGCACCCAGCGAGGATGTACCCGTCGCGGCCGCCACCGGCGGACTGCTGCAACAGGTCGGCAACATGCTGGCCAACGTCGAGATCGCCGAGAGCTGCCTGATCGAACTGCTCAGCGCCGCCACCAGTGCGCTGTTCGGCACCTTCATCCTGCTGCTGGCGATGGAGGTCGCCGGTCTCTCGCAAGGCCAGGCCGTGAGCCTGGTGATGATCCAGGGCCTGGCCTCGGTGCTCGGCCTGTTCGGCTTCGGCTACCTGATCGAGCGCAGCGGCCGGCGCCTTGCCTACATCGGCAGCCTCAGTGCGGCACTGCTCGCCCTGCTGCTGCTCGGCAGCGCGCACAACTACTGGCTGCTGGCCCTGGGCGGCGTGCTGCTCAGCGCAGCGGCGGCGCTCATCCACCTGGTGAACATGGCCCAACTCGGCGAGCACGCCATGGACAAGAGCAAGATTTCCGGCCTGTTCAACCTCGCCTCGATGTCCGGCAGCTTTTCCGGCGCGCTGCTGGGCGGGGCGATCAGCCACTTCGTCGGGCTGGGCAACCTGTTCCTCTGCTGGATTCCCCTGGTGCTGCTGGCTGCGCTGTTCTGCTGGCAACGCAAGCTGCGCCGGCAAACCACCGAGCCGCTGCTCGGCCAGGAGGGCTGAATGGCCACGCGTACCCTGGATCGCCTGAGCTGGTTTGTCTCCCCCCTGCTCCTGCTGCTGGCCTGGTTCATCGCCGCGCGCGCCGGCTGGTTCCCGCCGCAACTGCTGGTGCCGCCGGCGGAAGTCTGGGCCAGCTTCAAGGACCTGCTGGCCAGCGGCGAGCTGCGCGAGCACGTGGTCAACAGCCTGTCGCGCCTGGCCATCGGCTTCAGCATCGGCGCGCTGGGCGGCCTGGTCTTCGGCACCGCCATGGCGCTGTCGAAGACCGTTGAAGCCTACTGCGCACCGTTGTTCCACACGCTGCGCCAGGTGCCGTCGATCGCGCTGATCCCGATGTTCATCCTGTTCTTCGGCGTGGAAGAAACCTTCAAGATTCTGATCGTCACCAAGGCCGCCTTCTTCCCCGTGGCGCTGGCCGCCAGCGAGGGGGTGAAGGGCATCCCGCGCGGCTACTTCGAGGTCGCCAGCGTGTACCGACTGCCGCTGTGGAGCCTGCTGCGCGACGTCGCCTTCCCGGCCGCCGCGCCGCCCATCGTCACCGGCCTGCGCATCAGCCTGAGCCGTGCCTGGATGGTGCTGGTGGCCGCCGAGCTGCTCGCCGCCGACAGCGGCCTGGGGCAGATGATCGAGCTGAGCCGGCAGATGCTGCGCATCGACATCGTGATGGTCGGGGTGATCGTCACCGGCGCCATCGGCTTCGTCCTCGACTTCGCCTTCCGCCTGCTGGAGAAGCGCCTGCTGCGCTGGAGACCGACGCCATGACCCGACTTCTCAAGAGCCTGCGCGGGCTTGTGCTGCCGGCGCTGCTGATCGCCGCCTGGCACTGGCAGTCGCAACAGGGCGCCAGCGCTGCTTACGCCTTCGTGCCGCTGGAGCGCATCGGCGGCGGTTTTGTCGAGCTGATCCGCACCGGCGAGCTGTGGCTGAGTGTCGCCGCCAGCCTGCAACGCACCTGCCTCGGCCTGTTGATCGGCGTGCTCGCCGGCTTCGCGCTGGGCGCCGGCATGGCCTTGTCGCGCCCCGTGGAGCGGCTGTTCGCACCGCTGTACCACACAATCCGCCAGGTGCCGATCCTCGGCCTGATCCCGCTGATCGCCCTGTGGTTCGGCAGCGGCGAGCCGTCCAAGGTGCTGATCGTCAGCCTCGCCGCCTTCTACCCGATGACGCTGAACGCCTTCGAGGGCTTCCGCGACGTGGAAAAGCGCTACCGCGAAGTCGGCCGCCTGTATGCCTTCGGCCCCTGGCAGCAGTTCCGCGAAGTGCTGCTGCCCGGCGCGCTGCCCAGCCTGAGCAACGGCGTGCTGCACGCGCTGGCCTTCGCCTGGGTCAGCTCGGTGGGTTGCGAGCTGTTCCTCTCCACCGGCATGGGCCTGGGGAACCTGATGATGAACGCCGAGACCGGCTCGCGCATGGAGATCGTGGTGATCGGCGTGCTCAGCATCGGCCTGCTCGGCTACGCCATGAACCAGCTGTTCGCCCGCCTCAGCCGCCACCTGCTGCGCTGGCGCAACCTGCGCTGACCCCTATTGCCATGAGTGCCTCGATCATGAACGCGATCCTCGACCCCGCCATCCTTCCCGCCCAGCAGGCGCAATCGGGCGCGCTGGCCATCCAGGGCCTGAGCAAGGCCTATTCCATCGATGGCCGCAGCCTGCCGGTGCTGGAGAACATCTCCCTCGACGTACGCCCCGGCGAATTCGTCAGCATCGTCGGCGCCAGCGGCTGCGGAAAATCCTCGCTGCTGCGGCTGATCGTCGGCCTCGAAAACGATTACAGCGGGCGCATCCTGCTCGACGGGCAGACCGTGACCGGCACCAGCCTGGAACGCGGCATCGTGTTCCAGGACCACCGCCTGTTCCCCTGGAAGACCGTGGAAGACAACGTCGCCCTGGCGCTGAAGAACCAGAAGCTCAGCCGCGCCGAAAAGCGCGAGCGGGTCGCCGAGCACCTGGAGCTGGTCGGCCTGACCGGCTTCGAGCAGGCCTATCCGCACCAGCTGTCCGGCGGCATGGCGCAGCGCGCGGCCATCGCCCGCGCGCTGATCACCCAACCCAAGGTACTGCTGCTCGACGAACCCTTCGGCGCCCTCGACGCCCTCACCCGCGTGCGCCTGCAACACGAACTGCAACGCATCTGGGTGCAGCAGCGCAGCACCATGATCATGGTCACTCATGATGTGGAGGAAGCGCTGTACCTGGGCGACCGGGTGGTAGTGATGGACGCGCGGCCGGGGCGGATTCGCCATGAGGTGCGGGTCGACCTGCCGCATCCGCGCGAGCGCGGGGAGCCGGTGCTGGCGAAGTTGAAGGAAGAGTTGCTGGCCGAACTGATGCACGGCTGATGATCGAGTAGGGCGCATAACCCGGAACGGGTTATCCGCCATCGGCGGATAACGCCTGGGGCGTTATTCGCCCTACGCAATCACCGAGCATCAGGAGATGCGTCAACGTAGGATGGCGTGGAGCGCAGCGATACCCATCGATTAGCCCCACCGATGGCGATGGGTATCGCAAGCTCCACCCATCCTACGTCCGTGTTTCGCCGGCGACCTCCGAGCTGGCAGCGGAAAGCGCCGCCGGGAAATCGGGGTGATACCCCGCCCCGATCTCCTCCAGCACCCCGGCCTTGCGCAGCTTGCCCAGCACCCGCGCATTGGCCTCGCACAGCCGCACTTCGATGCCACGGCGCTGCAGTTGCTCGATCACTTCCTGCAGGGTCTGCAGGCCGGTGATGTCCATGAACGGCACGTGGCGCAGGCGGATGATCAGCACCTTCGGGTCGGTATGGGTCTTGGCCAGCGCGCGCTCGAAGGTCTCCGCCGCGCCGAAGAACAGCGGCCCCTCGATGCTGTACACCAGCACCCCCGGCGGCAGGTCGCCAAGGCCACGGCCGCGCAGCTCCACGTCCAGCTCGGGGCCGTCGTCGGCGTGTACTTCCACCGAGGACGCCATGCGCCGCAGGAAGTGCAGCATGGCGAGAATCACACCGATGTTCACCGCGATCACCAGGTCGCTGAACACCGTGAGCAGGAAGGTCACCAGCAGGATCGCCACGTCCGCACGCGGGGCGCGCTTGAGCATGAACAGGAAGTGCCGCGCCTCGCTCATGTTCCAGGCCACCACGAAGAGGATCGCCGCCAGCGCGCAGAGCGGGATGTTCGAGGCCAGCGGCGCGAGGAACAGCAGGATCAGCACCAGCGTGGCCGCATGTGTGATCCCGGCCAGCGGGCTGTTGCCGCCGTTGCGGATGTTGGTCGCGGTGCGCGCGATGGCGCCGGTGGCAGCGATGCCGCCGAACAGCGGGGTAACCAGGTTGGCAATGCCCTGGCCGATCAGCTCCTGGTTGGAGTCGTGACGGGTGCCGGCCATGCCGTCGGCAACCACCGCCGAGAGCAGCGATTCGATGGCACCGAGCATGGCGATGGCGAAAGCCGGGCCGATCAGTTCGAGCACGCGCGGCAGCGTCACTTCCGGCAGGCTGAAGCTGGGCAGGCCCTGGGGAATGCCGCCGAAGGCGCTGCCGATGGTGGCCACGCCGTCGAAATGGAACAGTGACTGGATCGCCGTCACCACCACCATCGCCACCAGCGGGCCGGGGACTCGGCGCAACGCAGCGATGCGCGGGGTGAACAGCACCAGAGCCAGGCTCAGCAGCGCCAGCAGGGTCGTCGCGAGGTGCAGTTGCGGCAGGGCCTGGATCAGGTGCCAGAGCTTCTGGTGGAAGTGTTCGCCGGTCACGGCGGGAAGGCCGAAGAAATCCTTCCATTGGCCGACCCAGATGATCACCCCGATACCGGCGGTGAAGCCGACGATCACCGGTGCAGGGATGAAGCGGATGATGCTGCCCAGGCGACTGACGCCCAGCAGCACGAGGATCGCACCGGCCATCAGCGTGGCGATCTGCAGGCCGTCGACGCCGTACTTGGCGGTGACCCCGGCGAGAATGACGATGAAGGCGCCGGTCGGCCCGGCGATCTGCACCCGGCTGCCGCCCAGCAGCGAAACCAGGGCGCCGGCGAAGATCGCCGTATAGATGCCCTGCTCCGGCTTCACGCCGCTGGCAATCGCGAACGCCATCGCCAGCGGCAGCGCGACCACCCCGACGATGACGCCGGCCACCAGGTTGCGCGTCCAGTGTTCGCGGCCAAAGAGTCCGGCCTTCCAGGCTTCTCGCAAGGCGATCATCACAGTCTCCGACGGGATATCGATGCTGGATGCTAACAGGCCGGAGCGGAAAACGGCCTGGCGCAGGTCATGACTGTGGCGTGCTGTCGCAGGCGAAACAGAGTGAACAAAATATTGCACAACCCTGACGGCACGCTGCTTCCAGCAGGCTTTTGAAATGCCGAAATATGGGCGTTTCGCCCCGGAATAGAGGCCGTCGATTTGCCAGGTGACCTGAAATTTGGCACAATATGTTCATTATGTTGAACATAAAAGCTCTACCTCTCCCCACTTCCCGCCTGGTGTCGCGCGAGCGCCACTGGACCGGCGACCTCTAGCTCCTCCCTTCGGCTGCTACCTGTTGGTGGTGCCAAGTGCGGCGAACACTCATAGGTGATTGCCGCCCGAGTCGGCGCCACGAAACCCGAACCGAAACCGTGCAAGGATGCTCTTAGCGAGACTGCGCGCGGCTGCCCGTGGGAGGGCTCCACCATGCGTTCCTGGATCTATCTGTTTGCCGCCATCGGCTTTGAAGTCGTTGGCACCACCTCGATGAAATTCACCCATGCGCTGTACCCGATCGCGGGTCTGCTGCTGATGTACGTAATGATCGGCCTGTCGTACTACTTCCTGTCGCTGGCCATCAAGCATGTGCCGGTCGGCGTGGCCTACGCCCTGTGGGAAGGCATCGGCATCGTACTGATCACCCTGGTCAGCGCCTTCTTCCTCGGCGAGCACCTGAGCCTGGACAAGGCCCTGGGCCTGGCCGTGATGATCGCCGGTATCCTGCTGGTGAAATCCGGCACCCGCACCACCCCGCGTGAGAAGAACCTGGAGGTGGTGACATGCTGAACCATGACCTGATTCCGATGGCCTGGCTGGGCCTGGCCATCGTCCTGGAAGTGATCGCCAACCTGCTGCTGAAGTACTCCGACGGCTTCCGCAAACGCGCCATCGGCGTGGCCTCGATCCTCTGCGTGCTGGGCGCATTCACCGCGCTGTCGCAGGCGGTACGCGGCATCGAACTGTCGGTTGCCTACGCCATCTGGGGCGGCTTCGGCATCCTCGCCACCGTTGCCATGGGCTGGGCCCTGTTCGGCCAGCGCCTGGTATGGCGCGGCTGGGTCGGCCTGGCGATGCTGGTGCTGGGCATGGGCCTGCTGAAGCTGGCGTGACTGCTGGCGCTCGGGACTAAAAAGGCGGAGCTGGGCTCCGCCTTTTTTGTTGTCTTGAAGAGGGTGCCGTGCGGTTCGCGAGCAAGCTCGCTCCTACAGAAATCCTGACGGAGTGGATGCCCCTTGTTGGATCGAGGGGGACGCCTAGTTCTTGCTCGCGAACAGCCCTTGCGCCGGCGTATCAGGATCGTAGGGCGCATAACCTGGAACAGGTTATCCGCCGGCATGTTCGCGGCGGATAACGCTGGCGCGTTATCCGCCCTACGAAAGACCCACGCGAATCACGCCAGCAGGCTGACTACCGCAAAGCGGCTGAGATTCGCCTGCGCCACCACTGTCTGCGCCGCTGCGCTGTAATGCGTCGCGCTGCGGCCCATTCGGTCGAGCATCGAGGCGGCGAAGGCGTGTGCCCACTGGCGCTCGTCCTCGCTGGCGTGGCGGTCGAGGAAGTCGCGGATGTCGTCCTGGCGGTGGCGCAACTGATCGCGCAGGCCGCCGATACGATCCAGCGCCGAGACCACCGAATCGAGCAACTGGCGCTGCTCGCGGAAAGCATCGGTCCTGGTCTCCGTGGGGAATGCCAGTAGCCCTTCTTCCTGGCTTTTCAGCCGGGTGTTCTTGCCCTTGGCAAACAGCTTGCCCTCGCCCTGCACCGCCAACTGGCCCTTGAGCTGTTGCCAGTCGGCCTCGGGTGCGGAGAATTTCAGCGCGCCGTCGCTATCGAGTTCGGCGCGGATGCCGGCCTGGCCCAGTGTCGCGTTGAAGCGGCGCAGCACCTGTTCGGTACTCATGCCGTCGTCCAGGACCACCGCCGCCGGTTCGGCGAGTTGGCGGCCAGCACTGAACAGCAGGGTTTCCTTGCCGGAACGCTGGATCGCGTCCACCGATTCCAGCCCCTCCAGGCTGAAACGGCTGCGCACCGGCTCGTTGAGGCGCAGGCGGAAGTTGGCGTCGAGGCTGCCGTCCGAGCGCTGGGCGCGCTGTTCCAGCAGCTCGTTGACCTGCCGGGTAGCCTGGCGCACGCCCTCACGGTCCTGGGATTGCGGCGCGCTGAGTTCGCGGCTGAGGTTGAGCTTGAGGCCGCCGAGGCGGTCCTGCAGGTCGCCCAGGTAGCTGTCGGCGGACTGCATGGACGACAACTGCTGGTTGAGCTGCAGGTTGAAGCTGCCGCTCTTCTGCGCACCGCGCGCCATCTGCGCGGCGTTCTCACCCTTGTCCTCGCCCTTGCGCAGGGCACTCTGCCGCTCGCCGGCGGCCGGCAGGATGACGTCACGGCGGGCGCTAGGGTCGAAGACGGCGGCGGCCGGCAGTTGTTTGATGACCTTCATGGTGACCTCTGCACCGATGTGCCTCCGCCCGACGCAAGGGCCGGGCGGAGGCGGAATAAAAAGTAGGGGCGATCCGCCGATTGGCGTCCAGACCTACGTGCGGAGCCCCTACGAAGAAACTTACAGGCGACTGAACAGCGACAGGTCGTTGAGCTTCAGGTAGGTCTTCTGCGTGGCCTGCAGCGCGAGCTGGTAGGTGTTCAGGTCGATGCTGGCGCCGGCGTAGTCCAGCTGCGACAGCTCGCCGTTGATCTTCTGGTTCACCAGCGAGACTTCCTCGTTGCTCGAATTGAGCATGGTCAGGGTGTTCTGTCGGCCGCCCAGCTCGGTGATGGCACCGAGCACGCCATCGTGGGCGCTGTCGAGGCTGTCGATGGTCGCGGTGATCTGCGCGTGCACCGCCGGGTCGGTGACATCCAGCGCCGGGTCCTTGAGCATCTTCACCGTGGCGTGCAGCTGGTTGAGGAAGTCCATGTTGCTACCGAACACCCCCAGCGCGGTGACGTTCTCTTCCACCTGTACGCCGTTGGCCACGGCGGCCTGGCGCGACTTGTCGTTGCCGGTGGCGACGTAGCTGTCGGTCAGCGGTTCGTAGGTCGCGGCGGCGGTGTCGCTGAGCGTGCCGGAGAACAGGTAGCGGCCCTCTTCGTCGCGCACGTTGACGAAGCTGACGATGGTCTTCTCGATATTCTCCAGCTCGCCGGCCATGGCGTTGAGGTCGCCGCCGGTGTTGGAGCCGTTGGCCGCCCAGAGCAGCAGGTCGCGCACGTTGAGCATCGCATCGGAGGTGGCCTGCAGGTTGGTTTCCTGGGTCGACAGGTTGCCCGAGACGTTGCCGATGTTGGTGCGGTACTGCGCCAGGCTCGCTTCCTCGCGCTGTATGCGCAGCATGCGCACGCTGGCGATGGGGTCGTCGGACGGCTGGAGGATGCGCTGGCCGCTGGACATCTGCTGCATCAGCTTGCCCAGGGCCGCCGAGTTGCTGTTCATCGAGCCGCCCATCAGCGCGGTGATCTGTGCGTTGGTAATGCGCATTCTGCTTTCCTTCGCAATGGCCTTTAAAAGGCCGCGAGCATCGAGTCGAACAGCTCCTTGGCGGTGCTGATGACTTTCATGTTGGCCTGGTAGGCCTGCTGGTAGGTGATCAGGTTGACCGCCTCTTCATCCAGGCTGACCGCGCTGACGCTATCGCGGCTGGCTTGCGCCTGGGCCGCCACAGTGGTGGCGGTCTTCTGGTCGGCCTGGTTCTGCCGGCTGGCGCTGGCGACCTTGCCGAGCAGCCCGGCGAAGGCATCGTTGAGCGTCACCTGGCTGCCGGAGAGGGTGATGTTCTGGCCCTTGAGGTCGAGCAGCTTGAGCAGGTTGACGTTGTTGCCGGACTCGCCAGCGGTGTCGGACAGCGCCAGCTGCTCGGGCTTGAGATCGTTGAGCGAGAGCATCGCCGTGGTGCTGCCGGCGTTGTAGGTCAGCAGCGCCTGGCCGGCGTTGCCATCGAGGTCGAAGCCGCCCGCCAGGGTGTCGTTGACCATCTGCGCGAACTGGCCGGCCATCTCGTGCAGGGCAGTCTGGTTCGGGCGCAGCGAATCGTACTCGGTGTCGTACAAGGCGCCGAGTGAGCCGCCCATGCCGTCCTGGGCCAGCGGGAAACTGGTGCCGGCGAAGGTCAGGGCGATTTCCTGCTCGCCGCTGGCGGTGCGGCTGATCGCCAGCTGGCCGGCGGAGTTGCCGGCCACCAGCGGCTGGCCATTGGCGAGCGACACGGTGAGCGAGCCGTCGGCCACTTCGTTGACGCGAATAGAGGCGTATTTGGACAGATCCGCCACCAGGCTCTCGCGGTGGTCGCGCAGCGCGGTGGTGTCGCCGCCGGAGGAGCCGACCTCGACGATCTGCTTGTTCAGCGCCGCCAGGTTGGCGGTCAGCCCGTTGATCTCCCCGACCATGGCGCCACGCTGTTCCTGCAGGGCGCGCAGCTGGCTGTCGATGTTGCCGGACAGGCCGTTGAAGCGCTGGGCGAGGTTCTTGGTCTCGTTGATGATCTGCTGGCGCAGGGCAACCGAACCGGGCGTGGCGGTAGCCTCGCTGAGCGCGGCGAAGAAGTTGTCGAGGCCGACGCTGATGCTCGAACCCTCGCCGCCCATCAGCCCTTCCAGCGCGGACAGGTACTGCTGGCCGCTGTCGTAGTAGCTCTGCTCGGTGGTGGCGCGCCACAGCTGCTGGTTCTGGAAGTCGTTGGCCATGCGGCGGATGCTGGTCACCACCACGCCGCCGCCGACGTTCAGGCCGCCTTCACCGGCCAGCGAGGCAAGGATCGGGCTCAGCCGGCTGAAGCCGGGGGTGTTGGCATTGGCCACGTTCTGCCCGGAGGTGGCCAGGGCAATCTGCGCCGCACGCAGGCCGCTGTAGCCGATCTGGCTCAACATACTCAAGACGCACTCTCCTTCGACTCGATGCGGATCGGCTGGGCGAACGCTGCCGAGGCCGGTCGGGAAACAAATTCAGGCTGTTGCCCCTGATAGGCGACGGAATCGGCGTGGCGCTTAAATCCTTCCTGCGGCGCGTGCTTCAGGCCGCTCTCCGGCGACAGGCCGCTGCCGGGGATCCGCGCCGGCGCTTGGGCCTCACGCACACGGCGGAGTACGCCGAGGGTGTAGTCGCGGGTTTCGTCGTAGGGAATGCTGCGCACCCAGTCGGCCATGCCGATCTGCCCGCTGCGCGGGTCGCCATTGTTCTTCAGCCACTCGTCCACCTTGCCGGGGCCGGCGTTGTAGGCGGCCAGGGCGAGCACATGCTGGCCGTCGTAGCGGTCGAGCATCTTGCCCAGGTAGGCGCTACCCAGCGCCTTGTTGTAGGCGGGGTCGCTGGTCAGGCGCTGTTCGTCGTAGGGCAGGCCGAGTTCGCCGGCGACTTCGCGGGCGGTATCGGGCATCAGCTGCATCAGGCCGCGCGCGCCCTTGGGCGAGACGGCGGCAGCGTCGCCGCCGGACTCCTGGCCGATCACGCTGTCCACCAGCGTGCGGAAACCGGCGCTGCCCTGCTGCCAGGCGTGGGCGAGGCGGTCCACCCCGCGCTGCCAGGTATCCACCAGCGGGTTGCGGCTGGACACCGAAGGCCGGCGCAGCGCCTCGCCGCCATCGGCAAGCGCGACGGGCTCGGCGCTATCGGTCGGCTCGGCGGAAAGCTGGCGCACCAGCAGGTCGGCGATGCCGGTCTGCTTGCGCGAGGCCAGGTGCTCGGCCAGCGCTTCGTCGTAGAAGTCGCGCATCGTATCGAGGTCGCGGCTGCGCAGCGGGCTGCCGGCGGAGAGCACGTCGCCGGCCTTGCGCATCTGCTTGAGGATCTGTTGCAGGAACATCGCCTCGAACTGCTCGGAGGCCGCCTGCAACTGCTCGCGGCGGATCGCCTCGGGCGACTCGCCGGGTTGGCCGGTCGGCACGATGGGACGGTTGAGCGAGGTGATGCTCATCAGATCACCACCAGCTCGGCGTTCAGCGCGCCGGCCTGCTCCAGCGCCTGGAGGATGCTCATCACGTCGTCCGGGGTCGCGCCCAGGCTGTTCACCGTATTGATGATGCTTTCCAGGCTGGTACCTTCAGGCCACTTGAACATCGGCTTCTTGTCCTGGCTGACCGACACGTCCGACTGCGGCGTAACCGCCGTGGTGCCGTTGGAGAAGGGCCCCGGCTGGCTGACCTGGGGGTTCTCGCTGATGGTCACGGTAAGCGTGCCGTGGGCCACGGCGGCGGCCTTCACGCGCACGCCCTGGCCGACCACCACGGTGCCGGTGCGGCTGTTGAAGACGACCTTGGGCCGGGTGCGGCCTTCCTGCACCTCCATGCCTTCGAGCATGGCCATGAAGCTGGTGCGCTGGGCGCTGCTGACCGGCGCACGCACCGACACCCTGGTGCCGTCCAGCGCAGTGGCAGTGCCGGAGCCGAAGCGCTCGTTCACCGCGTTCATCACCTGGGTGGCGGTCTGGAAACTGGGCTTGCGCACGTTGAGCATCACGTCCGGGCGCTGGGTGAAGTCGCTGGGAATCATCCGCTCGATGGTCGCGCCGTTGGGGATCAGGCCGCTGTTGGCGCTGTTGATCGATACGCTGGAGCCGCTCTGCCCCTGCGCATGCAGGCCGCCGACCACGAGATTGCCCTGGGCCAGCGCATAGACTTCGCCATCGACACCCTGCAGCGGCGTCATCAGCAGCAGGCCGCCGCGCAGGCTCTTGGCGTCGCCCAGCGAAGACACGGTGACGTCGATGGTCTGCCCGGCGCTGTAGGACGGTGGCACGCTGGCGGTGACGCTCACGGCGGCGACGTTCTTCAGTTTCGGGTCGACGTTCGGCGGCAGGTTCACGCCGAACTGCTTGAGCATGTTGGCGACCGACTGGTTGGTGAACTTCACCTGGTTCTTGTCGCCGGTGCCGTCCAGGCCAACCACCAGGCCGTAGCCGATCAGCTGGTTCTCGCGCACGCCCTCGATGTCGACCAGGTCGAGCAGCGGGATCGCCAGCGCCTCGGCCTGCCAGAACAGGCAGAGCAGCGCCATCAGGCGGGAAAGATTTCTACGCATGGAGTGCTCGCCTGCTTACATCGGGAACAGCGGATGGGTGAAGAAGCGCGTCAGCCAGCCGGCCGAGTTGCTGTCGTTGAGCACGCCGCGGCCGGCGTAGGAAATCTTGGCATTGGCGACGTTCTGCGAGGACACCTGGTTGGCACGGTTGATATCGTCCAGGCGCACCAGGCCGGTGAGGCGGATGAACTCGTCGCCCTGGTTCAGGCGCAACGACTTCTCACCCTTCACCAGCAGCACGCCGCCGGGCAGCACCTTGTGCACGGTCACCGCAATGGAGCCGGTGAGGGTGTTCTGCTGCGAGCTTTTCGCCGAGCCGTTGAAATCGCGGTTGGCCGTGGCGGAGGTTTCCAGGCCGCCGTACTCCTTGGTCAGGATGGTCGGCACCGGCACGTCCAGGCTGGATTTCTTGCCGAAGCTGGTGCCCGCGCTCTTGCTCGACTGGGTGGACTCGCTGAGTACCACGGTGACGATGTCGCCGACGCCGATGGCGCGCTTGTCGCGCAGCAGCGAGCCGCCGTAGCCGGAGCGGAACAGCCCGCCGCTGGTGGTGGGCGGCAGGCTGTAGTCCAGCTCCGGCGGCTGGTAGAGCGAGGAATCCTCGTCCGGCAGCATCTCGTTGAAGCTCTGGCAGCCGGCGAGCAGCGCCAGGGCGAGCAGCAGGGCAAGGCGCGTCATGGTCAGACCGTCTGGTTGAGGAACTGCTGCATGCCCGACGCGGCGTCGAGCACCTTGGCGTTGGCCTCGTAGGCGCGCTGGATGGCGATCATGTTCACCATCGCTTCCACCACCTGCACGTTGGAGCCTTCCAGTACGCCCTGCTTGAGCGTGCCCAGGCCTTCCTCGCCCGGCGTGCCTTCCTGCGGCTCGCCGCTGGCGGCGGTTTCCTTGTAGAGGTTGCCACCGAGGGCTTCCAGACCGGCCGGGTTGGTAAAGCTGACGAGGGTGATCTGGCCCAGTTCGGTGGGCAGCGTCTCGCCGGGAAGGATGGCGGTGACGATGCCGTCGCTGCCGACGGTGAAGCGGCTGGCGCCGGCCGGCACTTCGATATTCGGCGTCAGCGGCAGGCCCTGGGCGTTGACCACCATGCCTTCGTTGTTCAGCTGCAGCTGGCCGTTCTCGGTGTAGTAGGTGTCGCCGTTGGGCGCCTCGACCTGGAAGAAGCCGCTGCCGACGATGGCCAGGTCCATCGGTTGCCCGGTGGTCTGCATGCTGCCTTCGGTGAACACCTTCTGCGTGCCGACGACGCGCACGCCGCTGCCCAGCTGGATGCCGGACGGCACGGTGTTGACCTGGTCAGCCTGGGCGCCGGGTTGCAGCTGCACCTGGTAGAACAGGTCCTCGAACACCGCGCGGTCGCTCTTGAAGCCGACGGTGTTGACGTTGGCCAGGTTGTTGGCCACGGTGGACATCGCGGTGTCCTGTGCCGCCAGGCCGGTCTTGCTGACCCAAAGTGCCGAACTCATGTTGTGCTCCTGTCTGCGCGCCGCGCGTTAGCCGCCACGGATCATGCGGTCGCCGGCCTCGGCGAGATCCGAGGCGGCCTTCATCATCTTCACCTGGGTCTCGAAGCGCCGGTTCAGGCTCATGGTGCCCACCAGCTGGTCGATGGCCGAGACGTTGCTCTGCTCCAGGTGCCCAGAGACCAGGCGCACGTCGTCGCTGGCAGCGACGTTCTGGCCGTCCTTGCTGACCAGCAGGCCCTGGGCGTTCTTCACCAGCGACGCGGCCGGTGCGTCCACCAATTTGAGGCGGTCGACGTCGGTCATCATGAAATCGCCGCGCGGCATCACCGAGATGGTGCCGTCGCTACCAATGGCGATGGCGTCGTACTCCGGCAGGGTGATCGGGCCGCCTTCGCCGAGCACGGCGCGGCCGTTGATCATCAGCTGGCGGTCGGCGTCGATCTCCAGGTTGCCCTGGCGCGTGTACGCCTCGCCGTTGCCGCTCTGCACGGCGAGCAGGCCCTGGCCCTGGATGGCGACGTCGAGGTCACGCCCGGTGGCCATCAGGGTCCCGGCGCTCATGTCGACGCCGCTGCTCTCGATGCGCGCCAGGTGGCGGCTGTCGTAGCCGGCGCCGCTCACGTCCACGGCGGTGGCGTGCTCCAGGTCGGCACGGAAGCCGGGGGTGTTGACGTTGGCCAGGTTGTTGGCGCGGATGTCCAGCGCAGACATGCTGCGGCTGGCCGCCGTCATCGCGGTGTAGCCGAGACGATCCATGGGATTTCCTTAAATGGCCGAGAACAGCACTTGGGTGAGTTCCTTGTCGGTGGTCATCACCTTGGTGTTCGCCTGGTAGTTGCGCTGGCCTTCCATCAGGCCCACCAGTTGCTGGGTGATGTCGACGTTGGAGCCTTCCAGGTTGCCGGCCGAGAGCGAGCCGAACTGGCCGATGCCGGGCACGCCGATCAGCGGGGCGCCGGAGGCGGAGGTCTCGGTCCAGGCGGTGCCGCTCTGGTTCTGCAGGCCGCCGCTGTTGACGAAGTTGGCCAACGCGACCTGGCCCTGCAGCATGCGCTGGCCGTTGCTGTAGTTGACGTAGACCTTGCCATCGTTCTCCACCGCGATGCCGGTCTGCTCGCCCGCGGCATAGCCGGTGGTGCGGTTGGTGGTGACGACGAAGTCCGAGCCGTACTGGCTGGTGCCGGTGTAGTCGAGGGCGATGTTCATCGGGTTGACGCCCGGCAGGTTGAAGCTCACCGGCACCGCGGCAATCGGCGTGGACAGCGAGCCGTCCGGGGCGAAGGTCAGCGACTGGGTGGCGCCGACGGCATTGCCATCCACTGCGTAGTGCGCGTCCCAGGTGTTGCTGCCGGTCAGCACGAAGTACTGGGTCAGGGTGTGTTCCTTGCCCTGCGAGTCGTAGATCTTGCTGGTGTAGGTGGAGTTGTAGGTCGCCACGTTCTGCGGGTCGAACGGCGCGACGGTCGGCACCTTCTCGTTGGAGTCGAGGTTGGCGACGAATTCCAGCTTGTCGGTGGCCTTGGCCGGCAGGTTGGCGGTCTTCACCTGCAGGTCGGAGACGGTACCCACCAGCAGGTTGCCGGCCGCGTCGGTCGGGTAGCCCTGCAGGCGCTGGCCGGTGGCGTTAATCAGGTAGTTGGCGTTGTCCTGGCTGAACACCCCGGCGCGGGTGTACTGGGTGTCGCCGTTGCCGCTCTTGACGACGAAGAAGCCACCGCCGGAGATGGCCAGGTCGAGGTTGCGGTTGGTCGACACCAGCGAGCCGCCCTGGCTGATGCTCTGGGTGGTGCCGGTGACTTCCACGCCCATGCCCTTGCTGTCGGCGTAGACGCTGCCGAACTCGGTGCGCGAGGACTTGAAGCCGACGGTGCCGGAGTTGGCGATGTTGTTGCTGATGGTGTCCAGTTGCTGGGTCACCGCGTTCAGGCCGGTCAGGGCGATGTTGAAGCTCATGGCGTTAGCTCATCCTAAGTGGGGGGAACAGGCGCTCAGGCGGCCTGGCCCTGACTGAATTCGACGATCTTGTAGAACGGCACGGAGCCGGCGCCCGCGACTTCCAGGACCGGGCCGTCGGCGCTGACGCGGACGTTATGAACCAACCCGGACACTTCGATGCCCGGCGTCTCGCCGCTCTCGGTCTTCACTGCGAGGCTGTATTTGCCCGGCTTCAGGCCGAGCGCTTCGGGGTCCACGGTGAAGGGCACGGCGCCCGGCTCCTGCGGGCCGAGGGTGATGTCGGTGCGCACGCCGTTGGCATCGGTGAGCTGCAGCACGGTGGTGGCCGAGGCGTGTTCCAGGTTGATCTGCCCGCTGACCTTGTCGCCGTCCAGTTGCAGGCTGTCGGCGCTGACCTTCACTTCCTGGCCGACCAGGCCGGCGGCGGTGAGGGTCTGCAGGTTGTCCATCAGCACCAGGTTGTTCTGCTGCAGGGTGGTCATGTTCTGCATGCTCTTCACCTGCGCCATGGCCGAGTACTGGTTGATGAACTCGGTGCTGTCCACCGGCTTGGTCGGGTCCTGGTACTGCACCTGGGCGACCAGCAGGGTGATGAAGCTGTTCTCCATGTCGCCCATCTCGCCGAGATTCACCGCCTGCTTGGGCGTGCCGGACGACGTGCCGTTGGTGCTGGTACCGCTGGTGTCGTTGTTCACCGTGCTCATCAGGCGTCTCCCAGTTTCAGCAGGCTGGATTGCATGCTCTTCACCCGGTTGAGCACTTCCACACCGGTCTCGAAGCTGCGGGTGGCGGACATCATGTCGGTCATCTCTTCGATCTCGTTGACGTCGGGGTAGTAGACGTAGCCGGTGGCGTCGGCCAGCGGGCTGCCCGGCTCGTAGCGGCGCTGCGGGGCGCGGCCGGAGGTGACCACGTCGAGCACCTGCACGTGGGCGCCGCCCATGCCGGCGCTGCGGGTGAGCTGGTCGTTGTCGTAGACGGCGGCGAACATCGGCTTGCGCGCCTGGTACACGTCGTCGGGCCTGGCGGCCGCGGAGTCGGCGTTGGCCAGGTTGCTGGCCACGGTGTTCAGGCGCACGGTCTGCGCGTTCATCGACGAGCCGGCGATGCGGTAGATGGAATCGAATGCCATGGCGTCAGCGTCCCTCGATGGCCTGCTTGAGGCCGCGGAATTTCATGGTCAGGAAGGTCAGGCTGGTCTGGAAATCCATCGCGTTGCGCGAGAACTCCGCCTGCTCGGTGGCCAGCTCGACGCTGTTGCCGTCCTGGGAAGGCTGGTTGGGAATGCGGTACTTCAGCTCCATCGATTGCGGGCCTGCGCTGGCCAGCAATGCCGACGGGTTGCCCTGGCGCTGCATCTCGGCAGCGAAATCGATGTCCCGCGCCTTGAAGCCGGGGGTGTCTTCGTTGGCCAGGTTGGAGGCCAGGATTTCGCTGCGCTGCATGTGCAGCGAGAGGGCTCTCTCGTGGAGACCCAGGGTCTCGTCAAACCGTATACTCATTCCCGCAACCCATTCTCATCGTTCGGCGTGCGTGGCCATTCAGCACAAAGCATGCCGACCCCTGAAGGTCGCTTCATGTCGTTGATTTACAAGGCGTTTATTGAAACAAAAAAACGCGGGCGCAACGCGTCGTTTCCGCTTTTCGCGCGCCACACCGGGGTATGCGGAAAAGCGCTTTCCGCCTGCTTCCTCGTCCTCCTTCCCGCTCTTGCGCAAGCGCAGGATGCCCGCGCGCAACTCGACGCCGCCGCACAGCGACTGATCGCCAGCGAACTGAAGAGCGAAGCGAAAAAGCAAGGCTGGAACGGCATGACCTTCAGGGTCGCCAACAACCTACCCAACAGCCTGGCCAAGCTGCCGGCCTGCCCGAGCGAGCCGCAATTGCGCGAGAGCGAAGCACCCGCCTCGGCCACCGCCCGGCGCCGGCTGGAGGCCAATTGCGTGGGGCAGCCCGGCTGGCCGGTCTACTTCACCAGCCAGCCCGCGGTGTTCCTGCCGGCCGTGGTCGCCAGCGACGAGATCGAGCGCGGCCGGACGCTGGAGCCAGGGCAGCTGAAACTGGCACCGCTGGAGATCGGCAAGAGCTCGCGCGGCTACTTCACCCGCATCGATGAGGTCACCGGCAAGACCGCTCGCCGACGCATCCGCACCGACCAGCCGCTGAGCCCGGCGCTGCTCGACGGCGCGCTGCTGGTGCGCCGCGGCCAGCAGGTGAAGATCGTCGCCAGCCAGGACGGCATCCAGGCCAGCGCCGCCGGCGAGGCGCTGGCCAACGGCAAGCAGGACGAGGTGATCCGGGTGAAGAACCTGCGCAGCCAGAAGGTCATCGACGCAAAGGTACTGGCCTCGGGAGAGGTGAGCAGCATCTTCTGAGTGCTGCGGACCACTTTACGCAGGATGGGTGGAGCCCGTGCGGCGATCGTTCGCGAGCAAGCTCGCTCCTACAGTAAGCCGGTCGCTCCAGCGTGCTCTTCGTAGGAGCGAGCTTGCTCGCGAACCGCACGGCAGATTGCTCATCGCGGACGGAGCCCGCCGCTACAGAAACCGCCTCAGGTCCACCAATACCGCACGAAGTGGAAGAACACCGGCGCCGCGAAGCACACAGAATCCAGGCGGTCGAGCATGCCGCCGTGGCCTTCGATCATGTGGCCCCAGTCCTTCACCCCGCGGTCGCGCTTGATCGCCGACATCACCAGGCCGCCGAAGAAGCCGAGGATGTTGATCATCAGTGCGATCAGCAACGCCTGCCAGAAGGCGAACGGGGTAATCCACCACAGCGCGCCACCGATCAGCGTGGCCAGCGCCACGCCTCCGACGAAGCCTTCCAGGGTCTTGGACGGCGACAGGTTGGGGGCGATCTTGCGCTTGCCGAAGAGCTTGCCGCAGACGTACTGCAGCACGTCCGACAACTGCACGACGATCACCAGGAAGGCGATCAGCAACAGGTTGCGGCCCTCGTAACCCTCGATGTTCAGGGTCAGCAGCGCCGGCACGTAGGAGATGCAGAACACCGCCAGCATCAGCGCCCACTGCACCTTCGAGGCGCGTTCGAGGAAGTGCTTGGAGTCGCCGCCCAGCGAAGCGAGGATCGGCAGCAGCAGGAACACGTAGACCGGAATGAAGATGGAGAACAGTCCGTACCACTGGATGCCGATCAGCAGGTACTGCATCGGCAGCACGAAGTAGAAGGCCGCCACCAGCGCCGGGTAGTCGCTGCGCCGGGTCGGCATCAGCGTAAGGAACTCGCGCAGGGCGTAGAACGACACGCCATAGAACAGCAGGATCACCGCCCAGTAACCGAGGGCGAAGGCGCAGCCGATCACCGCGACCATCACCCACCAGGCATTGATCCGCGCGTTGAGGTTGTCGATCACCACGTGCGGTCCCGCCGGCGCGCGCCAGCGCAGCACCGCGCCGACCAGCGAGGCGAGAACGAGGATGCCGCCGATACCGGCGAACAGCAGCCAGGTCTGGTTCATCTCAGCGACCCTCCGGCGCGGCGAGTTTCAGCAGCGCCTCGCGGGCGCGTTCGAGGAAGGCGTCCTTGGCCTCGCCCTCCTGCACCGCCAGCGGCGCACCGAAGCTCAGGGTGCACAGCAGCGGCAACGGCAGTGCGCGGCCCTTGGGCATCACGCGGCTGAGGTTGTCCAGCCATACCGGCACCAGTTCGACCTGCGGATGCGCTTTGGACAGGTGATAGATGCCGCTCTTGAAGGGCAAGAGGCGCACCTCCTCGTCGAGGTTGCGCGTGCCCTCGGGGAAGAGGATCAGCGAATCGCCGTCGGCCAGCGCCTGCTCCACCGGCTCCAGCGGATTGCCGCCTTCTGCGCCGCGCGTGCGGTCGATCAGCACGCCGTGGAACACACGGTTGATGATGAAGCCGCGCAGGCCGCCCTTGCCCCAGTAGTCCATCCCGGCGACCGGGCGCGTACGCGCGCGCAGTTCGGGCGGCAGCGAGGCCCAGAGCAGCACGAAGTCGCCGTGGCTGCTGTGGTTGGCGTAGTAGATGCGCTGCGCCGGGATCGGCGTGGTGCCGATCCACAGGCTGCGCAGGCCGGTCACCGCGCGGGCACCGGCGATGATGGCGTAGGCGAACAGTCGTTCCAGCATTGCGGGGGCGTTCCTCAGGATTGGAAAGTCAGGGCGATCAGGCACAGCAGCGCAACGAGCCACTGCACCGCACACAGCATCACCTGCCGACGCAGGAGTTTCAGTGCGCCACGGCTACGCTCGCTCCAGGTGCGACCGGACATTTCCGCGGGCACACCGACATAGGTGGCCAGGGCATCGTCCAGTTGCCGGGTTTTCTCCGGCAGCGCCTCTCCGGCGTTAGCCATGGCCTCGAACAGATCGGCGTCCAGCGCCACACGCATGGCGTAGAACTTCTGCACCAGGCCGAGCAGCACCAGCAGCGCCATGCTCAGGCTGAACGCCAGCGTGGCGCTGGCCATCAGCGCGCCATAGAAGCCCAGCGCCAGCGCGAGCACCGTCAGCGCCGAAGACAACCCATTGAGACTGCTGCCGCGGCGCAGCAGGCTGGCCACCAGGATCAGGCCCGGATCAACCGACATGACTCACCTCTCGTGATAGTTGCGGCTGCCCGGCGACCTGCGCCAGCACCGCCAGTTGTTCGGCCTTGAGCACGATGTGTGGACGCGCGCGGCGAATCTGCGCCACCGCGTCCCCGACCGTGGCCGCCTGGCCAGATAACAGCAGCCACGCGGCCAGGACCGTCGCACTGCGCGAATAACCCAGGGCGCAGCAGACCAGCAACGGGCCACGCGCGCGAAGTTCGTCGATCAAGGCGGCGCCCAGTCGACACTGATCGACGCTGGGCGCAATCAGGTCGAGCAGCGGCAGGCTCGCGTAACGATCGTCATGCGCAGTGCAGGGAAGCTCTGCGCACAGGTCGAGCACCCCCAGCTCGGGCCGCGCCTTGCGCTCCGCCGTGCCGGGCAGGCGACCCAGCCAGAGCCCGGTCAGCACCTCATCGGGCTGCGGGTGCTGGCGCGTCCACGCGCGGGAGTTGATCCAGGCGGCCAGCCGATAAGGCGCCAGCAGCCAACAGGCAGCCAGCGAGTGCCGGCCCTCCGCGCGCTTCTGGAAGCCCTCCGCGCCGATGCCCAGGTAGCACAGCGCAACCAGCGCCAGCGATACCGCCGGCCAGCACAACCAGAGCCAGATGCCATCTCCACTCAGCGCCAACATCCCGCAAAGCGCCGCGCCGATGGCGTAGAAGACGGCTAGTCGAAGTCGCCGCGGATCGGTGCTCAGCATCCAGGCGGCCAGCGGCGAACGCCCTTCCCGTGGCCACAGCCAGAGGCAGAAGAAACCGGCCAGGGCACCCGTCGGCACATCAATGAAGTGGTGCTGCCAGGTGGTCAGTACCGACAGCCCGATCAGCGCGAACCAGCCATGCAGCAGCCAGCGCCAGACCCCGCTGGCGTAGCGCCCGTAGGCCGCCCAGAGCACCACCAGCAACGCGATATGCAGCGAGGGCGCCTGGTTGAACGGCTTGTCGAAGCCCATCAGCACGTCAAACAGCCAGCCGAACAGGCCGTCCAGCGCCGGGCGCTCGAAGCTGAAGCGCAGCGGGAACAGCAGGAAACAGCTGACCGCGATCACCTGCGCCGTGAGCAGCCGCAAGCCGTGGCTGTCCAGTTCGCGGCGGGTGCGTGGCAGCAGGAAGGACAAGCCGTAAAGCAGGTCGATCGACCAATACGGAATGATCGTCCATGGCCACAACGGCATGCCGCGTTCCCAGTCGAACACCAGCACGCCGACCGTCTCGCGTTGCCCCGTCACCCAGTTGGCGAAGCCGTAGCTGGCGAAGAAGAACGGCGCGAGGCACAGCAGCCAGATCACCGCCCGGCGAAACACGCCGGGCTCGCGCGGCGGCATCGCTGCGCCCATCAACGGCGCTCCCGGCGCGCCAGCGACACGGTGAAGATGCCGTCCTCGTCGATGCGCTGGGCCAGCTTGCGGAAGCCCGCCGCCTCGACCAGTTGGTCCATCTCCAGTTGCGTGCGGCGGCGCATCACCCAGGCCTGTCCGGCGCGGTGGCTGGTCAGGGCGCGGGCGATCAGCTCCAGCTGCGGGTGCCAGGGCTGGCCGGTGTAGATCAGGTAGCCGCCCTCTTCCACCGCTGCGCCGAGGCCGGCCAGCGAGCCGCTGACCATGGCGTTGTCGGCGAACAGCTCGTAGAGACCGGACACCACCGCCAGGCTCGGTTTCGGCTCTACAGCGGCCAGGTCAGCGCCATCGAAGGCATCGCCCTGGACGAAGCGCGCACGCTCCTTCAACCCCAGGCGCTCGATCAGCGCAGAGCCTTCGCGCACGTTCAGTTCGCTGTAGTCGCGCAGCAGCACGCTTTCCGGCAGCGGCTCGACGCCCTGCAGCGCTTCGAGAATGTAGCGCCCGTGGCCCGCGGCGATATCGAGGATGCGCACCTCGCGGCCCTGCTCGCGCAGGCTGGCCATGGCCAGGCGCAGCAGTTCCTCGATGTGCACCTTGCGCTGGCGGATGCCGCGCCAGCCGGCGGACTCCAGGTAGGTGCGGTCGATCATCCGCCCCACGGGCCCCGCGCCGGCGGGCTGGTTGCGGTAGACGTAATCCAGCGTGCTGCCGGAATCGAAGCCGGTCTGGAAACCGAGGTTGATGCCGTCCGACAGCAACCGGCCGAGGCGCATGTTGGCGCGGGTCGCGCGCCAGTAGAGGTCGCGGATCGACCAGCTGGGCAGTGGGCTCGCCAGGGCTTCTGCTTCGGCGCAGGTGTAGCCGAAGCGATCGGCGTCGCGCAGGTCCGGGCGCTCCGGCGCGCGGGCAAAGCATTCGAGAATGAAGCGCCGGGCACGGGTCACCGCCTGCTCGCGGTTCAGCTCGCCGAGGGTGTCATGGAAGAAACCGGGCAGGATGTGCAGTTCCTTGCGCGCCGTGCCGAGGTTGTCGAAGAAACATTGCTGCGGTTTGCGGTGCACCACGAAGTCCGAACCGGAGATCAGCAGCTGGGTAGGCACCTGGATCGCCTGGGCGTCGGCGACCACGCGATCAGCCGCTTCGTAGAGACCCAGCAGCACGTTCACCGAGATCGCCTTGGCTATCAGCGGGTCGCTGTCATAGGAGGCGATGCGCTCGGGATCGTGGGTGAGGAATTTCGCCTTCACGTAGCTGTTGACGAAGAAGTTGCCGCGCCACGCCCTAACCAGCTTCAGGCCCGGCCGGGCGAAGGGCACGTAGAGCTTGACCTTGAACGCCGGCGAAGCGAGCACCAGGCTGCGGATCGGCGGGGCGTAGTCGTGGACCCAGGTGGACGCGACCACCGCGCCGACACTTTGCGCCACGACGGCCATGTCGCTGATGGCGATGCCGTGGGTGGCAGCGATGTGCTCGACGAAGGTTTGTACATCGCGAACGCTGGTGCCGAAGCTTGGACTATCGCCCCGCGCTCCCGGCGACTGGCCGTGGCCGCGGGCGTCCCAGGCGAAAACGTCGAAGCCGGGCAGGTCGAGCTCGTCGGCCAGGTGGCCGATGCGGCCGGAGTGTTCGTGGCCCCGGTGGAACAGCACGACCGCGCGGCGCGGCTCATCGTCGGCGGGCACCGCCGGCCAGTGGCGATAGAACAGCTCGACGCCGTCGTGGGTGATGAAATGGTGATTCGAAGACTCGCGCATAACTTCCTCTGTTTCGATGGCTTGCGGGACAGTCCTGTCCCCTTCCTGACACGACAGGCCCTTGTTCAGCCGGCCTGTTGTTCCTTCTGTTCAGCCAGCCCCTGGCGCACCCGGTTGACGATAGTCAGCACCAGCAGCAGCGCCAGCAGCACCAGCAGCGGGTCGAGCCAGGACAGCGGCAGCAGTCCACTGGCCACGCCTGCACCGAAGACGCCGAAGCACAGTGCGCGGTCGCTCTTGCCCATCGGCCCGTCATAACGCCGCGAGGCGCCGACCATCACGCCCAGCACCCCGGCGTATTCGCTGATCATCGCCAGCAGCACCACCAGCACCACCAACGCCGGGGTCACGCCCGGCAGCAGGGCGAACGGCAGGTACAGCGCGCTGTCGGCGATCACATCGGTCAGTTCGTTGAGGTAGGCGCCCAGCTTCGACTGCTGGCCGAACTCGCGGGCGAGCATGCCGTCCATGGCGTTGAGCGCCATGCGCAGGAACATCCACAGGGGGATCAGCAGGAATATCCAGGCGTGGCTGGCGAGCAGCGCGACGCTGAGCGCCACCAGCAGCGACAGGCCGCAGGCGGCCAGCGTCACCTGGTTGGCGGTAACGCCGCGCTCGTGGAGACGGGTGACCTGGGGGCGGAGCAGGTTCTGGAAACGGGACTTGAGCTGGTAGACGGAGATCATGAGGTTCCTTTCTCGGGGTTCGCACGGAGCGGTTCACACGAACTATCCACAGCCTTGTGGACCTGGGGAGCTTAGCTGCACCTCGGCGTCGGGGCTGTCAGACATGTCTCAAGAAGATAGATGAACGATCCCAGGCAAAAGGACACATGACCGTGCACGTCGATGCCGGCGGCGCGACTGCCGGCACCGTCGGAATCCCCGCGCCAAAAATTTTTCCAGCGCCCTTAATCCTTCCCCGCGAGCTGTCGCCTTACCCCTTCAGCAGGCACAACGCCGGCTTCATTCAGCTCATACAGGAAGTCCACCATGGCCTTGTCGATTCAAACCAACTACTCCTCCCTGATCACCCAGAGCAACCTGGGCAAGACCAACAACCTGCTGGCCACCAACCAGCAGCGCCTGGGCACCGGCCTGCGGATCAACTCCGCTGCCGACGACGCCGCCGGCCTGCAGATCGCCACCCGCCTGAACGCCCAGTCCCGCGGCATGGACGTGGCCATGCGCAACACCAGCGACGCCATCTCCCTGATGCAGACCGCCGACGGTTCCTTCAGCGAACTGACCGACATCACCCAGCGCATGAAGGACCTGGCCACCCAGGCCGCCAACGGCACCAACTCCAGCGACGACGGCAAGGCGCTGTCCGCCGAGTTCAACGAGCTGGGCAAGGAACTGAAGAACATCATCGCCAACACCAAGTTCGGTGGTGACGCGCTGTTCGGCGTCGATGGCGCCAGCGGCAAGTTCGGCACCACCGGCGGCGTGACCTTCCAGATCGGTTCGGACAAGGCCGAGACCCTGACCGTCGACGTCACCACCCAGCTCAAGGCCGTGACCGATGCCTTCGGCGCGCTGACCACTCAGTTCCAGGCCACCAGCGCCGACGGTACCGAGCTGGAAAGCATCACTGGCGCCAACGGCTCCATCGACAAGGCCAACGATGCCCTGGACGCCATCGGCGCCCTGCGCGCGCAGTTCGGTGCGAACATCAACCGCCTGCAGCACACCTCCAACAACCTGGCCAACATGAAGGACAACACCGACCTGTCCAAGGGCCGCATCATGGACGCCGACTTCGCCGTCGAAAGCGCCAACATGAGCAAGAACTCCATGCTCATGCAGTCCGGCATCTCCATGCTAAAGCAAGCTGGCCAGATGCCCAGCATGATCATGGGCCTGCTGGGCTAAGGCCCGGCCAGCGCGAGGCGCCTGCCTCGCGCGCCCTGATTCTGCAGCGCCCCGCCTCGGCGGGGCGTTCTGCTGTCTGCGGGTACGCTGACAAGCGGTGTTACGACTTGCGGTCGCGGCGCAACCCGTCTGCGCCAGTGGTTTCAAGGCTTGTGTGAAAATTGCAAGCACGAGTGTGCAAAATTCAGAACTTGCACCCACATTTTTCTGACGTCAAAATAATGCCTCTGCCTCCATGGACAAATGGAGTTTCCCCGCGACCGTCAAGGGAGCGGCTGGCAAGGGCTCGATGAACACACTCACTTCACCGCTACCGGACAGCCGGCCGATCGCCTGCCTGAAGCTCCGGACTGGCCGTTCCGATTGCGTCGCGCAGTTCTATCCCGCGCTCTATCAACTCGACCTCGACCGTGACGGCCAGGTGGAGCGTATCGACCTGGGTTTCTCCGGCAGCCGGGTACTCGAACGCCTGTTGCAAAGCCCCGGAGACGTGGTCGCCCGCGACGAACTGCTGACCCACGCCTGGTCCGACCGCGTCGTCGGCCAGGGTAGCCTCAACCAGCAGATCTACACCCTGCGCCAGGTGCTGGCGGACGAGAAGCAGCGGCAGATCATCCAGACGCTGCCGCGCCGCGGCTACATGTTCAACCCGCAGTACCTGGTGGACCCGGCGAGCGAGCCGGAAGCGGAAGTGGCCGATGCCACACCGGAAGTGATTCCACTGCAGAGCCCCGCAGCCGCCCCGCGAACGCCGAATCTGCGGCGCCTGAAATTCGCCGCGGCCAGCCTCTGCATCCTCGGCCTGCTGGTCCTCTCCGGCGCCTTCTACTACACCCAGTTGCGCAGCCCGGTCCTCACCACCGAACAGAACCTGGGCTCGCTGCAGATCACCTACGTCGAAGACAACGAACAGGACCTGCAACGCCTGATCCGCAACACCCGGCCGCTGGCGCACCAACTGGCCGACCTCGCCACCCGCCCCATCGGCCTCATGCTGCACATGACCTCGGGCTTCTACGAACTGGTCTGCGTGCAACCCGAAGGCAACTCCAACTGGTTGCTGATCCACGAGAGCCAGGTCGCCCGGATTCCCCAGGAGCAGTTGCGCAAGTGCCTGAACTGAACCTACGCCGCCAGGCCGGCGTGGCCCGCCGCTGCCTGGTGATCTCGCTGTTCGGCGTCGCCTGCCTGGCGCTGGCGCTGGGAATGCTGTGGAAGCACGCGCGCAGCACCTCGGCCATCGACGGCCGCTACGCGTCCTCCGGGCAGGTGCTGCTGGGCAATGGCAAGGTGCTGGAAATCGCCCAGACCACCATGTTCCACGAAGGGCGCTTCTACTCGATGATCCAGCAGGACGCCAACATCCTCGAGGTCTCGGGCAACGTCGGCAGCGACCTGGGCGGGCGCTACCAGTTGCAGGTGGAAGAGAACAGCATCAGCAACCTGCAGGCCGACAGCGGCCTGGACAGCGAACTGATCTTCAACCTGCTCTACGGGCGCCAGCGCGGCGCACGCATCACCCTCGAACCCCTGGGCGAATGCCTCTACGGCGTGGAAACGCGCCAGGTGTTCTGTCCGCGCCACCCGCGCGATCGCTGACCCGCTCACAACTGCAACGCCGGCTTGGCCGCTGCCGCGGGTGTCGACGCCTCGACGGCCGCAGAAGCCGGCGCCTCGGTCTTCTCCGGTTGCGCTGGCCGCGGCTCAACCAGCTTCGCGCCGGAGGCCGAGTAATGCACCTGCGCGTAGCTCTCGCCGAAGATTTCCCGGTAGAGGCTCTCCGCCCTGTGGGTCAGCAGGAGGATCTCGATGCGCCGGTTGGCGCCGCTCTCCGGGTCCTCCGGACGTAGCGGCATGACGTCGGCCTGGGCCGCCACCTGCAGCACATGCGCGGCAGGCAGGCCGCTGTCGACCATCACGTTGCGCGCGCGCAGGGCGCGGTCGCCGGAGAGGTTCCAGTTGTTGTAGCCATCGGGCCGGCGGTACTGCACCGCATCGGTGTGGCCGCTGAGGATCAGTTTGTTCTGCACCTTGGACAGCACGCCGGACAGCGCGCCGAGCAGCGTCTGGAAATGCGGATCGAGGGTCGCCTGGCCACGGGCGAACATGAAGCGCTGCTGGTCGTCCTTGATCAGGATGCGCAGCCCCTGCGGTACCACCGTCACCTCGATGTTGGCCAGCGCATCGACCTTGCCGGACACCTCGCGGATCAGCTCGGCCAGTTCGCGCAGGTCCTCGTTGCTGTCGTACTGGCGGCCATCCTGCTGCGTGCTGGCGTCCTTCGCCTGCTCGCCGGCCTTGCCCTGCTTGCCGGCGTCCAGGGCGAGTTGCGGCGCCGGTTTCTCCGGTGTCTTGATCGGTTGCGGCATGCCGTCGAGCTCGACGGGCGTGCGGCTGGCGCCATCGAACACGCCGGCGCCGCCATCCACCACCGGGTTGGCATCCTGGTCGCCCACCGCCACCGGTTGCGGCTCGGTCTGCGGGTGAACGATCCACAGCACCATGAACAGCGCCATCATCGCCAGGGTGAAGTCGGCGAAGGCGACCTTCCAGGCGCCGCCGTGCTCGTCATCGTGGCCCTTCTTGCTGCGGCGCTTGATGATGACTTCGCTGTGCTTGTCGGCACGTTTCTTCATGCTGCGTCCCGCTCTTCCTCAAAGCGGGTGACCCAGGTCTCCAGCTGCTTGAAGGCCGGCTTGACGTCCTGCTCGATCAGCTTGCGGCCGGCGTCCACCGCCAGCAGCGTGGGCTTGCCGGCGACGTGGGCGACCAGGGTGGTGCGCACGCATTCAAGCGCCGAGAGCTCGGTCTTCACCCGCTGCGCCATGGCGTTGGACAACGGGTCCATCAGGCAGTAGCAGACGAAGATGCCGAAGAACGTGCCCACCAGTGCGGCGGCCACGTGGGCGCCGATCTCGGCCACCGAGCCGCCGATGTTGCCCATGGTGATGATGATCCCCAGGATCGCCGCGAGAATGCCGAAGCCGGGCATCGCCTCGCCGACCTTGTGCAGCGACTTGGACGGCTGCAGCAGGGCGTGCTCCATGGCGTCCAGTTCCTGTTCGAGGAAACCTTCCAGCTCGTGAGCGCTGATCTTGCCCATGGCCATCAGGCGGAAGTTGTCGGCGATGAACGCCATCAGGTTCTTTTCCTGGAGGATCAGCGGGTAGCGGGCGAACAGCTCGCTCTGGTCCGGCTCCTCGATGTGCGCATCGAGCACCTTCAAGCCGCCGACGTCGACCATCTCCAGCAGCTCATAAAGCAGCATCAGCAGCTGGCGCTGGAATTCCTCGCCGCGGCGCTTGAAGACGAACACGCCCTTGATCTGCGAGCACATCTCCAGCAGCACTTCGCGGGGGTTGGCGACGACCAGGGTGCCCAGGCCCGCGCCGAGGATGATGATCATCTCCGCCGGCTGCCAGAGCGCGCGCAATTCGCCGTGGGCCATGGCGTAGCCGCCGAGCACGCAGGCGATGATGATCAGGGCGCCGATGATTTTCTGCATGGTTTGGGATTCTTCAGGGAGTGTCGGGGGTGTTGAGGAAACGGCTGCACTTGCCGATCGCCTGCTTCATCAGCTGGCAGATGCGCGCATCGGTCAGCTCCAGCACCAGGGCGATTTCCTTGAGGTTCAGTTCGTGCTGGTAATACAGATTGAGGATCAGCCGCTCGCGCTCATTGAGGCGCTCCAGCGCCTGGGCCAGCAGGCGTTCCTTGAGCACGCGCTCTTCCAGCGCATCGCCGCTGGCCTGCACGCCGTCATGGCCACTCTGCAACAACGCGTCGAAGCTCTCGATGGCCTCGGAGGATTCGGCGCGCAGGTAATCCTGGTAGCCCGCCTCGTCGAGGCCGGTGGCGGCCAGCACTTCCTCGTCGCTGGGCACGCGGCCGAGTTGGCGCGCCAGCGCGCGGATCGCATCGCGCACCTTGTGCGCCTGCTGCCGTACCTGGCGTGGGCGCCAGTCCTGGCGGCGCAGTTCGTCGAGAATGGCGCCGCGGATGCGCAGCGCGGCGAAGCGGCCGAACTGCTCGTCCGGCTCGCCGTAGCGACGCAGGCCTTCGAGCAGGCCCATCAGGCCGATCTGCTCCATGTCCTCGCGGTCCAGCACCTGGTTGGCCTGCAGCGACAGCTGGCTGACGATGCGCCGCACCAGCGGCAGGTACTGCATCATCCAGCGCTGCTCCGCCGCCGGCGACAGGCGCGCATGGCCGCCTTCGGGGCTGTCGTAGCCGCCGACGCCACTGGCATAGCCGTGAACAGGATCGCGAAGGGCGTGCATGGCGGCCTACTGGACGATCATCTTGCTGAGCAGCACGTGCTCGAAGGGCACCACCACCTTGCGCGCAGCGAAGTCGTCGATCACGGCCTTCTCCAGGCGCGTCTGCACCTCGCCGATGGGCATGGCGCGCAGTACTTCGAACTTCTCCGGCGTCAGGTTGGCGACCACCGAGCTGCGCACCATGGGCGCGACGCTCTCCAGCTTCTTGCGCTCCTGCTCGGCCTTGGCCTGCAGCACGAGGTCGATCACGAAGTAGTGCTCGCGGTCTTCGCCGCGGGAACTGACGATGATCTTCTCCACCGGCACGAAGAGGTACTCGGCGCTCTCCTGCTCTTCCTCCGTTGCATCTTCCTTGGCTGCCTCCTTGTCGGAAGCGGCGGCGGCCGGGGCGAGGCTGGCGGACTTGATCATCTTGTAATTGACGAACACGCCGCCCAGCACGACGGCGATATTCACGATGAGCATCAGTAGAACGAGACGCGGCGTGGACATGAGGTTTCTCGAAAAATCCTGTGGGGGTGCGGGCCGCGGGCGGCCTACACGGTAATCAGTACATCGCTGTCGCCACGCGGCGCGGAGCGCTCGCCCGCCTGCGCATCACGCGGGTTGGCGGCGACCGTGAGCGGCTCTTCGGCAAAGCGCTGGCGGTTCTGCTGGCCCTGCTGGCCGGACTGCGAATCGGACGAAACCTGCACGTTGACCTGCAGGAAGTTCTGCCCGACCAGCTCCTGGCGCAGACGCTCACTGGTGTTCTGCAGCAGGCGCACAACGTCGCCGTTGGACGCGGAAATCTGCACGTTGAGCTGCCCGGCCTCATGGCGCACGAGGATTTCCATGGCGCCCAGCTCCGGCGGATCAAGGCGGATCGTGGCGTTCTGCACGCGCTGGCCGAGTTGCAGCTCGACGTTGTCGCGCAGGGCGCTGACCATCTGCTCGCCCCAATGGGCCTCGTTGCTGCCCTTGAGGTGCAACGGCTTGTCGAACAGCGGCGACGCCGGTGCAGTAGACGAGGCCGGCGTGCTGCTGTCGGTCGCCGGAAGACGCGCGTCGAGCGCGCCGGCGGGCATCGTCGGTACGGCGGATTCCGGGGTCTGTGCGGCAGCAGCCAGGTGCTGTTGCAGCAACGTCTGCGCCTGGCTCTGGGTCGCCTCGCGCGGTGCCGGCTGCGCGGGTGCGGCCGGCGCTTCGGGCAGGTCGGCGGGCGGCAGCAGCACGTCTTCGAGCTTCACTGCGGCGGGCGCCGGCTGCGCCTGGCCATCCACGGCCTGGGTGGCGAAACCGGCCACCTGGGCATGGGTCCGGGCCGTCGGGTTATCCCGTGTCTGCACCACCAGCCCAGCCTGGCCAAGCATGCCGGCGAGCCAGTTTTCCGCACCGGAGGGCGATGCTTCTTCGCTTGCCCGGCCCTGCGTATCGTCGTCGCGGGTATCAACGGGCAACGCCTCCGGCGGCAGCGCAGCCTTGGCTTGCTGCACCGGTTCCTCGGCCTGCGCGGTATCGAACTGGGCGAGGAAGGACTGCACGCTGATGGTTCGCTCGCCGGCGTTCGACTGCGCCGGCGGCTGCGCGCGGAATCCCGCCACAGCGGCAGTGTCGCCGCCGTCGCGGCGCGAGTCCTGCGAACGCGCCTCGGCCACCGGGCGTGCCGCGCGGTCGGTGGTCGGCAGTGATTGGGTCGGCAACTGGATCACGGTCTATCGACCCTCCTGGTACGTATCCACCTGCATGTACGCCGAGCGACCCTCGGCGTATTCCAGGTGCGAGAGCAGCAGGCGGCGCAGGCGCTCGCACTCTTCGGCACAAGCCTGCGACGCCTGCTCGTGCAGACGTTTCAGGTGCTTCTTGGCCAGCAGCACGTCGGCGGCCAGCCCGGTCTGCGATGACATCGCCACCAGTTGCGCGCGGATCGCCAGGTCGACCTGCCCCATGGCTTTCCAGTCCTTGCGCTGCAGCGCCGCGCCGAGCCGTTCGTACAGCTCGAGCAGGCGCCGGCGATCATCCACGGGCGGCACTCACGCCCTCCCAGCCTTCACGCAGGATGCCCAGCAGGCGCACGACCTCATCGATCCCGGCGACTTCCAGCGACACACTGACGTCGGAGAGCCGGTAGATGCAGTAGTCATACAGGCGCGCCAGGCCCTGCACGGTCTCGCCGCCGTTCTCGTAGTCGAGTGCGCCGTTGAGGCCGTTGAGGATGTTCAGGCACTTCTCCAGGGAGCGGCCCTTCTGCTGGTAGCGCTTGTGCTCGATATGCCCGCGGGCGCGGGCCAGTTCGTCGAGCAGGCCGTCGAACAGCACCAGCACCAGTTCGTAGGGCGAGGACGAGGCGGCCTTGGATTCCAGGTCGATCATCCGGTAGCTGTCGTAGCTTTCGTTCATGCCGTAGGCGGTCATCCGAACATCCCGCTGGTCTGGTCCATCGACTGCATGGTCTGCATCATCGAGGTGTATTGCTTGAGGTAGCGCGCGTAGTAGGTGTCGTACTGCTTCTGCAGGTTGTCGTAGTCATCGTTGACGCGGCGCAGGCTGTTGTTCAGGGCGTCCTTGCGGTTCTTCATGACGCCATTGGTGCTGTTGGTGTAGACGGCGACACCCTTGTCCAGGCTGTCGAGCAGGTTGCCCTTGCCCATGAACAGCTTGTCCAGGGCCTCGGGTTCGCTGGCGATGGCTTTCTCGAAACGAGTGGCGTCGAGGGTCAGCTTGCCGCTGCGGTCGGCGCTGATGCCCAGGGTGATCAGGTTGGCGCCGCCGAAGCTGGTACGGACCATCTGGTTCAGCGCGTTCTCGATGGCGCGCACGCTGGAGTCGCCAGCCAGGGCGCCGCGCGCGTTGCCGTTCTGGTCGCCGGCGGCGGTCAGGCTGTCGATGGTGCTGGCCAGGGCGTTGAAGGCGTCGATGAAGGTCTGCACCTTCTTCTTGGTTTCGCTCTGGTCCTGGGCGACGGTCAGGCGGATCGGCTGTTCGCCGGATTTCTGCGCCTGGGTGAAGGTCGCGCTGACACCATCGATGATGTTGTCGAAGGTGTTGCTGGCGTTGGTCAGCAGCATGCCGTTCTCGCCACCCAGGCGGACGCGGGCGTCCTGGGCCTTGGACAGTTCTTGCGGGTTGCCGATGGCGTTCTCGAAAGCGCTGTTGGCGCTGTCGGTGCCGCTCAACGACAGGCTGATGGCATTCGCCGCGCCGGACTTCTCCGCGCCCAGCACCAGCGAGACCTGGCCGTTGCTGCGTACCAGGGTGGCCTTGACGCCGGTGTTGTCGGTGGCCTTGTTGATTGCGGCGGCCAGTTCGTCCAGCGAGTTGGCGCCGTCGCCGTCGGTGTCGATCTTGCTCAGGTCGATGTCGAACGACTTGCCGTTCTGGCTGAGGGTCAGGGTGCCCTGGGTATCGATGTCGCCGGCCTGCAGGCCGGAGAACGACAGCTGGTGGCTGGTGGCGAGCTGCTCGACGAAGAAGTCGTAGCTGCCGGGCACGGCGTTCTTGTCCACCTTGGCGGTCAGGTAGCCGTCCTTGCTGGTGGTGGCGCTGTTGACCAGCATGCTGGTGTTGCTGCCGGTCACGCCCTGCAGGCTCTTCACTGCCGAGGAGAAGGTCTTGAGCGTCGACTCCAGGGAAGTCACCGCGGTCAGCTGGGACTGGTACGACGACTTGTTGCGATCAGCCTTGTTCAGGCCGTTCTGCACTTCGTACGTGGCCAGCTGCTGAGCCATGCTTTTGACGTAATCGGAATCTATGGTCGCCATCTGAATCCACCTCTTTGTGCCCCCTCTGCATAAGGTCAGGAGCAATTACGATGCCAATGCCGTAAGGCCCGCCGTTCAAGGCTTTGCAGGCTTTCCGGGGAGAAGGCGAACTTCCGCCCGGCGTGGTTTGGCGCGCAGCGGGAAGCGGCATTTCCGCCTACCGGGCGCGCGCCCTGATGCAGAGGAAGGGCGACCGTGGGGAGGGATTCGTTAAGCCATTTCGGCAGGTTGTTTTTCGAGGGAATCCTGCACGGGGGCGGCCCTCTCCCCCGCCCTCTCCCTGAAGGGAGAGGGAGCCGATCGGCGTGGCCGAGAGGCACGGAGTTCCGCTTGATGCCGTACGGTCCCCTCTCCCGCTTGCGGGAGAGGGCTAGGGTGAGGGGCTTTGTGCGCTGCACAGAGGCACAGGAACTCGCGTAGGAGCGGACTCCGTCCGCGATAGGTCCGCATCGCGCCGGAAACCATCGCGGACGGAGTCCGCTCCTACGAATTCGGTCAGTACAACTGCCGCGAATACACCGGCTGCTCGCGCGGATCGCCCATCAGTTGGCTGAGGATGTCATGATGCATCGCCAGCAGCTTGCCGTTGCGCTCGTTGAGGCGCTTGCATTGGGCGGTGAGCTGGCCCAGTTGCTGCCACTCCTGCTGGAGCTCCTCGCGGCGCGGCGGCTGGTAGTTGGACAGCAGCGTACGCATGCCTTCAGCGTCCATCGGCAGCTGGAAGGCGCGCAGCACGCGGCTACGGCGCTGCGCACGGCCGGCGACGGCATCGAGCAGCGCCTGGATATCGGGATTCAGCGCGTCGATCTGCGCACTGTCCCGCGCCAGCAGGTGGCGATACAGCTCCTGCAGGCGCTCGCGCAGCGCCAGGCAATCGCGGCCATCCTGCTGGATGTCCTGCTCGATCACCTGCAGCAACCGCGCGCGCTGGGTCATGCGTCGCTGCCGCGATGGTAGGAAAGAATGCTGGTGGCAAGCAGGCGGGTGTCGTTGGCCAGGTCGCCATTCATCAGGGCGCGACGGATTTCGGCAACCCGGTCCTGGTCCACATCAGGCATGGCGCGCAGGGTTTCCTGCATCTCGTCCAGGCGCAGCGAATCGCTGACCGGCGCGCTGGCGCTGGCCTCTGCCACGGGAGCGGCGCGCTCGCTGCGTGCGCTCTTGGCGGACTCGCTGGTGGCCAGCGCGATGCTGGTCAGTTGCCGGGTGATTTCCATGATCAGTATCCGAGTATTTTTGGGGCTTTCCCTCAGAGGGCGACCGCCCCGAAGGAAAACTTAAATGCCGTGTTCAGAGTTCGCCAAACCGATCGTAGGTTCCGGCGTAGGGCGCATAACGCGGAACGCGTTATCCGCCATGTCCGCCATGTCCGCCATGTCCGCAGGCCAGACTCAAGCCCTGGCACGCCACCAGGACTGCGCAGCGAGGCCATCCTGGATTTTCTGTTCCTGCTGCGCAAGCTGCGCCTGCCATTGGCCGACCTTGGCCTCGATCACCTGGGTCAGCACCTTCTCGCTGCGCATCGCGGCCAGCAACTCGCCCTGGATGCGCGCCAGGGCCTGCTCGGCGACCTCCAGCTCGCGGCGCTGCAACTGCAGCATCTTGTGCAGCGTCACCTTGTACTGTTGCTGGTTGTGCCGCTGCAACGGCGTGCTGGTGGCGACACTGAAGCCGCACAGGCGGTCGAGCCCGGTGATGTTGTTGCGGTAGCGCTGGCACAGCGTCTGCTGGTAATTCACCCGGCCCAGCAGCTCGCGGACCTTGCCGCCACGCACGTCGGCGAGGCGCCCGAGCATGTCGATCTGCGCCTTCATCAGCGGCTACCGACGATGCTTTGCAGGGTGGCGACGCTGTTGCCGAGCTCGGCGCCGTCCGCCGTTTCCTGCCTCAGGTAGCGCTCCAGCATCGGTGCCAGCTGCACCGCGCGGTCGGTCTTCACGTCCATGCCCGGCGTGTAACCGCCCAGAGGGATCAGCTCCTTGATGCGCTCGTAGGTGCCACTGAATTCCTTGAACTGGCGCGCTGCAGAGAGGTGCACCGGGTCCGCCACCTGGCTCATGCAGCGGCTGACCGAGGCGCCGATGTCGATGGCCGGGTAATGCCCGACATCCGCCAGGCGCCGCGAGAGCACGATGTGCCCGTCGAGGATGGCGCGGGCGCAGTCGACGATCGGGTCCTGGTGGTCGTCGCCCTCCGCCAGCACGGTGTAGATGGCGCTCAGGCTGCCGGTCTCGCCTTCGCCGTTGCCGGCGCTCTCCACCAGTTCCGGGAGCATGCCGAACACCGACGGCGGGTAGCCCTTGGTCGCCGGCGGTTCGCCCAGGGCCAGGGCGATCTCGCGCTGGGCCATGGCGTAGCGGGTCAGCGAATCCACCAGCAGCAGCACGTCCTTGCCCTGGTCGCGGAAGTAGGCGGCGATGCTGTGGCACAGCTCGGTGGCCTTCAGGCGCATCAGTGGCGATTCATTGGCCGGCGCCACCACCACCACGGCCTTCTGCAAGCCTTCCGGGCCGAGGGAGTGCAGGATGAATTCCTGTACCTCGCGGCCGCGTTCGCCGATCAGCCCGACGACCACCACATCGGCCTTGGTCTGCCGGGTGATCATCCCCAGCAGCACGCTCTTGCCCACGCCGCTGCCGGCGAACAGGCCGACGCGCTGGCCCTTGCCCAGAGTCAGCAGGCCGTTGATGGCGCGCACGCCAACGTCCAGTGGCTCGGACACCGGGCGCCGGCGCAGCGGGTTCACCTGCGGCAGCTCGGTGGGCAGGGGATGACGGCCGGCGAGCTTGCCGAGGCCGTCCAGCGGTTCGCCGAGGCCGTTGACCACGCGCCCCAGCCAGGAATGATCGATATGCAGCACGGCTTCGTCCGGCGCCGGGAAGACCCGCGAGCCGGAGGTCAGGCCGACGGGCTTCTTGAAGGGCATGAGGTAGGTGATGTCACGGTTGAAGCCGACCACCTGCGCCTCCAGGCGCTCGCCGTCGGCGACTTCCACGTAGCAGCGCTGGCCGGTCATGCGCCGGCAGCCGAGGCTTTCCAGCAGCAGGCCGGAGACGCGCACCAGGCGACCGCTGACCCGCGCCAGCTGGACCGAATCCAGCGAGCGCAGCGCTTCTTCGAGCTTGAAGCCGTCGCCCAGGGCCACGTCAGTCTTCGTCCTGCAAGTGCGCGCTCAGCGCTTCCATGCAGCTGTCCAGGCGCTGCTGGCAACCGATGTCGGCTTCCGCCTGGGCGGTGACCACACGGCACTCGCCCAGCGCCAGGCGCTCGTCCGGCACCAGGCGCCACCTGGCGGCGCGCTCGGGGTTCAGTTCGCGGATGCGCGCGCACTCTTCCGGGTTGAGCAGGATCTGCACCTCGCCCTGCTCGCCCGGCATGGCGGCCAGCGCTTCCTCGGCCAGTGTCAGCAACTGCGTGGGGTTGAGCGTGAGTTCGACGCGAATGACCTGCCTGGCCACTTTCTGCACCAGCTCCAGCAGCTCTTTCTGCCGCGCGTGCTGGAAGGCCTGGTGATAGTCGGTGAAGGCAGCGACGGCGGCCTGCAATGGCGCACTGGCTTCGTCGAACACTTGCCGGCCAGCGGCACGACCTTCCTCGCGGCCCTTGCGCAGGCCATCCTGGCGACCGGCTTCGAAGCCTTCGCGCAAGCCTGCCTCGTGGCCTTCGCCGACGCCGTCCTGGTAGCCCTTCTCCAGGCCTTCCTGGAAGCCTTCGGAGATGGCGCGCTGGCGCGCGGCCGGGTCGCTGTCCCAGCCGTGGTTGTCGGCGCTGGCGGTCGCGCAGCGCGGCGGGAAGCGATACGGGCGCCAGGCGCGGCTGTCGGCCTTGATGACTTTGATCGCCATGCGCGGTTACTCCACCGTCTGCTCGCGGAACAGCTGCACCTGCAGGTCGCCCTCGGCGGCGAGATCGCGCACAACGCCCATGATCTCCTTGCGCACCTGCTCCACGCGGCTCAGCGGCACCGGGCCCTGGCGGCGATTGATCGACTCCATCTGCTGCATCTGGCGCTTCGGCATGGCGCCCTGGATGGCGCGCACCAGCTCGGGTTCGGCGCCTTTCAACGCGACCACCCACTCGTCCAGCGGAATGACTTCCAGCAGGGTCTGCAGCACTTCCTGGTTCTGCCGGGAGAGGATGAAGAAGTCGTACATCTCATCCTCGATCCTGCCGACCAGGCTGTCGTTGTGGGCGCGCAGCAGCTCGAACATCTGGTTCCGGTCGCCCTTGAAGCGGTTCATGATGTCCGCCGCCTGCTTGACCCCGCGCACTTGCGAACCCTGGGTGGAGAGCACGCGCAGGCTGCGGTCGATCAGTTGTTCCAGCTCGGCGATGACGTCGCTGTTCACTTCGCTGAGGTTGGCGATGCGGAACAGCAGTTCGTCCTGGCGTTCGGCGGGCATCGCCTCGAGCACGTCGGTGGCCATGCCCGGCGGCAGGAAGGCGAGGAACACCGCCTGCATCTGCGCGTGTTCCTTGGCGATCAGCGCGGCGAACTGCTTGGGATCGATCCACTCCATGCGCGCCATCTTGGCGCGGATTTCCTCGCCGTAGATGCTGTCCAGCAGGTTGCGCGTGATGTCGCTGCCCAGCGCCTTGCCGAGCATGCCGGCGAGGTAGGAGCGCGACGCGCCCTTGATGCTGGACTGCAGCTTGTAGTCGTCGAAGAAGCGCCCGATGACGTCGGAGACGGTGTTCTGCTTGACGTTGGACAGCCGCGCCATCGCCTGGCTGATGCTGACGATCTCCTCGCGGCTGAAATTGCGCAGGATGCCTGCGGAGGCTTCGTCACCCATGCTCAGCATGAGGATCGCCGCCTGTTCCAGCGAGCTCACGGCGCGCATCTGCGGGCCGCGCTTTTTCGGTTCTTCAGGCAGGCTCGTGTCGGTCATTGCGGCCAATCCAGTGCTTGATCACTTCCGAGACCCGTTCCGGGTCGTTCTTCGCCAGCATCTGCAGATGCTCGATCTGGTGTTCCAGCCCCGACCCCGGCGCCGGCAGGCGGATCTCCGAGAGCGGGTTCAGCTCGCCGAGGACGTTGAGGCCGCCGACGGTTTCATTGGAAAGCGCCAGGCGCCGCTCGGCATCCAGGGCCAGCGGGTAGTCGCCGGCCCCCTCGGGCAAGGCTGCGGTAGCTGCCGGCTGGGCGCGCTGGGTCAGGCTGCGTACTGCCGGGCGCACGCCGAAGAGCAGGAACAGCAGCGCGATCAGGCCAAGCACGGTGTAGCGCACCAGGGATTGCAGGGCGCTGCTTTCCCACCAGCTTGCCGAGGACTCTTCCACCGCGGTGGCGGCGAACGGGAACACGCTGACGGTGATCAGGTCACCGCGCTGGGCGTTGAAGCCCACTGCGCTCTTCACCATGGCTTCCAGGTCGGCGCGCGCCTTGTCGGTCCAGCCGCCTTCGGGCGCGGTGGAAGCGTTGATCACCACCGCCACGCTCTGCTGGCGCAGGGCAAAGGCCGGGTACTTGATGTGGGTGACGCTCTGGTCGAAATCGTTCTGCCGGGTGGTCTCGTTGCGGGTCGAGGTCGCGGCCTTGTTGTCGGTGCTGGCGGTCTTGCCGTTGCCGGCCGGGGCGTTGGCGTTCTGCGCCTGGCCCTGCTGCGCCTGCGGCGGCGGCTCCGGCGGACGGTTGCTCAGCGAGCCGGGTACGCCGAGGGCCAACTGGTCGAGGGTGGTCTCGTTGCGCAGCGATTCACTGCGCAGGCGCGGCGCCTCGCCGTAGGCCTGCAGGGTTTCTTCCTTCTGGCTGAAGTCGATGTCGGCGGAGACGCTGATGCGGTAATTGCCCAGGCCCAGCACCGGCGCCAGCACTTCCTCGACGTTGCCCACCGCCTTGCGCTGGTACTCGTCCACCGCCTGCCAGTTCTGCGACGGGCCGCCGGCGCCATTGATGCCGCGCGATAGCAGCACGCCGTTCTGGTCCACCACGCTGACGTCTTCGGGCTTGAGCTGCGGCACGCTGCCGGCCACCAGGTTGACGATGGCGCCGACCTGCTCCGGGCTCAGCCGCTGGCCGGGCGCGAGTTGCAGCAGCACCGAGGCCTTGGCCGGATCGCGACGGCCCACGACGAAGGAATTGCTGTCCTCGCGGGCGACGTGCACACGCGCCTGCTCGATGCCCTTCAGGCCCATGATGGTCCGCGCCAGCTCGCCTTCCAGGCTGCGCTTGAGGCGCACATCCTGGAGGAAATGGCTGGTGCCCAGCGGCTCGTCCTTGTCGAACAGCTCGTAGCCGGCCGGCACCGATACCTTCACGCCCTTGGCCGCCAGCAGCATGCGCGCGCGGGCCAGGTCTTCCTCGCGCACCAGCACCTGGCCGCTCTGCGGGTGCAGGCGATAGTCGAAGGCTTCGGCGTCGAGTACCTGCATCACGTCGGCGGCCGGGTAGGCTTCGCCGGCGCCGTACAGCGGGCGATAGGCCCCCTGGTCGCGCCACAGGTAAAAGACCACGGCGGCGGCCAGCAGCGCGGCGCCCAGGGCAATGCCGAGCAGCCCCAGGCGCGGGTCGAGCTTGAGTTTGTCGAGCGGCAGGCGCCCTTTGAGTTTCTGCAGCACTGTCAGTCCTTACAGCGGCATGCGGATGATTTCGTCGAAGGCGCCGGTGAGCTTGTTGCGCACCTGCAGCAGCGCGGAGAACGACACGCTGGCCTTCTGGCTCTGGATCATGGCGCCGACCAGGTCGTCGCTCCGGCCGCTGTCCACCGCGGCCATGGCGGCGCTGGACTGGTGCTGCTCGGCATCCACCGAACGCAGCGCCTGCTCGAAGCTGGCGCCGATGCCCTGTACCGGCGCGTTGCCGGCGAACTGCGCGGCGGGACGCACGGCCGGGCCGCTGGCCAGGTCGGCGTAGCGGTTCATCCGGTCCAGCATGTCCTGCTGCACCTGCATGATCGAACTCATGGAAGGTCTCCCCCGGAAGACGAAATCAGAAGTGCACCTGCACGCCCTGCTCACGCATCGCGTTGAGCCGGTAGCGCAGTGCGCGGGTGGTCATGCCCAGGCTCTCGGCGGCCTTGGTCTTGTGCCCGCCGAAACGGCGGATGGTGTCGATCACGTGCTGGTACTCGGCGAGCTTGCCGCTGGCGCGCAGCGCGGCGCGGCCGCCCTCAGCCGCCAGCGGGATCACCGCGGCAACGGTGGCCATGGGCGCATCCGGCGCGGCCAGGCCGAGGTCGCGGGGCTGGATGAACAGGCCGTTGCGCAGCACCAGGGCGCGTTGCAGGGTGTTCTCCAGCTCGCGCACGTTGCCCGGCCAGTCGTGCTGCAACAGCGCGCGGCTGGCGGATTCGGTGAGCAGGTCGTGCTCGGCGTCCTGCGGGGCGTACTGGCGGATGAAGCGCCGCGCCAGCGGCAGCACATCTTCCTTGCGCTCGCGCAGGGGCGATATGTGCAGCGGCAACACGTCGAGGCGGAACATCAGGTCGGCGCGGAAGCGCCCTTCGTTGACCTCGGCCTGCAGGTCGCGGTTGGTGGCGGCGATGATGCGCACGTCCAGCTCGATCTCGCGGCGCCCGCCCAGGCGCTCCACGCGCTGCTCCTGCAGCACGCGCAGCAGCTTGGCCTGCAGGGCCAGCGGCAGTTCGCCGATCTCGTCCAGCAGCAGGGTGCCGCCGTTGGCCAGTTCGAACTTGCCCGGCTGGGCATTTACCGCGCCAGTGAAGGCGCCGCGTTCGTGGCCGAAGAGGATGGATTCGAGCATCGCCTCGGGGATCGCCGCGCAGTTCACTGCGATGAAGGGCGCGTCCGGGCTGGCGATGCCGTGGATGTAGCGGGCCAGCAGTTCCTTGCCGGTGCCGGTCTCGCCGGTGATCAGGATCGGCGCGCGGGTCTGCGCTACGCGTTGCGCCATCGCCAGCAGGCGGCGGCCGGCCTGGGAGCGCGAGACGAACAGTTCCTGGGCGGCGCTGGAGGCTTCCTGGCGGCGCAGCAGCGCGGCCAGCTGGCCGGCGCCAAAGGGCGACAGCAGGTAGTCGACGCAACCGAGGTCGAGCAGTGTGGCGGCCTTGTCCTGCTCTTCATAACCGACGATGGGCACCACGTCGCGCTCGCGGCCATCGCTGAGCAGCGCGCCGACCTGCGCATAGAGGTCGGGAGCGGGGAAGGCACCGGCGAGGATGAACAGCAGCGCAGCGTCGCTGCGCGCACGGGCCAGTTCGGCGAAGCCGGAGAAGCGTTCGACACGGCAGCCTTCGGCCAGCAGCGTCTGCAAAAGGAGGGCGTGAGCGGCGTCCGAGGACGGCCCGATGATCGCAACTTTTTTCTGCGCCGGCCGCTCTACGAGCAGCGTTTCACATAATTGATCGATCGACTGGCTTACACTGTTCACCGCAACTTTCCATTCGCTAGTGCGTTCGAAAAACCTTTCGTTGGTCAATCGCCAGCATCTGCCGATCAAATTCTCGGCGACTGCGAAACCTTTTAACGAAATGGCTATCTCACGGGTGGCATTGCAACAACTTCGTCACACATGAAGTTACTGCAATCTGTAACTAACCCACCCACACTAACAAGTGCCAGCACTACGCCATAGCTTCCTGCCGATTAATTAAGATCAATAGACAAAAAGTTCCGTCAAAAACAGCATTTGATATCTATTGATTTAATCGGGCGACCTCAGATCGCTATCATTGCGCCACGTCAGCAGCCTGTGATGCAGCAATTTCAGGCCCCTGGCAGACAGAGCATGCCGCGAGCAACGATCAGCCGACCCCGGCGGTCACGACACTTCCCGTGTCCTTGGGCAGATGGCAGATCGAACCTGGAAGTACGACGCTGAGCATGACTGGCAAATCAAAAGTCCACCATGGCGTGCCCGCCGACAGTCTGATCCGACTGAAACCGCAGAAACTCGGCCGGCATTATCACAAGATTCCGCAGTACATCAAAGAGATCTCCGGAAAGTATCCGCGGATCATCAGCGACTATTTCCTGCGGCATTATCGAATCAATCTCGAACTGGATAACCTGCGCATTCACGAGGAACTTCCTCGTGAACTGGAATGCCTCTTCGATTCGCCCCTGGGCAAGTTCGGTTTCGCCATGGACCGCGCCCTGCTGACCGAAGTCATCGAGTGTTACTACGGCGGCACCCTGGTCGCCAATCGCGACACGCCGCCGATCAGCAGCTCCGAGCAACGCATGCTCGACCGCCTCGGCCTGGACGTGGTCGACCTGTTCGGCCGCGCCCTGCTGATGGGCGAGTCGGTGGGCCGGCTGCAGCAGATCGACCCCACCTACGAAGAGGTGCAGTGGGAGTACGTGGCCGAGTTCAGCTACGTCAGCCACCTGACTGGCGAACGTTCCTCGCTCTACCTCTACCTGGACAACCCGCTAGCGGACGAACTGACCCGCCGCCTCGCCGGCCCGCCACCGCCGCGAGTGACCGGCAACCCGGTCGAGCACATCAAGCACCTGCCGCTGCGCCTGGATTGCGTGGTCGCCGCCGCCAGGATGCCGCTCTCGCAAGTGCTCGGCCTGGAGCCTGGCGATGTGCTGACGATCCGCCCGCTGGACCGCGTCGAGGTCCGCGTGAACCAGCAGAAGCTGTTCCGCGGCGCCATCTTCGAAGACGACGGCACCCTCTTCCTCTCCTCCCTGGAAAGCGTGAAAAACCCATGACCGGTTCTCTCTCCGACTCCGAGTTCGAGTCGCTGATCAACGATGGCGACCTCGACCTGACCCAGGATGCTGTCGATATTCCCGCCGAGCCCGTGCGCGCTTCGCTGCCGCAGCAGGACCTGAGCTTCTTCGGCAAGATTCCGGTGAACGTCACCCTGGAAGTCGCCTCGGTGGAGATTTCCCTGAAGGAGCTGATGGATGTGGACGCCAACAGCGTGATCATCCTCGACAAGCTCGCCGGCGAGCCGCTGGACGTTAAGGTCAACGGCGCACTGTTCGCCAAGGCCGAAGTGGTCGTGATGAACGGCAACTATGGCCTGCGCGTACTGGAACTGTGCGGCGCCAACCTCGACGCCCTGACTGCCTGATGATGCGGCGCCGCTCCCTGACAGGCAGATCGCTGGCCACGCTGGGCCTGCTCATCGCCGCGCTCTGCCCGCTCTACGCACAGGCAGCCGGCGGCGAGGTCACGCTGTTCAACCTGCACGACACGGCGGACGGCCAGGCCTTCAGCGTCAAGCTGCAGATCCTCATCGTCATGACGCTGCTGGGCTTCCTCCCGGCGATGCTCATGCTGATGACCTGTTTCACCCGCTTCGTCATCGTGCTGGCGATCCTCCGGCAGGCCATCGGCCTGCAGCAGAGCCCGCCGAACAACGTGCTGGTGGGCATCGCCCTGATCATGACGCTGCTGGTGATGCGCCCGGTGTGGCAGGACATCTACGCCAATGCCTACCAGCCCTTCGAGGCCGACCAGATCAGCCTGGAAGACGGCCTCGGTCGCGCCAAGCAGACGCTGAGCCGCTTCATGCTCGCGCAGACCAACCGCACCTCGCTGGAAACCATGGTCTCGCTGGCCGGCGAAACCCTGCCGGAAAAACTGGAAGACCTGGACTTCTCCCTGCTGCTGCCGTCGTTCGTGCTCAGCGAGCTGAAGACCGCGTTCCAGCTGGGCTTCATGATCTTCATCCCGTTCCTGGTGATCGACCTGGTGGTGGCGAGCGTGCTGATGGCGATGGGCATGATGATGCTCTCGCCAATGATGATCTCGCTGCCGTTCAAGCTGATGATCTTTGTGCTGGTGGACGGCTGGGCCCTGATGATGGGCACGCTGACCAGCAGCGTGCAGCCGTTCTAGCGGCCTTTCGGAGAACGCCATGCTCACCCCGGAAAGCGCCGTCGATATCGTTTCCAACGCCGTGCATATCACTGCCCTGATCGTCTGCGTGCTGATCGTGCCGAGCCTGATCGGCGGCCTGCTGGTGAGCATTTTCCAGGCCGCCACGCAGATCAACGAACAGATGCTCAGCTTCCTGCCGCGCCTGCTGATCACCCTGGGGATGCTGGTGTTCGCCGGGCACTGGATCCTGCGCACCCTGTCCGAACTGTTCATCGAGTCGTTCCACCAGGCAGGCCGCCTGGTCGGCTGATGCCATGCAGCAAGGTGCATCCATTCTGCAGGCGTTCGACACCCTGCAACTCCTGCAGGCCTGGTGGTGGCCCTTCTGCCGGATCATGTCGGTGTTCGCCCTGGCGCCGATCTTCAGCCACAAGGCGATCCCCATGCGCCTGCGCATTCTCCTCGGCCTGGCGCTGACCGTCGCCCTCGGCGCCGCGCTACCGCGCCCGCCGGCCATCGACCCGCTGTCCGCCCAGGGCCTGCTGGTGGCGCTGGAGCAGATCGCCTTCGGCCTGATGCTGGGCCTGGCGCTGATGCTGGTGTTCACCGTGTTCACCCTGGTGGGCGACGTGATTTCCACCCAGCTCGGCCTGAGCATGGCGGTGTACAACGACCCCATGAACGGCGTGTCGTCGTCCTCGATCCTCTACCAGCTGTACTTCATCCTGCTGGTGTTCCTGTTCCTCTCCATCGACGGCCACCTGCTGGTGGTGAGCATCCTCTACCAGAGCTTCATCTATTGGCCGGTGGGCAGCGGCCTGCATTACCTGGGGCTGGAGTCGGTGGCCGGCAGCCTGGCCTGGGTGTTCGCCGCCGCCGTGCTGATCACCCTGCCGGTGGTGTTCTGCATGACCCTGGTGCAGTTCTGCTTCGGCCTGCTGAACCGCATCTCACCGGCACTGAACCTGTTCTCCCTGGGCTTTCCCATGGCGATCCTGGCGGGCCTTGCGTGCATCTGGCTGACCCTGCCGGACATCCCCGAGAACTACCTGAAGCTCACCCGCCAACTGCTCGACGCCATCGGCGTGATCTTCCGCAAGGGGCGCCATGGCTGAGCAGCACAGCGCCCAGGAAAAGACCGAAGAGGCCTCCCAGCAGAAGCTCCGGAAGAGTCGCGAGGACGGCCAGGTCAGCCGCTCCAAGGACATCTCCACCACGCTCTCGCTGCTGGCCACGCTGGTCGCCCTGAAGTTCTGCGTGGAGCATTTCTACGACGGCCTGAAGCAGGGCTTCGCGCTGTCCTTCATCGACCTGAGGAACAGCGAGATCGGCCTCGACGACTTGCCGCTGGTGCTCGGCCACCACCTGGTGCTGTTCATCACCACGTTGCTGCCGCTGCTGGTCACGCCGCTGCTGGTGGTGCTGTTCTCGATGATCCCCGGCGGCTGGATCTTCTCCAGCAAGAACTTCATGCCCAAGCTGTCCAAGCTCAACCCCATTACCGGGCTCGGGCGCATCTTCTCGCTGCAGAACTGGACGGAGCTGGCCAAGTCGCTGCTGAAGATCGCCGTGCTGATCGCCGTCGCCCTCTACCAGCTGAACGGCGCCCTGCCCGGCCTGCTTGCCTTGCAACGCAGCGATGTACGCAGTGCCATCGCCACGGCTTTCAGCACCTTCTACGACATCACGCTGTCACTGCTGGTGGTGTTCATCCTGTTCTCGGTCATCGACATCCCGATCCAGTACTTCTTCTTCAAGAAGAAGCTGCGCATGACCAAGCAGGAGCGCAAGGAAGAGCACAAGAACCAGGAAGGCCGCCCGGAAGTGAAGGCGCGCATCCGCCAGTTGCAGCGCCAGCTGGTGCACCGGCAGATCAGCAAGACGATCAAGACCGCCGACGTGGTGATCGTCAACCCGGTGCACTTCGCCGTGGCGCTGCGCTATGACCCGAAGAAGGCCCAGGCGCCCTACGTGGTCGCCAAGGGCCTCGACGAGACCGCGCTGTACATCCGCAAGATGGCCAAGGCCCACGACCTGGAAGTGCTCGAACTGCCGCCGTTGGCTCGTGCGATCTACGCCACCACCCAGGTGAACCAGCAGATCCCGGCGCAGCTGTACAAGGCCGTCGCCCACGTCCTGACCTACATCCTCCAGCTCAAGGCCTGGCGCTCCGGGCGCCGTGAACGGCCGGAGCTGATTCGCAATGTCCCCATTCCCGAAGAACTGCTGAACAGAGTCTGACCATGCGCCTACTGCAGTCACTATTGCCGACCTTCCAGAGCGGCCGCATCGGCATCCCGCTGATCATCCTGTCGATCCTCTCGATGATCATCCTGCCGCTGCCGCCGCTGGTGCTGGACGCCCTGTTCACCTTCAACATAGTGGTCGCCATCCTGGTGCTGCTGGTCAGCGTGTCGTCGAAGAGCCCGCTGGACTTCTCGCTGCTGCCCACGGTGATCCTGGTTACCACGCTGCTGCGCCTGACCCTGAACGTCGCCTCCACCCGCGTGGTACTGCTCGACGGCCACACCGGCACGGGCGCGGCGGGCAAGGTGATCGAGGCCTTCGGCCACGTGGTGATCGGTGGCAACTTCATCGTCGGCCTGATCGTCTTCGTGATCCTGATGATCATCAACTTCATGGTCATCACCAAGGGCGGCGAGCGCATCTCCGAGGTCACCGCGCGCTTCACCCTGGATGCCCTGCCCGGCAAGCAGATGGCCATCGACGCCGACCTCAATGCCGGCCTGATCGACCAGAACGAAGCCAAGCGCCGCCGCTCGGAAGTGGCCAAGGAAGCCGACTTCTACGGCGCGATGGACGGCGCCTCGAAGTTCGTCCGTGGCGACGCCATTGCCGGCATCCTGATCCTGCTGATCAACCTGTTCGGCGGCCTGGCCATCGGCGTGTTCGTCTACGACCTGCCCGCCGGCGCGGCCTTCCAGCGCTACGCCCTGCTGACCATCGGCGACGGCCTGGTAGCGCAGATCCCGGCGCTGCTGCTGTCCACCGCTGCGGCGATCATCGTCACGCGGGTCAACGAGTCCGCGGAAATCACCAGCCTGGTGCACCGGCAGATGCTCGCCTCGCCGTCGCTGCTGTACACCGTCGCCGGCATCCTCGTGGTGCTCGGTCTGGTGCCGGGCATGCCGCACACCGCCTTCTTCGCCTTCGCTGCACTGGTGGCCTTCATCGCCTGGCGGCTGTCGCTGGCCGGCCCGCCCATCGAGGCGCAGACGCTGGAGCAGACCCAGGCGCTGACGCACGCGATGGACCAGGAAAAGGCGCAACAGCTGGCCTGGGAAGACATTCCGCTGGTGGAGCGGCTGTCGATCTCACTGGGCTACAAGCTGGTCAGCCTGGTCAACGAGGCCAGCGGCGCGCCGCTGCCGCAACGGATTCGCGGCGTGCGCCAGACGCTCTCGGAGAACCTCGGCTTCCTTCTCCCGGAAGTGCAGATTCGCGACAGCCTGCGCCTGAAGGCCTCGCAGTACGCCATCCACATCAACGGCGAGCGCATCGACGGCGCGGAAATCCACGCCGACCGGCTGATGGCGATTCCCTCGCCGGAGCTGTACGGCGAGATCGACGGCATCCTCGGCGTCGACCCGGCGTACCGCATGCAGGTGGTGTGGATTCTGCCGGCCGACAAGTCCCGCGCGCTGAACCTGGGCTACCAGGTGATCGACTGCGCCAGCGTGGTCGCCACGCACCTGAACAAGGTGGTGCGCGAGCACCTGCCGGACATCTTCAAGCATGACGACGTCGAACACCTGATGCAGCGCCTGACCCTGCAGGCGCCCAAGCTCGCCGAATCGCTGAAGGCGCAGCTGACCTATTCGCAGCAGCACCGGGTGTTCCGCCAGCTGCTGCAGGAAGAAGTGCCGCTCAAGGACATCGTCACCATCGCCAGCGCCCTGCTCGAAGGCAGTGAGACCACCAAGGACCCGGTGCTGCTGGCCTCCGACGTACGCTACGCGCTGCGCCGCAGCATCGTTTCGTCGATCGCCGGCGACCGCCCGGAGCTGACCGTGTTCGTCCTGGAGAACGCCTTGGAGAACACCCTGCTCGGCGCCCTGAGCATCGCCCAGCAGGCCGGCCCGGTGAGCCTGGACAACATCCCGGTGGAACCCAGCCTGCTCAACCAGCTGCAGCACAGCATGCCGGTGGTAAAGGAAAAACTGCGCAAGGAAGGCCACCCGCCAATCCTCACCGTGATGCCGCAACTGCGGCCGCTGCTGGCGCGTTATGCGCGGGTGTTCAGCCCAGGGCTGCACGTGCTGTCGCAGAACGAGATTCCGGAGCGGGTGGGGGTACAGATATTGGGGACGCTGGGGTGATGTGGTCTGGCGGAGCGGGTGCTTTTCTGAGCGTTCGGCGCGGGGTCTTCCCCTCACCCTAACCCTCTCCCAATGGGAGAGGGAACTGTCTGGAGCGGGCTGATATTTCCACGCTCGCCGACTGACTCCTGAATAGCCACAACACACCGATCGGCCCCCTCTCCCAATGGGAGAGGGCTGGGGTGAGGGCCCGCCCGAGCGCCGATCTACCCCTCCCGAAGATCCATCACGACAACCGCGCCCGCCCCAACAGGCTGCGGTTGAAGCTCACCGACATCGACGTCACCAGCTCGGTAAACGCCGCACTCGGCCGATCCAGCTTGAACCCCTGCTCGAAGCGCGCGTTCTTGGCATCCTTCTTCGACCACTGGCAGATCGCCGTGATATCCACCGAACGGGTGTGATCCTCACGTACCGGAATCTCCAGGCGCATGTCGTAGCAGCTGCCCGGCGCCAGCGGCTCCTCCGTCACCAGCCGCAGCCCACCCATCGAGACATCGAGGACCGTCCCCATGGAATCGCCGCTCAGGCGGTTGGTCACGTTGATCTGGCCGATGTGGCGGAAGGTCAATCGACGGTGCTTGCGCATGCTGGCCTCTTGTAGGGAACGGGCTCTGGGACGGACGGGGAAGAAAAACGCGCGCGCATCCTAGCAGCGCCAGTCGCTCAAACGAACTCAAAAGCTATCAACTGGCCAGTATTTGCGGCAGATCCCTCTCGCCTTCCATCGCCGCGCGCGCCGCTGCAGCAATGCAACGGATATTCTGCAGACGTGCGCTGCACGCTTGCATGGAGTGCTGCGATTTTGCACACACCCCTTGAGCACCCCCGCGGCGCAAGGGCGTTTCAGGCTGGCATGCAACATGCCTTGCTCTCCCTGCGGGCCGCCGAGTGGCCGCACCGTCGTGTTGGGAATCTGCATTGGAGATCTGCCTTGGAGGGAGAAATGGACCCGCTAAAACTGCTGCTGGACAGAGGCCTGTTGCTGTCCGACAGCCTGACGTCCCAGGGACGCTTCATCGAAGTCTCCGCCGAGCAGACCGACCAGCTCGGGTACCCGCCGGGCTCGCTGGACGGCCAGGGTGCCGAACTGATCTACACCGCCGACTCGCTGAACGCGCTGATGCAGCTGTTTGCCAACCCGCCGGCCGATGAACGCGTGCAGGACCTCGAGTTGACCCTGATCCGCCACAACGGCGGCCTGCTGCCGGTGCTCGCCAGCGGCGTGCTGCAATGGCGCGACGGCGAGCCGGCGCGCCTGTACCTGGTGAAGATGCCGCTGGGGCCGGTCAGTCGCCGCCTGGGCGAGCTGCAGAGCGCCAATGAAGTGATGAGCCAGATGCTCTTCAGCGCGCGGGTGGCCTACTGGTGCATCGAGTTCGCCGAGTCGGTGGATGTGCGCGAGACACCGGACGAGATCGTCCGCCAGGTGTTCGAGAACCGCTCCTACTGGCGCATGTGCAACCGCGCCATGGCCAACATCTACGAGATGCCCGCCGACGTCGATTTCAGCGAACAGCCAGTGCGCCTGTACTGGCCGCGCAGCCCGGCCAACGAGGAGTTCGTGCGGCGCCTGATCGAGGCGGAATTCCACGTCGATGGCGCGCTGTCGGTGGACCGCCGTCATGACGGCTCGCCGGCTTACGTGGAGAACGACGTGCGCGCCAGCATCCACAACGGTCGCCTGCTGCGCATGTGGGGCAGCCTGCGTGACGTCAGCCAGGAACTGCGCATGCAGCACGACGCCGAGCAGCGTATCGAAGCACTGCGCCGGGTGTTCGACGCGGTGCCCGACGCGGTGCTGGTGATCGACGAAGCGGCCCAGCCGCAATGGCGCAACGCGGCCTTCGAGCAGACCTTCGGCATCACCCGCGCCGCCGGCCTGGCCTCGACACTGAACCGCATGCCACTGCCCGAACGCACCTGGCAGGTGCTCGACCTGCCGGACCAGTTCGGCAACTACCAGTCCTTCAACAGCCACTGCTCGCGCATCCTCATCCGCGAGGACGTGGCCTGGCGCGTCTTCGTGCTGCGCTTGGCGAACAAGGCGACGGAGCTACATCCATGAGCAAAGAAGCATGAGCGAAGAAGGCTTCTTCGCGCCGCTACGGATGGGCATGCGCTCCTCGGTCAGCGCGTCCGGAGAGATGCTCTCCGCGCTGCTGGAGACGCCGGCGCTGCATGCCCTGCTCGACAGCTTCAGCGAGGCGCTGATCGTCTGCGACGGTGACTCGCGGGTGCGCTTCATCAACCTCGCGGCGGAGCGGGTCAACCGCGTTACCCGCGTCGATGTGCTGGGCCTGCCCGACGTGGACTTCTTCCAGCGCTCGGCGCTGCAGTTCGACGATTTCCAGCAGGCTCTGCGCCGTGGCGGCAAGAGTGCACTGACCCGTTCCCGCGATGGCCGGGTGTTCCTTACCCGCGCCCAGGCCGTGCCCACCGGTGCCTACGAGAAGCCTTACAACCTGCTGATCCAGCGCGAATACGAGCCGGGCACCGCCGGCAGCCTGCGCAGCCCCTCCGGGCGCGCCTCCACCACCGACCTGCAGGGCCTGGGCGACCCGCAGGACAACGCGCTGCACATGTCGCCGCTGCTCTCTTCCATCGCCGACATGGGCGTGCGCGCCTTCCGCCGCCGCGCGCGCCTGCTGCTGCTCGGCGAGCCCGGCGTCGGCAAGACCGCCATTGCCCGGCACATCCACCGCGCCGCCGGCTGGGGCGACCGGCCCTTCATCGACGTGAACTGCGCGAGCATCCCGGAAACCCTGTTCGAGTCGGAAATGTTCGGCTACGAGCGCGGCGCCTTCACCGGCGCATTGCAGTCGGGCAAGCGCGGCTATATCGAGAGCGCCTCGGGCGGCACGCTGTTCCTCGACGAGATCGGCGAGATTCCGCTGCAGGTACAGGCCAAGCTGCTCAAGTTCCTGGAAGACGGCACCATCCAGCCGGTAGGTTCACCGCTGTCGAAACAGGTCCAGGTGCAGGTGATCGCCGCCACCAACAAGGACCTGCGCGCCCAGGTCGCGGCCGGCGAATTCCGCGCCGACCTCTACTACCGCCTGGCCGTGCTGCCGGTGGAAATCCCGCCGCTGCGCGCCCACCGCGACGACCTGCCGGTGCTGATGGACATCCTCCTGGCGCGGATCAACCGCGACCGCCAGCCGCCGCTGCGGTTGTCCTCGGCATGCCGCGAACGCCTGCTGGGCTACGACTACCCCGGCAACATTCGTGAGCTGGTGAACATCTTCGAACGCCTGGCGGTGCTGGCCGACGATGTCGCCGATGAATTGCACCTGCCGCCGGAACTGCTCGGCGCGCCGCCAGCCGGCAGCCCCGTCGCGCTCGACGAACCGGTTGCAGCCATCGACGACCAGCCGCTCAAGGCCCAGGTGCAGCGCTACGAGCGCCAGGTGATCCTGCGCGCAGTGCGCCTGTGCGGCAGCAAGCGCAAGGCGGCGATCCACCTGGGCATCGACGTCGGCACGCTGATCCGCAAGTTGCAGCGCGACGACTGAGCGCCGCCTGACATAGCGCGCCTTGTCCCAAAGCCCCTCACCCTAACCCTCTCCCAGAGGGAGAGGGGACTGATCGGCGCGAGCTTCACCTAACGAGCTCGCCGGCTACCCCCAGCTTTCAGAGCGCTCCAGACGGCCCCCTCTCCCTCTGGGAGAGGGCTGGGGTGAGGGCAGCCGCAGGCGCCGAGGTACGACAAGGTTCGCGAACAAGGACTAAGCGCTCCCTTCTCTCCTGCAAAAGCCCACCATCCATGCATCCGCGGGACTACCCGGTCACGCGGCTTTTACGTATCCAGCACAAATGCCCCCTGCGACAATCCACCGCTGCATCCCTGCCTACAGCCGTTGTCATTTCTGCTTACACCTCTGATTTCGTATTTTTACTTTTCCTTTAAATTTCAATTACTTAACTATTTGGCACAGTCTGTGCCCTGTCTCCTTCGACCCGTGACCGTGCGCGGGTCCTCGAATCGCGCTGGCGCTCCTGACCGAGAGAGCCGGCAGTTCTGGAGGCACAAGAATAATGCTCATCACAGGTATCAAGAGCCGGCCGGTCTACGACCAGTTGCGCCCGCTCGCCGGCGGCAACCACCACATCATCGCCGGCCAGGGCAGCGGCGGCAGCGCCATGCTCCGTCTGCTCGCCGAAATGCCGCGCACCGCACCCATCCGCGTGCTGTATTCCAGCGAATCCTTCTCCGGCCAGGATCACCTCGCCGCACTGCGCGACATCACTGACGTCGAGCTTTCGATCTACCCGAGCAACCGCGCGCTGGTCGATGACCTGCACGCCCTGCTGGGCCAGTCGCGCATGGGTACCCGTCTGTACCTGGCCGGCTCCGAGAGCTTCATCGGCACCGCCATGCAGGCCGCCGACGCGATCAACCTGAACAAGGACGAAGTGCTGCGCGAGCACGCCGGCTCCTTCGTCCGTCGCGTCTGGTGCGTGCACTGCGACGGCTACACCGAGAACGTCACCCAGCGCGTCTTCGACTGCCCGCACTGCGCCCGCACCCTGGTGGTCCGCGACCACTACTCCCGCCGCCTCGCCGCCTTCCAGGCCGTGAAGGCTGACGCCGAAGTCCCCGGCGAACTGCCGGAAGCCGAGGAGCTCGACACATGAGCCAGTCCAACGGAACCCTGAATGTCCGCGTCACCCGTATCGAGCAGGTGACCCCGGAGATCAAGCGCTTCACCCTGGCCTCCACCGACGGCGCGCACCTGACCCCATTCTCCGGCGGCAGCAACGTCGTGGTGCTGATGCCCCACGCGGCCGGCACCTACCGCAACGCCTACTCGCTGATGAGTTCGCCCTACGACGCCAGCGCCTACCAGATCGCCGTGCGCCGCGTGGAAGAAGGCCGTGGCGGCTCGAAACACATGCATGACGTGGTGCAGGAAGGCGACGAGCTGGAAATCCTCCGCCCGGTGAACCTGTTCCCGCTGAGCAAGCATGCGCGCCTGCACCTGTTCATCGCCGGCGGCGTAGGCATCACCCCGGTGTGCTCGCAACTGGCCGAGCTGCGCCTGCGCGGCACGCCCTTCGAAGTGCACCTGGCGGTGCGCGGCGACGCCCATGCGCGCCTGGGTGAAGAACTGCTGCAGGAATACGGCGATGCCGTGCGCCTGTACCGCGACGAGCGGGGCGAGCGCCTGGACATTTCGGCGGTGCTGGCCGACCGGCCACTGGGCAGCGACGTCTACGTCTGCGGCCCCGAGGGCATGATCCAGGCAACCATCGATGCCGCCCACGCCCACGGCTGGACCGACAGCCACATCCACTACGAGCGCTTCCTCGAACAGGGCAGCGTCGGCGAGGCGTTCCAGGTCACCCTGGCGCGCAGCGGCGCGAGCATCCAAGTGTCGCCCGACCAGAGCCTGCTGGAGGCCGCCGAGGCCGCCGGCCACGACATCCCGTACCTGTGCCGCGGCGGCGCCTGCGGCATGTGCGAGACCAACGTCCTCGAACTGGATGGCGAAATCCTCCACACCGACGACTGGCTGTCCGACGAGGACAAGGCCGCCAACAAGAAAATCATGCCCTGTGTGTCGCGTGCCAAGTGCTCGCGGCTGGTCATCGACTGCTGAGCCGGAGAACGACCATGACCATCCAATTCCACCCCGACGAAACCTACCGCGACGACTACACCTACGCGAACAGCCAGGCCTGCATCGACCGCGCGCCCTGGCCCTTCCCGGACGACGAGTACATGTACTCGATGAACCTGGAGCCGCACGTCTCGGTGGGCAACGACGCCTTCCGCGCGGTGTTCGACATCGACGAGCACTACATCAGCGAATGCCGTGACCGCGCGATCACCCTGGAGAAGGACCCGGGCATGCACTACGTCTCCGCGCCGCACATGATGGAGGCGCAGTGGGACCTGCTCGAGCTGATCATGGAGGCCTATGCCAAGGACTACCCGGAGTACTTCTCCCTGGAGAAGGACGGCACCCGCTGGCACTGGACCAACAAGCTGCTGAACATCGACGACACCTTCACCTTCGGTGATCCGGCGACCCTGCCCTACGAGCCGATGGAGTACGTCACCCGCCAGGCCCAGGGCGACTGGGTATTGCAGGAAGAACGCGACGGCACCCTGTACTGGGGCGCGGGCATCGCCACCCAGCGCGCCGACTACTCGCTGCGCTTCAACCTGGGCATGGCCTGGCACGAGTTCCACGGCCCGGTGCCGCTGGTGAAGGAAACCGGCATGCTCGACCGCGCGCTGAAGTTCCTCCTGCGCCTGCGCAACGGCCACCCGGTACGCCGCCTGAACTGGTCGCTGACCGTCAACCCGCGCCTGGACGTCTCCGCCGAGTCCCTGCCCGAGTGGGCGCCGGACCGCACCACGGTGACCGCCGAGAACGCCGGTCAGAAGGTCTACTTGCGCATCGAACTGCAGCCGCTGCACCGTCTGCCGCGCAGCAACGCCATCGTGTTCCCGATCCGCACCTACCTGCTGAGCCTGGAAGATATCGCCACCAACCCGGCGTGGGCCAAGCGCATGCACCGCGTGCTCAAGTCCCTCGACCAGCAGCTCGTCGACTACAAGGGCTTCACCCGCTACCACCAGCAGGCCGTGGAGTGGCTCTCGAAGTACGACGACGGCCAGTGATCGTCGCTTCGCACACATAAAAAACCAACCCGAAAAGGGAACCGGCGGGCGTCGTGAGGCCCGCCGGACGAATGCCTTCTGCCCATCAACCCCTGAGAGGAAACAACGATGAGTGGGTCCCCTGCCAAGCGTGCCGCTGGCGTTACCGATCAAGACGCCGAGCAGCTCGCTGCCCTCGGCTACAGCTCCAACTTCGAACGCAGCATGGGCCTGTGGGAGAACTTCTCCCTGGGCTTCACCTACCTGTCGCCGGTGGTCGGCGTCTACACCCTGTTCGGCCTGTGCCTGGCCGCTGGTGGTCCGCCGATGTTCTGGACCTACCTGCTGATCGGTCTGGGCCAGTTGCTGGTGTGCCTGGTGTTCTGCGAAGTGGTCTCGCAATTCCCCATCTCCGGGGGCGTCTACCCCTGGGCCCGTCGCCTGGTGGGCAAGCGCTGGGCGTGGATGGTCGGCTGGGTGTATGCCTGGGCGCTGTGTACCTCCATTGCCGGCATCGCCGTGGGCGCCAGCCCGTACATGGCCGCCATGCTCGGTTTCGACATGCACGGCAACGCCGCCATCGGCATCGCCCTGGGCCTGATCGCCCTGTCCACCGTGCTCAACCTGTCCGGCACCAAGCTGCTCGCCCGCGTCGCCATGTTCGGCTTCATCTGCGAGTTGGGCGGTGCACTGCTGGTGGGCGGCTACCTGCTGATCTTCGAGCGCCACAACGACTTCAGCGTGCTGTTCAACACCTTCGACATCAAGGTCGACGGCAGCTACTGGCCGGCCTTCCTCGCCGCATCGCTGGCGGGCCTGTTCCAGTACTACGGCTTCGAAGCCTGCGGTGACGTCGCCGAGGAGACCCCGAACCCCGGCAGGATGATCCCCAAGACCATGCGCATGACCATCTACATCGGTGGTGCGGCGGCGATGTTCGCCTGCCTGGCGCTGATCCTCTCGGTGCCGGATATCCAGCGCGTGATCAACGGCGAAGACACCGATCCGGTGACCACCATCCTCGCCAACGCCTTCGGCCCGGTGGGTTCGAAGCTGGTGATGGCGGTGGTGATGGTGTCGTTCGTCTCCTGCGTGCTGAGCCTGCAGGCCGCCGCCAGCCGCCTGCTGTTCGCCTATGCCCGCGACGAGATGATCGTCGGCAGCAAGGCCCTGTCGAAGCTCAACAGCAACCACGTACCGGCGGTCGCGCTGATGGTGGCGGGCGTGATGCCGGCAGCCATCGTCTGCCTGGGTCTGTTCATGGCCGATGCAGTGGCCACCATCGTCGGCTTCGCCGCGATCGGCATCTACATCGCGTTCCAGCTGATCGTCGTCGCCGCGCTCATCGCCCGCGCCAAGGGCTGGGCACCGGGTGGCCAGTTCACCCTGGGCAAATGGGGCGTGCCGGTGAACGTCGCGGCGCTGATCTATGGCGTGGCGGCGATCACCAACATGGTCTGGCCGCGCACCCCGGACGCGCCCTGGTACATGAACTACTCGATGATCCTCACCACGGTGATCGTGCTCGGCGCCGGCCTGCTCTACATGCTGCTGGCCAAGCCGTACGACAAGGGCACTGCGCCAGCGGGCGACGCCCACCGGATTTCCCGCCGCCAACCATCCGTGCGCGCTGCGGGCGCGCTGACCGAACCGGCTTGATCGCAACGTTGACGCAATTCGGGCCATACGCCTGAGGGGCTGCGTCTGGAGCGCCACCTTTCCCCGGTGACGCTCCCCTGCGTTTGCGCAACGGACCGCCTTCTGCCGAGGGTTGGTCCGTTTTTTTATTGGTGGGGAAAATCCTTCTTGCAGGAGCGGACCTTGTCCGCGAAAGGCTCCAGTTTCGCTGGAGGCGATCCTACGAGATCAAAAGCCCCACACCCCGACACCGCGCTCCTACAAAGAGCCTTCTATCGGGCGATCCACAGCAGGCACAACGACAGGGTCACCAGCGAACCCAGGGTGGACAGCAGGATGCTCCGCGACACCACCGCCGCCTCGCGCTGGTAGTACTCGGCGAGCATGAACGGCCCGGTGCCGGTGGGCAGCGCGCTGAGCAGCAGCGCCGAATCGGCCCACAGCGGCGGCAGGTCGAAGACCTTGTAGGCGAGGAAGCCGGTGAGCAGCGGCTGGCCGATCAGCTTGATCGCCACCAGCGGCCAGGCGCCGACCTGCTCGCCTCGCACTTCCTGCTTCTGCGCCAGAAACAAGCCGAGCGATACCAGAGCACAGGGCGTCGTCGCGGCGGCGAGCATGTCGAGGAAATGCAGCAGCGGCGCTGGAAGACCGATGCCGGTCACTGCCCACAGGCCGCCGATAATGGGTGACACCACCAGCGGGTTCTTGCCCAGCGCCTTGGTCACCACCCACACGGCGCGGCCGATGTGCTTCTCGGCCTGCAGGCCGACCTCGATGCACACCACCGAGATGGCAAACAGCACGCAGACCACCAGCAACGAGGCGATCAGCGCCGGCTCCAGGCCATCCTGGCCGAACACCAGCAGGCACAACGGGATGCCCATGTAGCCGGTGTTGGCGTAGGACGCGCTGAGCCCGTCGATGCTCGCCGCCGGCAACGGCCGGCCCTGCAGCAGGCGCCAGGCCAGCGTGGCGAAGAACACCAGCAGACAACCGGCGGTGAAGGCGGCAAGGAACCCCGGTTGCCAGATTTCCGCCCAGGTCGCGGTGGCGGTGACCTTGAACAGCAGTGCCGGCAGGCACAGCCAGACCACCAGCTTGTTCACCTCCGACGCCGCCTGCGGGCCGAGGCGGTTGCTGCGCCGGCACAGCCAGCCGACCAGGATCAGCGCGAAGATCGGCAGGACGACGGCGAACACGGTGTGCATGGCAGGGAACCTGGAGAACGGGAGCGGCAGGCGAGCATAGGGTTGCCAATCGATACCGTCCAATGCTTACTAGGGCGCCCATCCATACCCTTTCCGTATCGATGATCGACTTCCGTCAGTTGCGCTATTTCCTCGCCCTCGCCGAGCACCTGCACTTCGGCCGTGCCGCCGAGGCGCTGCACATCACCCAGCCGCCGCTGAGCCGGCAGATTGCCGCGCTGGAGGAAGAGCTGGGCACGCCGCTGTTCGCCCGGCATTCCCGCTCGGTGGAACTGACCGCCGCCGGCCGCGATTTCCAGCAGCACGCCCGCGCCCTGCTCTCCGGCCTGGATCTCGCCGTGCGCGCCGCCCGTGCCACGGCGCGCGGGGAGCGCGGCGAGCTGCGCATCGGCTTCACCATGCTCGCTGCCTGGACGCTGCTACCGCGCCTGCTGAAGACCTTCGCCGATGGCCACCCGGAAGTGAAACTGGTGCTCAACGAGGTCCTGCCACGCGACCTCGGCCCGGCGCTGGAAAACGGCGAAGTGGACGTCGCCCTGACCTTCCCCGAACGCGAGCCGGGCCAGCGGCTCTACCGCACGCTGCAGCGCGAGCCCCTGTGCGCGGTGCTGCCGGCGGATCATCCACTGGCGCAATCAACCGAATTGGACGTGGCGAAGCTGGCCGGCGAGCCTTTCATCACCTTCCCGCCCGCCACGGCGCCGGCGCTGCACGAGTCGGTGATGGACTGCTGTCGCCAGCATGGATTCGCCCCGTCAGTGCGCATGGAAACGCACCTGCAGCAGACCATCGTCAACCTGGTGGCCGAGGGGCTGGGCGTGTCCCTGGTGCCCGACTCGATCCGGCGCATGCAACTGCCCGGCGTGGCCTTCCGCGCCATCGCGGCTTCGCCGCAGGTGGAGTACGGCGCAGCGTGGAGCCCGCACAACGACAACCCGTGCCTGGCGGCGTTTCTGCGCAGCGTGGGTGCGGTCGAAGCCTGAGATGTAGGGCGCATAACGCCTGCGGCGTTATCCGCCGCCATGGCGGATAACCCGTTCCGGGTTATGCGCCCTACGGTCGATAGAGTGCCACCCGCTAGACCCGCCCAGTCACCGGAATGCATGCGCCGGTGATCGCCGCGGCGTCTTCGGAGGCGAGGAACAGCAGGGTTGCCGCCAGTTGCTCCGGCCGCACCCAGCGGTCGAACTCGGCATCGGGCATATCGGCTCGGTTCTGCGGGGTGTCGATGATGCTCGGCATCAGCGCGTTGACGGTGATTCGCGCGTCCTTCAGTTCTTCCGCCAGCGCTTCGGTCAGGCGCATGACGCCGGCCTTGGACGCCGCGTAGGCGCCCATGCCCAACGCCGCGCGGTTGGCCGCTGCGGCGGCGATATTGAGGATGCGTCCGCGCCCACGCGCCTTCAGGTGGCCAAGCGCGGCCTGGCTGGAGACCACGGCGGTGCGCAGGTTGATGCGGTACATCAGGTCCCAGGTGTCGACGTCGCCGTCGGCCAGGGTTTCCCAGTGGAAGCCGCCGGCCACGTTGATCAGCGCATCGAGGCCGCCGAAATGCTCGTTGACCTGCTCCAGCGCCGCGCGGGCGGCGGCAGGATCGGTGAGGTCGATACCGCCGATGGACAGCGCCCCGGCCTGTGGATAACGCGGCCCGACGGCACGGTCGAGCAGCGCGACCTGCCAGCCGGCATCGGCAAACGCCTGGCCGACCACGCTACCCAGATGGCCGAAGCCGCCGGTGATGGCGACGATCCTGTTCATGTGGTGCTTCCTCGCGAAGAAGTGGGAGGCGCACTTATAGGGTTAGCAGGTCCGGCGTGAAAGGTCGCGGGCGCCAGATGAGGGGACGGATCGGGACGGGGGATTTCCGGGGAGATTCCGTGCTGGACGATCCCTCTCCCCAACCCTGGCTGCGCGCCCCGCTCCGAAGGGAGAGGGAGCTGTTCGGCGCGCTCAGAGGTTTTGGCGCCGAAAGTTTCCCGGTGGTTTTAACGGAAGTTAAAGGGAGCGATGCCTTCGAATCCGGCACGGTCGGTCCCCTCTCCCTTAAGGGAGAGGGCTAGGGAGAGGGCGCTGAGGGCCAGCGCGGACGCTGATCCTTACCCCCTCCCTTACTTCACCAGCCGCGCATCCAGGCTGTTCTGCGCCAGGCGCTGCGCCTGCTCCTGGGTCATCCCCAGGTGCTCATGCAGGGCCTGGAAGTTCTCGGTGACGTAGCCGCCGAAGTAGGCCGGGTCGTCCGAGTTCACCGTCACCTTCACGCCGCGTTCGAGCATGTCGAGGATGTTGTGCTCGCGCATGTGGTCGAACACACAGAGCTTGGTGTTGGACAGCGGGCAGACGGTCAGCGGGATCTGCTCGTCGATGATGCGCTGCATCAGGCGTTCGTCCTCGATGGCGCGCACGCCGTGGTCGATACGCTCGATCTTGAGCAGGTCCAGGGCTTCCCAGATGTACTCCGGCGGGCCTTCTTCGCCGGCGTGGGCCACGGTCAGGAAGCCTTCGCTGCGGGCGCGGTCGAACACACGCTGGAACTTGCTCGGCGGGTGGCCGACTTCGGAGCTGTCCAGGCCGACGGCGATGAACGCATCGCGGAACGGCATGGCCTGATCGAGGGTTTTGAACGCCTCTTCCTCGGACAGGTGACGCAGGAAGCTGAGGATCAGGCCATGGCTGATGCCCAGTTGCTTCTCGCCATCCTTGAGCGCGCCCTGGATGCCGCGCAGCACCACCTCGAAGGGTACGCCACGGTCGGTATGGGTCTGCGGATCGAAGAACGGCTCGACATGGATGACGTTCTGCAACTGGCACTTCTGCAGGTACGCCCAGGTCAGGTCATAGAAGTCCTGCTCGGTGCGCAGCACATCGGCACCGGCGTAGTAGAGGTCGAGGAACTCCTGCAGGTTGTTGAACGCATAGGCCTTGCGCAGGCTCTCGACGTCGCCCCAGGGCAGGGCGACCTTGTTGCGCTCGGCCAGGGCGAACAGCAGCTCGGGCTCCAGCGAACCCTCCAGGTGCAGGTGCAGTTCCGCCTTGGGCAGGGCATTGAGCCAGTCGTACATGGGTGAGGTCTCGTTATGGGTAGATCAGGCGCCAACATTGGCACACAGGCTGATCCGGCAAGCAATTGGCAGCGGGGCCAAAGGCCCCAGCCTGCGTGGACAGAGATAATTCTGACGCAAAAGACAGATATCCGCGAAATCTTCCGACCGTTCTCCTTTCTAGAATCGCAGCATTCCCCCCCGCTACGGCCCGACCCATGAACAAGACCCTGCTGGTCCTGCTGCCTTTTGCCCTGGCCGCCTGCGACTCCTCCTCCGCCTCCGACTTCCGGTACAACGAGGTGGTGACCCCCGCTTTCCTGCATAACGTGCAGCGGATCGACCGGGACAGGAAAAGACTGATCAAGGGCGATTTCGATTCCGGCCATGCCGTCACCGCGACGCGACCGGTGGAAAGCGCAGCCAGCCACATCGCCGAGCTCGAACACGACCTCACCCAGGTGCAGCAACTGCATCACGGGAAGGATGCCAGCCACTTCGCCAGCAGCCTGTCGCGCTACTACGAACTGCAGATCGGCTACTACCAGCACCTCGAGCGCTACGCGGAAACCGGCGACAAGGCCAGGAAGGCGGCCCTCGTGAAGGAGCTCGACGACGCGTACAAGGCATTGCACGTATTGCCCGACCAGGTCCTGGCGGCGCAGAAGCAATTCGTCGAGCGCGCCGACCTGCCCCACTGAGCGAGCGAGCCGGCCACGACGATCAGCAGGTCGCTGGTGCGCCTCCGGCCCATTGCCTAAGATGGCGCTCTCGCTCTCTTACGGAATGGACATCCTCTCGATGCTGCGCGCGCTCAAAGAAGAAAAATTCCTCCTCCTCGCCCTGCTGGTGGCGATTGGAGTCTACCCGCTGGAGCACAGCCTGCTGGGTGGCGGCAAGATGCTCGCGGGGATCGCCGCGACTGCGCTGCTGGCGGTGATCATCGGCGTTTCGCTGCGCGTGGCGCACCACGCCGAGATCCTCGCGGAGAAGGTCGGCGAACCCTACGGCACCATGATCCTCACCCTGGCGGCGGTGCTGGTGGAGGTGGTGATCCTGGCGATCATGATGAATCACAACCACTCGCCGACCCTGGCCCGCGACACCATCTACGCCGCGGTGATGCTCGACATGAACGGCATCCTTGGCCTGGCCGCGCTGCTCGGCGGGTTGAAGCACGGCGAGCAGTCGTACAACGACGACTCGGGCAAGACATACGTAACCATGATCCTCACCGCCGTGGGCATCTCCATGGTGGTGCCGGAGCTGATCCCGGCCGAGCAGTGGAAGCTCTACTCGTTCTTCACCATCGGCTGCATGGTCATGCTCTACGCGCTGTTCCTGCGCATGCAGACCGGCCAGCACAGCTACTTCTTCAGCTACAACTACGCCACCCATGGCGAGCACGGCGAAGGCCACGAGGCGGCCGGCAACAGCAAGCAGTCCATGGCGCTGCTGGTAGTCGGCGTGGTGCTGATCGGTGCGCTGGCGGAGGTGATGTCCAAGGCCCTGGACGTCGGCCTGGAAGGCAGCGGCGTACCGCCTATCGTACCGGCGCTGCTGGTAGCGGCAATCTCCGCCAGCCCGGAAATCCTCACCGCCCTGCGCGCAGCCATGGCCAACCGCATGCAGCCGGTGGTCAATATCGCCCTGGGCGCGTCGCTGTCGACCGTGATCCTGACCGTACCGGTGATCGAGGCCCTGGCTCTCTTCAAGGGCCAGCCGATCCAGATGGCGATGACCCCGCTGCAGACCGGCATGATGTTCATCACCCTGATGGTCGCCGGCTACAACCTGCATGATGGCAAGACCAACGCCATCGAGGGCATGACCCACTTCGTGCTGTTCGCCACCTTCCTGATGCTGTCGTTCATGGGACTCTGAACATGCTCAAGCTGTACCTCGCCGGCCCCGACGTGTTTCTCCCCAACGCCTTCGAGCAGGGCGAGCGGCTCAAGGCGCTGTGCGCCGAGTTCGGCGTGCAGGGGCTGTATCCCCTGGACCACTCGGTGCCCGAAGGCATCGTCGAGCCGGTGGAGCAGGCGCGCTGGATCTACCAGGCCAACCTCGAGCTGATCCGCCAGGCCGACGTGGTGCTGGCCAATCTCAACCCTTTCCGCGGCGCAGAACCGGACAGCGGCACCGCCTTCGAACTGGGCTACGCCGCCGCGCTGGGCAAGCCGCTGTTCGGCTACATCGATGAAGGCGGCAGCTGCACCGAGCGCCTGCCTTGCGAATGGAAGGGCGACCAGCCGGACCGCGATCGCGACGGCAACCAGATCGAGGGCTTCGGCCTGCCGCTGAACCTGATGCTCGGCGTGCCGGCGAAGATCGCCGTGGGCGGGGCACGAGAGGCACTGGAGCTGCTGCGCAAGGAGCTGCCAGGTCACCAGTAGGAGCGAGCTTGCGCGCGAACGGATTCTCCGGCGACTCCGCTGCGTAGGCGGTTCGCGAGCAAGCTCGTTCCTACCAAGAGCCAATCGCCGGAAACGAAAAACGCGCCCTCGGGCGCGTTTTTCGTTTGGCTCGCAACGGCTGTCAGCGACGCCCTTCGAGCTTGAAGAAGAACACCTTGGTCGCCTGGCGGGCAACGATCCGGCCGCCGCTGACGCGGGGCTCGAAGCGCCACTTGTCCATGGCGTCGCGCACGGCGTTGTCGAACATGCGCGGCGGCGAGGATTCCAGCACCTGGATATCGGCGATGCGGCCATCGCTGGTGATGGTGAACAGCACCTTCACCCGACCTTCGATGCCACGGTTCAGCGCCATGCGCGGGTAGACCGGCGGGTCCATGCGCAGCGGCTTGATGTCGCTATCGTTCAGGCTACCGGTGGGCAGGCCGGCGGGGCCCTGCGAACCGGTCGGTGCGGCCTGGGCACCCTGGGTGAACTGGCCGACAGTCGGCGCGGCAGGCGGCGGCGGTGCAGCCGGGGTCGGCGGCGCGGCGGCTTCCTCGGCGGGCTCGGGGTCCGGCTCGGGCTTGGGTTTCGGCTTGGGCTTGGGCTTGGGCTTGGGCGACACCTTGGGCACGGCCTTCTCGACCGGCTTGGGTTTGGGCTTGGGCTTTTCCACCGGCTTGGGCGGCTCGATGGGCTTGGGCGGTTCGGGCTCCGGCGGCGGCGGAGTCGGCGCGGCAGCAGGTGGCTGCTGCACTTCCGGCTTGGGTGGCAGGGTGACGACACTCACCTGCATGGCCTTGGGCATCTCGCCGGCGCCCAGATTCAGTTCGGCCGGGGTCGGCATCACCCAGACCAGCGCGGCGACGATGGCCACATGCATGGCAATCGCCAGACCCGAGGACTTCCACCAGCCACCGGGGGGGGGCGGCTGCTCGCCGTCTTCCACGCCTTCGACCGGCGCCGCGTAGGGAATCAGGACCTCTTCGGGAACCACTTCCTCGTCGCGGCGGGGGCCGGCACAACTGACGAGTCGCAGGGTGGCCTCATTGACGCGCTGGGCGTTCACGCTGGGCAAATGGGCGCCGTCATCCGCCGTGGCGGAAGTGAACAGCTGTTCCTCAGCGTCTACGGCTGGACTGGCGTCCGCCGCCTTGCGCGGTTGGGGTAACGACATGAGAAAGCCTGCGGGAAGAGTTCACGAAGCAGTATCTGCTGATAATTATTATCATTCACTAGTTACTCGAGGGCAACCTTATCTGTCAGATCGGTGCGATGGCGCAGCGTAAAAGGCCGTCCTGCAAGGCCTGCGGATCGAGCTCGGCAGCCAGGATCAGCTCTATCCGGCTGTCCTTGCGCCAGGCACTGGGCGTCCAGGGTGCCGGACCGACGGTACGGTTGCAGGCCAGCCAGGCACCTTCGCCGTGCAACACGGCCTTGGCCCGCAGCAGGCCGGGAACCCCGGCCAGCCAAGCGTCCAGCTCAGCCGTGCGGAAGTGCCAGTCTCGATGGAAGCGCCAGCCGACCGACTGTCGACCGTCCTCGAGGCGTACCTGGCGCAACGGCGTCTCACGGAGCAACAGCATCGCCGGTTCACCGGCAGAAGCGCCCTGCGGCAAATCAGCGCCCGCCGGTTCAGTTGGCGTCGTTGGCAGCTCGCCCAGCGACAGGCGCCCCTGGATCGTCCAGCACAACGGCACGTCCGGCAGGTGCGCGGCCAGAGCCGCACGCGCCGCGCCATCCAGGGCTTCGGACTTGTTCATCACCAGTAGCGCCGCCTCGCCCAGCGCCTGCTGCTGCGCTTCGGGCAGGGGCTGGCCGACCGCCAGTGCGGCAGCATCGAGCACCATCACCATCGGCTGCACGGCCAGTACGCCCTGCCAGGGCGCCGCACGCAGCTGCGCCAGCAGTTGCGCGGGATGGCCAAGGCCGGACGGCTCGATGAACAGTCGCTGCGGCCGCGCCTTGCGCAGCAGCCGGCCAAGGCCGACCTGAAACGGCGCGCCATTCACGCAACACAGGCAGCCACCGGCGACCTCGCCCAGGGCGATGCCGTCCTCGTCGCGGGACAGCAGCGCGGCGTCGAGCCCCACCTGGCCGAATTCGTTGACCAGCACCGCCCAGCTTTCGCCTGCGGGACGTTGCGCCAGCAGGGACTGCAGCAGGCTGGTCTTGCCTGCCCCGAGGGGGCCGGCGATGAGATGAGTCGGGATCTGCTTCAACATTCGCCCATGGTGCCGCCTGACGCTCGCCGGGAAAAGCGCTAGAGTCGCGGCTTCCCCTCGCCACCCCGGATCGATCATGCGCCTGTTGCTGCCTTTTGCTCTCGCCTGCCTGCCCCTGCTCGCCCACGGCGAGGCCTGCGTGGTGCATACCCAGGGCAAGCAGGTCGACGTGAAGGTCTGCCAGCAGAACCGCACCATCCCGGAAAAACTCTTCCGCGAGGGTTTCTGCCAACCGCAGCTGAAGGACCAGAAGGTCGAGGTGACCTACGCCGAAAACTGCCCCAGCGGCGCCTTCGGCGTCTGCGAGAACGCCCAGACCCAGGGCGTGCCCTATCGCCAGGACATCCACTACTACGGCGTGGCCAGCGATGCGCGCATTCTCCAGCCGTTCTGCGAGCAGCAGAGCAACGGCCACTGGCGCAAACCCCAGTAACGGTCATCGCCCTGTCACACGCTTCGGGCCTACTGTCCCCGGGTACCTCACACCCTCCCGGCGCCCCACGCCGGACATGATCTTGGTGAATTGGGCCGCTCTCCCCGGGCGGCCTATTTTTTTGCCCGGGCGAAACCTCAACCCAGCCAGTCGAGCGTGAGCAACAGGCGGCGCTCGCCCGGTGCCGGCAACGGCGAGCGGTGGATGATGCCGGAGCCAAGATTGCCGGCCCATTTCTCACCCTTGAACAGGCCTACGTCACCCGCCGCCATCTGGCGGATCTCCGCCCGGCTGGCTGGTTCGGCCGCCGCGTCTCCCAGCCGCGCGCGGGCCATGGCCCACTCCTCCAGCCACTGGCTGGCTGGCCCCGCATAGGTGGTGACCAACCGCAGCGGTACGTGATCGACGTGGAAGCGCGGGCACATGGCCTTGTCCAGGCTGCGCAGGCGCAGGCCGATACGCTGCGCGCCGGTCAGGCAGGCGAAGGCTTCGGCCAGCCATTGCAGGTCGCTGCGAAACAGCGTGCAGCCATCAAGCATGGCGTACTGGCGCAGCAGGTCGCCCAGTCCGACGCGCTCCTCGACCACCTCCAGGCTCTGCGTCAGGTCCAGCGGCTGGGCGCTCAGCCAACCGGCAAAAGTGCTGATTTCCGGGTACAGCGTGCGTTGCCAGACGGCCAGATTGACGTCTTCCTTGAGCACCTCGGCGAGCACCTGCGGATCGTCGCCAAGCACCTGCCGCGGCCAGGTCGGAGTTTCGAGGGCGAGCATCAGGCGCCGGCCTCCCAGGGTTCGAAGGGATCGGGCAGGCGCTTCCAGGCGGTGGTGCCGGCGGCCATTTCCTCGTCATCCAGCAGGCAATGATCCAGTTCGCCGAACAGCTGCTGGAAGTCCAGGTTCTGCCCGATGAATACCAGCTCCTGGCGGCAATCGCCGCTGTCCTCGCGCCAGTGGCGCAGCACGCCCTGCAGCTCGGTGGTGTCCTGCGGCCAGTGTTCGCGCGGGACGAAGCGCCACCAGCGTCCGGCCAGGCCGTGGCGCATCAGGCCGCCGGCCTGGGACCAGCTGCCCGCCTCGCGGTAGCGGCTGGCGAGCCAGAAGAAGCCCTTGGAGCGCAACAACCGGCCGTTGCTCCAGGGCCGGGCGAGAAAGTCATGAAAGCGCTGCGGGTGGAAGGGCCTGCGCGCCCGATAGACGCTGGAGGAAATGCCGTAGGCTTCCGTCTCCGGCAGGTGCTCGCCGCGCAGCTCCTTGAGCCAGCCCGGCGCTCGCTCGGCGCGCTGGAAGTCGAAACGGCCGGTGTCGAGGATGCGCGCCAGCGGCACCTGGCCCATCACCATGGGCTGGATATCGGCGTCGGGATTGAGCCTGCGCAGGATCGCCAGCAGCTCGTCGCGCTCGGCGCTGCCGATCAGGTCGATCTTGCTCACCAGGATCACATCGGCGAACTCCACCTGTTCCACCAGCAGGTCGCTGAGCGAGCGCTCGTCGTCCTCGCCGAGGGTTTCGCCACGCTCGGCGAGGCTGTCGGCGCCCTGGTAGTCGACGAGGAAGTTCAACCCGTCGACCACCGTGACCAGCGTGTCCAGCCGCGCCAGGTCCGACAGGCTGCGGCCCTGCTCGTCGCGGAAGGTGAAGGTTTCCGCCACCGGCAGTGGCTCGGAAATACCGGTGGACTCGATCAGCAGGTAGTCGAAGCGGCCTTCGCCAGCGAGGCGGCTGACCTCTTCCAGCAGGTCCTCGCGCAAGGTGCAGCAGATGCAGCCGTTGCTCATCTCCACCAGGCGCTCCTGGCCGCGGTTGAGGCTGACGTCGCGCTGCACCTCGCGGCCGTCGATGTTGATTTCGCTCATGTCGTTGACGATGACCGCGACCTTCAGATTCTCGCGGTTCTTCAGGACGTGGTTGAGCAGCGTGCTCTTGCCGGCGCCAAGGAAGCCGGACAGCACAGTTACGGGAAGGGGCGCATTCATCACGGTGGGGCTCCAGGGAAATCAGGCTTCGCGGACGTGCAGTTCGCGCCGTTCCTGGCGCTCCTTGGCCTCGATGCACAACGAGGCGGTGGGGCGCAGCAACAGGCGGCGCAGGCCGATCGGTTCGCCGGTTTCCTCGCACCAGCCGTAATCGCCCCGGGCCAGGCGCTCCAGCGCCTGGTCGATCTTGTCGAGCAGCTTCTTCTCGCGCTCCAGCAGGCGCAGTTGCCACTGGCGCGCCTCCTCGCGGCTGGCGACATCGGCTTCGTCACTGGCCCGCTCGGTGTCCTGCAGCGCCTGGAATTCCTCGTCGATGCGCCCCTGCAACTCGTCACGCTGGTCCAGCAGCAGCGCGCGGAAATAGCCCTGTTGCGCCTCGCTCATGTAGGCCTCGCCGGGCTGGGCAAGCAGTTCCTGTTCGGTCATGACCGTCTCCGGAAGGGAGTGATCTTTTATGTTATATTATAACAATGCATTGCCCGCAATCGGGAATCGACAACCGCCCGACGACGTGCGATACCGATGTTCCGCTCCACCCGCCCGCCGAGACCTTCGATGCTGCGCCGCACCCTGCTGCTCTGCCTGTTCGCACCCTTCGCCCACGCCAGCGGTTCCGCGCCACTGCCTTTTCCCGGCGAGGAGCCGGCGCGCTGCACCTGGTCGGCTTCGGTGCTGGCCTGCATGGACGGTTCGGGGAATCTCTACAGCGTCGCCACCCAGGGCCACGACACCTACCTGCGCGGCTTCGAGGCCAGCAGCGGCCGGCGCTGGGCGCAGACCGGCACGCGCTACGGCAGCCTGACCTTCTTCAGCGGCGTGGCCAGCGACGGCCAGGTGTGGGTGGGCACCAGTCGCGGCATCGGCTGGACCAACGTCAGCCGCTTCAGCAGCTCATCAGGCGACAGCGCCCGGCTGACCTGCGGGCGCGTGAGCGGCTGCAAGCAGCAGGAGCGCTGAAGAACCCATTGCGGGATCGCCGGGAAGCAAATACGTTATATTATAACAATTGCCAGCCGTGACCCGCCCATGACCACCCCGCTTCCCGACATCGCCTGCCAATCCACCCGCCTGCCCATCCCGCTCGACTGGGTCGGCATGCAGGGCATCGCCGTGCCACTGCGTATCGCCGGCGAGCGCGTCGCCGCATACGCCGACGCTGGTGTCAGCCTCGACGAAGCCGACGCGCGCGGCATCCACATGTCGCGTCTGTACCTGGCGCTGGAAGCGCTGGCGGAAACAGAGCTTTCGCCGATGCTGCTACGTGACCTGCTCAGGCAGTTCCTGCGCAGCCACGCGCAGCTTTCCCGACGCGCAAACCTGCTATTGCGTTTCGACCTGATGCTGCAGCGCTCGGCGCTGGTCAGCCCGCTGAGCGGCTGGAAACGCTACCCCTGCGAGATCCACGCGCAACTGGAAGACGATGCGCTGCAACTGGAATTGCGCGTGGCCCTGCCCTACTCCTCGACGTGCCCCTGCTCGGCGGCGCTGGCGCGCCAACTGATCCAGGAGCGTTTCGACAGCGACTTCGCCGGCCGCCTGCTGAAAGCCAGCGAGGTGCGTGCCTGGCTGGGCAGCCCGCAGGGCATAGTCGCCACGCCGCACAGCCAGCGCAGCGAGGCGCGGCTGCACCTGCGACTCGCCCCGGCCGCGACGGCATTCGCTTTCAGCGAGCTGATCGACCACGCCGAAGACGCCCTCGGCACCGCCGTGCAGACGGCGGTGAAACGCGCCGACGAGCAGGCCTTCGCCCTGGCCAACGGGCAGAACCTGATGTTCTGCGAGGACGCCGCACGCCGGCTGCACCGGGCACTGGTGCAGCGCGAAGAGGTGTCGGGCTTCGAGGTGCGCGTGGTGCATGCGGAAAGCCTGCACGCCCACGATGCGGTGGCGGTGAGTCGCTGGGAACGCGGCTAGGCGACGAGGTCCAGCGCCAGGCGAATCTGGTCGCGGCACTGGATGCCGCTTTCGAAGATCGGCTCGGGGTAATGCCGCACGAAGTAATCCGGATCGATACCGACGATGCGGAAGCCGACCCGCTGGTACAGGCCGAGCTGCGCCAGGCTGGAGTTGCCGGTGGCAATGGTCAGGCGCTGCAGCCCGGCATCGCGCGCCTGCTCGATGGCGGCCAGCAGCAGGCGACGGCCCAGGCCACGCTCCTGCCATTCATCTTCCACCGCGAGGCTGGTGATCTCGGCAACGCCGGGTTCGCGCGGCGTCAGCGTGAGGACGCCGCGCACGGAGTCTGCCTCGTTCAGCGCCAGCAGGCGGGAGTCGTGCAGGTAGCTCTCGATCTGTTCGCGACTGGGGTCAGCCTTGAGCAGCAACGACCAGGGCGCCTGTGCGGGCGACAATTCAACGAGGGACAGGTCCGGGAAGAAGTTCACCATGATTCATCTACCAAAGAGTCAGTGGGGACAGGGGGTTTAGCGCCCCGTGCTCCTCGATGCAAGCTTTTTGCCCCGCGCCAGAAACGCATCGAGCCCGCCGAAGCGGGCCCGATGCAGGGGCAGAAAAGACTCAGGAGTAGATGTCGCGCCGGCTCCAGGGCACCTCCTGGCCGCCATCCGCATAGGGCTTGCTGGCGAGAATCTGGTGCAGGTTGATCCAGCCCTTCTTGAAGCCATAGGCGCAACCGGCCAGGTACAGGCGCCAGATGCGCAGGGCCTGGTCGGGCACCAGTTTCGCCGCCTCGGCCAGCTTCGCTTCGAGGTTGGCGCTCCAGAAGTCCAGGGTGCGCGCGTAGTGCAGGCGCAGGCCTTCGACGTCGACCACTTCCAGTCCCGCCTCGCTCATGCGCGCGACGGCCAGTGACAGGTGCGGCAGCTCACCATGGGGGAACACGTAGCGGTCGATGAAATCCCCGGCGCCGCGCCCCACCGGACGGCCGTCGGTATTGCTGGAGGTGATGCCGTGGTTCATCACCAGCCCGCCTGGCCGCACCGCGTCATACAGCTGCTGGAAGTAGAGCCCGAGGTTGGCGTGGCCGACGTGTTCGAACATGCCGACGCTCACCACCTTGTCGTAACGGCCATCGCGCGGCAGGTCGCGGTAATCCAGCAGTTCCAGCGTCACCTTGTCTTCCAGGCCCTCGGCCTTGACCCGCTCGCGGCCGAGCTTGAGCTGCTCCTCGCTGAGGGTGATGCCATGCACCTGTGCGCCAAATTCTCGCGCCGCCAGGCGCGCCAGCCCGCCCCAGCCGCAGCCGACATCGAGCAGCTTCTCGCCAGGCTTCAGCCGCAGCTTGCGGCACAGGTGGCGCAGCTTGGCCAACTGGGCCGTGGCCAGGTCCTCGGTACCGGTCTCGTAGTAGGCGCAGGAGTACACCATCTCCGGGTCGAGCCAGAGCTGGTAGAACGCATTGGACAGGTCGTAGTGGTAATGGATGGCCTCGGCGTCGGTGGCCTTGTCGTGGCTTTCGCGCACGTAGTCGGCGTCCCCGTCGTCGTCACCCAGCGCGCTGCTCAGGGCATCGGCAGTGGCGATCACTTCACCGATCGGTCCCTCGATGTCCATGCGCTTCTCAACGTAGGCACGACCGAGGAGATCGAGGCTGGGATGGGTGATCTCGGTCAGCAGGGTCGGATCGCGAACGACGAGCGTCACCTGCGGATCAGGCCCAAGGTCGAACGCCTGGGCCTCGCCGATGCGGATGCGCAGCGGCAACTGCAGGGACAGCAACTCAGAGGGCAGGTTGGCGTTCATGCATACCTCCTGGTCACAGGGCTGGAAAACTATAGACCAGCACACCCATAGTCTTCCCCTATGGCCTGGCCCGCATAAAAACTATCGTGGCGCCGACCACCGCGGGACGTGCCGTTTCCTTTGTATTGGAGCCCGTTCCGAAGGTTTGCGTTCCCGGAAAATCCGCAGGCTGCAATGGAAGAATAGTTCGCTACGCAAGCGTAGCAGCCGATCCGGGAAGCATCGTTGCCAGCGCCGAGATAGAGCCTTTACTGCACCGCAACGATGACGGCGCCGTGACAGATTGCCGCTGCATTGCACTACACTGTGGTCCCTCCGCCCGCCTCCCGGCCGGAGATCCTCTGAAGTGAAGGGGGCTGTCTTGACTACCTTTTCCGAGCCGCGTCCGGCGGTCCGCACCGTGCTGGTGGGGCTGATGCTGGCGATCTTCCTCGGTGCGCTCGACCAGACCATCGTCGCCGTTTCCCTGCCGGCGATCTCCGCCGGCTTCGGCGACTTCGACCTGCTGGCCTGGGTCATCTCCGGCTACATGGTGGCGATGACCATCTCCATGCCGATCTACGGCAAGCTCGGCGACCTCTACGGCCGCCGCGTGCTGATGCTCTTTGCCATCGCCCTGTTCACCTTCGCATCGCTGCTCTGCGGCGCCGCCCAGAGCATGGAGCAGTTGGTGATCGCCCGGGTCCTGCAAGGCATCGGCGCCGGCGGCATGATGTCGGTGAGCCAGGCGATCATCGGCGACATCGTCCCGCCCCGCGAACGCGGCCGCTACCAGGGCTACTTCAGCAGCATGTACGCGGTGGCGAGCATCGCCGGCCCGGTGCTGGGTGGGCTGCTCACCGAATACCTGTCATGGCGCTGGGTGTTCCTGATCAACCTGCCGGTGGGCCTGGTCGCCCTCGCGGTATCCCGCCGGACCTTGCGTGGCCTGCCCGTACCCGGCCGCAAGCCGGTCATCGACTACCTCGGCACGATGCTGATGATCGCCGGTCTGGGCAGCCTGCTGCTGGCGATCACCGAGGTCGGCCAGGGCGCACGCTGGAACGACCCGCAGATGCTCGCGCTGTTCGCCGCCGCAGTGGTGCTGATCGCGCTGTTCGTCGTGCAGGAACGCCGCGCACCGGAGCCACTGGTACCGATGCACCTGTTCGGTATTCGCGCCGCCACGCTGAGTTGGCTGATCAGCTTCTTTGCCAGCTTCCAGGTCATCTCGCTGTCAGTGCTGGTGCCGCTGCGCTTTCAGTCGGTGACCGGCGCGGGCGCCGACAGCGCCGCGCTGCACCTGCTGCCGCTGGCCATGGGTGTGCCGATCGGCGCGTACTGCTGCGGCCGTCTCACGGCGATCATCGGCCGCTACAAGCCGCAGATCGTCGGCGGCGCGCTGCTGATGTCCCTGGCGATTGCCGGCCTGGCGCTGACGCCACCGAGCGCATACTTCCTTTCAGGGGTCTGCATGCTGCTCACCGGCATTGCCGCCGGCACGCAATTCCCCACCAGCCTGGTGGCGGCGCAGAGCGCAGTGGAAATGAAGCACCTAGGTGTGGCGACCAGCAACATCACGCTGTTCCGCTCGCTGGGCGGGGCGGTGGGGATCGCACTGATGTCGGCCCTGCTGCTGGCGATGCTGCAACCGCTGGCAGGCGACGCCGGCCATGGCCTGTCGGCCAGCGCCCTGCTGGCCAGCCTGAGCGGCGAAGGCCATGAAGCGCAGCGGCTGGCGCTGGATGGGGTGTTCGGGCACCTGTTCCTGATCAACGCCGGGTTCGGCGCCCTGGCCCTGTTGATCGCCCTATCGCTGCCCGACCACGCACTGCGCGGCCGGAGCAACGATTAGCGAATGGCGCGGCGTCAGTCCTCGTCGTTGAGGTAGCTGACCTTGCGCAGGTCCGGCAGCAGCAGGCAGACCAGCAGCGCCACGCCGCACATGACCGAGACATAGATGTAGAACACGTCCTCCATGCCGATGCTCTTCAGTCCCAGCGCAGCGTACTCGGCGGAGCCACCGAAGATCGCGTTGCCCACCGCGTAGGACAGGCCCACGCCCAGGGCGCGGATCTGCGGCGGGAACATCTCCGCCTTGATCAGGCCGCTGATCGAGGTGTACAGGCTGACGATGGCCATCGCCAGGATGATCAGGCCGAACGCCGCGTAGGGACTGCTGACGGTCTTCAGCGCGGCAAGGATCGGCCAGGTGCAGAGCATGCCCAGGGCGCCGAACCAGAGCATCGAGGTCTTGCGGCCGATACGGTCGGACAGCGCACCGAACAGCGGCTGCATGCACATGTAGCAGAACAGCGCGAAGGTCATCACGCCGCTGGCCACCTTGGCGTCCATCCCGGCGGTGTTCACCAGGTATTTCTGCATGTAGGTGGTGAAGGTGTAGAAGATCAGCGAGCCGCCGGCCGTGAAGCCGAGCACAGTGAAGAAGGCGCGCTTGTGATGAGTGAATAGCTCGGTGAGCGTGCCCGACTCCTTGCGGTTGAGGTTGGACTCCTTGGCCGTCTCGCTCAGCGAGCGACGCAGGTAGAAGGCGATCACCGCGGTGATCGCGCCGACCACGAAGGGAATTCGCCAACCCCACTCTTTCAGCTCATCGGTGGTCAGCAACTGCTGCAGGATCACCACCACCAGTACGGCCAGCAACTGGCCGCCGATCAGGGTGACGTACTGGAAGGAGGCGAAGAAGCCGCGCTGCCCCTTGAGCGCCACTTCGCTCATGTAGGTAGCGCTGGTGCCGTACTCGCCGCCAACCGACAGCCCCTGGAACAGACGCGCGAGCAACAGCAGCGCCGGCGCCGCGACGCCAATGGTGGCGTAGGTCGGCATCACCGCGATGGCCAGCGAGCCGCCGCACATCATCAGCACCGAGATCATCATCGCGGTCTTGCGGCCCTTCTTGTCGGCAATGCGGCCGAACAGCCAGCCGCCGATAGGGCGCATCAGGAAGCCCGCGGCGAACACCCCGGCGGTGTTGAGCAACTGCACCGTCGGATCGTCCGAGGGGAAGAAGGCGTGGGCGAAGTACAGGGCGGTGAAGGCGTAGACGTAGAAGTCGAACCACTCCACCAGGTTGCCCGACGAGGCGCCGACGATGGCGAGGATGCGCGAGCGGCGCTCATGGGCGGAATACTGCGGTGCGGCAGGTGCGTTCATGGGGATTCTCTTGTCGGTTTAACTGCATCCCGGACGTGAGGACGGAACTCCCTCGCCGTCCTTGCCAGCGAATTGCCGCCAGGCATTTTTCACTGACACAATCAGAAACAGTATAGACGCTTCCGATAGCCGGCTAACGAAATCCGCGGCCTGGACCGGGCCTTTTGGTTCGAATATCGGACACTCACGAACGCGCGTTTGTCGTTTCCGATTGACCGGCCAGTAGCCAGCTTCTATCGTTGGCCCGCTCCCCACCCTGCGGGAGACTTGTCAGGTACCCCTCGCAGGGCCGGAGCCCGACCTTGTCCACAAGACAAGGTCGATTTCCATTCCCCTCGTGTAGCGGCTCAAGCCGCCTGGCCTCGGTGCCCCGTCCACACCCCCGGACGTGCAGGCACCGGGGGAATGTTGATCGTCCCCTCGCACTTCCCTCTCGAATTCCAGCACCCTGAAACGAAAAAAGGCCCCCGAAGGGACCTTTCTCCTGGCGCCTGCGCGCTTATTCCACCGTCACGGATTTGGCCAGGTTGCGCGGCTGGTCGACGTCGGTGCCCTTGAGCACGGCGACGTAGTAGGACAGCAGCTGCAGCGGCACGGTGTAGAGAATCGGCGCCAGGCAGTCGTGGATTGCCGGCATGCCCACCACGTGGGTGCCCTCGCCGTCGCTGATGCCACTACCGCCTTCGGCAAAGACCACCAGCTCGCCGCCGCGGGCGCGCACTTCCTGCAGGTTGGACTTGAGCTTCTCCAGCAACTCGTTGTTCGGCGCCACGGTCACCACCGGCATGTCGGCGTCCACCAGGGCCAGGGGGCCGTGCTTCAGCTCGCCGGCCGGGTAGGCCTCTGCGTGGATGTAGGAGATCTCCTTGAGCTTCAGCGCGCCTTCCATCGCCACCGGGTACTGGGCGCCACGACCGAGGAACAGGGTGTGGTGCTTCTCGGCGAACAGCTCGCTGATCTTCTCCACCACCTTGTCCATGGACAGGGCTTCTTCCAGGTGGGTCGGCAGGCGGCGCAGCTCGTTCACCAGCTCGGCTTCGACGCCGTCGTTCAGGCGCTTTTGTACCTGGCCGATACCGAGGGTCAGCAGCAACAGGGCGACCAGTTGGGTAGTGAAGGCCTTGGTGGAGGCCACGCCGATTTCCGGCCCGGCGTTGGTCAGCAGGGTCATGTCCGACTCGCGCACCAGCGAGCTGGTGGCGACGTTGCAGATCGCCAGGCTGGACAGGAAGCCCAGCTCCTTGGCGTAGCGCAGCGCGGCCAGGGTGTCGGCGGTTTCGCCGGACTGGGAGATAGTGACGAACAGGGAATCCGGGTGCACCGCGACCTTGCGGTAGCGGAACTCGCTGGCCACTTCGACCTGGCAGGGAATGCCGGTCAGGCTTTCCAGCCAGTAACGGGCGACCATGCCGGCATGGTAGCTGGTGCCACAGGCAACGATCTGCACGGTGCGCACCTTGGCCAGCAGCTCGCGGGCCTGCGGGCCGAAGTTGTCCACCAGCACCTGCCCACTGCCCAGGCGGCCTTCCAGGGTGCGCTGCACCACAGCCGGCTGCTCGTGGATTTCCTTGAGCATGAAGTGGCGGTAGCCGCCCTTGTCGGCCGCCTCGGCGCCCTCGTGGTAGCGCACTTCCTCGCGCTGCACCGGGTTGCCGTTGACGTCCCACAGCTGCAGGCCGTCGCGACGAATCTCGGCGATATCGCCCTCTTCGAGGTAGATGAAGCGGTCGGTCACCTGGCGCAGCGCCAACTGGTCGGAGGCGAGGAAGTTCTCGCCATGGCCCAGGCCCACCACCAGCGGGCTGCCGCTGCGGGCGGCCAGGATACGGTCGGGCTGCTTGCTGCTGATCACCGCCAGGCCGTAGGCGCCGTGCAATTCCTTGACGACGGCCTTGAGCGCGACGGTCAGGTCGCCCAGCTCGCCCAGGCGCAGGTGCAGCAGGTGGGCAATGACCTCGGTGTCGGTCTGCGAGGTGAACTCGTAGCCACGCGCCTTGAGCATTTCGCGCAGGGGCTCAAAGTTCTCGATGATGCCGTTGTGCACCACGGCCACTTCACCACGGGAGAAGTGCGGGTGGGCGTTGGTCTCGGTCGGCGCGCCGTGGGTGGCCCAGCGAACGTGGGCGATCCCCAAACGACCGAGCAGCGGCTGCTCTTCGAGGGCCTGCTCAAGGCTGGAAACCTTGCCTGCGCGACGGCGGCGGTCCAGCGCACCGTCAGCCTGGATCACCGCCACACCGGCGCTGTCGTAGCCACGGTATTCCAGGCGCTTGAGGCCTTCGACGAGGATCGGGGTGATATTGCGCTCGGCGATGGCGCCTACGATTCCACACATGGTTTGGTCTCCTTAGTCTTCGCAGCGCGCGCGGATCACTTTCACGCCGCGCGCCTGGATCAGTTCGAACGCTTCATCGCTCAGGCGTTCGTCGGTAATCAGGGTCTGGACGCTGCTCCAGGGCAGCTCCAGGTTGGGAATACGCCGGCCCAGCTTGTCGGCCTCGGCCATGACGATCACCTCGCGGGCGACCTCGGCCATGACCCGGCTCAGGCCCAGCAGTTCGTTGAAGGTCGTGGTGCCGCGCTCGATGTCCAGGCCGGTAGCGCCGATGAACAGCTGATCGAAATCGTAGGAGCGCAGCACCTGTTCGGCCACCTGGCCCTGGAACGATTCGGAATGCGGGTCCCAGGTGCCGCCGGTCATCAGCAGCACCGGTTCGCGCTCCAGCTCGCGCAGGGCATTGGCCACGCTCAGGGAATTGGTCATCACCACCAGGCCGGGCTTGCGGCCCAGTTCCGGGATCAGCGCGGCCGTCGTGCTGCCGCTGTCGATGATGATCCGCGCGTGCTCGCGGATGCAGGCGGCCGCTGCCCGGCCGATAGCCTGCTTGTAGCGCGACAGCGGCTGGCTCGGCTCGGCGATCAGCTCATGGGGCATCGGCACCGCGCCGCCGTAGCGGCGCAGCAGCAGGCCGTTGCCTTCCAGGGCGGCCAGGTCCTTGCGGATGGTCACCTCGGAGGTGGCGAAGCGGCGCGCGAGATCGTCCACGCTGACCTCGCCCTGGTCGGCGAGCAGCGCCAGGATGTCGTGGCGGCGTTGGGGCGTATTGCGTTTCGACATGAACGATTAAGTTTCGATTCGAAAGATAAGTGTGCGAATCAAAACCTATGTTGTTTCGTTCGTCAAGATTTTCTGGCACGAACGGAAGCGATCTTCTGTAGGAGCGAGCCCCGTTCGCGATACTCACCGGCGGTGCCGGGGTTCGCGAGCAAGCTCGCTCCTGCAGGAAACGCAGTGTGCTCAGTCGACTTCGAGACGGTTACGCCCGCCGCGCTTGGCACGGTACAGCGCTTGGTCGGCTCGCTCGAATACCGTTTCGGCGCGCTCGCCTTCGCGGAAGGCCGTGAGGCCCGCCGAGCAGGTGATGCTCAACCGTTCCCCCTTGAAGTGGAACGGGCAGGCTTCGATGGCGCCGCGCAGCACGTCGAGCAGTTGCTGTCCGCCTTCCAGCGGCGTGGCGGGCAGCAGCACAACGAACTCCTCACCGCCGAAGCGGGCGATGAAGTCGGTCTTGCGCACGCGCTTGGCCAGTTCGTTGGCGATGATCTTCAGCACCTTGTCGCCGGCGAGGTGGCCGAAGTCGTCGTTGATCCGCTTGAAATGGTCGACGTCCAGCACCGCCAGCAGCAGGTCGCCGCCGTAGCGCTGCCAGCGCGCCACTTCCAGGTCCAACCGCTCGGTGAGCGCGGCGCGGTTGGGCAGGCCGGTCAGGGCGTCGGTCATGGCCTTCTGGCGCTGGTCCTCGATGTTCGCCTGGAAGGTGCGGGCCTCCTCTTCCATGCTGGCGACGCGAGTCACCAGTGACTGGATGCGCTCGCTTACTTCGCGCTCACGGACCTCGCGCTCCTCGCGGAAGCGGTCCATGGTGCCAACCAGGCCTTGCAGGCGTGACTCGACATGGCGCTTGAGACCCTCCAGGTCAGTGGCCTCCAGCACGCTTTCCTGCAGCCCGCTGACCTGCTCGCGCAGGCTGTCGTCGAGGTCGCGGGCGCTGGAGCTGGAGCCGCTGTGGTTCTCCTGGACGGCCTGCAGGCCGTCGAGGAAAGCCCCCAGGCGTTCGTTGAGCTGGTGCAGGTAGCCTTCGAACTCGTGCTGGCCGCTGTCGTTGAGCGAGAGTACGAGGACGCCCAGGTCATCCAGCACCGGCACCAGTTCGTACCAGTTGAGGCTGCCGTGGATCCGCGAACGCAGCGCCTCGGCCTGGACCTGCTGGGCGGCCGGCAGGTGCATCTCGTCCAGCAGGCGTAGCAGGCTCGCCTCGATATGCGGCGCCACCGCGCTGTAGCCGGGCTCCGGACGAGGCGGCAAGGCGTAGGGGTCATTGGCCTGGCGCGCGTCTTCGGGCGTGCCGAACAACCCCGGTGGTACCGGCAGGCTGTCGAGCAGGCTGGAATCATCACGGCTGACTGACTCTGCTGCAATCAGCCTGTCGATGACCTGCGCAGCGGCGGCAAGCTCCGATCGCACGACCGGCGAAGGCGCGGCGGCAGGCTCCGGCGCTACCGCCCGTGTGGCTATCTCGACTGGCGCCACAACGTGCTCGATCACCGTTTCAGCGCCGGCTGCCTCGGCAGAAGGTGCAGGTGCAGGTGCAGGTGCAGGTGCAGGTGCAGGTGCAGGTGCAGGTGCAGATTGAATTTCGCTGGGCGGTGGAAGATCCACCGCCGCTTCCGTCACCGGCGTTCTGTCTGCCGGGGCGGCCGGTGTGCTGGGTGCCGAATTCGGCTCATCTACCTCATCGCCGTCACGGCTGCCGAACAGCCGCTGCAGGAAACCGGGGCGCTGCTCCCCGCCACCGTTGCCGAAATGATCCAGCACCTGGCGCTGCAGACGACTCAGTTCGCCCAGCAGCGCGGGAAGCTCGCGGGAGGAACTGCCACGGCTGGGAATGTCCTTGGACAAGCGCTTGAGCGGCTTGCGCACGTCGCCCGGCATGTCCAGGGACAGCAGTTGCTGCGACAGCTGGCTGAGCGCGGCGACATTCTGTTCGATGCGCTGCTGGCGGCGCTGCTCGGAGTCGAGCACGGCCTTTTCCAGCTGCGGGATCAGGCGCGACAGGCCGGCGTCCATGTCGTCGCGGCGTAGCACTTCGCGCAGCTCCTTCATGCAGGCGTCCACCGCCTTGTCGCTGCCTTCGGCCGCCAGGCTGCTGCGTACCAGGCCGCGACGCAGCAGGTCGAGGCGAGCATCCCAGCGGCGCTCGAGCTTCTCCTGCTGTTCGAGGTTATCCAGGTATTTCTGTTTCCAGCGCTGGTCGTCGTCGCGACTCATTCAGGGTCCTCGCCGCGCAAGGCGAGCGACGAGGACGAACGCAGGGCATCCGGCAGGCGGATTTCCACAGCCACGGGCAGGTGGTCGGAAATCGGGTGCGGGAGGACACTGACGCGTTCCAGCGCCAGCTCGGAACTGAGCAGGATGTGGTCCAGGCAGCGCTGCGGGCGCCAGCTGGGGAAGGTGGCCTCGACCTGCGGAGCGATGAGCTGGAGGTCGCGCAATGGCGAGCTTTCCAGCAGGTCGGTGGCATGGGTGTTCATGTCGCCCATCAGCACGTGATGGCGGTAGTCCTGCAGCAGCTCGCGGATATAGGCGAGCTGGCGGGTGCGGGTCCGCGCGCCGAGGGCCAGGTGCATCATCACCACGGCCAGCGCGTCCTTGCCTTCGCCGAAACGCATGAGGATCGCGCCGCGGCCAGGCGGGCCGGGCAGCGGGTGGTCTTCCAGCGCAGTGGGCTGCAGGCGGCTGAGCAGGCCGTTGCTGTGCTGGGCGATGCGCCCGAGATTGCGGTTGAGCTGCTGGTACCAGTAGGGGAAGGCACCGAGCTGTGCGAGGTGCTCGACCTGGTTGATGTTGCCGGAACGGATGCTGCCGCCGTCGGCTTCCTGCAGGGCGACTACGTCGTAGTCGGAGAGCAGTTCGCCGATGCGCTGCAGGTTGGTAGCGCGGCCGGCGGCCGGCAGCAGGTGCTGCCAGCCGCGAGTCAGGTAGTGACGGTACCTTTCGGTACTGATGCCGACCTGGATGTTGAAGCTGAGCAGGCGCAGCCGGCCGTCGTCGGGCAGGCCGGCGGAGGTCCCCTGGGCCGTATTCACCCGAGGGACGCAGGCTCCCGCGACACGCTCACGAGTCCGCCGGCGCAGCATCGTCATCGGCCCTTACTGGGCGGCCTTAGCGCTGGCGCGTTCCTTGGCGATCAGCTGGTCAGCCAGCTGCAGCGCCTCGTCCGGGCCACCGGCCGAGCCGATGTCGAAGCGGTATTTGCCATTGACCACCATGGTCGGCACGCCGCTGATCTGATAGGCCATTGCCAGTTTCTTGGCTTTCTCGATCTGGCCCTTGATGGCGAACGAGTTGTAGGTGCTGAGGAACTTGTCCTTGTCCACGCCCTGCTCGGCGACGAAGTCAGCCATTTCTTCCGGAGTGGTCAGGGCCTTGGGGTTGTTGTGCAGCTTCTCGAAGATGGCGTGGTGCACCTTCTTCTCCACACCCATGGATTCCAGGGTCAGGAACAGTTGGCCGTGGATGTTCCACAGGCCGCCGAACATGGCCGGGATACGCACGAAGTGAACGTCGGCCGGCAGCTTCTCGACCCACGGGTTGATGGTAGGTTCGAACGCATAGCAGTGCGGGCAGCCGTACCAGAACAGCTCCACCACCTCGATCTTGCCGGGCTGGGAGACCGGGACGGCCTGGTTCAGCTCGGTGTAGTTCTTGCCCGCTTCGAAGTCGGCGGCGTTCGCGTTGACGGCGAACAGGCCGGCGAAGGCAAGAGCGGCGGTGAAAATCAGGTTACGCATGGTTCACTCCTTGGCTGAGCGGAACCGCCACGCTGCAGCGCGGCGGGATGAAGCGGTTTGACCAGAGGGGCCAGACACGGTTCCAGCATTGTAGTGGGGGCGGATGCAAAAAAGGGTGGCCGAGGCCACCCTTTTTTTCGAAGCAGTTTTTCGATCCGGCGTTGGTGCCGGGCGGCTGCTTAGTGCAGGCCTTCGATGTAGCTGGAGATCGCAGCGATGTCCTTGTTGGACAGCTTGGCGGCGATGCTGCGCATGATCATGGCGTCGCCGTCGTTGGTGCGCTCGCCTTCGCGGAAGGCGGTCAGCTGCTTGGCGGTGTAGGCCGCGTGCTGGCCACCCAGGTGCGGGAAGCCGGCTTCGGCGTTGCCCTGGCCAGCCGGGTTGTGGCAACCGGTGCAGGCCGGCATGCCTTCGGCGAGCTTGCCGCCGCGGAACAGGGCTTCACCCTGGGCGACGAGCTTGGGATCGGCGGCGCCAACGCTGCCGTTCTGGCTGGAGAAGTAGGCGGCGATGTCGGCCAGGTCCTCGTCGCTGAGGTTGGTCAGCAGGCCGGTCATTTCCAGCACGGTGCGCTTGCCGTCCTTGATGTCGTGCATCTGCTTGAGCAGGTAACGCTCACCCTGCCCGGCCAGTTTCGGGAAGTTGGGCGCCATGCTGTTGCCATCGGCACCGTGGCAGGCACCACAGACAGCAGCTTTCGCCTGACCGGCCTTGGCATCGCCAGCGGCGTGCGCCACACCGACAAGACCCAGGGTCAACAGCAGACTCACGATCAATTTGTTCATCAGCTAATCCAATAACGGCTAAGGGTGAAAGAGTAAGGCCTGAGAAGTTACTTCGACATCCACTGGATAATTGTCTGGTAATCCTCGGCGCTGCAGTCGGTGCACAGGCCGCGAGGCGGCATCGCGTTGAAACCGTTGGTCACATGTTGCACCAGCGTGTCCATGCCCTTGTCCAGGCGCGGCTTCCAAGCGGTGGCGTCGCCCTTCTTCGGCGCCATTGGCAACTGACCATTGTGGCAGGCGCCACAGGCTCTGTTGAAAACGGCTTCCGGATCCTGGGCCGCCAGGGCGCTGGACGCCAGCGCGGCAACGATGGCTGCGAACAGCAGTTTCTTCATGATTATCCTCATCGCAGGGAACATCCGCGTTCTTGATTGCGCGGACTCCAACGTTCCCGTGTGGCTCGACCCTGGGGGATAAAGCGCACACAAAATCCGCGGCATTATATACTTCAGATGCCCAAACGGAAACGAAACCGCCCCCCGCGACACCGCGTCGCACCCGCCGCGAAGTTACCCATGTCCTCGAATAACGCTACGAAAAACCCGATTCTCGGCCTCTGCCAACAGGCCACTTTCCTCATTTCCGCCGCCAAGGTGAACCAGTGCCCGGAAGACTCCGGCCTGGAAGTCGCCTTCGCCGGCCGCTCCAACGCGGGCAAGTCCAGCGCGTTGAATGCGCTGACCCACGCGAACCTGGCGCGCACTTCCAAGACCCCCGGCCGCACCCAGTTGCTGAACTTCTTCCGCCTGGATGACGAGCGCCGACTGGTCGACCTGCCCGGCTATGGCTACGCCAAGGTGCCGATTCCGCTGAAGCTGCACTGGCAGCAACACCTGGAAGCTTATCTCTCCAGCCGCAATGCGCTAGCCGGTGTGGTGCTGATGATGGATATCCGTCATCCGCTGACCGATTTCGACCGCCTGATGCTCGACTGGGCCCAGGCCAGCCAGTTGCCGATCCACGTCTTGCTGACCAAAGCCGACAAGCTGGCCTACGGCGCGGCGAAGAACGCACTGCTCAAGACCCGCAAGGAAATCCTCGACGGCTGGGGCGATGTCGCCACCCTGCAGCTGTTCTCGGCGCCCAAGCGCCAGGGCGTGGAAGAAGCGCAACTGGTCCTGGCCGGCTGGCTGGGGCTGCTGGATGAGGAAGAAGAGGAGGCCGGCGAGGAGGCCTGAGGCCAAATCGCAGGCAAAAAAAACCCCGAGCTTCGTATGGGGAGGGGGAAGTTCGGGGTTTAAGTCCGGACCGCTAGGGCGGGGTCCAGTAATCTGCCAACACTAAACACTGCAAAGGAGCATCGAAGGGCTTCACCAGCCATTCACGAGTTCTGACTCGGCTCCTTGTGGGAAAGTTCAGCAGGTCACAAAAGATTTTTTCTGACAGCCCCGAAAGCGCTCGGAAAATCGAGCCGGAAAGCCCGGCTGGCGGGCCTTCCGACCGCTCGTCCAGCCGATCAGTGGGCCTCGTCCCAGTTCGCTCCCACACCCGCTTCGACGACCAGCGGTACGTCCAGCTCCGCCGCACCACTCATAAGCGGCCGAATGCCATCACGAACCTGATCGACCAGGTCCTCGCGCACTTCCAGCACCAGTTCGTCGTGTACCTGGAGGATGACGCGGGCATCGATGGCGCTTTCCTGCAGCCAGTTATCCACAGCCACCATGGCGCGCTTCATGATGTCCGCCGCCGTGCCCTGCATCGGCGCGTTGATCGCAGTGCGCTCGGCCGCCTTGCGCATGGCGCCGTTCTTCGAGGCGATTTCCGGCAGGTACAGGCGACGGCCGAACAGGGTTTCGACGAAGCCCTGCTCGGCGGCCTGGGCGCGGGTACGCTCCATATAGGCCAGCACGCCCGGATAGCGAGCGAAATAGCGGTCGATGTAGGCCTGGGCTTCCTTGCGCTCGACGCCGATCTGCTTGGCCAGGCCGAAGGCGCTCATGCCGTAGATCAGGCCGAAGTTGATCGCCTTGGCGCTGCGCCGCTGATCGGAGGTCACGTCATCCAGCGGCACGCCGAAGACTTCGGCGGCGGTGGCGCGGTGCACGTCGCGGTCGTGGCGGAAGGCGTCCAGCAGGCCCTCGTCCTTGGCCAGGTGGGCCATGATGCGCAGTTCGATCTGCGAATAGTCCGCCGCCAGCAGCTTGTAGCCCTTGGGCGCGACGAAAGCCTGGCGGATGCGCCGGCCTTCCGCGGTACGGATCGGGATGTTCTGCAGGTTCGGGTCGCTGGAGGACAGCCGGCCGGTGGCCGCCACCGCCTGGTGGTAGCTGGTATGGATTCGCCCGGTGCGCGGGTTGATCTGGTCCGGCAGCTTGTCGGTGTAGGTGCTCTTGAGCTTGCTCAGGGAGCGGTACTGCATGATCACCTTGGGCAGCTCGTAATCCTGCTCGGCCAATTCCGCGAGGACGTTCTCGGCGGTGGACGGCTGGCCGGTGGCGGTCTTCGACAGCACCGGCAGGCCCAGTTTTTCATAAAGGATGGCGCCCAGCTGCTTGGGCGAGCCGAGGTTGAACTCTTCGCCTGCCAGGTCGAAGGACTGGCGCTGCAGCTCGACCATCTTCTCGCCCAGCTCGACGCTCTGCTTGCCCAGCAGGTTGGCATCGACCAGCGCACCGTTGCGCTCGATACGCGCCAGCACCGGCACCAGCGGCATCTCGATCTCGGTCAGGACCTTGGCCAGCGAGGGGATGGCCTCCAGCTTCTGCCACAGGGTCTGGTGCAGGCGCAGGGTGACGTCGGCGTCTTCCGCGGCGTAGGGGCCGGCCTGTTCCAGGGCGATCTGGTCGAAGGTCAGCTGCTTGGCGCCCTTGCCGGCGATGTCCTCGAAACGGATGGTGCTGTGGCCGAGGTACTTCAGCGCCAGGCTGTCCATGTCGTGGCGGGTCGCGGTGGAGTCCAGCACGTAGGATTCGAGCATGGTGTCGTAGGCGATGCCCTGCACGGCGATGGGCGTCGAGGCGTTGGCCAGGACGTTCATGTCGTACTTGGCGTGCTGGCCGACCTTGCGCTTCCTCGGGTCCTCCAGCAGCGGCTTGAGGGCCTTGAGCACAGCGTCGCGGTCCAGTTGCGCCGGCACGCCCATGTAGCTGTGCGCCAGCGGTACGTAGGCGGCTTCACCCTCCGTGACCGCGAAGGACACACCCACCACCTGCGCCTGCTGCGGGTCGAGGCTGGTGGTCTCGGTGTCGAAAGCGATCAGGTCGGCGGCTTCCAGCTTCTTCAGCCAGGCATCGAACTGGCTCTGCTCCAGGACGATCTCGTAACGCTTCTCCGCCTCTGCAGCCGGGGCCTCTTCCAGCGCCAGCTGGGGAGTTCCGGCCTTGGCCGCCTGGCGCTGCAGGTCATCCAGCCCGGTCTTGAATTCCAGGGTACGGTACAGCTCGGTCAGCGCCTCGCGGTCCGGCTCGCCGGGGTGCAGAGCATCGATCTCGATGTTCAGTTCGACATCGCACTTGATGGTCGCGAGCTTGTAGGACAGGTAGGCCATGTCCTTGTGCTCTTCGAGCTTGGCCGGCAGGCCCTTGGCGCCGCGGATCGGCAGCTCGGGCACCTTGTTCAGGCTGGCGTAGAGCACATCCAGGCCACCACCCACGCCGGTGAGCAGGCCGAGGGCGGTCTTTTCGCCGACGCCGGGCACGCCCGGAATGTTGTCGACCTTGTCGCCCATCAGCGCCAGGTAATCGATGATCAGCTCAGGACCGACACCGAATTTCTCCTTCACGCCATCCACGTCGAGCGTGCTACCGGTCATTGTGTTGACCAGCGTAATGTGCCCGTCGACCAGCTGTGCCATGTCCTTGTCACCGGTGGAGATCACCACCGCCCGGCCTCCGGCCGCGCTCTGTCGGGCCAGGGTGCCGATCACGTCATCCGCTTCCACACCCTCCACGCAGAGCAGTGGCAGGCCGAGGGCGCGCACGGTGGCATGCAGCGGCTCCACCTGCACGCGCAGGTCGTCCGGCATCGACGGGCGGTTGGCCTTGTACTCGGCGAACATCTCGTCGCGGAAGGTCCCGCCCTTGGCATCGAAGACCACCGCAAAGGGGCTGTCCGGGTACTGCTTGCGCAGGCTCTTGAGCATGTTCAGCACGCCCTTCACCGCTCCCGTGGGCATGCCGGTGGAGGTCATCAGCGGCGGCAGGGCATGGAAGGCGCGATACAGGTAGGACGAGCCGTCCACGAGGACGAGGGGTGCTTGGCTCATGAGGGGAATCAACCTTTTCAGAAGGGCTCGGGCTAAAATGTCCGTAGCCAATTCGACAAAGGGACAAGGTTATCATGCGTACGTTGAACCGCCTGTTGCTCGCCGCTCTACTGGGTCTTGGCGCGACTTCCGTCATGGCGGCGGACGACGCCCCGACGCCGGAACCGGATGTGACCATCCGCCAGGAGGGGGACAAGACCATCCAGGAATACCGTGTGAACGGCTTCCTCTACGCCATCAAGGTCGTGCCCAAGCACGGCAAGCCGTACTTCCTGGTGCGCCAGGACGGCAGCGACGGCAACTTCATCCGCTCGGACCAGCCCGACAAGCTGATTCCGCAGTGGCAGATCTTCAGCTGGTAAACCCTTCCCACCACGACGCTCCAGAGGATTGAGCATGTCGGTATTCACGCCTCTGGAACGTCCGGTTCTCGAAGACTTCCTCGCCCCTTACGGCCTCGGCCGCCTGCGCGACTTTCGTGGAATCGCGGAAGGATCGGAGAACAGCAACTTCTTCGTCAGCCTGGAACAGGGCGAATTCGTCCTGACCCTGGTGGAGCGCGGCCCGGTGCAGGAGATGCCGTTCTTCATCGAACTGCTCGACGTGCTGCACGAAGCCGACCTGCCGGTGCCCTATGCACTGCGCACGAAGGACGGCGAAGCCCTGCGCCAGCTCGAAGGCAAACCGGCGCTGCTGCAACCGCGCCTGGCCGGCCGCCACGAGCGCTCGCCGAACAACCATCACTGCCAGGAAGTCGGCGACCTGCTGGCGCGCCTGCACCTGGCGACCCGCGAGCGGATCATCGAGCGCCCCAGCGATCGTGGCCTGAGCTGGATGCTGCACGAGGGCGAGGTGATGCAGTCGCACCTCTCCGGTGCTGCGGCCACGCTGTTAGGCGATGCACTCGAAGAGATTGCCCGCCTGCTTGCCGAACAACCGGCACTGCCGCGCGCCAACCTGCATGCCGACCTGTTCCGCGACAACGTGCTGTTCGATGGCCCGCACCTGGCGGGGGTGATCGACTTCTATAACGCCAGCTCCGGCTGGATGCTCTATGACCTGGCAATCACCGTGAACGACTGGTGCTCCAACGACGACGGCTCCCTCGATGGTCCGCGTGCCCGTGCCTTGCTGGCGGCTTATGCGACCAAGCGGCCGTTTACCGCGCTGGAAGCCGAGCTGTGGCCTGAGATGCTGCGGGTGGCGTGCGTGCGCTTCTGGCTATCGCGGCTGATCGCGGCCGAGGCGTTTGCGGGGCAGGATGTGCTGATCCACGATCCGCAGGAGTTCGAGCGCCGACTGGCGCAGCGGCAGACAGTAGGTATTCATTTGCCGTTTGCGCTGTAAACGCTCCGACGGCTCTTCGTAGGAGCGAGCTTGCTCGCGAACAGGCCCCGCAGCGGAGCTGGTTCGCGAGCAAGCTCGCTCCTACAAAAGAGCAGGCCGGTGTAATGCGGGAGTGAAGATCTGAACCGGAGCGGACATCCCTGCCGTTGATCCTCTACTCAAGGTCAACCCCGGCCCGGCCATCCATGGCCGGTCGTTCGCCGGGCGACGAGTGCGGGCGTCGTAAAGATCTAATTCGGAGCTGGCATCCTTGCCGTTTCTCCTCTGCTCAAGTTCAACCCCAGCCTGGCCATCCATGGCCAGGCGTTCGCCAGCGCGACGTATACGTCGCGTCGCTCCGGCTCACCCACACTTCGAATGCCCGCAGTTCAGGCAGGTGGCACAGCCATCCATCTGCACCACCGCCATGGTGTTGCACTTGCCGCACAGCTGCGCGCCGGCGGGGAAGCCTTCGCCGGGTTCAGCCTTGTTGGTGCCCTGGGCAGCCTCGTAGGCGGCACGCTTTTCGGCGAGGTAGAGGCGCTGCTCCTCGTCCATCTGCGCGCCTTCCATCAGGCCGATAGCGACCAGGTGGCGCTCCACCACGGCGCCGATCTCGGCGACGATCGACGGCATATAGATGCCGCCGCGCTTGAGGTAGCCGCCGCGCGGGTCGAACACCGCCTTCATCTCTTCCACCAGGAAGGTGCAGCCGCCGCCCTTGCGGAACACCGCGGACATGATCCGGGTGAGTGCAACGATCCACTGGAAGTGGTCCATGTTCTTCGAGTTGATGAAGATCTCGAAGGGCCGGCGCTGCTCGTACGGGGTGTCCGGGTTGAGCACCACGTCGTTGATGGTCACGTACAGCGCATGCTCGAACAGCGGCGATTTGATCTTGTAGGTCGCGCCTACCAGCAATTCCGGCCGCTGCAGGGTTTCATCCATCTTCACTACGGCGGCGGCCGCGGCGGCTTCCACGCGGGCCTTTTCCTCGGCCACGTCCACCACCTGGAAGCCTTTGATCTTCTGGTTGATCTTGACGCTCATAGCATTCTCCAGGGGCATCAGTACTTGCCGTAATAGCCTTCTTTCAGGGCATCGAAGAGGTTGGCGACGGTATGGATCTCGCCGTCGTACTCCACTTCCTCATTGCCCTTGAGTTCCACCACGCTGCCATCTTCCAGCTCGAAGCGGTACACCGTCTTCTCCAGGTCCGACTCCTTGACCAGCACGCCCTGGAAGGCCGCCGGGTTGAAGCGGAAGGTGGTGCAGCCCTTCAGGCCCTGACGCCAGGCGTAGAGGTAGATGTCCTTGAAGTCTTCGAACGGATAGTCGGTGGGGACGTTGGCGGTCTTGGAGATCGACGAGTCGATCCACTTCTGCGCGGCGGCCTGGATGTCCACGTGCTGCTGCGGGGTGATGTCATCGGCGGTGATGAAGTAATCCGGCAGGCGGTGCTTCTCCTCCTCCGCGCCCGGTACAGCGTGGTGGTCCACCTGGTCGCGGTAGGCCAGCAATTCGTAGCTGAAGACCGAGATCTTCTCCTTGGTCTTGCGGCCCGGGCGGATCACATTGCGCGAGTAATGGTGCGCAAAGCTCGGCTCGATGCCATTGGAGGCATTGTTGGCCAGGCTCAGGCTGATGGTGCCGGTGGGCGCGATGGAGCTGTGGTGAGTGAAGCGCGCACCGTGCTCGGCCAGCTCCTCGATCAGCTGCGGCGCATGCTCGGCGACGCGCTGCATGTAGCGCGAATACTTGGCATGCAGGACGCGCCCCGCGACCTTGTCACCGACCTTGAGGCCATCGGCCTTCATTTCCGGCCGCTTGCGCAGCATCTCGGCAGTGACTTCGTATTCCTTGACCAGCGCCGGCGCCGGGCCTTTCTCGCGGGACAACTCCAGCGCCACTTCCCAGCCCACCAGGGCCATCTCGCGCGCCACTTCTTCGGTGAACACACAGGCTTCCGGGCTGCCGTAGCGCAGCTTGAGCAGGGTCAGCGCCGAGCCCAGGCCGAGGAAGCCCATGCCGTGGCGACGCTTGCCGAGGATTTCCGCACGTTGCTGTTCCAACGGCAGGCCGTTGATCTCCACCACGTTGTCGAGCATGCGGGTGAACACCCGGACAACTTCGCGGTAGCGCTCCCAGTCGAAGCGTGCGTTGCCGCCAAAGGCATCGACTACGAAGGTGGTCAGGTTTACCGAGCCCAGCAGGCAGGAGCCGTAGGGCGGCAGCGGCTGCTCGCCGCACGGGTTGGTGGCGCGGATCGCCTCGCACCACCAGTTGTTGTTCATCTCGTTGACCCGGTCGATGAGGATGAAGCCGGGCTCGGCGTAGTCGTAGGTGGACACCATGATCATGTCCCACAGGTGCCGCGCCTTGACCCGGCCGTAGACCTTGCACGCCACGCGGCCGTCGTCGCCGACCAGGTAGTTGTCGTGCACCGGCCAGTCGCGCCAGACGACTTCGTCCGGGTCCTTGAGGTCGACCTCGTCGCGCTCCTTCTCGTGAATCGGGAAGATAAGCGGCCAGTCCTCGTCGTTCTCCACCGCCGCCATGAAGCCGTCGGTGATCAGCAGGCTGAGGTTGAACTGGCGCAGGCGGCCGTCTTCGCGCTTGGCGCGGATAAACTCGCGTACGTCCGGATGGCTAACGTCGAAGGTGCCCATCTGCGCGCCGCGGCGGCCGCCGGCGGAGCTGACGGTGAAGCACATCTTGTCGTAGATATCCATGAACGACAGCGGCCCGCTGGTGTGCGCGCCGGCACCGGAAACGTAGGCGCCACGCGGGCGCAGGGTGCTGAATTCGTAGCCGATGCCGCAGCCGGCCTTCAGCGTCAGCCCGGCCTCGTGGACCTTCTCCAGGATGTCGTCCATGGAGTCGCGGATGATTCCGGACACGGTGCAGTTGATGGTCGAGGTGGCCGGCTTGTGCCCCTGGGCGCCGGCGTTGGAGATGATCCGCCCGGCCGGGATCGCGCCGTTGCGCAATGCCCAGAGGAAACGCTCGTACCAGTGCTCGCGCAGTGCCTTGTTCGCCTCGACGTCGGCCAGGGCACGGGCGACCCGCTGCCAGGTCTCGTCGACGCTGCCGTCGATGGGTTTCCCGCTCTTGTGCTTGAGGCGGTACTTGCTGTCCCAGATATCCTGCGAGGCAGGTTGCAGGGCGAGAACTCCTTGGTCGGCGCCACGGGGGCGCGCATCGGTCTTGGCCATCCGAGAAATAACCTCCTGTCGGTTGGGTGGCAGGGCGCAAAGAAGCGCGAGTAGACCCAATATGTAGACACAGAAGACTGACCGACATCAATATCTTGTGCCTGACTCGCACCATTACACACGATAGACGGTTGATCGGAAGACGCTGAAAAAGATGCACGAAGGCGACGATTGGCGGGGCATGGGCCGCCCATCGGGAGGGAAATTTCAGGCAGGAATAGTGCGACGATCAGGCGCGACGATGACTGTCGTAGGAGCGGATTCCGTCCGCGATATTTCCCGGCGCGTGGCGGACCTATCGCGGACGAAGGCCGCTCCCACGCTCGGGTCGGGTTCAGGGGGCTCCGGACAGTATCGTAGGGCGCATAAAGCGGAACGCTTTATCCGCCATCCGAAGCCCAGCGGCGGATAACGCCCGAGGCGTTGTTCGCCCTACGATCAGGGAAGCTACGGCAGTAGCCCGGCTCAGAGCTTCTCCAGGCACCCCGCAAATTCATCCGCCAGGTTGCCCAGCAGATTCTCGTACCCCTGCGCATCCACCTTCACCCCCACGCCCAGGTCGTCCAGCTCGGCCAGCCGCACCGGCAGGCCCTGGCTCAGGGTATCGGCCAGGCGCGGGCGGATCGGCGGTTCGCTGAAGATGCAGGACGGGCCGGCCTTCTGCAGTTGCGTGCGCATCGCAGCGACGTGGCGGGCGCCCGGCTGCACATCGGCGGAAACCGCGAACACCCCGGCGTGCCGCAGGCCGTAGGCCTCCTCGAAGTAGTCGAACGCCTCGTGGAAGACGAAGAACGGCTTGCCCTTGAGCGGATCGATGCGCTGTTTCAGGCGCGTATTGAGCGTCTCCATGCGCTCGTCGAAGGCTTTCAGGTTGGCCTGATAGCGGCTCGCGTTGGTCGGGTCGGCGATGGCCAGGTCCTCGGCCATGCGCGCGGCGATCACCTGGGCGTTGGCCGGCAGCAGCCAGAGGTGGGCGTCGATCATGCCGGGACGGTGGTCGTGATCATGGCCAAGGTCGTCATGATCGTGATCGTCATGGTCCGGGTGGTTGGACTCGCTGAAGTCGGCGAACTTGCGCAGGTGCATGCCGGCCTGGTCCTGCAGCGCCACGCTCGGGCCCTTGCGGCTGTCCAGCACCTTGGGCAGGAAGTTCTCCAGGTCCGGGCCGACCCAGTAGAACAGCTGCGCATCGCGCACGCGGCGGATGTCCGACGGGCGCAATGAGTAGCTATGCGGCGAGGCGCCCGGCGGCAACAGCACGTCTGGCGTCCCTTCACCGTCCTGGATGGCGGCGGCGATCAGTTGCAGCGGCTTGATGCTGGTCAGCACGCTGACCTCGGCACGCACGGGGAGGCTGAGCAGCAGCGCGCAGCAGGCGGTCAGCAGGGCGACGGGACGGAAGGACACGGCGGCACTCACACAGGGGAGACATGAAAGAGTAATATAATAACGTCTCTGAACCCGAGCGTCGCCGCGCATGTACAAGATCGCCCCGAAGACTCCCCTCGCCTGCCGCCCGCACGACCACGCCAACTGCGTGGCCAGCGCCCTGGCCGACGCCGACGCGCTGTGCGCGCGCCAGGGCGTGCGCCTGACCGAGCTGCGCCGGCGCGTGCTGGAACTGGTCTGGGCGAGCCACAAGCCGCTGGGCGCCTACGACATCCTCGCCGTGCTGAGTGAGGAAGACGGCCGCAAGGCGGCGCCGCCAACGGTCTACCGCGCGCTGGACTTCCTCCTGGAAAACGGCCTGGTGCACCGCATCGCCTCGCTCAACGCCTTCATCGGCTGCGCCCACCCGGAACACGCCCACGAAGGCCAGTTCCTGATCTGCCGCGCCTGCCACACCGCCATCGAGCTGGAACAACCGGCTATCAGCGAGGCGATTGTCGCCGGGGCCAAAGGCGTCGGCTTCGCCGTGGAAACCCAGACTGTCGAGATCGTCGGCCTCTGCGGCGCCTGCGCCCCCGGCCAGCGGGAGGCGTGATGAGCGACGCCCTGATCCGCCTGCAAGGCGTCGGCGTCAGTTACGCCGGCCAGGCGGTGCTGCAGAACGTCGACCTGACCATTGCTCCCGGCGAGATCGTCACCCTGATCGGCCCCAACGGCGCTGGCAAGACGACTCTGGTGCGCAGCGTGCTCGGCCTGCTCAAGCCCGACACCGGCAGCGTGTGGCGCGCACCGAAGCTGTCCATCGGCTATATGCCGCAGAAACTCCACGTCGACCCGACCCTGCCGCTCACCGTCTTCCGCTTCCTCCGCCTGGTACCCGGTGTGCAGCGCACCCAGGCGCTCGACGCGCTGAAGGAAGTCGGCGCGGCGCACGTGATCGACAAGCCGCTGCAGAGCGTTTCCGGCGGCGAGCTGCAGCGCGTGCTGCTGGCCCGCGCCCTGCTGCGTAAGCCGGAACTGCTGGTGCTCGACGAACCCGTACAGGGCGTCGACGTCGCCGGGCAAGCCGAGCTCTATCGCCTGATCGGCCGCCTGCGCGACCGCCTCGGCTGCGGCGTGCTGATGGTCTCCCACGACCTGCACCTGGTGATGAGCGCTACCGACAAGGTGGTCTGCCTGAACCGCCACGTCTGCTGCTCCGGGCATCCGGAGCAGGTCAGCGGCGACCCGGCCTTCGTCGAGCTGTTCGGCCAGGATGCCCGCAGCCTGGCGGTCTATCACCACCACCACGACCATTCCCACGACCTGCACGGCGAGGTGGTGAAACCCGCCTTCCCCGCCGGCACGCGCTTCACTCCGGTCCACCAGCACGGCCCCGACTGCAACCATGGCTGATTTCCTGCTCAACGCCCTCCTCGCCGGGCTGGCCCTGGCGGTGGTCGCCGGCCCCCTGGGTTCGTTCGTCGTCTGGCGACGCATGGCCTATTTCGGCGACACCCTGTCCCACGCCGCCCTGCTCGGCGTCGCCCTCGGCTTCCTGCTGGACGTCAGCCCGACCCTGGCAGTGACTGTCGGCTGCGTGCTGCTCGCCGTACTGCTGGTCACCCTGCAGCAGCGCCAGCCGCTGGCCGCCGACACCCTGCTGGGCATCCTCGCCCACAGCACACTGTCGCTGGGCCTGGTGACGCTGAGCTTCATGAAGGAAGTGCGCGTCGACCTGATGGCCTACCTGTTCGGCGACCTGCTCGCCGTCAGCCAGACCGACCTCTTGTGGATAGTCGCCGGCAGCGCCCTGGTGCTGGGGCTGATCTGCTGGCTGTGGCGGCCACTGCTGGCGATCACCGTGCACGAGGAACTGGCGCGGGTCGAAGGTTTGCCGGTAACCGCCATCCGCCTGGCGCTGATGCTGTTGATCGCCATCGTCATCGCCGTGGCCATGAAGATCGTCGGCGTGCTGCTGATCACTTCGTTGCTGATCATTCCCGCCGCCGCTGCCCAACGGCACGCGCGCAGCCCTGAACAGATGGCCTTCGGCGCCAGCCTGATCGGCCTGGTGGCAGTGTGCGCCGGCCTCTCGCTGTCCTGGTTCAAGGACACTCCTGCCGGCCCCTCCATCGTGGTCAGCGCGGCAGCCCTGTTCCTGCTGAGCTTTGTCCTGCCGCGCCGGACGGTGTAGAATTTGGCGATTTTTTGATCAAAAGAGACCCTGACGCATGAAGTCGTTCGTCATCCGCCTGTTCGCGCTGATGGCCATGGCGCTTGCCCTGGCGGCCTGCCAGAGCACCGCGACCGCCCCAACCAGCAGCAGCGCCTTCGAGACCGAACTGGCCGCCGGCCGTCTGGAATCCGCGCAGCTCGCGCTGGGTTCCGAGCAGGAAGACGCCACCCAGCTCGCCGAGCGCCGCAAGCGCCTGGCCGACGCCTACCTGGAGCGCAGCCGCGAGGCCCTGGCCAAGGGCGACGTCAACGGCGCCACCACCGCCCTGACTCGCGCCCGCTCGCTGATGCCCCGCGCCCCCGGCGTCGCCGCCGATGTGAGCGGCCTGCAGAAGCCCGCCGCTCCCGTGGCGCCGGCTGCCCAGCCGACCTGCACCCCGTAAGCCCAAGGCGCCCGCTCGCGGCGCCGGTTATTCCCTTTTGTTCCGTAGTTAGTTGAACAAAGATTAATCAGCCATAAAAAAGCAGGTTAAAATGCGCGGTTTTGGCTGACCGCCTACGCTCGTTGCCAGCACTCGTTCATCCAACGGCTCCGGCAACGGGCAGCGCCTCCCCGTACCCACAAGGTTCGCTACGTGATCGAATTCCACGACGTCCACAAGACCTATCGCGTCGCCGGACGCGATATCCCGGCCCTGCAGCCGACCCGCCTGTCCATCGAAGGCGGCCAGGTCTTCGGCCTGATCGGCCATTCCGGCGCCGGTAAAAGTACCCTGCTGCGCCTGATTAACCGCCTGGAAGAACCCAGCGGCGGGCGCATCGTCATCGACGGCGAAGACATCACCGCCCTGGACGCCGACGGCCTGCGCCGCTTCCGCCAGCGCGTCGGGATGATCTTCCAGCACTTCAACCTGCTGGCCTCCAAGACCGTCGCCGACAACATCGCCATGCCGATGAAGCTCGCCGGCACCTTCAGCGCCGCCGAGATCACCGCGCGGGTGGACGAACTGCTCGAGCGCGTCGGCCTCCAGGACCACGCCCGCAAGTACCCGGCACAGCTGTCCGGCGGCCAGAAGCAGCGCGTCGGCATCGCCCGCGCCCTGGCCTGCCGGCCGACCATCCTGCTCTGCGACGAAGCCACCAGCGCCCTCGACCCGCAGACCACCGGCCAGGTCCTGCAACTGCTGGCGGAGATCAACCGCGAGCTGAAGCTGACCATCGTCCTGATCACCCACGAGATGGACGTGATCCGCCGGGTCTGCGACCAGGTCGCCGTCATGGATGCCGGGCGCATCGTTGAGCAGGGCGACGTCGCCGACGTCTTCCTCCACCCGCAGCACGAAACCACCCGCCGCTTCGTCTTCGAGGCCGAGCGTGTGGACGAGAACGAGCAGCACGATGACTTCGCCCACGTGCCGGGCCGCATCCTGCGCCTGACCTTCCGTGGCGAGGCGACCTACGCGCCGCTGCTGGGCACCGTCGCGCGCCAGACCGGCGTCGACTACAGCATCCTCGCGGGGCGCATCGACCGCATCAAGGACCAGCCCTACGGCCAGCTCACCCTGTCCCTGGTGGGCGGTGACATCGAGGCCGCGATGGCGCAACTGAATGCCGCCGAAGTTCACGTGGAGGTGCTACGCGCATGAGCGACTTCTTCGTGAATATCGACTGGTCCGAGATTCTCCAGGCCAGCCTCGACACCTTCTGGATGCTCGGCGGCTCGCTGCTGTTCACCGTCATCCTCGGCCTGCCGCTGGGCGTGCTGCTGTTCCTCACCGGGCCCAAGCAGATGTTCGCCAACCGCGGCATCTACGGCGTGCTGGCGTTCATCGTCAACGTGCTGCGCTCGCTGCCGTTCATCATCCTGCTGATCGTGCTGATCCCGCTCACGGTGATCCTGGTCGGCACCTCGCTGGGCGTCGCCGGGGCCATCCCGCCGCTGGTGGTGGGTGCCACGCCGTTCTTCGCGCGCCTGGTGGAAACCGCCCTGCGCGAGGTGGACAAGGGCATCATCGAAGCCACCCAGGCGATGGGCGCCAGCACCCGGCAGATCATCTGGAACGCCCTGCTGCCCGAAGCCCGTCCGGGCATCATCGCCGCCATCACGGTCACCGCCATCACCCTGGTGTCCTACACCGCGATGGCCGGTGTGGTTGGCGCCGGCGGCCTCGGCGACCTGGCGATCCGCTACGGCTACCAACGCTTCCAGGACGACGTGATGCTGCTCACCGTGGTGATGCTGGTGGTACTCGTCCAGATCCTGCAGACCGTCGGCGACAAGCTGGTGGTCCACTATTCCCGCAAATAACCACAAGGCCCGCCGGATGCGGGCCGCCAAGGAGCCAACCATGAAGAAACTGTTCGCCGCGTTCGCTGCCGCCGCCGTGATCGCCGCCCCGCTGGCCCAGGCTGCCGACAGCCTGACCGTCGCCGCCACCCCGGTGCCGCACGCCGAGATCCTCAATTTCGTCAAACCCATCCTGGCCAAGGAAGGGGTCGAACTGAAGGTGAAGGAGTTCACCGACTACGTGCAGCCCAACACCCAGGTCGCCGAGAAGCGCCTGGACGCCAACTTCTTCCAGCACCAGCCGTACCTGGATGAGTTCAACAAGACCAAAGGCACCAGCCTGATCGCCGTCACCGGCGTGCACATCGAGCCGCTGGGCGCTTACTCCACCAAGTTCAAGAAGCTCGAAGAGCTGCCCTCGGGCGCTACCGTGGTGATCCCCAACGACGCTACCAACGGCGGCCGCGCCCTGCTGCTGCTGGACAAGGCCGGCGTGATCAAGCTCAAGGACAACAAGTCCATCACCGCGACCCCGAAAGACATCGTCGAGAACCCGAAGAACATCAAGGTGCGTGAGCTGGAAGCGGCCACCCTGCCGCGCGTGCTGACCCAGGTCGACCTCGCCCTGATCAACACCAACTACGCCCTGGAAGCCAAGCTGAACCCCACCAAGGACGCGCTGGCCATCGAAGGCGCTGACTCGCCCTATGTGAACATCCTGGTTGCCCGCCCGGACAACAAGGACAGCGCCGCCATGCAGAAGCTGGCCGCCGCCCTGCACAGCCCCGAGGTGAAGCAGTTCATCCTCGAGAAGTACAAGGGTGCCGTCGTTCCGGCGTTCTGATCGCCGACGCAGCTTCACCCGCTGAAAAGCCCGGTCGAATGACCGGGCTTTTTCGTTTTCGGCTTTTGGTTTTTGGTTTTTGGTTTTTGGTTTTTGGTTTTTGGTTTTTGGTTTTTGGTTTTTGGTAGGAGCGAGCTTGCTCGCGAACCCGCCCAGCTCCGGAGCGGCCTGAAAATCCCGTTCGCTAGCAAGCTCGCTCCTACAGGCAACCGTCTATTTCGGCGCTTCTGGACAAATTTTCGCCAACCTTCCCTGCATATTTTCCATGCCGCAAAGGCATCGGTTTTTTTCGATTTCGCTCAAAGGCGCGAATGGCGGGGCCTGCAGCGACCCAGCAAAACCATATAGTTCAGAAAGTTATTTCAATAACGAAAATAATCACTTCAAGAGCTAAGACGCTCCACCAATCATGCAGGTCCGTTTCAAGCGCGACGCAGAGCCGCGCAGACCTGCAAGGAGATCGTTCATGGCTCAACCCCAGCATGCCCTCGCGCCGGATGCGTTCCTGCGCCACGTGCCCGGCGGCGACCTGGTCGATCTCGGCCGCCCGCTGCGCCACGCGCTGGAACTGAGCCGCCACGTGCCGGCGAAAGCCCGCGCGCTGAGCCGCCGCGAAGGTGTGCTGCTCGGCCTGTTCGCCCTGACATTGCACGGCGCGGTGATCTACTGGCTGAGCCAGCAGCCTACGCCCAAGCTGCCGGAGGTACCGCCACAGGTGCCGCCGATGACCATCGAATTCACCGCGCCGACACCGCCGGTAGTTGAGCCACCACCGCCCGAGCCGATCCCCGAGCCAGTGGTGCAGGAGCCGCCACCCCCGGTGGTGGACGAAAACGCGGTGAAACCGCCGCCGCCCAAGCCGATCCCCAAACCCAAGCCGAAACCGGTTCCCAAGCCCGTGCCCAAGCCGGTCGAGCAACCGGCGCCGCCCAAGGCTGAAACTCCGCCGCCGCAACCGGCGCCACCTGCTCCGCCAGCGCCGGCTCCGGCCCCACTGACGCCGCCCTCGGCCAGCGCCGGTTACCTGAAGAACCCGGCGCCGGAATACCCGCCCCTGGCCCAGCGTCGCGGTTGGGAAGGCACCGTGCTGCTGCGTGTGCACGTGCTTGCCAGCGGTAGCCCGAGCGAGATCCAGGTGCAGAAGAGCAGCGGCCGCGACGCCCTGGACGATGCCGCGGTGCGCGCGGTGAAACGCTGGAGCTTCGTCCCCGCCAAGCGCGGTGATGTGGCCCAGGACGGCTGGGTCAGCGTACCCATCGACTTCAAATTGCATTGATTCCACTTGCCCAGATCAGCCGCACAAGAATCGCGGAAGGAGAACACCCATGAGTCTGCCCCTGAACCCCCTGGAATCCGTCGAAGGCGCAGTCATCTGGCTGCTGGTCGGCTTCTCCGTCGTCACCTGGGCGCTGGCCCTGGTGAAAGGCGTCCAGTTCACCCGCCAGAAGTCCCAGGACAAGCGCTTCCAGAAGCAGTTCTGGAGCGCCACCAGCCTCGAATCCGCCGGTGACCAGGCCGCCGGCAAGCCCGGCGCCGGCGCCCGTGTGGCCCAGGCTGGCTTTGCCGCCATCCAGGTACAGGACAACGGCCAGCCGGACCTGGCCCAGTCGATCAACCACCAGGACCGCCTTGAGCGCGCCCTGCGCCAGCAGATCCAGCGCGAGCGCCGCTCCCTGGAGTCCGGCCTTGCCGTGCTCGCCTCGATCGGCTCCACCTCGCCCTTCATCGGCCTGTTCGGCACCGTGTGGGGCATCATGGAAGCGCTCAAGGGCATCAGCGCGGCCGGCTCGGCCAGCCTGGAAACCGTCGCTGGCCCCATCGGCAGCGCGCTGATCGCCACCGGCGTGGGTATCGCCGTCGCCGTGCCGGCGGTGCTGGTCTACAACTACTTCCTCCGTCGCCTGAAGCTCACTGCGGCCGACCTCGACGACTTCGCCCACGACTTCTACAGCCTCGCGCAGAAGAGCGCCTTCCGCGTCGTCGCCTTGCCCACCGCTGCACGCAAGCCGGCTGCCGGCGCCAGCGTGAAGGAGGCGAGCTGACATGGCCTTCTCGACCCAGGACAGCGACGAGGTTCTCTCCGAGATCAACGTCACCCCGCTGGTAGACGTGATGCTGGTGCTGCTGGTGGTGTTCATCGTCACCGCGCCACTGCTGACCAACGCCATCCCGATCAACCTGCCCAAGACCGAGGCGGTCGCCCCGCCGGAGCAGAAGGACCCGTTGGTGGTGAGCATCGACGGCGCCGGCAAGTGGTTCATCAACAAGGACGAGATCCAGCCGGACCTGCTGCAAAGCAATCTGGCGGCAGCCAAGGCCAAGGACGCCGAAGTCCGCGTGCAACTGCAGGCCGACGAAACCGTGAACTACGGCCAGGTGGCCAAGGCGATGGCCTCCATCGAGAAGGCCGGCATCACCAAACTGGCGGTCATCACCGCGCGCTGAGGAACCTGTAAGACGCCTGAAACAGAGCGGGTGTAGAAAGGGACCTCCACAACGTACCGAGCTTCAAGGCCGCTCTCCCAATACTCAGGCAGGGGTGAGCGGCCTTTTTTTATTCGCGATTCCCAGGGGCCGAGCCGCCGGTAGCACCCTCTCCCGAACCCTGGCTGCGCGCCCCGCTCCGCAGGGAGAGGGGACTGAATGGCATCAAGCGGAACTCCGTACCTCCCGGCAACGCCAATCGGCTCCCTCTCCCTTAAGGGAGACGGGCTTTGGCGCTAACATCCACAGCCTCGCCGCCGCCGTTCGTCGTCATCCCCGCCTCGGCAATAAACCTATGCCTTTCAGGCCCTTCCGTGGCCGCCGCTCTTCCACTAAGTTGAAGACAGTTCGGAGACCTGAGGGGTACCGCATGACATCGTCTCCCGCTTCGGAAGGCCCGTTTTATCCGCCGACACTGGGGGTGCCGGAACGCTTCACACCACAACAGCTGCGCGCCTCGCTCGACATCACCATGAGCGAACATGGCGCTGGCCCTGTGTGGCTGTTCGCCTACGGCTCGCTGATCTGGCGCCCGGAGTTCCCGGTGGCCGAAGCTCGCCGCGCGCGGGTGCACGGCTATCATCGCGGGCTCTACCTGTGGTCCCTGACCCACCGCGGCACCCCGGAAGCACCCGGCCTGGTACTCGGCCTGGATCGCGGCGGCTCCTGCTCAGGCTTCGCCTTCCGCCTGCCGGAAGATCACCTCGACGCCAACCTCTACGCGCTCTGGGAAAGGGAGATGCCCTACGCCTCCTATCGCCCGGAATGGCTCAACTGCCGCCTCGACGACGGCACGCGCGTGCGCGCCCTGGGCTTCGTCCTCGAACGCCATCTGCCCAGCTACGCCGGCTCCCTGCCCGACAACATCGTCGAGCACGTGCTGGCCAGCGCCCAGGGCCACTTCGGCACCACCCGCGACTACGTCGAGCAGACCGCCCGCGCACTGCGTGAATACGCCATGCCCGACCTCAATCTGGAAGGCATCCTGGCGCGCTGCTGCCCGTTGCGCCGGGCGCAGGAATAACCGCTTATAGCCATTCGTTTAGCTTAAATACTGCATAAGCAAAGAATTTCTTATTCCTTAACGAATATTAAAACCCTCCCTAGAATGCCTTCTCATGACGATTCGAGAGGGCCGCTCCATGCGCAACGACCGCATCCGCTACCTGATCGTGCCGGGCTGGCACGGATCCGACGACGCCCATTGGCAGAGCCACTGGCAGCGCGCCCTGCCGAACGCCGCGCGGGTGCAGCAGCAGGACTGGATCACCCCGCAGCGTGCCGACTGGGTCGCCGAACTCGACCGCGAAATCCGCCGCGAGCCTGGCCGCGTGGTGCTGATCGCCCACAGCCTGGGCTGCGTCACCGTCGCCGCCTGGGCGGCCCGCGCCGACCGCCGCGCGCTGGCCCAGGTATCCGGCGCCCTGCTGGTTGCGCCAGCGGATGTGGAACGGGAAACCTGCCACGACGCGCTGCGCAACTTTGCCCCCATTGCCGCCCAGACGCTGCCGTTCCCGACGGTGCTGGTGGGCTCGGACAACGACGCCGCCTGCAGCCCGCAGCGCGCCATGGCGCTGGGTCGCACCTGGGGCGCCGAAACCGTGATCCTGCCTTCCGCCGGGCACATCAACGTGAAATCCGGCCACGGCGCCTGGGAAGCGGGCTACCGTCATCTGTATCGCCTGCAGTACCTGATCGACCAGCAGTCGCGTCAGCGCGCCTGAGCCACGCAAGCGGGTGCGGCATGAGTGCCGCACCCCATCCCCTCGGCGCGCGGATTCGGTTAGGGTGAGGCACAGCCCCCGCCGGAGACCGCCATGCCACCGTTGCACGATCTGTCCGCCGTCGAACTGCTTGCCCTCTACCGCTCGCACCAGCTTTCCCCGGTCGAGTACCTCGACTATCTGATCGCCCATATCGAACGCTGGGAACCGCAGCTCTGCGCCCTCTATGCCTTCGACCCGCAGCGCGCGATCGAGCAGGCACGGCGCTCCGAGGCGCGCTGGATCCGCTGCGCGCCCTGCGGCGAGCTGGACGGCGTACCGGTGACCATCAAGGAACTGATCGCCACCACCGGCGACCCGACTCCGCAGGGCAGCGCCGCCACCCTCCTGCAACCGGCGACCGGCAACGCCCCACCCGCCGCGCGGATGAACGAGGCCGGCGCCATCCTGCTGGGCAAGACCACGGTGCCGGACTTCGGCATGCTCTCCTCCGGGCTTTCCAGCTTCCACAAGCTGGCCCGCAACCCCTGGGACCTGCGCATGAATCCGGGCGGCTCCAGCGCCGGTGCAGCCTCGGCGGCCGCGGCCGGCTACGGGCCGCTGCACATCGGCACCGACATCGGCGGCTCGGTGCGCCTGCCGGCGGGCTGGTGCGGGCTGGTCGGCTTCAAGCCGAGCCTGGGGCGCATCCCCATCGATCCCTACTTTACAGGGCGCTGCGCCGGCCCCATGACCCGCACGCTGGACGACGCGGCGCTGATGATGAAGCACCTGGCACGCCCCGACTGGCGCGACGCCACGGCCCTGCCGCCAGCCGATCTCGACTGGCATATCGACTATGCCGAGGTGCGCGGACTGCGCATCGGCCTGCAGCTGGACCCCGGCTGCGGCCTGCGCCCCGAGCCCGAGGTGTGCGCTGCGGTGGAAGCCGCCGCGAGACAATTCGCCGATGCCGGCGCGGAAATCATCGAGGTTCGGCCGATCCTCGACCGCGAGCTGCTCGAGGGCCTGGACAGGTTCTGGCGCGCGCGCCTGTGGGCCGAGCTGGAGAACCTGCCGGCGGACCGCCAGGCCAAGGTGCTGCCCTACATCTTCCAGTGGGCCGAGGGCGGCGCGGCGGTGAGCGGTGCCGAAGCAGTACGCGGCTTCAACCAGACGTTCGAGATGCGCCGCCGGGCCGCCGAGCAATTCCACGAGATCGACTTCCTGCTCTCGCCGACCAACCAGGTCGCCGCCTTCCCCGCCGAGTGGGCCTCGCCCACCAACGACCCGGCGCAGCCCTTCGAGCACATCGGCTTTACCGTGCCATGGAACATGTCCGAGCAACCGGCACTCTCAATCAACTGCGGCTTCACTGCCGAAGGCATGCCCATCGGCCTGCAGATCGTCGGCCCGCGCTTCGCCGACGTCGAGGTGCTGCGCCTGGGCAAGGCCTACGAACATTGGCGCGGCCCCATCCACCGTTGGCCGCAGTATCCGGCAGCCAGCTAAGCTCAGCCCAATCGCCGACCACAAGGAACCGATCGCGCGCCCATGCATTACTCTGCCTACATCGCCCACTTCCTGGTGGTGGTCCAGCTACTCGGGATCATCGCTGCGGTCCATGCCGTGCTCAGCGTGCGCACCGCGCAGGGCGCCATTGCCTGGGCGACCTCGCTGGTATTCATGCCGCTGCTGACCCTGGTGCCCTACCTGGTCTTCGGCCGCAGCCGCTTCGACGCCTACATCGGCGCGCGCCGGCAAGCCAACGAGGAGATGCACGTGGCCGCCGCCGAACTGGACTGGCGCCCCTGGGTGGAAGAGGCCCTCGCCGCACGCCAGTACGATGGCTACAAGGCGCTCAAGGCGATGGTCGGGCTGGCGCGCATGCCAACGCTGGCGAACAACGAGGTGCGCCTGCTGGTGAACGGCAAGGCGTCCTTCGATGCGATGTTCGAAGCCATCTCGGCGGCGAAGAAAGTCGTGCTGGTGCAGTTCTTCATCATCCGCGACGACGCCCTCGGCCAGCGCCTGGCGCAGCTGCTGCTGGAGCGCGCGGCGAATGGCGTCGACGTGTTCCTGCTGTACGACGGCATTGGTAGCCACTCGCTGCCGCGCCGCTACATCGACAAGCTGCGCCAGGGCGGCGTGCAGGTGCATGCGTTCAGCACCGGCAGCGGGATGATCAATCGCTTCCAGGTGAACTTCCGCAACCATCGCAAGATAGTGGTCGTCGATGGCCTGCGCGGCTTCGTCGGCGGGCACAACGTCGGTGTCGAGTACCTGGGCGAGAAGCCGCCGCTGGCGCCCTGGCGCGACACTCACATCGAGCTGCGCGGGCCGGCGGTAGCCTGCCTGCAGGAGTGCTTCGCCGAGGACTGGTTCTGGGCCACCCATACCCTGCCGACACTGATCCTGCCCGATGGCTACGACGACGCCGGGATGCTTTGCCAGGTCGTTCCCAGCGGCCCGGCGGACACCCAGGAAACCTGCTCGCTGTTCTTCGTCGAATCGATCAACGCGGCGGTTGAGCGGGTGTGGATCACCACGCCCTACTTCGTCCCGGACGAAGCCGTCGCTGCTGCCTTGCGCCTGGCGGTACTGCGCGGCGTGGACGTGCGCATCCTGTTGCCCTCTCGGCCGGACCACAAGACGGTGTACGCCGCCTCCAGCCTTTATGCGCTGGAGGCCGTGCGTGCTGGCGTGCGGGTATTCCGCTACCAGCCAGGGTTCCTGCACCAGAAGGTGGTGCTGATCGACCACGACAGCGCCGCGGTGGGCAGCGCCAACCTGGACAACCGCTCGTTCCGCCTGAATTTCGAGATCATGGTGATCACCGTCGACGAAGGCTTCGCCCGCGACGTGGAAGCCATGCTGGAAGAGGACTTCGCCCAGTCGGTGGAGATGACCCTGGACGACCGCAGGCGCGTGCACCGGTTGCAGCAACTGGGGATGCGGGTGGCGCGACTGGTGTCGCCGATTCTCTAAAGGCTCTGGTGCGGGCCATGTTCGCGAGCAAGCTCGCTCCTACAGGCTCATGGTGGGCTCGCACTTCGCAGGACCGAGGGGGACGCCTAGTCCTTGCTCGCGAATGCTTTTGCCGCACAAAAGAAAACGCCCGACTCACTCTCGTGAGCCGGGCGTTTCTTTCTCTAGCGCGAGGTCATCAGGCTGGCGCGGAGGAGCGGATCAGGTGATCGAAGGCGGAAAGCGACGCCTTGGCGCCTTCGCCGACCGCGATCACGATCTGCTTGTACGGTACGGTGGTCACGTCGCCAGCGGCGAAGATGCCGGGCAGCGAGGTTTCACCACGGGCATCGACGATGATCTCGCCACGCGGGCTCAGCTCGATGGTGCCCTTGAGCCATTCGCTGTTGGGCAGCAGGCCGATCTGCACGAAGATGCCTTCCAGGTCGATGGACTTGAACTCTTCCGAGTTGCGGTCCTTGTAGACCAGGCCGGTGACCTTCTGGCCATCGCCTTTCACTTCGCTGGTCAGCGCGCTGGTGATCACGTCCACGTTCGGCAGGCTGAACAGCTTGCGCTGCAGCACGGCATCGGCGCGCAGCTTGCTGTCGAACTCCAGCAGGGTCACGTGGGACACGATACCGGCCAGGTCGATGGCCGCTTCGACGCCGGAGTTGCCGCCGCCGATCACCGCCACGCGCTTGCCCTTGAACAGCGGGCCATCACAGTGCGGGCAGAAGCACACGCCCTTGGCCTTGTACTCCTTCTCGCCCGGCACGCCCATTTCACGCCAGCGGGCGCCGGTGGCCAGGATCACGGACTTGGCCTTCAGGCTGCCGCCGCCCTCGAACTGCACTTCGTGCAGGCCGCCGACGCTCTTGGCCGGAATCAGCGCGCTGGCGCGCTGCAGGTTCATGATGTCGACTTCGTAGTGCTTGACGTGCTCTTCGAGCTGGCGCGCCAGTTTCGGGCCTTCGGTCTCGGTCACCGAGATGAAGTTCTCGATGGCCATGGTGTCCAGCACCTGGCCGCCGAAACGCTCGGCGGCAACGCCGGTGCGGATGCCCTTGCGGGCGGCATAGATGGCAGCCGCAGCGCCGGCCGGGCCACCGCCGACAACCAGTACGTCGAACTCTTCCTTGGCCGACAGCTTCTCGGCTTCGCGGGCCGCGGCGCCGGTGTCGATCTTGGCGAGGATTTCTTCCACGCCCATGCGGCCCTGACTGAACACTTCGCCGTTCAGGTAGATGCTCGGCACCGACATGATCTGGCGCTGCTCGACTTCATCCTGGAACAGCGCGCCGTCGATGGCGACGTGGCGGATGTTCGGGTTGAGCACGGCCATCAGGTTCAGCGCCTGCACCACGTCCGGGCAGTTCTGGCAGGACAGCGAGAAGTAGGTTTCGAACTCGAACTTGCCCTGCACGCCCTTGACCTGCTCGATCACATCGGCCTCGAGCTTGGACGGGTGGCCGCCGACCTGCAGCAGCGCCAGCACCAGGGAAGTGAATTCGTGGCCCATGGGGATACCGGCGAAAGTCAGGCCGATGTTCGCCCCCGGGCGGTTCAGCGAGAACGACGGCTTGCGGGCATCGCTGCCATCTTCTCGCAGGGTGATCTTGTCGGTCAGGCCGACGATGTCGTGCAGCAGTTCGCTCAGTTCGCGGGATTTGTCGCTGTCATCGAGGGAAGCGACGATCTCGAACGGCTGCTGAACCTTTTCCAGGTAGGCCTTCAACTGGGTTTTAAGAGTGGCGTCCAACATGATCCAGATCCTCGGAATTTGAGCAAAGGGGTTCCCCGGCGAGCCTTCTGGCCCACCCTACGCACGCTTTTGGCTTTAGGCAGGGAGGATGCCGGTAGGCATCCTCGGGGTACTGCAAAACGGTGGGGGAAGCGCTGTGGGCGGGCGCCCGGTGGTTGCGCGGCAGGAGCTGCCGCGCAACCGCTTCCCGGCCGTTCTTAGATCTTGCCGACCAGGTCCAGGGACGGAGCCAGGGTCTTCTCGCCTTCTTTCCACTTGGCCGGGCAGACTTCGCCCGGGTGAGCGGCGGTGTACTGGGCAGCTTTCAGCTTGCGCAGGGTCTCGCCGACGTCACGAGCGATCTCGTTGGAGTGGATTTCGACGGTCTTGATCACGCCTTCCGGGTTGATCACGAAGGTGCCGCGCAGGGCCAGGCCTTCTTCCGGGATGTGCACGCCGAAAGCGTTGGTCAGCTGGTGGGTCGGGTCGCCGATCAGCGGGAACTGAGCCTTGCCAACAGCCGGGGAGGTTTCGTGCCACACCTTGTGGGAGAAGTGGGTGTCGGTGGTCACGATGTAAACCTCGGTACCAGCGTCACGGAACGCAGCGTAGTTGTTGGCGGCGTCTTCGATCTCGGTCGGGCAGTTGAAGGTGAAGGCTGCCGGCATGAAGATCAGTACCGACCACTTGCCCTTCAGGGACTGCTCGGTGACTTCGATGAACTTGCCATTGTGGAAAGCGTTGACCTTGAACGGTTGGACTTGGGTGTTGATCAGGTTCATTAGGCAATTCCTCGTAGAGAGTTGTCGTTTAATCGAGTGGGTCGATCGTTAGAAATTCGACAGGTAGAAGATTATCGTCTGATGACAAAAAAGGCCCATTGATTTAGGGCATTAGGAATATTGAGTATTTCTATGAGGGTAGCTATAAAAGGAAGAAGTTTCCTATCGAGCGAACCGCGGGATCCTACACCTGAATACCCGCTTCAAGGGCTCTGCCTGGCGGCTTCAAGCCCTCCCCCCTGAGTCCGGCGGCTGGCGCCGGTCTTCACACCTTGGCGCGAAAGCCGCTCGAGGGCAACGGCAAACGCGACGTACGGTGCCTCACCCTGCCTTGCCAGCCCCTGCTTTTTTGCCCTGCCCGCCCACGCGCCTATGCTTGTTTGCGTGGGCCGCTAACGCAGGGTTCTCGCCCGTTCCGGTCAGCCTTCGCGAAGCGGCACGCCGCACGCATGACGACGAGGACTCCCGATGATCCAGTTCCTGCTCGGCGAAGAAGCAGTCCAGGCCGACGGATTCGCGCCCGAGACCAGCCTGCTCGACTACCTGCGCATCTACCGCGCCCGCACCGGCGCCAAGGAGGGCTGCGCCTCGGGCGACTGCGGCGCCTGCACCGTGGTGCTCGCCGAGCCCGAGGGCGAAGCCCTGCGCTACCGTGCGGTGAACGCCTGCATCACGTTGCTGGGGGCGGTCCACGGACGCCAGGTGCTGACCGTTGAGCACCTGGGCGAACCCGGCGCGCTGCACTCGGTTCAACAGGCCATGGTCGATTGCCACGGCTCGCAGTGCGGCTTCTGCACACCCGGCATCGTCATGTCGCTGTTCGCCTGGCGCCATTCACCGCCGCCACATAACCGCGAGACGGCGCTGACGGCACTTTCGGGCAACCTGTGCCGCTGCACCGGCTATCGGCCGATCCTCGATGCTGCCGCGCAGATCGCCGGGCAGCTGTGCCTGGACAGCTTCGAGCAGAACAGTGCCCTGACGGCAGCTCGCCTGCGGGACATCTCCACAGCCGGCGCCCTTTGCGAAGGCTCCGCGCAGGCCTGGTTGCCCGGCTCGCTTGATGAGCTGGACGACTTGCTTCAGCGCCACCCGCAGGCGCGGCTGATCGCCGGCGGCACCGACCTGGCGCTTGAAGCGACGCAGAACCTTAAAGCCTTCCCGGCGCTGATCCACCTCGACCGCGTCGACGAGCTGCAACGCCTGGAACGCCATGCCGACCACCTGCTGATCGGTGCCGCACGCCCCTATGCCGACTGCCTCGCTGCACTGGACGAATTCCCCGGCGTGAGCGCCTTGCTGGAACGCCTCGGCTCCCTGCAGATCCGCCAGCGCGGTACCCTGGGCGGCAACATCGCCAACGCCTCGCCCATCGGCGACATGCCGCCGGTATTGCTGGCCCTGGATGTGACGTTGCGCCTGCGCCAGTCGGGAGCCGTGCGCGAGGTGCCTGTCGATGGATTCTTCACCGGCTATCGCAAGACCGTCCTGCAGCCCGGCGAGTACATCGAAGCGGTGCTGATCCCGCGCCTGGGCAGCCACCAGCGGTTCCGTGTCGACAAGGTGTCCAAACGCCGCGACGACGACATTTCCGCCGTGTGCATGGCGCTGCGACTGGATCTCGATGACAACGCCATCGTCACCGACGTGCGCCTCGCCTGCGGCGGTATGGCGGCCACGCCCCTGCGCGGCGTGCGGACTGAAGCGGCGCTGCGCGGCAAGCCATTCGACACGGCGGCCATCGCTGCGGCGCAGGCCGCGATCCCGGAGGATTTCCAGCCCATCGACGACCTGCGCGCCAGCGCCGCCTATCGCCTGAAGGTGGCGCAGAACCTGCTGCAGCGCGCACTACTGGAATGGTCCGACAATGCCGCGGAGGTGCGCCATGCGTAGCCTGCCACCGCTGGCCAGCAATGGCGTCGCGGTCGCCATCCACAGCGCGGGCAAGCCCCGCGAACACGACAGCGCAGCGCTGCACGTCAGCGGCGCCGCACGCTACGTGGACGACCTGAAAGAGCCGCGCGACCTGCTGCACGCCGCCGTCGGCGTCACGGAAATCGCCTGCGGCGCTGTTCTTTCCCTCGACCTCGACGCGGTGCGAAGCGCCCCCGGCGTAGTGGCCGTGCTGACCCTGGACGACGTGCCCGGCCACACCGACATCGGCCCGGTGTTCCCCGGCGACCCGTTGCTGGCCGGCGAGCGGGTGAAGTACCACGGGCAGGCACTGTTCGCCGTCGCGGCGCACAGCCTGATCCAGGCACGCCGGGCGGTACGCCTGGCGAAGGTCGGATACGCGCCGGAAGACCCGCTGATCGATCCGCTCAAGGCCAAGGCCGAGGAACGCTTCGTGCGCCCGCCGCACCACATGCGCCGGGGCGATGCGCAAACGGCGCTGGAGAAAGCCCCGCACCTGCTGGAGGCCCGCCAGTTCATCGGCGGCCAGGAGCATTTCTACCTCGAAGGCCAGGCTTCGCTGGCGCTGCCCGGCGACGACGGCGGCATGCTGGTGCACACCTCCAGCCAGCACCCCAGCGAAGTACAGAAACTGGTGGCCGAAGTGCTGGCGATCCCGTTGGCCAAGGTCACCGTGGAGGTGCGGCGCATGGGCGGCGGTTTCGGCGGCAAGGAAACCCAGGCCGCGCCCTTCGCCTGCCTCGCTGCGCTGCTCGCACGCAAGACCGGACAAGCCGTGAAGCTGCGCCTGCCACGCGCCGACGACATGCGCCTGACCGGCAAGCGCCACCCCTTCCACAACCGCTACCGCGTCGGCTTCGACGATGAGGGCCGGTTGCTCGCCGCGCAACTGGAAGTGGTGGGCGACTGCGGCCATTCGCCGGACCTCTCCGACGCCATCGTCGACCGCGCGATGTTCCACGCCGACAACGCCTACTTCATCCCCGACGTGGCCATCTCCGGCTACCGCAGCTTCACCAACATCGTCTCGCACACCGCCTTCCGCGGCTTCGGCGGGCCGCAGGGGATGATGGTCATCGAGCGCGCCATGGACGACATCGCCCGCGCGGTGGGCAAGGACCCGCTCGATGTGCGCAAACTCAACCTCTACGGCGGAATGGGGCGCGAGCTGACGCCCTACCACCAGAAGGTCGAGCACAACCTGCTGGGCGAGCTGATCGCGCGCCTGGAAACGAGCAGCGACTACGCCGCGCGCCGCTCGGCGATCCATGACTTCAACGCGCGGAGCCCAGTGCTGAAGAAAGGCCTCGCCCTGACACCAGTGAAATTCGGCATCTCCTTCACCGCGCAGCACCTGAACCAGGCCGGCGCGCTGATCCACCTCTACACCGACGGCAGCATCCAGCTGAACCACGGCGGCACCGAGATGGGCCAGGGCCTGAACACCAAGGTCGCGCAGATCGTCGCCGAGGAATTCCAGGTGCCGCTGGAGCGCGTGGTGATCACCGCCACGCGCACCGACAAGGTGCCGAACACCTCGCCCACTGCCGCTTCCAGCGGCACCGACCTGAATGGCATGGCTGCCCGCGATGCGGCGCGGACGCTGAAGAAACGGCTGGTCGACTTCCTTGCCGAACGCGACGAGGTGAAGCCGCAGGAAGTACGTTTCGAACACGGCGGCATAACGGTGGGAACCCGGCACCTGGACTTCGTCGAGGCCATCCAGGCTGCCTACTTCGCGCGCATCCAGCTTTCCGCCACCGGTTTCTACCGCACGCCGAAAATCTTCTACGACCGCGAGAAGGGCCAGGGCCATCCGTTCTTCTACTTCGCCTACGGCGCGGCGGTGTCCGAGGTGGAAGTGGACACGCTGACCGGCGAGTACCGCGTACTGCGCGTGGACATCCTCCATGACGTCGGCCGCAGCGTTAACCCGGCCATCGACATCGGCCAGATCGAGGGCGGCTTCATCCAGGGCATGGGCTGGCTGACCACCGAGGAGCTGCGCTGGGATGACGCGGGCAAGCTACTCACAGTGGGGCCGGCGACCTACAAGATCCCAGCGGTGAGCGACACGCCAGAAGACTTCCGCGTGGCACTGTTCGAGCGCCCCAACGAGGAGGACAGCGTGTACCTGTCCAAGGCCGTGGGCGAGCCGCCGTTCATGCTGGCGATCTCGGCGTGGTCGGCGCTGCGCGATGCCATTGCCAGCCTCGCGGATTACCGCCTGAGCCCCGACCTGGATACGCCGGCGACGCCGGAGCGGGTACTCTGGGCCTGTGAGGCGATGCGCCAGGAGAACCGAGTATGACCCGCACCTGGATGGACGCCGTCGCCCGCCTGCGCGACAGCGCCGAGGGCTACGTGCTGATCACCGTGGTCGGCGTGCAGGGCTCCACGCCCCGCGAGTCCGGCAGCAAGATGCTGGTCACCGCCGGGGAAATCTTCGACACCATCGGCGGCGGTCACCTGGAGTTCGCTGCCATCGAGCACGCCCGCCAGTTGCTGCTGGCCGGCAAGGATCGCCAGGCGCTGGAACACTTCCCCCTCGGCGCGCGGCTGGGCCAGTGCTGTGGCGGGCGCGCCAGCCTGCTGTTCGAGTGTTTTGCCGCGCGAGGGCCACAGGTGGTGCTGTTCGGTGCGGGGCACGTCGGCCGCGCCCTCGCGCCATTGCTGGCAGGTTTGCCGTTGCGCCTGGAATGGGTGGACAGCCGCGCGGCGGAGTTTCCCCAGTCCGTCCCCGGGGGCGTGCGCATGCGCCTGCTGGAAGAGCCGGAAGACGCCGTGCACGAAGCGCCACCGGGCAGTTACTTCCTGGTCATGACCCACAACCATCCACTGGACTACGCCATTGCCGAAGCCGTGCTCAAGCGCGGCGACGCCGGCTTTCTCGGCATGATCGGCTCGCGCACCAAGGCGCGGCGCTTCCAGATGAGGCTGGAGCAGCACGGTTATCCACAGCAGGTGATCGAGCAGATGCATTGCCCCATCGGCCTCTCCGAAGTACCCGGCAAGCGCCCGCTGGAAGTGGCCATCTCGGTCGCCGCCCAAGTCATCGCCCGCTATCACCAGGACGCCCCCGCCCGGCAGACGCGTGACGGCGTGGAATGGGCCGCGCTGTGTAGCGAAGGTGCGTGCAATGACACGCCAGCGGGCGCAAAAACCTGACCAGTGGGACAACAGTTTTCCCCGCTACCGCCGATACACTCAACGACCCCGTCTCTTCGCCCGCCGCCCGGCGGGCGTTTCGTTGTGCGTTCGGAGGAAAACAAGAAAATGCGCCTGCGAAGTATCCAGACCCAGCTCATCCTCAGCATGGGCGCCGCCCTGCTCATCAGCCTGCTCATCGTCCTCGGCCTGTATGCCGTGCTGGTCAACCGCCTCAGCGAGCGTTACCTGCTCGAACAGGCGCTGCCCGCGAGCATCCAGGCGATTGCCAATGACTTCGAGAAGCGCCTCACCGGCCCCATCACCGCAGCGGCCGGCATCGCCGACAACACCCTGGTGCAGGACTGGCTGGCCGCCGGCGAAAGCCCCGCGCAACTGGCCGAGTTCACCCGCTACCTGGGCGGCATCCGCGCCTCGCAGAAGGCCTTCTCCGCGCTGATCACCTCCAACGCCAGCGGCGCCTACTACAGCGACAAGGGCAAGGAACGCACGCTGAGCCGCAGCGAGCCGAAGGACAGCTGGTACTTCCAGTTCATCGACAGCGGCAAGCCGCGCATGTGGAACATCGACACCGACGGCAGCACCGGCGAACTGGCGCTGTTCATCGACCAGCGCGTGGAGCGCGACGGCAAGCTGCTCGGCATTGCCGGCCTGGGCCTGGAGATGCGCGAACTGTCGACGCTGATCAGCGACTTCCGCTTCGGCCAGTCCGGGCGCGTGTACCTGGTGAAGAACGACGGCCAGGTGCAGATTCATCCCGACGCCACGCTGCCCAAAGGGCGCAGCCTGGGCGACCTGATCGGGCCCGTCGCGGCGAGCGCACTGCTCGGCCAGCAGGGTTTCCACAGCGCTCGCTTCGAACGCAACGGCGAGGCCTACCTCGCCGCCAGCCTGCCGCTGCATGACCTGGGCTGGACCCTGGTGAGCGAAGTGCCGGAGGCGGAAATCTATGCCGACGCCCGCGAGGCGCTGGCCTTCTCCGGCCTCGCCGGAGCAGTGGTCGCCCTGCTCTGCCTGGCGCTGGTGGTACTCATGGCGCGCAGCCTCGCCAGGCCGATCCGCCAGGTGACCAGTGCGCTGCTGGAGATCGGCGGTGGCGGCGGTGATCTCACCCGCCGCCTGGACGACAGCCGCGCGGACGAACTGGGCGACCTCGCACGCGGCTTCAACCGCTTCCTCGAAGGCCAGCGCGCGCTGATCAGTGCCGTGCTTGGCACCAGCCAGCAACTGCTGCGCACCGTCGGCGAAGTGGCGCAGGTGGTGGACAACACCGCCGACCGTGCCGGCCGCCAGCAGGAAATGACCGACATGGTCGCCACGGCAGTGAACGAGATGGGCAGCACGGTGCAGGAAATCGCCCGCAACGCCGAGCAGGCGGCCAGCGCATCGCAGCAGGCGCGCGACGAAGCCGGCGAAGCGCGGCGCGTGGTCGGCGGCTCGCTGCAGGTCGGCCAGCGCATGTCCGGGGAGATCGGCGAGGCGGCCGGCGCGGTAGGCGAACTGGCCGGGCAGGTGGCGAGCATCGACCAGGTGCTGGCAGTGATCCGCGGCGTCTCCGAGCAGACCAACCTGCTTGCCCTCAACGCCGCCATCGAGGCGGCGCGCGCCGGCGAACTGGGCCGTGGCTTCGCCGTGGTCGCCGATGAGGTACGCACGCTGGCCAGCCGAACCCAGGGCTCCACCGACGAAATCCTCACGATCATCCAGCGCCTGAAGGGCGGCGCGGAGGCCGCAGTGCGCTCGATGCAATCCAGCCAGCAGACCACCGGGCAGAGCCTGGCGGCCAGCGAACAGGCCGGCGCTTCCCTGGGCGCCATCGCCGACCAGGTGGAGCGCATCAGCGACATCAACCACCAGGTCGCCACGGCCACCGAGGAGCAGTCGGCGGTGACCGAAGAGATCAATCGCAACGTGCAGGGCATCGCCGATCTCGCCCACGCCACCACCCGCGAAGTGCAGCATGGCCGCGAGCAATGCCGCGAGCTGCGCACCCTGGCCGACGACCTGGCGCGGCAGATGGCGCAGTTCCGTCTTTGAAGACGTTGGCGCCGGCAATATGCCGGCGCCTTTTCCCCAGAGTTACCCACAGATTTTCAAAGCGAAGCGGCAGCCTTTCCGCCATGGCTGGCGGTGGATGACGACCGATCAGCGCACGACATGTCTCAAAGACGAGACACCTTGCCCATATGTTGCCCACATGTTGCCCACAGATTGTCCAGAGACTTGCCCCCAACCTGTCGGGTGCCGTCCGCCCATCCAGCCAAAAGCCCGGGCCCAGGCCCCGCAAGCCCTGCATCAATCCAGTGAATAATTTACCGAATGGCCAGGAGTGATCCCAAGCGGCGTTCCCGGCGCAATTCATCCACAACTTTTCCACAGCTTGTTCATATTTTGCTCAACAGGCTGGCAACGAATTGCTCAGAAAATGAGCGATGCCCTGCAGCCTCCGGACGACGTAGGCAGGAGCCGACCAGCCACAGGTTATCCACAGGTGGTTCCACGGGGATTGGGGAGAAGAATCAGGCGTCCAGCAAGCGCGCCTGGATGCGACCGCGGCTGAGGTCGCCGAGCAGCTTCTGCAACGGCTCGATCTGCGTGGTCGGCAGGACCGCCGTCACCTGCACGCCCTCGCCACCGAAGGATTCGCCCTCGATGCTGGCACCGAGCGCAAGGATTCGCGCCTTGAACAGCGCGTGCTCGGCAAAGGTGCAATCGAAGGCCACTCGCCTGCTGGGCACCAGTTCGATCCGCTCGGCGTCCTGCAGGCATTTCGCTGCGCAGCCCCCATAGGCGCGGGCCAGGCCGCCGGTACCGAGCTTGATGCCGCCGAACCAGCGGCTGACCACGACAACTACGCGGTCCATGTCCTGCCCCTCGATGGCCACCAGCATGGGCCGGCCGGCGGTGCCGCCGGGCTCACCGTCGTCGCTGAAGCGGTACTGGTTGCCCAGCTTCCACGCCCAGCAGTTGTGCCCGGCGCTGGCGTCCCGGTGCGCGGCGAGGAAGGCCTGGGCCTCGGCCTCGCTGGCAATCGGTGCGGCCACGCACTGGAAGCGGCTCTTGCGGATGTCTTCTTCGTAGCGGGCGAGGCCGGCCAGGGTGAAACTCATGCGGAGGTCGACGGCGGCGTCAGCCCGCAACCCTTGAGGATGATGCGGATGAGGTTGTCGCTGGCGTCGCTGAAATCCTGCCTGGACATGCGCTTGCGACCGGTGACGAAACCGATCTGGGTAGCGAAGTCGGCGTAGTGCTGGGTGCTGCTCCAGATCAGGAAGATCAGGTTCACCGGGTCTACGGCGTCCATCTTGCCGGCCTCGATCCAGGCCTGGAACACCGCGGCGCGGCCAGCGAACCAGGTGCGGTAGTCCTGGCTGAAGTGCTCGGAAAGGCATTCGCCGCCACTGATGATCTCCATGGCGAACACCCGCGAGGCCTGCGGGTAGCGACGGGAGAACTCCATCTTGGCGCGGATGTAGGTCGCCAGCGCAACCGCTGGATCATCATCCACCGTAAGGTGGTTGAAGGTGCTGTCCCACAGCTCGAGGATATTGCTCAGCACCGCCACATACAGCCCCAGCTTGTTGCTGAAGTAGTAATGCAGGTTGGCCTTGGGCAGGCCGACGCGCTGGGCGATGGTGTTCATGCTGGTGCCCTTGAAGCCGTGGCGGGCGAACTCCTCCTCGGCGGCGGCGAGGATGGCTTCCTCGTTCTTCTGGCGAATGCGGCCAGCGGGCTTCTCGCCGTTGGGCGCGGTATGGGCGGGTACCTGGAGGGTCATGCGGGATATCCGTGCATTGAGCGGTGGCGCTGCATGGATAACCCAGGCGGGTAGCGGGATTCAAGCAAAAGCAAGGAAAAAGCTGGGAACCGGCACCTGCGCGGCAACCGGCTCCAGCCTTCCGGAGACAACGCCCTCGGCGTAGACCGAGGGGCGTCGACGTTACCGGGTAGTGCCGGTGGTACCGGACGAGCCGTGGTGGCCACCACCGCCGCCGGAATTGCCGACGGCAGCGCCCGCCGCCACGACAGCTGCGCCAATGCCTACAGCGGCCCCAACAGTGAGCGAACCCACCAGCGGCGTAGCCAGGCTCAAGCCAGCGCCAGCACCCGGAACAGCTGCCGCCACTTCGCCTGCCGCCGCTGCACTACCAGCCCCAGCGGCGCCTGCGCCAATACCCGCGCCAGCATCGACGCCGGACTCGACAACTGTGCCCTCGGGAATCGGGCGCGTCACCGTGCCCTGGTAAAAGCCGCCCTGGTGAGTTTGCTCATACTGTTCGAGCGGTTTGATCTGGCCTGGGCGCTGCGAGTACTGCGAGTGCTGCGAGCGGTGTGACTGCTGGTGGCGGTCGGTCGCCAGAACGGGGGTACAAAGACTCGCGGCGATTGCCGCGATCAACAATTTCTTCATGGCTCACATCTCCTAGGTGAAGCGAAAGAGATGCAAAGCTAGAGGCTGGCGGAGGCGCGACCAATTGGCCGCTAGCCGGATTAAGCGTCGGCCATTTCCGAAAAATTTGCAGACATTGGAATGCAGCGCACGAAACCGATGTAAGCGCCCCAGAAAGACCGACCCCGCCAGGCGGCGGGGTCAGTCGGAACGTCAGAAGTGGTACTTGACCAGTGCGCTGACGGTGTTCTGGTCGGTGGTGAAGAACTGCGAGTCCTTGATGCCGTACTTGTCGGACCAGTAGTCGTACTCGATACCGACGTACAGGTGCTTGGCCTCGTAACCCATGGCCTTGCCCAGGTCGTACTTCACCTGCGGGTTGAAGTGCAGGTTGGCGTGGTAGTCCGACTGATTGCGCTCGCTGGAGCTGGCGCTCTTGTTGTTCACGACCCAGTCCATGAAACCGTCGAACAGGATGTCGGAGTTGCCCACCGGGATGGTGATGGCCCAGGCCGGGGTGATCTGCCAGGCGCCGGACGGCACACGGTTGCCGTCGGGCTTGCGGTAGTAGAAGTTCAGCTGGAAGTAATCGAAGCCCGGCAGCGCCAGGTCGAAGCCCGGGCCGAGCAGGTAGGACTCGACGTCGCCTTCGCCGAACTCGTAGGTGCTGGCCAGGAGCACGTCCTTGATCGGGCCGAAGGACAGGTCGGTGCCGGTGATCTTGCCGAACGACAGGCGCGGGCTGAACTCACCGTAGTAGGTGTTCTTGCCGTTGGTGGCGCTTTCCTTGCCGTTGTAGTTGATCTGGTCGACGAAGAACCAGATGTCACCCCAGGTCCAGGCGCTCGCGCTCTCGAAGGTGAAGGTCTGCTGGATCGGCGGGTCTACCTTGAAGTTCTTGCCCCACAGGTAGGTCAGGCTTTCGTTGTGCCAGATCAGCGGGCCGTCATTGGATGCCGGAGCCGGGGTCAGGTCTTCACCGCCAGCCATGGCCTGCCCGGCCGCGAGCAGCCCGCCGGCGAGCAGCAGGGATGCGAGAGTGCGAGTCATGCGTTGCTCCTAATCAGTGCAGTCGTGTTGCGTTTTTTAATTGTCGGTGGAACCTGTCCGGTCGGTCAGGCCTGGCGAGGAAAAGCAAGATTGGAGCCAATCCTGACCAGATGTTCCATTTTTATGACGAACCCCTCGGGATCCGCTCCTTTGGCAGAGAAGACGCGGGTGCACGGGCCGGGCCATTTCTTGACTCACAGGACAACTTCGCCTGATTGAAGGGCATCGCGCCATCGGGAAGCACAGGAATGGCAACCGCCATCCGGAAGATTGGATACATGACAAACCTGTGTTGAAACGAATCAACACAAATTGTGTATACAACTCCCTTGTGGGAAATCTACCCAACAGCCGTCGGAATACACCACGCGTTTTTCCGGGCGCGGATGATGCCAGACAAGGGCGGTGACTACACCTGTCAGGTTGACTCGGGCCGCCGGGCGGTCGCGCTTTGCGGCGCTGCCGGAGGCCATGGGCACAGCGGTTTCCCGGCACTGCCAAGGGCCACGCTTGAGGCTCCAGGGCAGGCCTGCCAGACTTTGGCCATCAGCGACACTTTCCGAAGATGTACCGATGAAGGGACAACCCCCCGAGCTGCAACGCCTGATTCCTGTACTCGACCGCCTGCCGCGGCCGGTCTACGCGCGGGCCGAGCGGCTACGCGCAGGCTCCTGGACCAGCCGGCACCACCACGCGTGGGTGCAGCTGTCCTATGCCATCACCGGCGTACTGGGCGTACACACCGCCGAGGGCAGCTTCTTCGCCCCGCCGCAGCGGGCCATCTGGATTCCGGCCTTCCTCGACCATGAGGTGGTGACCTCGACCCAGGCGGAAATGCGCAGCCTGTACATCCGCGACGACGCCTGCCGCTGGGCCCCGGACCGCTGCCGGGTGTTGGAGGTCACGCCGCTGGCGCGCGAGCTGATCAAGAGCTTCTGCGAGCTGCCGGTGGATTATCCACAAGGCGACAGCGCCGAATCGCGGCTGGTGGAAGTGCTGCTGGACCAGCTGCGCGATCTGCCGGAGGTCGCCTTCTCCCTGCCGATGCCGCAGGAGGGACGGCTGCTGCAACTGTGCCAGACGCTAATCGACCACCCCACCGACAGCCACACCCTGGGTGACTGGGCGCAGCGCATCGGCACGTCGGAGAAAACCCTGTCGCGGCTGTTCCAGCGTGAGACCGGCATGACCTTCCGCCTGTGGCGCCAGCGCCAGCGTCTGCTCGCCTCCCTCGGCTCGCTGGAGGCGGGCGACAGCGTCACGGCGGCGGCGCTGGATTGCGGCTACGACTCCACCTCGGCCTATATCGCCTCGTTCAAGGGGTTGTTCGGCTTTACGCCGGGGGATTTGTTCCGCCAGCGGTGACCGTGCCAGCGGGTGGCGATCGCGGACGAAGTCCGCTCCTACGCCAAGCCAGCCCCCGCGTGGGTGCGAACTCCCTCCGCGATTGGCTGAACCCCACACCACCGTCTCTGGTGTAGGAGCGAGCTTGCTCGCGAATCGCCCAACCTCGGTGTCGCCGGAAATTCGTTCGCGAGCAAGCTCGCTCCTACAGGTACATGCATCGGCGGATTTCCGCTCAACACCCTCGCCAATCGGCGCCGCTTCGCCTGCCGTCACCACCCCATGAATCGATCAAACCCTAGTGCCACGTGGCTTTCGCGCCTTGGCACGGTGCCTGCTATCGCCCTCGGCACTGCGCCGCCCTCGCGGCGCGCCGGCGTGACGTAACCCGTAGTCCGCACGCCTGACGACAACAACGACAAGAGGAATACCCATGGATAGCGCAAGCGCCGTCTCCGCTTCTGCCGCACCCCGCACGACTTCCCAGCGCATCAAGTCGATCTTCAGTGGTTCGGTCGGCAACCTGGTCGAGTGGTACGACTGGTACGTCTACGCCGCCTTCTCGCTGTACTTCGCCAAGGCATTCTTCCCCCAGGGCGACATGACCGCCCAGTTGCTGAACACCGCCGCGATCTTCGCCGTGGGCTTCCTGATGCGCCCGATCGGCGGCTGGCTGATGGGTATCTATGCCGACCGCAAGGGCCGCAAGGCTGCCCTGCTGGCGTCGGTCCTGCTGATGTGCTTCGGCTCGCTGATCATCGCCCTGACCCCCAGCTATGAAACCATCGGCGTCGGCGCACCGATCCTGCTGGTGCTCGCGCGCCTGCTGCAGGGCCTCTCGGTCGGCGGCGAATACGGCACTTCCGCGACCTACCTGAGCGAGATGGCCAACAAGGAGCAGCGCGGCTTCTTCTCCAGCTTCCAGTACGTGACCCTGATCTCCGGCCAGCTCATCGCCCTGGCGGTACTGATCGTGCTGCAGCAGACCCTGACCGTCGAGCAGTTGGAAAGCTGGGGCTGGCGTATTCCGTTCTTCATCGGCGCGCTGTGCGCGGTCGTAGCCATGTTCCTGCGTCGCGGCATGGAAGAGACCGAATCCTTCAGCACCAAGAAGGACGAGCCCAAGGAAAGCCTGATCCGCACCCTGTTCCGCCATCCCAAGGAAGTCCTGACCGTGGTCGGCCTGACCATGGGCGGTACGCTGGCCTTCTACACCTACACCACGTACATGCAGAAGTACCTGGTGAACACCGTGGGCATGAGCAAGAACGACTCGACCATGATCTCGGCGGCCACGCTGTTCCTGTTCATGCTGCTGCAGCCCATCGTCGGCGCGCTGTCGGACAAGATCGGCCGTCGCCCGATCCTGATCGCCTTCGGCGTGCTGGGCACCGTGTTCACCTACCCGATCCTCAGCACCCTGCACACCATCGACACCTGGTGGGGCGCGTTCTTCCTGATCATGGCCGCGCTGGTCATCGTCAGCGGCTACACCTCGATCAACGCCGTGGTGAAGGCCGAGCTGTTCCCCACCGAAATCCGCGCCCTGGGCGTGGGCCTGCCGTACGCACTGACCGTGTCCATCTTCGGCGGCACCGCCGAGTACGTGGCGCTGTGGTTCAAGAGCGTCGGCATGGAGAGCGGCTTCTACTGGTACGTCACCGCGTGCATCGCCTGCTCGCTGCTGGTCTACGTGACCATGAAGGACACCCAGAAGCACTCGAAGATCACCACCGACTGATTGGGCTCCTTGCCCAGGCCCCGGCGCACACTCGCCGGGGCTTTTTATCCACAAGGCCCGGCGCATGCCGGGCCTTGTCGTTTCTACGGTGACGCGCGACGCTGCGCTATCCTCGCCAGCGTCACGGTCGCGTAGCCAATCCCATGAGCCCTTCTCCCTTTCCCGCCGGCACGTTGAGCGCGCGCGCTCTGCGCGGTGCACTCAGCGGGCCATTCGATCTCGACCTGGAACCCGGCCACTGCACGGTGCTCAGCGGCCCTTCGGGGGTCGGCAAGAGCCTGCTGCTGCGCCTGCTTGCCGACCTCGACCCGAACCAGGGCGAGGTCAGCCTCGGCGGGGTGAACCGCGAGAGCCAGCCGGCCCATGTCTGGCGACGCTGGGTGACCTATGTGCCGGCCGAATCCGGCTGGTGGGAAGACGACGTTGCCACGCACTTCAGCGACCTCGACGGCGCCCGCCGGCTGCTCCCGCAGCTCAATCTCGACCCGGCGCGGCTGCAGGCGCAGGTCGCGCATCTGTCCAGCGGCGAACGGCAGCGCCTGGCCCTGCTGCGCGCCTTGCTGCAACGCCCGCATTTCCTGCTGCTGGACGAACCCACCGCCGCGCTGGACCCGGACAATCGCGAGCATGTCGAACGCCTGTTGCTGGCGGCCAAGGTGCAAGGCATGGGCCTGCTGGTGGTGACCCACGATGCCGAACAGGCGCGGCGCCTCGGCGAGCGGCAACTGCACCTGGACCACGACGGACTGACGGAGCTGCACCCATGACGCCGCTGCAATTGAGCGTGCCGGAGCTGGCCCTGGCGGGGCTGCTGATCGTCGCGGCGGCGGCGCTGTCCTGGGCGCTGCGCCTGGGCCTGCAACGCACGCTGCTGATCTCCGCCGCGCGCCTGGTAGTACAACTCGTGCTGGTGGGATTCTTCCTTCGCCAGGTGTTTGCACTGTCCTCGCCCTGGCTCACGGCGCTGGTAATCGCCGTGATGCTTGGCGCGGCGACCTTCGAGGTTGGCTCGCGGCAGCGCCGGCAGCTGACCGGCCTCTGGCACCTGGGCATCGGCGGCAGCGCGGTCGGCATCGCCACCCTGGGCATCGCCCTGTTCGCCCTGGCCGGTAGCCTGCGGCCAACCCCGTGGTACGACGCGCGCCACGCCATTCCGCTGGTGGGCATCATCCTCGGCACGGCGATGAACGCCGCCAGCCTGGCGCTGAACCAGGTGTTCGCCAACGTCACCCGCGAGCGCGCGGCCATCGAGGCGCGCCTGGCCCTGGGCGCCGACCGCCACACGGCACTCAGCGGGCCAATCCGCCGCGCGCTCTACACCGGGCTGATTCCCACGCTGAACCAGATGGCCGCCGCCGGCATCATCACCCTGCCGGGCATCATGACCGGCCAGATCCTCGCCGGCATGGACCCACTGGATGCCGCGCGCTACCAGATCCTGCTGATGTTCCTGCTCGCCGGCGCGGGGTTCATCGCCGCACTGGGCGCGGTGTACCTGTCGCTGTGGCGGCTGACCGACCCGCGCGAGCGCCTGCGCCTGGATCGCCTGCGTGCCGACGACTGAGCGGCGCTGGCGTATGCTGGGCACCTTTCCCCGCCACAGGAGCCTGCCATGACCACCCCGAAATCCGCCTTGATCATCGGCGCCTCGCGCGGCCTCGGCCTGGGCCTCGTGCGCGAGTTGCTGGACCGCGGCTGGGACGTCACCGCCACCGTGCGCGACGCCAACCAACCCGGCGAACTGGCCGCACTGCCGGTACGTGTCGAGTCACTCCTGCTGGACGACGTGCACTCCCAGGACCGCCTCGCCGAAACCCTTGCCGGCACACGCTTCGATCTCATCTACATCAACGCCGGCATCTACGGTCCGCCGCACCAATCGGCCATCGACGCCAATCTCGCCGATGTCGGCCAGCTGTTCATGGTCAACGCCATCGCCCCGCTGCGCCTGGCCGAACGCCTGCTGCCGCGCCTGGACGGCGACAACGGCGTGCTGGCCTTCATGACCTCCGAACTGGGCAGCGTCGCCGGCAATGAATCCGGCGGCATGGCGCTGTACCGCGCGAGCAAGGCGGCGCTCAATTCGCTGACCCGTAGCTTCGTCGCCGAACTGGGCGAAACCGGCATCACCGTGCTCAACCTGCATCCGGGCTGGGTGCGCACCGACATGGGCGGCGAGTCCGCGCCGCTGGACGTGCAGACCAGCGTGAAAGGCCTTGCCGACCAGGTCGAAGGCCACGCCGGCCGTGGCGGCCAGTTCTACCTGGACTACCAGGGAACGACGATCGACTGGTGACGACGGCATTCGAGCCCGTTACTATGAGCGTTCTCTTGACCCCCATGTCAGGTTCTGCGAGCTAGAGCCAGGCAAGGCGGCGGTTGGCGAGAAAGCGCAGTTGACTCCAGTCAATGAGCATTTCTCGACAATCGCCAACGCCGCATGGCCGACGCGCAGCGAACCGCTAGGGTGCGAGGGAACCTGGATCAGCAGACAGGGTGAACACTGAGCTGGCTTCCCATGAACCCATGGAGCCGGCTCGAACGAACGGCTCCGTCCGTTTGGAGAATTCATCCATGTCTTCCCCGCGTCTCTGGCTGCGCAACCCGCTGGCCATCTTCACCGCTAATGATCAGGACGCCCGAGGCGGCATCGTCGTCCAGGACGGCCGCATCGTCGAACTGGTCGCTGCCGGCCAGCAGCCCTCGGCTCCCGTCCAGCAGACCTTCGACGCCAGCCAGCATGTGCTGACGCCCGGCCTGATCAACACCCACCACCACTTCTACCAGACCCTCACCCGCGCCTGGGCGCCGGTGGTGAACCAGCCGCTGTTCCCCTGGCTGAAGACCCTGTACCCGGTATGGGCGCGCCTGACTCCTGACCAGCTCGGCGTGGCCACCAAGGTTGCCCTGGCTGAACTGCTGCTCTCGGGCTGCACCACCGCCGCCGACCACCACTACCTGTTCCCCGACGGCCTCGAGCAGGCCATCGACGTGCAGGCCGGCGTGGTCCAGGAACTGGGCATGCGCGCCATGCTCACCCGTGGCTCCATGAGCCTGGGCGAAGCCGACGGTGGCCTGCCGCCGCAACAGACCGTGCAGAGCGCCGAAGACATTCTCGACGACAGCCAGCGGCTGATCCGCGAGTACCACCAGCGCGGCGAAGGCGCCCAGGTGCAGATCGCCCTGGCGCCCTGCTCGCCCTTCTCGGTCACCCCGGAAATCATGCGCGCCAGCGCCGAACTGGCCGAGCGCGAAGACGTGCGCCTGCACACCCACCTCGCCGAAACCCTGGATGAAGAGGACTTCTGCCTGCAGCGCTTCGGCCAGCGCACCGTGGATTACCTGGACAGCGTCGGCTGGCTCGGCCCGCGCACCTGGCTGGCCCACGGCATCCACTTCAACGATGAGGAAATCCAGCGCCTGGGCGCCGCCGGTACCGGCGTCTGCCACTGCCCCAGCTCGAACATGCGCCTGGCCTCGGGCATCTGCCCGACCGTGGCGCTGGAAGCCGCCGGCGCGCCGGTGGGCATCGGCGTGGACGGCTCGGCCTCCAACGACGCCTCCAACATGATCCTTGAAGCCCGCCAGGCCCTGTACATCCAGCGCCTGCGCTACGGCGCCGAGCAGATCACCCCGGAACGCGCGCTGGGCTGGGCCACCAAAGGCTCGGCCAAGCTCATCGGCCGCAGCGACATCGGCGAACTGGCCGTGGGCAAGCAGGCGGACCTTGCGCTGTTCAAGCTCGACGAACTGCGCTTCTCCGGCAGCCACGACCCGCTCTCCGCGCTGCTGCTGTGCGGCGCCGACAAGGCCGACCGGATCATGATCGGCGGCACCTGGCGCGTCGTCGACGGTGAGGTCGAAGGCCTCGACCTCAAGCGCCTGATCGCCGACCACACCCAGGCGGCGCGCAAGCTGCTCGGTACGCTGTAAATACCTTCCGCGCCCATACGAGCGGAGCCCCTCACCCTAACCCTATGGGGGAGGGTTGGGGTGAGGGCAAGCCCCGAGCGAATATCGGCTCGCCTGTAATCCGCTCTACCCAGCCTGCCGACAAGCTTCCTGACCGAAGACCATCACGTGGCTCCGGATGCCATTCCCGCGGGCACGTTTTGCCATCGAAAAATCGCTACAGCCCGCGCCACACAAGGGCTGCGCACTACCGCCCGTCGCCATCCAAACAGCCGCGACAAGCGGTCATTCACTGAAAACCCCTCTAGATCAAGGGTCTATCCCTTGCGACGGGAATATGCCGTCAGTTTGACATCACCCATTGGCACTCTAGTTTTAAATCGCCGGGCCGAATTCCTGCTCAAGACGTTGTCAGCAGCCGTTTGGCCCGGTTACCGGCGCCCGGCAATGGAGTGCACTTCAATGCGCGATTCACAGTTGGACCCTCTGGCGGTTCAAGAAGCCGGCCAGGATTGGCCGCGGCGCCTCATCATCCAGACCCTGCCCTGGGCGGTGGTCGCCGCACTCTGCGCGGTCGGCGTGCCGTTCTGGTGGATGCTGCCGATCGGCTGGATCTCCAGCCTGGTGCTGAGCAGCCTGCTGTGCGGCACCGGCAAGGCCGCCGCCGAGGCGCAGGCAGTCACGCTGCACAGCGACGAGCTGCCTCAGTGGCGCCCGCTGCAGGAAGCCGTGGAAAGCCACCTGGCCCAGCTCAACGGCCATACCCACCAGATCGACAGCCTCCTGCACCAGGCGATCCGCCAGCTGACCGACAGCTTCCACGCCCTCGCTGATCGCATCGACACCCAGCGCGGCCTGTCCCACTCGCTGATCGAACGCTACGACGGCCGCGGCCACATGGACGGCGACATCGACTTCCAGCGCTTCATCCACGCCACCCAGGAAACCCTCGGGCTGTTCGTCGAAGCCACCCTGGAAACCAGCCGCACCTCGCAGCAACTGGTCGAGCGCATGGACCGCGTGACCCACAAGATCGCCGAGATCCTGCAGTCCACCCAGGACATGGACGCCATCGCCAAGCAGACCAACCTGCTGGCCCTCAACGCCGCCATCGAGGCCGCCCGCGCCGGCGAAAGCGGCCGTGGATTCGCCGTGGTGGCCGACGAGGTGCGCGCGCTGTCGACCCGCTCCACGCACTTCTCCCAGGCCATCCGCGAACACGTCGACGTGGTCTACCACGAGATCAAGGACGCCGAAGGCGCCATCAGCCAGCTGGCCGACAAGGACATGAGCTTCGCCCTGGATTCGCGCAGGAAGATCCAGCACATGCTCGACGACCTCGACGCCATGAACCAGCACACCGTGAAGGTGGTGCAGGAGCTGGACCGCATCTCCCTGGAAGTGGGCGACGGCGTCAACGCCGCGGTCACCGCCCTGCAATTCCAGGACATGAGCAGCCAGTTGCTCGGCCAGGTCGGCAAGCACAGCGCCCGCCTCGGCGCACTCGCCGTGGGCCTGGGCGCGCTGGACGGCCGCGAGCCCGGCGAGTGGGGCGAGCGCCTGCGCGGCGAAGTCGCCGAACTCGGTCGCCCCCTGAGCAATCCGGTCGCCCAGACCAGCCTCAGCGCTGGCGAGGTGGAACTGTTCTGAACTGAAGGCAAAGCAGGAGCCCCGACATGCTGCAGTCCGTCTTCGCCCGCTTTAACGAACGCTGGCTCGCCAACCTCGCCCTCATCGGCTGAGCCCCACACACCATTTCCGCGCGCCGGGATGGCGCGAGTTTCTGTGCGCCTGGCGACAACAAACGCATTGCAATCCGAGGAGAACCAACGCAATGGGAAAGCAGATTCTGATCGTCGATGACTCGGCCTCGATCCGGCAGATGCTGAGCTTCACGCTCAAGTCCGCCGGCTACGAGGTGGACGAGGCCGTGGACGGCAAGGACGGCCTGGGCAAGGCCCAGCGCAAGACCTACAACCTGGTCTTCACCGACCAGAACATGCCGAACATGGACGGCCTGTCGCTGATCCGCAGCCTGCGCGACATGGCCGGCTACCGCAGCACGCCGATCCTGATGCTCACCACCGAATCCAGCGACGCCATGAAACAGCAGGGCAAGAGCGCCGGCGCCACCGGCTGGCTGGTCAAGCCGTTCGACCCGCCGAAGCTGCTGGAAGTGACCCGCAAGGTCCTGCCCTAGGGGAATCCTGAATGGCTACCGGTATGGAGCAATTCCTCCAGGTGTTCTTCGAGGAAACCGACGAACACCTGGCGACCCTCGAACTCCTGCTGATCGGGCTCGACCTCGATCAGCCGGACGCCGAGACGCTCAATGGCATCTTCCGCGCGGCGCACTCGATCAAGGGCTCCAGCGGCATGTTCGGCTTCGACGACCTGACCGCCGTGACCCACGAGCTGGAGACGCTGCTCGACCGTATCCGTTGCGGGCAGACTGCCCTGCACGTGGACATGATCGGCGCGTTCCTCGAAGCCCGAGACGTATTGCAGCGCCTGCTCGACGCACACCGCAGCCAGGTGCCCGATCCGGACGTGCCCGTCGCCGCCACCGTGGAGCGCCTGCGCGCCTGGCTGGCAGCACCGGCTGCAGCAACCGCCGATAACCACTCCGGCCTGTTCGAAGACGCTCCTGCCGCGGCAGGGACCAGCGCCAGCGAAGAGGACTTCGGCTTCTTCGACGATGCGCCCGGCATGCCCGGCGCCAGCGCAGCGGTCGCCAGCAGTGACGACGATTTCGGTTTCTTCGACGACGCCCCCGGCGCGCCGGACGCCAGCCCCGTCGAGCCCTACGGCATCTTCGACAAGGCACCGGGCGCACCCGCCGCCGCTCCAGCCGCCGCCAGCGAAGCGCCAAAAGCCGCACCGACCGTGGCGAAGGCAGCCGCCGCGCCGCGCCCTGACAGCGAATCCAGCTCCATCCGCGTCAGCGTCGAGAAGATCGACAGCCTGATCAACCTGGTCGGCGAGCTGGTCATCACCCAGGCCATGCTCAGCCAGCTCAGCGAGGACCTCGATCCCGCGCACTTCGAGCGCCTGCAGCAGGCCCTGGCGCAGCTCGAGCACAACACCCGCGACCTGCAGGAATCGGTGATGTCGATCCGCATGCTGCCGATCAGCTTCATCTTCAGCCGCTTCCCGCGCCTGGTGCACGACACCTCCGCGCGCCTGGGCAAGCAGGTCGAACTGATCCTCCAGGGCGAGCACACCGAACTGGACAAGAGCGTCATCGAAAAACTCAGCGACCCGCTCACCCACATTGTCCGCAACAGCATCGACCACGGCATCGAGACGCCCGCCGAACGCCTGGCGGCCGGCAAGCCGGCGCAGGGCTCGGTGAAGCTCGCCGCCAGCCACCAGGGTGGCAGCGTGGTGGTGGAAATCTCCGATGACGGCCGCGGCCTGTCGCGCGAGCGCATCCTCGCCAAGGCCCGCGAAAAGGGCCTGCCGGTGCACGACGGGATGACCGACGCGGAAGTCTGGCAACTGATCTTCATGCCCGGCTTCTCCACCGCCGAAGCGGTTACCGAGCTGTCCGGCCGCGGCGTCGGCATGGACGTGGTGCGGCGCAACATCCAGGCCATGGGCGGGCGGATCGACATCGATTCGGCACCGGGCATGGGCACCCGCATGAGCATCCGCCTGCCGCTGACCCTGGCCATCCTCGACGGCCTGATCGTCGCCGTGGAGCAGGTCAACTACGTGGTGCCGCTGACCTACATCGTCGAGTCGCTGCAGGCCCGCGCCGACGACGTGCGCGGGCTGGCCGGCGAGGAGTCGACGGTGATCCGCGTGCGCGGCGAATACCTGCCGCTGTTCTCCCTCAACCAATTGCTGCGCATCGGCGCCGAGCCCATGCCGCCGGAGCAGGGGATCGTGGTGATTCTCGAATCCGAGGGCAAGAGCTTCGCCCTGCAGGTGGACGAACTGGTCGGCCAGCAGCAGGTGGTGATCAAGAGCCTGGAACAGAACTTCCGCCGGATCGACGGGATCGCCGGCGCCACCATCATGGGCGACGGCAGCGTCGCCCTGATCCTCGATGTCGATGCCCTGCCACGTCTGGCGGCACAAGGAGAACCCACCCATGAGCGCAGCTGAAGCCAGCGCGGCAAGCAGCCCGGTGCAGGAGTACCTGACCTTCACCCTGGGCCGCGAGGAATACGCCATCGACATCCTGCGCGTGCAGGAAATCCGTGGCTACGACCAGGTCACGGCGATCGCCAACGCTCCCGCCTTCATCAAGGGCGTGATCAACCTGCGCGGCGCCATCGTTCCCATCGTCGACCTGCGCATCAAGTTCAACCTGGCCGACATCAGCTACGACCAGTTCACCGTGGTGATCATCCTCAACGTCGGCCGGCGCATCGTCGGCGCGGTGGTGGATTCGGTCTCCGACGTGATCGCCCTGGCCGGCGAGGAGATCAAGCCGCGCCCCGAATTCGCTGCCAGCTTCGACACCGAGTATCTGCTGGGCCTGGCCACCGCGGGTGAGCGGATGCTCATCCTGGTGGACATCGAAAAACTCATGACCAGCCGTGAGATGGCGCTGGTCGACGAAACCGCCGCCTGATCGCGACCGAGGACAAACAGCATGGGTCTGTTCAACGCACACGCCGTGGCGCAGCAACGCGCCGACCGCATCACCGCCATCCTCCACAGCCTGGTGGACGGCAACCTCGACGTCGCCATCGGCGAAGCCCCCGCGCCCGGCTACGAGCGCCTGTACGACGGGCTGCGCAATGTCCAGCGCAGCCTGCGCGAGCAGCGCACGGAACTGGCCCAGGCCGAAGCCCTGGAGGCCGGGCTGGTGGAGATGACGCGCCAGCACGAGCTGGGCTGGATCGACGAGGTGATCCCGGTGGACAAGTTCGCCGGCCGCCCGGCGCGCATCGCCAAGGGCATCAACGACCTGGTCGCCGCGCACATCGCGGTGAAAATGAAGGTGGTTGCTACCGTGACCGCCTACGGCAAGGGTGACTACTCGGTGGAGATGGACCGCCTGCCGGGCAAGAAAGCCATCATCACCGAGGCCATCGACGGCGTGCGCGACAGCCTCAAGGCCAACGCCGACGCCGCCGAGTACAACGCGCGGATCAAGAGTGCGCTGGATAACGTCTCGGCCAACGTGATGATCGCCAACAACGATCTCGACATCATCTACATGAACCGCACCGTCACCGAGATGCTCGGCAATGCCGAGGCCGACATCCGCAAGCAGCTGCCGAACTTCAACGCCAGCCGCCTGATGGGCGCCAACATCGACATGTTCCACAAGAACCCGGCGCACCAGCGCGGCATGCTCGCGCACCTCACCGCGCGGCATAAGGCCGAGCTGAACCTGGGCGGCCGCCGCTTCGCCCTCGATGTGGTGCCGGTGTTCAACGATGCCGGCGAGCGCCTGGGTTCGGCGGTGCAGTGGACCGACCGCACCGAGGAATTCCGCGCCGAGCAGGAAGTCTCGCAACTGGTGGACGCCGCCGTCGCCGGCGACTTCAGCAAGCGCATCGAAGCCTCGAACAAGGAGGGCTTCTTCCTGAAGATCGCCACCGGCCTGAACAACCTGGTGGACACCGCCGACAAGGGCCTGCGCGACGTTACCCGCGTACTTGGCGCCCTGGCCCAGGGTGACCTGACCCAGCGCATCGACGCCGACTACCAGGGCACCTTCGGCGAGCTGAAGGACTATGCCAACGAGACCGCACAGAGCCTGTCGCGCATGCTCGGGCAGATCCGCGAGGCGGCCGACACCATCCACACCGCCGCCAGCGAGATCGCCAGCGGCAACGCCGAGCTCTCCACCCGCACCGAGCAGCAGGCTTCCAGCCTGGAAGAAACCGCCTCGAGCATGGAAGAGCTGACCAGCACCGTGAAGCTCAACGCCGAGAATGCGCGCCAGGCCAACTCGCTGGCGGTGAACGCTTCCGAAGTCGCCACCGAGGGCGGCAGCGTGGTGCAGAAGGTGGTGGGCACCATGTCCGCGATCAACGACTCCGCACGCAAGATCGCCGACATCATCGGCGTGATCGACGGCATCGCCTTCCAGACCAACATCCTCGCGCTCAACGCCGCGGTGGAAGCGGCGCGCGCCGGCGAGCAGGGCCGTGGCTTCGCCGTGGTGGCCGGTGAAGTACGCACCTTGGCGCAGCGCTCCGCCGCCGCCGCCAAGGAGATCAAGACGCTGATCAACGACTCGGTGGACAAGGTCGAGAGCGGCAACACCCTGGTCGCCCAGGCCGGCCAGACCATGAGCGACATCGTGGTGGCGATCAAGCGCGTCACCGACATCATGGCGGAGATCGCCGCCGCCTCTGCCGAGCAGAGCAGCGGCATCGAGGAAGTGAACGGCGCCGTGTCGCAGATGGACGAGATGACCCAGCAGAACGCTGCCCTGGTAGAAGAGGCCGCTGCGTCGGCCGAGGCCCTGCAGGAGCAGGCCGGCATGCTCAACCAGCAGGTCGGGGTGTTCAAGCTGGAGACCATCGCGGCCACCGTGGTGCCGCTGGCCTCTGCCCGCCCGGCCCGCGCCGAACCGACTGCGCACACCTCGCGCGCCGCCCGCGGCGTGGCCAAGGCAGTGCGCGCCAAGGGCAAGGAAGACGACTGGGAAGAGTTCTGATCGGGCGGGGCTGAAGGATGGCGGCGGCCGGAGCAATGGGAGGGTCGGCCGCCGCGGGCGGACCAGGGATGGTCACGGATGGGTTTCCCATGAGGGCTTGGCGCATGAAGAGTCCCTCTCCCCAGCCCTCTCCCTGAAGGGAGAGGGAGCCGATCGGCGTGGCCGGGAAGCACGGAGTTCCACTTGATGCCATTCAGTCCCCTCTCCCTTCAGGGAGAGGGTTAGGGAGAGGGCAACGCCCAGCGCAGAGCTATCCCGATCAGACGAATGAAGTAGGGCGCATAACCTCGAACGGGTTATCCGCCATCGCGGCGGATAACCCGTTCGAGGTTATGCGCCCAACGCAATCCGCTCACCTGCGAGACCAACCAATGCCCATCCACCTGCCCGCCCCCGAGCACGAATTCCACTACACCCGCCGGGACTTCCAGCAGGTGCGTGAGCGCCTGTATCGGCACGCCGGCATCAGCCTCTCGGAGAACAAGCAGCAACTGGTCTACAGCCGTCTCTCGCGGCGCCTGCGCAGCCTGCGCCTGGGCAGCTTCGCCGAGTACTTCGCCTACCTGGAAAGCCATGAGGACGAGTGGCAGCAGTTCGTCAACGCACTGACCACCAACCTCACCGCCTTCTTCCGCGAGAAGCATCATTTCGACCACCTGGGCCGCTTCGCCGCCGAGCAACTGCGCGACCACCAGCCGCTGCGCTTCTGGTCCACCGCCTCCAGCACCGGCGAGGAGCCCTACTCCATGGCCATGACCCTGGTGGACGCCCTGGGCAGCTTCAGCCCGCCGCTGGAGCTGATCGCCTCGGACATCGACACCGGCGTGCTCGGCCACGCGCGCCAGGGCATCTACCCGCTGGAGCGCCTCGAAGCGCTGACTCCGGCCCAGAAGAAGCGCTTCTTCCTCCGCGGCACCGGCGGCAACGCCGGCAAGGCGCGGGTGGTGCGCGAGCTGCGGCAGATGATCGATTACCGGCAGATCAACCTGCTGGACCGCGACTGGGGTATCCCCGGCAACCTGGACGCGATCTTCTGCCGCAACGTGATGATCTATTTCGACAAGCCGACCCAGACCCGCCTGCTCGAACGCATGGTGCGCCTGCTGCGGCCGGGCGGGCTGTTCTTCGCCGGGCACTCGGAAAACTTCGTCCACGCCAGCCACCTGGTCCGTTCGGTAGGGCGCACGACCTACCAGGCGGTGGGGAGCCACTGATGGGCGCAGCCCTGGACCAACCCAATCGCTACTACGACCCGCGCTTTGGCATGGAAGCGGTGAAGCTGCTGCCCGGCGAGTGCTACGTCACCGCCGAGCCGCTGATGCTGGTCACCGTGCTCGGCTCCTGCGTCTCGGTCTGCCTGCGCGACCGCAGCAGCGGGCTGGGCGGCATGAACCACTTCATGCTGCCCGGCGATACCGGCGTGCAGGGCCTGATGTCCAACTCCGGACGCTACGGCGTGCATGCCATGGACCTGCTGATCAACGGCCTGATGCGCCGCGGCGCCCAGCGCAGGCACTTCGAGGCCAAGGTGTTCGGCGGCGGCTCGGTGCTGAAGAACCTCAGCGCCGACGTCGGCCAGCGCAACGTCGAGTTCGTCCTGCAGTACCTGGAGAACGAGGGCATCCCCCTGCTCGCCCAGGACCTGCTCGACGTGCACCCGCGCAAGGTCTACTTCTTTCCCGGCAGCGGCCGGGTGCTGGTGCGCAAGCTGCGCACCCTGGCCAACGACACGGTGCTGCAGCGCGAGCGGCAGTACTGCCAGCAACTGTCCCGTCGGGAGCGCGGCGGGAGCATTGACCTGTTCTGAACGGAGGGACGCCCGATGGCCGTCAAGGTCCTGATCGTCGACGACTCGGCGCTGATTCGCAGCCTGCTCAAGGACATCATCCAGAACGACCCGGAGCTGCAACTGGTGGGCGCCGCGCCCGACGCCTTCGTCGCCCGCGATCTGATCAAGCAGCACTCGCCGGACGTCATCACCCTGGACGTGGAAATGCCGCGCATGGACGGCCTGACCTTCCTCGACAAGCTGATGAAGGGCCGGCCGACGCCCGTGCTGATGATTTCCTCGCTGACCGAGAAGGGCTCCGAAGCCACCCTGCGCGCCCTGGAGCTGGGCGCCATCGACTTCATCGCCAAGCCGCGCCTGGGCATCGCCGAAGGCATGCAGGCCTACGCCGAGGAAATCTGCGCCAAGCTCAAGGCCGCCGCCCGCGCCCGGCTGCCCCGCGCGCGCCCCGCCACCGTGTCGGGCGCACCGGCAACGAGCAGCGCGCCGCTGCTGAGCACCGAGAAGATTTTTGCCATCGGTGCCTCCACCGGTGGCACCGAGGCCATCAAGGAAGTCCTGCTCGGCTTGCCGCCGGACTGCCCCGGCACCGTCGTGACCCTGCACATGCCACCAGGCTTCACCAAGTCCTACGCCGAACGACTCGACCGACAGACGCGCCTGTCCGTGCGCGAAGCCCGCGATGGCGACCGCATCCTCCCCGGCCACGTGCTGGTCGCACCGGGCGATTTCCATATGGAAGTGCAGCGCAGCGGCGCCAACTACGTCGTGCGGCTGCACCGCGAGGCTGCGGTGAATGGCCACAGGCCGGCGGTGGACGTGATGTTCAACTCCCTCGCCCGCTGCGCCGGGCGCAACCTCATCGCCGCGCTGCTCACCGGCATGGGCAAGGATGGGGCCCGGGGCTTGCAGGCGATCCGCCAGGCCGGCGGCCATACCGTCGCCCAGGACGAGGCGACTTGCGTCGTCTACGGCATGCCCCGCGAGGCCGTGGAGCTGGGTGCGGCCAAGGAAGTCCTGCCGCTGGAGCGCATAGCCGGTTCGCTCCTACAGCAGGCGCGGCAGAGCGGAAGTGGGAATCGCGTCTAGTTCTGCGGGAATCGCCCCGCACTGCCGAGCGACTTTTCACACAGGGTCTAGACTCAGGCCAATTGACCGGCGCCAAATATATGGCGATCCGATATCAATTTGGTTTGATTGTGCCCGTATACAAAATGCACAATTGAGCTTTCGCCAAAAGACCGGCACACGGCGGGCGACACGGGGAAACGAGATAGCCATGGCGGCAAGATGGGGGTTGCGCGGCAAATCGGTGGTGGCATTGCTCATCGCCTGTCTCCTGGCGCTGGTACCGGCAGTCATGCTGGGCTGGAAGGCCATGGAAGACATCCGCACGCATTTCGGCCTCGCCTTCGCGAGAAACTTCACGCTGCTCAACCAGCAGAAGATCATCGCACCGGTGATCCGCGAGCTGGCGCTCTCACGGCGCCTGGCGGAGTCCGTGGTCACCCAGGACTGGCTGCTGGCCGAGAACGACCCGGCGCGCCGCTCGCTGTTCTTCCGCGAGGCCGAAGGCTTCCGCGCAGACCAGCACAACTACTCCTATTTCGTCGTGGTGGACTCCTCGCGCCACTACTACTTCAACGACTCCAGCTCGCCGCTCTCCAATTCCCCGCGCTACACCCTGAGCGACACCGACCCGCAGGACCGCTGGTACTTCGATACCCTGGCCCGCGACGAGACCTACAACATCAACGTCAACTACGACGCCAAGCTGAAGGTCACCAAGGTCTGGTTCAACATGGTGGTGCGCGCCGGCAACGAGAAGGTCGGCCTGGCCGGTGGCGGCCTGGACCTCACCGAGTTCCTCGACCAGTTCATCTCGCGCCGCGAGGCCGGGGTGACGCCGATGATCGTCGACCCGGACGGCGCCATCCAGGCGCACCCCGACACCAATCTGATCGCCTATTCCTCCGGCTCCAGTGGCCAGGCCAAGCACCACGTGTTCGACCTGCTGGGCAATGACCAGGAGCGTACCGCCCTGCGCCAGACCCTGCGCCAGGCCGAGGCCAACCCCGGCGAAGTGGAAACCATGTGGGGCACCATCGACGGCAAGGAACAGCTGATCGCCACCGCCTACATCCCACAGCTGCGCTGGCACGTGCTCAGCGCCATCGACCTGCACGCCGCCCAGGTGCTCGACAGCCGCTGGATCTGGCCGCTGGTGGGCACCCTCGCCGGGTTGCTGGCGATCCTGCTGATCGGCTTCGCCTACACCGTCGACCTGCTGGTACTGCGCCCGCTGCGCGGCCTCAAGCAGTCGGCCAAGGCGATTGCCGCCGGGCAGTACGACAGCCCACTGCCGCGCACCCGCCCGGACGAGATCGGCGAGCTTTCCAGCGCCTTCGCCAGCATGGCCGACCAGGTCCGCCGGCACACCGAGGAGCTGGAAGACAAGGTCCAGCAGCGCACCCAGGCACTGGAAAAGGCCAACCGCGAGATGGCCGCCGCGCAGAAGAAGATCGGCGATTCCATCGACTACGCCAGCCTGATCCAGCGCGCCATCCTCCCCGACCGCCAGCTGCAGGCGTCCCTGGGCGAGCACCACTTCGTCCTGTGGAAGCCGCGCGACGTGGTCGGTGGCGACTTCTACATCTACCGCGAAGGCCCCATGGACAGCCTGATAGGCGTCGTCGACTGCGCCGGCCACGGCGTGCCCGGCGCGTTGATGACCATGCTCGCCCTGGCGGCCATCGACCACGCCATCGACAGCGTGCAGAGCCATGACCCGGCGGCCATCCTGCGCGAGACCGACCACGTCATGCGCGGCATGCTCGGCCAGGAAGAGTTCACCAACTCGCTGGCCACCAACATGGACGCGGGCCTGGTACGAGTCGACCACCAGCGCAAGCTGCTGCATTTCTCCGGGGCGAAGATTTCCCTGTTCGCCAGCGACGGCAACGACGTGCGCGAGTACAAGGGCGCGCGCCGCGCCATCGGCGACAAGCGCCAAGGCGACTATCAGGACGTGGAAATCCCGATGGAAGCCGGCTGGACCTACTACCTGTGCACCGACGGCTTCCTCGACCAGGCCGGCGGCGAGCACGGCTTCGGCTTCGGCAACAGCCGCTTCGCCGACCTGCTGCGCAACCACGCGCGCAGGCCGCTGGCCGAGCAGGCTGACGTGTTCGCCGCTACCCTCGCCCAGTACCAGGGTGAGCAGCCGCAACGCGACGACATCACCATTCTTTCTTTCCGCTTCGACTAGGGGTTATTCCATGGAATCGCTAGATCTGTTGGCCATGCGCGAAAGCTACACCCGGCAACGCATATTGCTCTGCTTCAACGGGCCCATCTCGCGCAGCCTGATCGAAGAAATCGGCCACGCGCTGCGCAACTACATGCAGGCCGAGCAGGCACACCCCAGCGAAGCGATGGACGTATTCGCCGTCTACATCGAGATGACCCAGAACATCCGCCACTACGCTTCCCTGCGCGGCTACAACGACCAGGAAGCCTCGGCCACCGTGGCCATTGCCCGCGACGACGAAGGCCACTACGTGGTCTCCGCCGGCAACCTGGTGGAGCTGGCGGACGGCCAGGGCCTGGTGCGCAGCATCGAAGCCATCGCCGGGCTGGACAAGGCCCAGCTCAAGGCCGCCTAAAAGGAGCAGCTGCGCCGCCCGCGCGACGCTGAAGCCTCCACCGGCGCCGGCCTGGGCCTGCTGGACATTGCCCGCAAGTCCAGCGCGCCCCTGAAAACATCTCTCACCGAACAACCCGACGGCCGCGCCTTCTTCAGCCTGCGCGCCGTGATCTGATCTGCGAAATTCAGGAAGACCCGATATGAGCGATCTCCACGTCAACGGTACCCAATCCACCCCACAGATCCACGGCGACTGGCAGGCCGGCATCCTCGCGATGCAGGGCGACTCCTACCCGGAGAACTCCTATGAGCTGTTCGGCCAGGTCATCGAGTGGGTCGAACGCTTCCTCACCGAGGAACAGCGCCCGCTGGAACTCGATCTGCGCCTGCTGTACCTCAACACCAGCTCGATCAAGGCCATGATGGACATCTTCGACCTGCTCGAAGAAGCCCACGGCCAGGGCCGCACCACCCGAGTGGCGTGGCACTACGACCGACGCAACGAGCGTGTCGCCGAACTGGCCGAGGAATTCCGCGAGGACTGTACCTTCCCGTTCGTCATCCAAGCCTACGACGAGTAAGAGCCATGACTAGCGAGCGCGAGCTGGACCTGCTGATCGAAGACCTGCTGGCCGACCCACAGTACGAAGGGCACCCCCTGCGCGAGGCCCTGTACCAGAAGCACCAGCAGTCCCTCGACCAGCTCGCGCGCCTGGAGCGCATCGCGCGGATTTCCGACGGCTTCCAGTCCATGGCCCGGCAGCAGAACAGCACGCTGTCCGAGCGCTACCACAAGCAGCTGCGCCAGCTGGAAAAGGTCGCGCGCATCTCCGACCGCTACCAGGACATGATGCGCGACCTCAACGTCGCGCTGAAGGAAGCCTCGACCCACGACACCCTCACCGGCATCGCCAACCGGCGCCTGCTGATGGAGCGCCTCCGCGAAGAAAGCGAGCGCGCCCAGCGCCACGGCGAGTCCTACGTGCTGGCCATGCTCGACGTCGACCGTTTCAAGCAGGTCAACGACACCTGGGGCCACGAGGTCGGCGACCGCGTGCTGGTGGAGATCGGCCGCGCCATGGAATCCGCCCTGCGCCAGTACGACCTCTGCGGCCGCTGGGGCGGCGAGGAATTCCTGCTGATCCTGCCGGACACCCGCCTCACCGACGCCGCCGCGATCATCGAGCGCGTGCGCAACGACATCCGCTGCCTCGCCGTGCGCGTGGGCACCAACGCCCTGTCGGTCACCGCCAGCTTCGGCGTCGCCGAGCATCATCCGGGCGAGAGCTACTCCCAGACCCTCAGCCGCGCCGACGCCGCCCTGCTGGACGCCAAGCGCAGCGGGCGCGACAAGTGCGAGTTCGCCACGGCGTAACGGCGGCTCCATGAAAAAAGCCCGGCCATGGCCGGGCTTTTCCTTGTGGCGCGCAATCAGTTCTGCAGCGACACCTGACCGGCGCCCAGCTTCAGGCCACCCAGGCGTTGCAGCAGGGTGTTGATGTTGGCACGGGCCGAGCCCTCGTTGGCCAGGCGCAGCCGCGTCACGCCGTAGAACGCATCGCCCACGCCAGCGGTGAAGGGCTCCTTCACGGTTTCCTGCCAGACCACGCGGCCGCCGGCGTTTTCCACCAGGCTGTACTCGACGGTCGAGGTGACGGTGAAGTTGAAGCCGAACACCGGTTGGTCGAGGCTGACCAGCTTGGTACGCAGCGACTAGGCAGCCTTGTCGCCTTGGCCGAGCAGGCCGGCCTTGCCCAGGGATTGTTCCAGCGCAGCGCGGAAATCGGCGCCATCGATCTGCGAGGTCCACATCGGGTTGGTCTTCTTGCCACCCTCGACATCAGCAACCTGGAGGTTGTCGCGCAGTGCGGCGTCGTAGCTCTGGGTGTGCGCCTGCTGGTCATTGATCTGCATGTTCTCGACCTTCGCCGAAGAGGCGCAGCCGGTCAGCAGAACCGCGAAAAGGGAAACGCAGAGAAAGCGAAACATGGTCATTCCTTCGATGGCGAATAGGGTGCGCAGGCAGTTCGCGATCCAATGACGCCGCCGCGTCCCTCCCTGAACGGTGGCGGAGAATAAGCCCGCCACCATAGTGGCGCAATGACATCTTTCGCAAATCCGGACTTGCAGCAAGGTTGTGGTGAGCAGCCCGGCGCACTATGGTCGTGTGAATCACAGGAAAGGATGCAGCATGGCCACCAGATCCCCCACTCCGCGCCAGCAGACGCACCTCGCCGTCCTGATCGACGCCGACAACGCCCCCGCCGCCATTGTCGAGGGCCTGTTCGAGGAGATAGCCAAGTACGGCGTCGCCAGCGTCAAGCGCATCTACGGCGACTGGACCAAGCCCAACCTGGGCAAGTGGAAGCAGGTACTGCTGGACCACTCCATCCAGCCCATGCAGCAGTTCGCCTACACCAGCGGCAAGAACGCCACCGACAGCGCGCTGATCATCGACGCCATGGACCTGCTCTACACCCGCCGCTTCGACGGCTTCTGCCTGGTCTCCAGCGACAGCGACTTCACCCGCCTGGCCGCACGCCTGCGCGAGGAAGGGCTGACCGTCTACGGCTTCGGCGAGGAGAAGACGCCCAAGCCGTTCGTCTCCGCCTGCGACAAGTTCATCTACACCGAAATCCTCCGTGCCACGCCCGAAGCCCCCGTCGAGCCGGTGCCCGTCACCGACAAGACGGCCGCCCCGAGCGCCAACGACACGCCCAAACCCGCGGCCAAGCGCAAATCGCAAAAGGTCCCGCTGGACTTCATCGCCAAGGTGCTCGACGACATCGACGGCGACGATGACGACTGGGTCCAGTTGGGCGCCCTGGGGCAGAACATCGGCAAGCTGCAGCCTGCATTCGACCCGCGCCTTTACGGCTTCAAGAAGCTCAGCGACCTGATCAAGGGCCATCCCAAGCGCTTCGAGCTGCAGGCACGCGGCGGCGGTAGCGGCGGCAAGGACCTGTATGTGCGCAACGTGGGCACCGCGCGCTGAGAACGTCGCCCTGCACTGCCCCCGCTCAACGAACACGCCACGCCTGACGGTTAAAGTCGGGCGTGAGCATCTCTGCGGAGCAATCCCATGCGCTTCCTGCTGATCCCCCTGCTGGCCCTGCTCGCTGCGAGCGGCGCCCATGCCGGCACATTGCGCTGCGGCACCAGCCTGATCAACGAAGGCGACCCGATGGACGAAGTCCTCGCCAAGTGCGGCGAGCCTGCCAAACGCGTGATCGTCCCTCCCAGGCCTCCTCGGCGCGACTCGACCGGTAAGCTCATTCCTGGCGAAGCCCAACTGGAAACCTGGATGTACGGCCCCAGCGGCGGGGCCTATCGTTATCTGTTCTTCCGCGATACCAAGCTGCTGTCGATCAACATGTCGCGCAAGGAGCTACTCTGAGCTTCCCGCGCCACTCGTCCCAGCACGCCCGCCGCTACCAAAGACGCCTACCCATGGCAGCGGCATCTCCCTAGACTGGTCGCCTTCGCCAATCCGGAGGGCACCATGCAAACGCCATTCAACTTCACCCTCGGCATCGACCCGCAGGCACGCGACGTCGTGGTCAAGGGCCTGCTCACCTACAACCTCGGGCAGATGGGCCGCAGCAACACCTACGACGACTTCGAACTCTACGCCCGCAACGCGGAAGGCGAAGTGGTCGGCGGCATGTTCGGCCAATCCGGCATGGGCTGGCTCTACATCGACTACCTCTGGCTGCAGGACGACCAGCGCGGCAGCGGCCTGGGCAGCCAGCTCATCGCCCTGGCCGAAGACGAAGCCCGCCGCCGCGGCTGCGTCGGCCTGTTCCTCTACACCTACAGCTTCCAGGCTCCCGGTTTCTACGAGAAACAGGGCTTCGAGCGCATGGGCGTGCTCGAGGATTGCCCGCCGGGGCATCAGCGCATCTACCTGAAGAAACACCTGGGCTGATTGCCACTCTCCCGCTCTTGTAGGAGCGAGCTTGCTCGCGAACCCGCACAACGCCGGCCCTCTCGGCGCATTTCCGATAGCCAGCGCCCCGCATGACGCCCGGGCTCGGCCACCCCTCACCCTAACCCTCTCCCGGAGGGAGAGGGGACCGTTCGGTGCATAGCGAAACCACCGTGTCAGCCGGCACGAACAGCTCCCGTAGGGCGCATAACGGCCCCGGCGTTATCCGCCGTTTTGGCGAATAACCCGTTCCGGGTTATTCGCCCTACGTCCCGGCTCCGGCTCCGGCTCCGGCTCCTAAAGACTTCCAGAAAAACACCCACGCACGCCGAACCGCCCCTTTCAGGAGGCCCCGTTGAATCGGAGTTTCAGGGGTTGAGCGGCATGGATGCCGCGAGAGCGCTGCCGGGCCAGGGATGGCCCGTCAGCGCGTGCCCCTGAAACTTCGATTCAACGGGGGAATTTTTCACCTAAGCGAAAAACCGGATGGAGGGGCAAGCCCTTTGGTTACTTTCTGGCGTTTGAGAAAGTGACTCGCCCGAGGGGGCGAAACAGGAAGCCCACGCGCATGCCGAAGCGACGCTGATCATCCGGACGACACGCCAACAAAACTCAAGCACAGAAGCCAACCTGCGGGAGCGCTGTCCGCGCGATCGCGGACAAGGTCCGCTGCTACACGGGGAACTCCGGTGCTGCGCTGTTCGCGAGCAAGCTCGCTCCTACACGCACGCCGGAAACGGCTTCTTGTTGAGCACACCTGCCATTCCTATCCTCGCCCTGTCACATCCGTGACCTGGGTTTGGCGACCCAGAGACGTCAGGCGCGATAGCGCCCACAGGTGCTTACGAAAACAGCGAATGTTTTTGTAGGCCCCCGCGCACCCTGCAGAAATTTCTGCAACGCTTATGGCGGATCGCGCGGGGAGACCTCCGGGTCTGCCGGGACCTGACGTCCGGTTCGCCAACCCCGCGCGGTCCGCCTCCTATGTTTGGCGACATAGGTGCGGCTCCTTTAATCGTTAGGAGTTCCACTTATGCACGACACCTACACCCCAACCTTCTTCACCCGCAAAAAACGCTTCCTGCGCGGCCTGATAATCGACAACCAGGCCTGGTTCGTCTCCCGCGATATCGCCCGCCTGCTGTCCGTCCAATACCCCGACAGCTTCCACCACCGCTTCTTCCCCCACGAAGTCCAGACAGTCCACCTCACCTACCGCACCGGCAGCACAGAAGAAACCATCCTGGTCAGCGAAGCCGCCGCCTACAAAGCCCTCGTCCGCTTCGGCCACCCGGAACTCGAATCCCTCGACCATTGGCTGTCACAGGATGTGATCCCCACACTGCGCGACCAGCACACCCCGGAAACCAACGCACCGCGCCGCGTCCATCTCACCTGGGACACCCGCCGCCTCATGCTCCTGAACTGGCAAGGCGGCCTGTGGATGCGCTGGGAAGAAATCCCCCGGATGCTTGATCACGCCTGAGCCGCAGCATGGGTATCGCTACGCTCCACCCATCCTACAAAGGTTTCAGCCGGCTCCCGCAAAGCCGCAAGCGACCTCGAACGTAGGATGGCGTGGAGCGCAGCGATACCCATCAATTCCGACAGAGCGCACCATGACCTCATACCGCCGCGACAGAACAGAGGGTGCCACCTGGTTCTTCACCCTCACCCTGGCCGATCGTCGCTCACACTTGCTGGTGGAAAACGTCGATCTGCTCCGCGCAGCCTTCCGCTACACGCAACAACGTCATCCCTGGCAGATCGACGCTATCGTCATCCTGCCCGATCACCTGCATGCCATCTGCACCCTGCCCGAAGGCGACGCCGATTACGCCCTCCGCTGGAGGCTGATCAAGACCGAGTTCTCGCGGGCAATGCCAAAGCGCGAGGCTATTTCCGCCAGCCGCCACAAAAGCGCTGAACGCGGCATCTGGCAGCGCCGTTACTGGGAGCACCGGATTCGCGATGACGCCGATTTCGCACGGCACGTGGATTACATCCATTTCAATCCCTGCAAACACGGCCATGTCTTACGCGCAGAGGACTGGCGATGGTCTTCGCTTCATCGATATGTGCGCGATGGCCTGCTGGCGAAGGGCTGGGGCGGGAGCTCGATGGGAGAGATCGACGCAGGGGAATGATGGGTATCGCTGCGCTCCACGCCATCCTACGAATGCGTCCGCCGGAATGGCGAGTGGTCTGCCCAGCATCCTCTCAAATGAGAAAGGCCGGTCACTGGACCGGCCTTTCTCTTACCGCTTATTCACCATCAGCCATTGCTGGGGAAGGCGAACTGCGCCGCTTCGTGCGACTTGCGCTGCGGCCAGCGCTGGGTGATGGCCTTGCGCTTGGTGTAGAAGCGCACGCCATCCGGGCCGTAGGCGTGCAGGTCGCCGAACAGCGAACGCTTCCAGCCGCCGAAGCTGTGGTAGGCCACCGGTACCGGCAGCGGTACGTTGACGCCGACCATGCCGACTTCGATCTCGTCGCAGAACAGGCGGGCAGCCTCACCGTCACGGGTAAAGATGCAGGTGCCGTTACCGTATTCGTGGTCGTTGATCAGCTGCATGGCTTCTTCCAGGCTGTTCACGCGCACGATGCACAGCACCGGGCCGAAGATTTCTTCCTGGTAGATGGTCATGTCCGGGGTCACCTTGTCGAACAGGGTGCCGCCGACGAAGAAGCCGTTCTCGTGACCGGCCACCTTGAAGTTGCGGCCGTCGACCAGCAGCTGGGCGCCCTGCTCGACACCGGTATCGATGTAGCCGGTGACTTTCTGCTGGGCAGCGCCGGTGACCAGCGGGCCCATGTCCAGGCCGCAGGAGGTGCCGGCGCCGATTTTCAGGGCCTTGATCTGCGGGACGATCTTCTCGACCAGCGCGTCGCCGATCTGGTCGCCCACGCACACAGCCACGGAGATGGCCATGCAGCGCTCGCCGCAGGAGCCGTAGGCCGCACCCATCAGGGCGCTGACGGCGTTGTCCAGGTCGCAGTCGGGCATCAGCACGGCGTGGTTCTTGGCGCCGCCCAGGGCCTGTACGCGCTTGCCGCGCTTGGTGCCTTCGGAATAGATGTACTCGGCGATCGGGGTCGAACCGACGAAGCTCAGGGCTTTGACTTCCGGGGCCTCGATCAGCGCGTCCACGGCGGTCTTGTCGCCGTGCACGACGTTCAGCACGCCCTTGGGCAGGCCGGCTTCTTCGAACAGTTCGGCGATCAGCAGGGTGGAGCTCGGGTCACGCTCGGACGGCTTGAGGATGAAGGTGTTGCCGCAGGCGATGGCCAGCGGGTACATCCACAGCGGCACCATGGCCGGGAAGTTGAACGGGGTGATACCGGCGACCACGCCGATCGGCTGGAAGTCGCTCCAGGCGTCGATGTTCGGGCCGACGTTGCGGCTGTATTCGCCCTTGAGGATTTCCGGGGCGGCGCTGGCGTATTCGACGTTCTCGATGCCGCGCTTGAGTTCACCGGCGGCGTCTTCCAGGGTCTTGCCGTGTTCTTCGCTGATCAGCTGGCTGATGCGCGCTTCGTTGGCTTCGAGCAGTTGCTTGAAGCGGAACAGCACCTGGGCGCGCTTGGCCGGCGGGGTGTTGCGCCAGGCCGGGAAGGCGGCCTTGGCGGCGTCGATGGCCTGCTGCACGGTTTCGCGGCTGGCCAGCGGAACCTTGCGGATGGCTTCGCCGGTGGACGGGTTGAAGACGTCGGCGGTGCGGCCGGTGTCGGCGATCATTTCGCCGCCGATCAGGTGCTTGACGGTGGTCATGGGAAGTCTCTTCTCGCTGAAAGTATTGGGGCGGGGCTCGCGAGGAGCCCCTCTCCCTAGCCCTCTCCCTGAAGGGAGAGGGGATTGTTCGGTATGAAGCGTGGGCTGCAAGGCACGCCAGCAGTCACTCTAAGGTGACTCGTCGCGGCATGCCTTCTCGCGTGCCCGCGCGCTCAGTGGCTGTGCGGGTGGTCGTCGCTCTTGAGCTCGATCTCGATGAACGCCACTTCGTGATCGCACGGGTTGATCACGTTGTGCTCGGTACCGATCTGGCGGGTGTAGCTCGCCCCCAGGACCAGCGGCGCACGGCGCTCGCCCTCGGGGGTTTCGAGCAGCAGCTCGCCGTTGGTCACCGGGACCACGACGTATTCCATGCCGTGGCGGTGCCAGCCGGTCTCGGCACCGGGGGCGAAGCGCCACTCGGTGACCAGGACCTTGTCGTTGTCGATCTGTACCGTCGGGACGGCCTTCGGACGTTCGCTCACTTACGCCACCCCGTTGAGGGCGTCACCGACGGCGCTGAACAGGCGGTCCAGGTCTTCGGGCTTGGCGTTGAAGGTCGGGCCGAACTGCAGGGTGTCGCCGCCGAAGCGTACGTAGAAGCCTTCTTTCCACAGCTTCATGCTGGCTTCGAACGGGCGCACGATGGCGTCGCCGTCACGGGCGCCGATCTGGATGGCGCCGGCCAGGCCGCAGTTGCGGATGTCGACGACGTTCTTCGCGCCTTTCAGGCCGTGCAGGGCCTTCTCGAAGTGCGGAGCCAGTTCCAGCGACTGCTGGATCAGGTTTTCTTTCTCCAGCAGGTCCAGCGCGGCAAGACCGGCGGCGCAGGCGACCGGGTGCGCGGAGTAGGTGTAGCCATGGCCGAACTCGACGGCGTATTCCGGCAGGTTCTGGCCCATGAAGGTGTCGTAGATTTCGCTGCTGGCGATCACCGCGCCCATGGGGATGGCGCCGTTGGTGACCTGCTTGGCGACGTTCATGATGTCCGGCTTCACGCCGAAGAACTCGGCGCCGGTGGCCTTGCCCATGCGGCCGAAGGCGGTGATGACTTCGTCGAAGATCAGCAGGATGTTGTGCTGGTCGCAGATTTCGCGCAGGCGCTGCAGGTAGCCCTTCGGCGGTACCAGCACGCCGGCGGAGCCGGACATCGGCTCGACGATCACGGCGGCGATGTTGGAAGCGTCATGCAGCTCGATCAGCTTCAGCAGTTCGTTGGCCAGCTCGACGCCGCCAGTCTCGGCCATGCCCTTGGTGAAGGCCATGCCCGGCTGCAGGGTGTGCGGCAGGTGGTCGACGTCCATCAGCTGGCCGAACATCTTGCGGTTGCCACCGATGCCGCCCAGGGCGGTGCCGGCGACGTTCACGCCGTGGTAGCCACGGGCGCGGCCGATCAGCTTGGTCTTCTGCGCCTGGCCTTTCAGGCGCCAGTAGGCGCGGGCCATCTTGATCGAGGTGTCGGCACACTCGGAGCCCGAGCCGGTGAAGAACACATGGTCGAGGCCGGCCGGGGTCAGCTGGGTGATCTTCTCGGCCAGTTTGAAGGACAGCGGGTGGCCGTACTGGAACGCCGGGGAGTAGTCGAGGGTGGTCAGCTGCTTGGCGACCGCGTCGGCGATTTCCTTGCGCGAGTGACCGGCGCCGCAGGTCCACAGGCCCGACAGGCTGTCGTAGATCTTGCGGCCCTTGTCGTCCACCAGCCAGTTGCCTTCGGCGGCGACGATGATGCGCGGGTCTTTATGGAAGTTGCGGTTGGCGCTGAAGGGCATCCAGTGGGCCTTCAGGTTCAGTTCGCTGGCCACCGACGGGGTGACGTTCACTTGCTGGTTCATGCAGCTTGTCCTCGAAGACAGTCTTGTTGGGCGCGCAGGCCGCGGCGGGCCTGGTGCGATGGGACTAGATTGGGCCTGACTTAACGTGAGTTAAAGCTTATTCTTCTTACGTTCAGTTTCGGATTGGTAAAACTAAAATGGCGAAACAACGGGCGCCTTCCCTGGGCCAGGTCAGCGACTTCGAGATCCGCCTGCTGCGCATCTTCAAAACCATAGTCGAGTGCGGCAGCTTCTCGGCCGCCGAGAGCACGCTGGGCATCAGCCGTTCGGCGATCAGCCTGCACATGGGCGACCTGGAAAAGCGCCTGGGCATGCGCCTGTGCCAGCGCGGCCGGGCGGGTTTCGCACTGACCGACGAGGGCCGCGAGGTCTACCGCGCCACGCAATCGCTGCTGGCGGCGCTGGAGGGCTTCCGCGCCGAGGTCAACGAGCTGCACCAGCACCTGCGCGGCGAGCTGAACATCGGCATCATCAACAACCTGGTGACCCTGCCGCAGATGCGCATCACCCATGCCCTGCGCGCGCTGAAAGCCAGCGGGCCGGGCGTGCGGATCAATATCGGCATGACCACGCCCAACGAGATCGAGCTGGGAGTTCTCGACGGACGGTTGCATGTCGGCGTGGTGCCGCTCATCAGCCCGCTGTCGGGGCTGGAGTACTCCTCTTTATACGAGGAGCGTTCGCTGCTGTTCTGCAGCCAGGAGCACCCGCTGTTCGAGCGCGACGATGCGGGCATCACCGTGCAGGAAATCCACGCCTGCGACGCGGTGGCGCCGAGTTACCGCATCCCGGCCGAGGCGCAGGAGCGGCACCAGGAGCTCTCCGGCAGCGCCACCGCCTCGGACCGCGAGGGCATGGCCTTCCTGATCCTTACCGGCAGCTACATCGGCTACCTGCCCGACCACTACGCCGCCGACTGGGTCGCCCAGGGCCGCCTGCGCGCGCTGCGCCCGGAGCGCTTCCACTACGACATCCCGCTGACCGTGGTGACCCGCAAGGGCCGCCGGCCGAACCTGGTGCTGGAGCGGTTCCTCGAGGCGGTGGCGCAGAGCCGTTGAGCCTGACACTTTCAGGGGCACGGCAGGCCTGCGGCCCCTCACCCTAACCCTCTCCCGGAGGGAGAGGGGACTGATCGGCGTTTCGTGGCTCCTTTGGCGCTCGCCGGATAGCACCTCCATTCCGACCCTGCTCGGTCTGCCCCCTCTCCCCCTGGGAGAGGGCTGGGGTGAGGGCAGCCGCAACACGCCGAATTCCCCTGCAAGACCGTGCGGAACGCTTCGGCCTTACTCGCCGCTGCGGACTCTGTTCGCGAGCAAGCTCGCTCCTACGAAAAGCCGCACGCACGAAACAAAGCACCTCCTGCCTATCCAATTTGTCGCCCCAGCCACCAAAAATCCTATACCCCCTCCCCTGTAGCCCGCGGGCCGCGGGGTTTGCGTGGGTGCAGCTTTTCCCTAGCCTGCGACTACAAAAAACATAATTTCGCTATTCACAGCCTCTGAACAGAATGCGGCCAACACCTCCTCCCTAGCCGCAACAAGAACAAACGTGATCAGAGTCTGAGGAAGCAAGCCATGACCGACCTGAATCCAGGCGCCTTCGGCAAGAAGTCGCTTGATAACCTGGAAATCGACACGCTGGTCGTTGGCGCCGGACAAGCCGGCGTCGCCATGAGCGAGCACCTGACCCAACAGGGCGTGCCGCACATCGTGCTGGAAAAGAGCCGCATCGCCGAAGCCTGGCGCACCGGCCGCTGGGATTCGCTGGTAGCCAACGGCCCGGCCTGGCACGACCGCTTCCCGAACATGGAATTCCCGGTTGGCCCGGATGACTTCCCGCACAAGGAGCAGGTGGCGGACTACTTCGTCGCCTACGCCAAGCAGTTCAACGCGCCGATCCGCACCGGCGTGGAAGTGAAGAAGGTCACCCGCAACGAAGGCCGCCCCGGCTTCACCGTGGAAACCTCCGAAGGCACCCTCCAGGCGCTGCGCATCGTTTCCGCCACCGGCCCGTTCCAGCGCCCGGTGATCCCGGCCATCGCACCGAAGGACGAAGGCCTCTACCAGATCCACTCGGCCAAGTACTACAACCCGCAGCAACTGCCCGAAGGCGCCGTGCTGGTGATCGGCGCCGGCTCCTCCGGCGTGCAGATCGCCGACGAGCTGAACCGCGCTGGCAAGAAAGTCTTCCTGTCCGTGGGCGCCCATGACCGCCCGCCGCGCTCCTACCGCAACCGCGACTTCGTCTGGTGGCTGGGCGTGCTCGGCCTGTGGGACGCCGAGGAAGTGCAGCCGGGCCGCGAGCACGTGACCATCGCCGTGAGCGGTGCCCGTGGTGGCGAGACCATCGACTTCCGTCGCCTGGCCAACGAGGGCATCACCCTGACCGGCCTGACCAAGGCCTTCGCCGACGGCAAGGTGAGCTTCCAGGACGACCTGGTGGCCAACCTGAAGGCCGGCGATGACAACTACCTCGGCCTGCTCGACGCCGCCGACGCCTACATCGAGCGCAACGGCCTCGACCTGCCGCTGGAGCCGGAGGCCCGCAAGGTCTACGCGGACGCCGAGTGCATCCGCAATCCGATCCAGGAGCTGAACCTCGCCGACGCCGGCATCACCGCGATCATCTGGGCCACCGGCTACGCCGTGGACTTCAACTGGCTGCAGGTGAATGCCTTCGACGACAAGGGCAAGCCCAAGCACCAGCGCGGCGTATCCCGCGAGCCGGGCGTGTACTTCGTCGGCCTGCCGTGGCTGTCCCGTCGCGGCTCCACCTTCATCTGGGGCGTGTGGCACGACGCCAAGCATGTGGCCGGCCATATCGCCACCCAACGCCGTTATGTCGAATACCAGGACGCCTCGCAGCGCGAAGGCTCCTCCGTTCAGAAAGCCGCATCCTGGGAGTAAGAGATGCCTACCCATACTCGCATCCGCATGTTCAACACCAAGGACACCTACCCGAACCAGACCCTGGACAACGACCTCTGCCAGGCCGTGCGTGCCGGCAACACCGTGTACGTGCGCGGCCAGGTCGGTACCGACTTCGAGGGCAACCTGGTAGGGCTGGGCGATCCGCGTGCCCAGGCCGAACAGGCGATGAAGAACGTCAAGCAACTGCTGGAAGAAGCCGGCAGCGACCTGTCGCACATCGTCAAGACCACCACCTACCTGATCGACCCGCGCTACCGCGAGCCGGTGTACCAGGAAGTCGGCAAGTGGCTGAAGGGCGTGTTCCCGATCTCCACCGGCCTGGTGGTGTCGGCCCTCGGTCAGCCGCAGTGGTTGATGGAGATCGATGTCATCGCCGTCATTCCGGACTGATCGATGACCTGAAAAGCGATGCGGCGACGCGGGATTTCCTGCCTCGCCGCTTCGTCGTTTGTGCCTGATAGCGCTTGATCGACAAGAACAGCAAGCAAGGAGCCACCATGACCTTCTCCATCGTCGGCCGCTGCGCCGAAACCGGACAACTGGGTATCGCCATCAGCTCCTCGAGCATCGCCGTGGGCGCCCGCTGCCCCTGGGTACGCGCCGGCGTCGGCGCGGTGGCGACGCAGAACATCACCCTGCCGGCCCTCGGCCCGCAGATCCTCGACCAGCTCGAAGCCGGCCTCGAACCAAGCGCGGCGCTGGACAAGGCGCTCTCCAGCAACGGCTACAGCCAGTACCGCCAGGTGACGGTGATCGACCAGCACGGCAAGGTCGCGCTGTTCACCGGCAGCGAGGCGCTGGGCGTGTACAACGCCGTGGCGGGTGAGAACTGCGTGGCGGCCGGCAACCTGCTGTCGTCCACGGCGGTGATCGAGGCCATGACCCAGGCCTTCGAAGGCGCCAACGGCTGCCTGGCCGAGCGCCTGCTGGCCGCGATGCAGGCGGCGATGGCCGCCGGTGGCGAAGCCGGCCCGGTGCATTCGGCAGCGCTCAAGGTCGTCGGCGATCTGGTCTGGCCGATCGTCGACCTGCGCGTCGACTGGGCGGACGAAGCGCCCATCGATGAGCTGGAGAAACTCTGGGTGGCCTACAAGCCGCAGCTGGAGGACTACCTCGTGCGCGCCCTCGACCCGACCAAGGCGCCGAGCTACGGTGTGCCGGGCGACGAGTAACGCCATGCCTTACCTGCGAGAGCCCCTCTCCCTGATCCTGGCTGGGGAGAGGGTATTCGCCCAAATACCGAAACCGCGCATTGACAATGAAAGCCCCAATGCAGGACCCAACCATGCCTTCCAGCCGTGAAATCCTTGCCGACCTGATCGCCTTCGACACCGTCAGCCGCAATTCCAACCTGGCGCTGATCCACTACATCCGCGACTACCTCGCCGGCTTCGGCATCGCCTGCGAGCTGTTCCACGACGCCGAAGGCGGCAAGGCCAACCTCTACGCTACGCTGGGTCCGCAGGATCGCGGCGGCGTGTGCCTGTCCGGCCACACCGACGTGGTGCCGACCGACGGCCAGCCATGGACGGTCCCGCCGTTCGAATTGACCGAGCGCGACGGCCGCCTCTACGGGCGCGGCACCGCGGACATGAAGGGCTACATCGCCTGCGTGCTGGCAGCAGTACCGGCGTTTCTCGCCCAGCCGCTGCGCCTGCCGGTGCACCTGGCCTTCTCCTATGACGAGGAAGTCGGCTGCCTCGGCGTACGCTCGCTGCTTGCCGCGCTGGAACACCGCGAGCACAAGCCGATGGTCTGCATCATCGGCGAACCCACCGAACTCAAGCCGGTGCTCGGCCACAAGGGCAAGCTCGCCATGCGCTGCCAGGTGCACGGCGCACCGTGCCACTCGGCCTATGCGCCGCAGGGCGTGAACGCCATCGAGTACGCGGCGAAGCTGATCGGTCGCCTCGGCGAGATCGGCACCCGCCTGGCCGCGCCAGAGCGCCACGATCCACGCTTCGACCCTCCCTATTCCACCGTGCAGACGGGCGTGATCAGCGGCGGCCGCGCACTGAACATCGTGCCTGCCGAATGCCAGTTCGATTTCGAAGTACGCGCGCTGCCCAGCGACGATCCGCAACAGGTCGCCAATGACCTGCGCACCTTCGCCGAAACCGAGCTGCTGCCGAAGATGCGCGCGGTGAAGGCCGAGACGGATATTCGCTTCAGCGAACTCTCGGCCTATCCCGCCCTGGTCACCGACCAGCAGGCCCAGGCCGCCGAGCTGATCGCGCTGCTGAGCGGTTCGCGCGACTTCACCACCGTCGCCTACGGCACCGAGGGTGGGCTGTTCGACCAGGCCGGCATTCCCACCGTGGTCTGCGGCCCGGGCAGCATGGACCAGGGCCACAAGCCGGACGAATTCGTCAGCCTGGAGCAGTTGGCCAGGTGCGACGAGATGATGGGGCGGCTGGCGGAGTGGCTGCGCAGCTGACGCACCACGCGGTGTACCCGGTAGCGTAAGCGGACTGCGTCCGCGATGTGCAACCGGCTTGCTCGGAGCGGCCGGGAATCGATCTCGGATGAATCCGCTCCTACGAGATACCTCCGCACTTGGGCCATCCCCTCACCCTAGCCCTCTCCCAAGGGGAGAGGGGACCGTTCGGTGCAGGATGAAACCTTTGCGTCAGCCGGCTCGGACTGCCCCCTCTCCCTGAGGAGCGGGGCGCGCAGCCAGGGTTGGGGTGAGGGGGGAAGACGCAGCGACGGACTATCCAGAGAAGACGGTTGCTCCTACAACAGCCCCCCCACGCTGAGCCGGCCGCAAATCTGGTTGGGAACGCACGGGGGCATACCACGGTACGGGCTGTCACGTCGGTTCGCGAGCAAGCTCGCTCCTACAGGGAGCAATTGCTCTTCGTGGGAGCGAACTTGCTCGCGAACAGTCCCGGCACAGGAATATCAGGCAAACGCCGCGCGCAGCTCGTCCATGCTCGCGAAGTAGTGCGCCGGGCTTTCCGCCATCAGCTCTTCACGGCTGCCGAAGCCATAGCCGACACCGGCCGCGGACAGGCCATTGCGGTGCGCACCGATCAGGTCGTGCTTGCGGTCGCCGATCATCAGCGTTTGCGCCAAGTCCAGCTTCTCGATACCCAGCAGGTGCTCGATCAGCTCCACCTTGTTGGTGCGCGTGCCGTCCAGCTCGCTGCCGTAGATCACTTTGAAATGTTTGGCGAAGTCGAAGTGGCGAGCGATTTCCGCCGCGAACACGGTCGGCTTGCTGGTGCAGATATACAGCGTGCGGCCCTGGCCGCCGAGCAGTTGCAGCAGCTCGCCAACGCCGTCGAATACCTTGTTCTCGTACAGCCCGGTGTCCTTGAAGCGCACGCGGTAGTGGTTCACCGCCTCCCAGGCGCGCGCCTCGTCAAAGTCGTAGGTGCTCATGAAACACTGCAGCAACGGCGGGCCGATGAAGTGTTCGAGCTGGCGCAGGTCAGGCTCGTCGATGCCCAGTTGGGCGAGGGCGTACTGGATCGAACGGGTGATGCCCTCGCGCGGATCGGTGAGGGTGCCGTCGAGGTCGAAGAGGATGTTCTGGTAATGCATGGGATCAGCGTCCGGCCGCGAAAGTCGGGCGGGAAGGATACTGCGCATGAGCAGGCTCGCGAAGCATGAATCGCCGAACGACACCTTCAGGGAGCGGCGCCCTGCCCCTGGCGCAGTATGCGGAAGCTGCCGCTGACATTCACCGGCGGGTCACCACCGACGCCGTAGGTCTGCACGGTGGCATCCGACTGGGGCTCATCCTCCGGCTGCGCCAGCTGGCCGGCGAGCTTTTCCTGCACGCGGCCGCCGAGGTGATCGACGCCGGCCATCACGCCGCCGCCCGGGTCGCGCATCAGCGCCAGCCATTGTTCGTCGAACGCGGCGTTGATCTCCTTGCGCAGCTGGGTTTCCACCTCGGGCCGCGCATGGTCGTTGCCGGCCATGCTGAACAGCGTGAAGGCGACGGAGATTACCGACCCGGCGACCTTGCCAGCCGCGCCGGCCACCACGCCGACAATGCTGCGGTTCTTCAGTTCGTTGACCAGCTTGGCGCTGGTGCGCTGGGCGACCGGCGACACGCCGCTGACCCTGGTGCCGGCGCCAGCCTTGCCCGACGCCGTGCGGATTTCCTGCATCAACGCGGCGAAGGCCGGGAGCTTGCCGATGTCCTTGGCGTGCACCACGTCGTAGAGCGAGGCATCGCGACTGGACGGCGGCCCCAGGCTGATCGCCGGAATCCCCATCAGGTGTTCATCGAAAGCCTTCTGCGGGATGCCGCGGCGCTGGGGAATTTCCTTCAGCGCGACGGTCAGCAGTTCGACATAGTGCCGGGTAGCTTTCTCCATCACCGCGTCGGGGTCGACCTGCTTGGCGACCGGGACAAGCACCTGCTTGCGGTACTGCTCCTGCAGGTAGACGGCCAGCTTGTCGACGGTGGGGTCGAGGTCACCGTGGGAGCCCATCTTGTACCAGGCGACCTTCATACCGAGCCATTGCTGGGTCCAGTAGCTGGAGAACCAGGGAATGAATTTTTCGTCGGTGCGCTGGTAGACCAGGTCCATCCACTGCTGCATGGCTTCTTCGGCGTAGGCGCGGGCCTGGGAGGTGGCGGCCAGGGAGGCGGCGCCGATGTCGGCATCGACCTGGCGCCAGGTGGCCTCGGTGAGCGGAGCGGAGGGTGTGGCGGGGTGATGGGCACAGCCGCCCAGCGCCAGCAGAAGCAGCGCAACGACACCGCCACGCCGCCAGGGCGAAACGGTGGAGCAGAAAGAGCACAGACTGTTCATGGCCGCCCGCCGGCTCGGCGGCATCCCCGGCGCCGCCCGCTACTGACTTCGGCCGGGCACGCCCTGGCGTCCGGTCACCTTGGCTCAGTATAGGGTGCGAGGTCTGGCGCGGCGGGCCGTCTGGCGGTTTGGCCGGGGTTCGCGAGCAAGCTCGCTCCTACAAAGAGCGCATGGCGTCCTGTAGGAGCGAGCTTGCTCGCGAACCGCCCAACCGAATGAGCACGATCAGAACATGGGCGCAGGTGCGATCATCCGGCAAACCCCTCGGCAATATGCTGATCCTTCAGCTTCACGTAGTTGCCGGCGGTATAGCTGAAGAACGCGCGCTCCTTGTCCGTCAGCGGGCGGGCCTTCTTCACCGGGCTGCCGACATAGAGGAAGCCACTCTCCAGCACCTTGCCCGGCGGCACCAGGCTGCCGGCGCCGAGGATCACCTCGTCCTCGATCACCGCACCGTCCATCACGATCGAACCCATGCCCACCAGGATGCGGCTGCCGATGGTGCAGCCATGCAGCAGCACCTTGTGACCGATGGTCACTTCGTCGCCGATGGTCAACGGGAAGCCGTCCGGGTTGAACGGGCCGGCGTGGGTGATGTGTAGCACGCTGCCGTCCTGCACGCTGGTGCGCGCGCCGATGCGGATGCGGTGCATGTCACCGCGGATCACGACGAGCGGCCAGACCGAGCTGTCGGCGCCGATCTCCACGTCACCGATGATCACGGCGCTGGCGTCGACGAAGACGCGCTCGCCGAGAGATGGCGTTTTGCCCTGATACGAACGAATAGTCACGATAGAGTCTCTCTGGCTGCGAATAGGCCCGATTGTATTTAAGATGGCCGAGTGTTTCTTCAGCCAAGGTGCCACCGTGAGCGCGAATCCTCTTCTGCAGAGCTACGACCTGCCGCCCTTCTCGTCCATTCGCCCCGAACACGTGAAGCCGGCCATCGAGCAGATCCTCGCCGACAACCGCGCGGCCATCGCGCGTATCCTCGCCCAGCAGAACGGCACCCCGACCTGGGCCGGCCTGGTGCTGGCCATGGACGAACTGCATGACCGCCTGGGCAAAGCCTGGAGCCCGGTCAGCCACCTCAACGCGGTGTGCAACAGCGCCGAGTTGCGCGACGCCTATGAAGGCTGCCTGCCGCTGCTGTCCGCCTACTGGACCGAACTGGGCCAGAACTCCGAGCTGTTCAAGGCCTACGAGGCGCTCGCCAGCGGCCCCGAGTCGAAGGGTTACGACGTCGCCCAGAAGACCATCCTCGAACACGCCCTGCGCGACTTCCGTCTGTCGGGTATCGACCTGCCGGCGGACCAGCAGCAGCGCTACGCGGAAATCCAGACGCGCCTGTCCGAGCTGGGCAGCCGCTTCTCCAACCAGTTGCTGGACGCCACCCAGGCCTGGACCAAGCACGTCACCGACGAAGCCGCCCTCGCCGGCCTGACCGACTCGGCCAAGGCGCAGATGCAGACTGCCGCGCAGGCCAAGGAGCTCGACGGCTGGCTGATCAGCCTGGAGTTCCCCAGCTACTACGCGGTCATGACCTACGCCGAAGACCGCGCCCTGCGCGAAGATGTCTACGCCGCGTACTGCACCCGCGCCTCCGATCAGGGCCCGAATGCCGGGCAGAACGACAATGGCCCGGTGATGCAGGAAATCCTCGACCTGCGCCAGGAGCTGTCGCGCCTGCTGGGCTTCAAGAATTTCGCCGAGCTGTCCCTGGCCACCAAGATGGCCGAGACGCCCGAGCAGGTGCTGAACTTCCTCCGTGACCTGGCCGTGCGCAGCAAGCCCTTCGCCGCCCAGGACCTGGAGCAGCTCAAGGCCTACGCCGCCGAGCAGGGTTGCCCGAACCTGTCGAGCTGGGACGCCAGCTACTTCGGCGAGAAGCTGCGCGAGGCGCGCTACAGCGTGTCCCAGGAAGCCCTGCGCGAATACTTCCCAATCGACAAGGTGCTTGGCGGCCTGTTCGCCATCGTGCAGAAGCTCTATGGCATCCAGATTCGTGAACTGAACGACTTCGAACGCTGGCACCCGGACGTTCGCCTGTTCGAGATCGAGGAAAACGGCCAGCACGTCGGCCGCTTCTACTTCGACCTCTACGCCCGCGCCAACAAACGCGGCGGCGCCTGGATGGACGGCGCCCGCGACCGTCGCCGCACCGCTGGCGGCGACCTGCAGGCGCCGGTGGCCTATCTGGTGTGCAACTTCACTCCAGCCGTCGGCGGCAAGCCTGCGCTGCTGACCCACGATGAAGTGACCACCCTGTTCCACGAGTTCGGCCATGGCCTGCACCACCTGCTGACCCGCGTCGAGCACGCCGGCGCCTCTGGCATCAACGGCGTGGCCTGGGACGCGGTGGAGCTGCCCAGCCAGTTCATGGAGAACTGGTGCTGGGAGCCAGAAGGCCTGGCGCTGATCTCCGGCCACTACGAAACCGGCGCGCCGCTGCCGCAGGATCTGCTGGAGAAGATGCTCGCCGCGAAGAACTTCCAGTCCGGCCTGATGATGGTCCGCCAGCTGGAGTTCTCCCTGTTCGACTTCGAGCTGCACGCCACCCATGGCGACGGCCGCAGCGTGCTCGACGTGATCGAGGCGATCCGCGCTGAAGTCGCGGTGATGCGCCCGCCGGCGTACAACCGTTTCGCCAATAGCTTCGCGCACATCTTCGCCGGCGGTTACGCGGCCGGTTACTACAGCTACAAGTGGGCCGAAGTGCTGTCCGCCGACGCCTTCTCGCGCTTCGAGGAAGAAGGCGTGCTCAACCCGGCGACCGGCGCGGCCTTCCGCGACGCGATCCTGGCCAAGGGCGGCTCCCAGGAGCCGATGGCGCTGTTCGTCGCCTTCCGCGGCCGCGAACCGTCCATCGACGCCCTGCTGCGCCACTCGGGCCTCTCCGAGGAGGCGGCGTGATGAGCGAGGTGAAGAAGCGCTTCATCGCCGGGGCCGTCTGCCCGGCGTGCAGCGAGCAGGACAAGATCGTCATGTGGGACGTCGACGGTGTGCCGCACCGCGAATGCGTGGCCTGTGGCTACGCCGATACCCTCAATGCCCAGGGCCAGTCGGTGCCGAAAGAGCTGTCCACCCGCGTCAACACCAGCGCGCTGGAAAAGCCCAAGGACCCGAAGGTGCAGGGGGTTCAGTTCTTCCCTAATCCGAAGCTGAAGAAGCCCCAGGAATAAGGCTCGACTGAGTCATGGAAAATGCCCCGGCTTGCCGGGGCATTTCTTTTTCCGCCAGATCAAGCTTGCCGGCACGCTCTATAATGACCAAAAATTGATCCATTATTTGGAGCTATTTATGCAAACCCTGCTTGCCAGCACCGCCGTCAGCGTTTCTGAACTGAAGAAGAATCCTTCCGCTGTGCTGGCAGAATCCGGCGGCGAACCGGTGGCGGTACTCAATCACAACAAGGTGATGGGCTACATGGTGCCGGCCGAACTGTTCGAATCGATCCTCGAACGTCTTGAGGACCTGGAGCTGGCAGAAATCGCTCGCGCGAGGTTGGGTGACAAAGGCGTCCCGGTATCGCTCGATGAGCTATGAACTGGAGTTCCTGCCCGCTGCGCTGAAGGAATGGCACAAACTGGGTCATACGGTGCGCGAGCAGTTCAAACGAAAGCTGGGCGAGCGCCTGAAGGAGCCTCGCGTCCAGGCCGATGCCCTCCACAGCCTGGCAGACCACTACAAGATAAAATTGCGCTCGGCGGGTTATCGCCTGGTCTATCGCGTCGAAGACGAGCGTGTTGTGGTCTCGGTAGTCGCCATCGGCAAGCGAGAACGTGGCGAGGTCTACAGTGCGGCTGAACAGCGTCGCTGAAATTGAACGCATCGGCGCGATGAAACACCCGTCGCCAGCATCGACATCAAGGAATCCTGATTCCCCATCGGCATAGCATGAACGTCGATCCCGCTCTGCCTTCCAGTCCATAATCGTCACGGCCGGCTAGTCTGTAGAGCATCGCCGCAAGGAGTCCGCCGTGACCCAGACGTCCCCACCGACCCGAAGGAAGCCCTCACGTGCTTGACCGCTTTGGCATGCTGGAGGTGATGCGCGCCTCGCGCCTGACGCAGTTCCCGATCAGCCCCGTGCTGCGCGAAACCCATGGCTTCAAGGGGCGCCTGACCTTCTTCCTGCTGCTGGCCGGCGCGTTGGTCTTCACCTTTGCCGCGCTCGGCCATGACATCCGCGCCAGCGGCACCCACCTGGAGCCTGGCTGGTCAGTGCTGGTACTGGTGGTCGCGTTGCTGATCGCCCTGGGCTTCGAGTTCATCAACGGCTTCCACGACACGGCCAACGCGGTGGCCACGGTCATCTATACCAATGCACTGCCACCTCGATTCGCGGTGGCCTGGTCGGGATTGTGGAATTTTCTCGGGGTGCTCTTTTCCAGCGGTGCGGTGGCCTTCGCCATCGTTTCGCTGCTGCCGCTGGACCTGCTGCTGAAGGTCGATAGCAGCGCCGGGTTGGCGATGATCTTCGCCCTGCTGATCGCCTCGATCCTGTGGAACCTCGGCACCTGGTGGCTGGGGTTGCCGGTGTCCTCGTCGCACACGCTGATCGGTTCCATCGTCGGCATCGGCCTGGCCCACGGCGCCATGGCCGGGCACATCGGCATATCGGGCAACGCCTGGTCGCAGCTGACGACAGTGGGTTACGCACTCTTCCTGTCGCCGGTGGTGGGCTTCTTCGCCGCGTTCGTGCTGCTACGCGTGATGAGTTCCACCATCCGCAACCGCGCGCTGTTCCATGCACCGGAAGGCCGCACGCCGCCGCCCCGATGGATTCGCGCGATCCTCATCCTCACCTGTACCGGTGTGTCTTTCGCCCACGGCTCCAACGACGGGCAGAAGGGCATCGGCCTGATCATGCTGATCCTGATTGCCACCGTTCCCCTGGCCTTCGCGGTGGATCGCGCCCATTCACCGGAGCAATCCCGCCAGTTGCTCGCCCTCCTCCAGACCAGCCAGGAGCAATTGCACCGCAGCGGCGGCACGCCTGCGGCGGACCCGCGCCAGGCCCTCTTGAGCTATCAGGAAGACGAAGTCGTGCATCCCGAACTGCTGCCATCGCTGGGCAGCGTGATCGGCGACATTGGCGCACGGCTGCAGCGCCACGGGCAGCTGGACAAGGTGCCCGTCGAAGAGGTGCAGGACCTGCGCAACGACCTCTACCTGAGCCTGGAAACCATCCGCCTGCTGGACCGCAGCGGCCAGCGCTTCGACCTGGACACCTGGAGCAGCCTGCAGGCGCTGCGCCATGAGGCCGACCGCACCATCCGCTTCATTCCCGTGTGGGTGAAGGTCGCAGTCGCCCTGGCGCTGGGGCTGGGTACGCTGGTTGGCTGGCGGCGCATCGTCACCACGGTGGGCGAAGGCATCGGCAAGACCCCGCTGACTTATGCACAGGGCGCCTCGGCACAACTGGTGGCCATGCTCACCATCGGCGCGGCGGATGGCTTCGGCCTGCCGGTGTCGACCACGCAAGTGCTCTCCTCGGGAGTGGCGGGGACCATGGCGGCCAACGGCAGCGGCCTGCAATGGCCGACCATCCGCAACATGCTGCTGGCCTGGGTACTGACGCTGCCAGCCGCCATCGCCCTGGCGGCGGGGTTGTACTGGTTGTTCACCCGGCTGATGTAAACCCTGCAGGGGCGAGGGGGACGCCTAGTTCTTTCACGCGAACAGAATTTCCCGACTGCCTGGGAGCCAAGCGGTTCGCGAGCAGGCTCGCTCCTGCAAAGAACCCGTTTCCGTACAAAGACGGCGCGTCCGGTGAGCAGCGCCGACCGCCGAGCAGTTATTGCTGGCTGTGGAAAACTCCGTGGATTACTGTATTCATATACAGTATTTCTTCAGAGCTTTCCCACATGTCCACTTCCCTCCCACCCCGCGGCCGGGGCACCGCCAGCAATCCGCACAACCGCTTCGCGCCGACCACCTCGGTGCCTGTGGATAACGATTGGTACGACGAAGTGCCCAAGGCCCAGGTGACCGAAATCCGCACCGAGCGGGCGAAGACGGTGATCTCGCGCAATCAGTCGCCGGACCTGCCCTTCGACCGCTCGATCAATCCCTATCGCGGCTGCGAGCATGGCTGCATCTACTGCTACGCGCGGCCCAGCCATGCGTACTGGGACCTGTCGCCAGGGCTGGATTTCGAGACGAAGCTGATCGCCAAGACCAACGCCGCCGAAGTGCTGGAGGAGGAGTTGAGCCGCAAGGGCTACGTCTGCGCGCCGATCAATCTGGGCGCCAACACCGACCCGTACCAGCCTATCGAGCGCCAGCAGCGCCTGACCCGGCAAATCCTCGAAGTGTTGCTGCGCTTCCGCCACCCGGTGACCATCGTCACCAAGGGCTCGTTGATCCTGCGCGACCTCGACCTGCTGGCGGAGCTGGCGAGACAGAACCTGGTCGCCGTGATGATCAGCCTCACCACGCTGGACGATGAGCTCAAGCGCATCCTCGAGCCTCGGGCCGCCGCGCCCTCCGCGCGCCTGCGGGCGATCCGGGTGATGCGCGAACAGGGCATTCCCGTCGGCGTGCTGTGTTCGCCGATGATTCCGATGATCAACGACCGCGAGCTGGAGGCCTTGCTCGAAGCCGCCCACGATGCCGGCGCCCAGAGCGCCAGCTACATGATGCTGCGCCTGCCGCGCGAGGTCGGCCCGCTGTTCGAGGAATGGCTGGCGGCGCACTACCCGCAGCGCGCGAACCACGTGATGAGCCTGATCCGCCAGTTGCGCGGCGGGGAAATCTACGACAGCCGCTTCGGCCACCGTTTTCGCGGCGAAGGCCCATTCGCCGACCTGCTGGCCAAACGCTTCGAGGTCGCCATGCGCCGCCTGGGATTGGGCCGGCGCGGCAGCTTCAACCTGGACTGCACGGCGTTCGCCCCACCGCGCAGCCAGATGAGCCTGTTCTGAGTTTGCAGCCGATGAAATGTCGACAAGCGGAATAGTATCGCCGCACTATCGCAATGCCATGATAGCTTGCCGATATCATCTTGGAATGTCGCCGAAACATCATGCAAAAGCTCATTCCAGAGCGGTTTTTTAATTTTGGTTTAATCTTCTTCGCCTAGGGTTTGAGCACAAAGTGACTTACCGGTCACGCCAGATTTTTTCCCACGGCTGTGCCTTTTCTCCCCAGGGAGAGCGTCGGCTGACGTGGGAAAATTCTTCGTCATTCTTCGAGGCTGATACATGAACGACAAAACGCACGGTGAGGATCACGCCCACGAAACCGCTGACGAGGCGCTGCGCCATATCGTCGAGGGTTTCCGCCAGTTCCGTCACGACGTCTTCCCGCAACAGGAAGAGCTGTTCAAGAAGCTGGCCCATGCGCAGAACCCGCGCGCCATGTTCATCACCTGCGCTGATTCGCGCATCGTTCCGGAGCTGATCACCCAGAGCTCGCCGGGCGATCTGTTCGTTACCCGCAACGTCGGCAACGTGGTGCCGCCCTATGGCCAGATGAACGGTGGCGTGTCCACCGCCATCGAGTTTGCGGTCATGGCGCTCGGCGTGCAGCACATCATCGTTTGCGGTCACTCCGACTGCGGCGCGATGAAAGCAGTGCTGGCGCCGCAGACGCTGGAAGGCATGCCGACGGTGAAAGCCTGGCTGCGCCACGCCGAAGTAGCACGCACCGTAGTCGCGCAGACCTGCGGTTGCGCGACCCAGGAGCATCTGGGTGTGCTGACCGAAGAGAACGTGGTCGCCCAGCTGGATCACCTGAAGACCCACCCGTCCGTGGCCGCGCGTCTGGCGTCCGGCCAGTTGTTCATCCATGGCTGGGTGTACGACATCGAGACCAGCGCCATCAAGGCCTACGACGCCCAGGAAGGCCGCTTCCGCGCCCTCGACGGCGAAGGCCCGACGCCCAGCGCCACCCCGCGCCCGCGCTATTCCCCGCAGTAAGCTGCTGATACCAGCGAGCCCCCAGGGCGCGGCGGCCCTCCAGAACAAACGCCGCGCCCTTCTCTACTTGATCCCTGCCTGAGGCGCACGCTTCCACCGCGTACGCCGTCCCTTTGAATTGCGCGTGTCGATGCGGTCGAGACCGGCGTCGTGGGCTTTCGCGCGCCCGAAAAATGCTCAGGAGAACAGCGCCATGTCGGCTCCCCACTCTGTTCCATGCGGATTTTCCCAGCTACGCCAAGTGCTGCCACGCGATCTGCTCGCCTCCGTGGTGGTTTTTCTCGTCGCCCTGCCGTTGTGCATGGGCATCGCCATCGCCTCGGGCATGCCGCCGGCCAAGGGGCTGGTGACCGGCATCATCGGCGGCCTGGTCGTCGGCTTTCTCGCCGGCTCGCCGCTGCAGGTGAGCGGGCCGGCGGCGGGGCTTGCGGTGCTGGTCTTTGAACTGGTGCGCGTTCATGGCATGGCCATGCTCGGGCCCATCCTGCTGCTGGCCGGCGCGCTTCAGCTAGTGGCGGGAAGGCTGCGCCTGGGCTGCTGGTTCCGCGTGACCTCGCCGGCCGTGGTCTATGGAATGCTCGCCGGCATCGGCATCCTCATCGTGCTGTCGCAGGTTCACGTGATGCTGGACCTCAAGCCCCAGGCATCCGGGCTGGATAACCTGCTGGCCTTCCCCACGGCATTGCTGTCCGAGGCGAGCGGCTTCGATGCCGCCCTGCTCGGGCTGGGCACCATGGCCTGCATGGCGCTATGGGACCGCTTCAAACCGGGCCGGCTGCGCATGCTGCCCGGCGCCCTGATCGGCGTGAGCCTGGCGACGTTGACGAGCATCGCCCTGGAACTCGATGTGCTGCGCGTGAGCGTCCCGCAGAACCTTGGCGATGCCATCGACTGGCTGCGCCCCGGTGATCTCGGCGCCCTGCTCGACCCGACTATTCTATTGGCCGCCGTGGTGGTCGCCTTCATTGCCAGCGCCGAGACGCTGCTCTCTGCCGCTGCCGTGGACCGCATGCACACCGGCCCTCGATCGGATATGGACCGCGAGCTGAGCGCCCAGGGCGTGGGCAACATGCTCTGCGGGCTGGTTGGCGCTTTGCCGATGACCGGCGTGATCGTGCGCAGCTCGGCCAACGTGCAGGCGGGCGCGCGCAGCCGCGCCTCGGCGATCTTCCACGGGCTTTGGCTGCTGGGTTTCGTCGTGCTGCTGGGCGGGCTGCTGCGGCAGATACCCATTGCCAGCCTGGCGGGTGTGCTGGTCTACACAGGCATCAAGCTGGTGGACCTCAAGGCGCTGCGCTCGCTGGGCCGCTATGGGCGCATGCCGGTGCTGGTGCATGCGGTGACCGCGCTGGCGATTGTCGCCACCGACCTGCTGACCGGCGTGCTGCTGGGCTTCGCGCTGACGGTACTGAAGCTGGTATTCAAGGCCGCACGGCTGAAGATCAATCTGCGCTACGACGATGAAGGCAATGGCGCCGAACTGCGGCTGGTGGGCGCAGCGACCTTCCTCAAGGTGCCGGCGCTGTCCCAGGCGCTGCAGTCGGTGAAGCCGGGAACGCACCTGCGCGTGCCGTTGCAGCACCTGAGCTACATCGACCACGCGTGCATGGAGTTGCTCGAAGACTGGGGCCGCAGCGCCGCGGCCAGCGACTGCCGACTGTCCATGGAAGGCAACGGCCTGCGTCGCCGCGTGGAGGGCCGGGTGCGCGCGCTGCAGAGCGCAGGCTGAGCCTCAGTCGCGGCCCAGCTCCAGCTCGACGCCGAACTGCCGCGACAGGCACGGCCACTGCTGCCAGGCCATCACTACCTGCGGGTCGTTGAGGCGGGCGCGGTAGCTGATGGCGGATTCGGCGCTGAAGGTGCTGTCGTCGAGCATGCCGTTGACCGCATGGTGCACCGCTTCATCCAGCTGGTTGGCGAAGGGCTCGCCGATCAGCTGGTGCGCCACCAGGTTGGCCACGGTGGTGTCCAGCGGGATCAGCGGCTGGTTGAAGTGGGCGATGTAGCGGTCGTTCACTTCCTCCACCAGGCGGTGGGCAAGGTAGGACTCGTCCAGCAGCGCGTCCAGGCCGTCGTGGCCATCGAGCAGCGCCGGCGGGGTGAGGAAGAACTGTTCGGCGAGCTTGAGCACCGGCTTGATGCGGTCCTCGATGCCGGCTGCTCGCGCCACGGCGTTGGCGGCATCGAGGAAATCCGGCACCTGCTCGATATAGGCATGCACGAAGCGCGTCAGCGTACCGCTGGGGTCCTCGCCGGCCAGGGCGATGCTCGGGTGCAGGCTTTGCAGTTGGCTCTGGATCAGGCGGGCGAGATGCCCATGGCGGGATTCGAGCAGATGGGCATTCCGGATCAGCTCACGCAGTGCAGCGGTGTTCATGACAACTCCAAGACAACGGGTTTGGAAAGTGAAGAAAGACCTTAGCCGCACCCCGGGCGTAGCTAAGACGCGATTGTCATATTCATGAACTGGTTATGCCGACGCGGCATATCAGACGGCCAGCATGGTACTCCAAAGCCGCGCCGTCCGTGGCTTTGAGATCGCACTTCGGTCTTTCAAACACAGTTTTTACTCTGCGTTGTTATGTCGCAACCCGTGGCTATACTCCGCTTCGACACACCGAAAACCTGATGGACCCGGCCTGCCCTGCGTGCTGCCGAGGTAAGACGTCAAAGTAAGTTGTCTTGGCGGTCACTCCCTTGGCCGTTGGCTTGTTTCAGGCTCGACCCCTCTGCAATGGGGCTCGCAGCCAGGGCGCTATGCCGGCGGGATAAAAACAACGATAAGGGGAACCCGAATGCTGCGACATCCACGAGTCTGGATGGGCTTCCTTTTGCTCTTGGCTTTCAGTCAGGCAAACGCCGCCTGGACGGTCAACATGGCCCCCGGTGCGACGGAAGTCAGTCGTAACGTCTTCGATCTGCACATGACGATCTTCTGGATCTGCGTCGTCATCGGCATTGTCGTCTTTGGCGCGATGTTCTGGTCGATGATCGTCCACCGCCGGTCCACCGGGCAGCAGCCCGCGCATTTCCACGAGAGCACCACGGTGGAAATCCTCTGGACCGTCATTCCCTTCCTGATCCTGGTGGTGATGGCCGTCCCGGCCACCAAGACGCTGATCCACATGTACGACACCTCGGAGCCCGAGCTGGACGTGCAGGTCACCGGCTACCAGTGGAAGTGGCAATACAAGTACCTGGGCCAGGATGTGGAGTTCTTCTCCAACCTCGCCACGCCCCAGGACCAGATCCACAACAAGGCCGACAAGGACGAGCACTACCTGCTTGAGGTGGACAACCCGCTGGTGCTGCCGGCCGGAGTCAAGGTGCGCTTCCTGGTCACCTCCAGCGACGTGATCCACTCCTGGTGGGTGCCGGCCTTCGCGGTCAAGCGCGACGCCATTCCCGGCTTCGTCAACGAGGCCTGGACCAAGGTCGACCAGCCCGGCGTCTACCGCGGCCAGTGCGCCGAGCTGTGCGGCAAGGACCACGGTTTCATGCCCATCGTCGTCGACGTGAAGTCCAAGCCCGACTTCGACAAGTGGCTGGCCGAGCGCAAGGAAGAGGCGGTCAAGCTCAAGGAGCTGACCAGCAAGGAATGGACGAAGGAAGAGCTGGTCGCCCGTGGCGACAAGGTCTACCACACCATCTGCGCCGCCTGTCACCAGCCTGAAGGCCAGGGCATGCCGCCGATGTTCCCGGCGCTCAAGGGTTCGAAGATCGTCACCGGGCCCAAGGAGCACCACCTGGAAACCGTGTTCAACGGCGTTCCGGGCACGGCCATGGCGGCCTTCGGCAAGCAGCTCTCGGAAGTCGACATCGCCGCGGTGATCACCTTCGAGCGCAACAGCTGGGGCAACAACGACGGCGACATGGTGACCCCGCAGGACGTGGTCGCCTACAAGCAGAAACAACAATAAGGAGGCCGCGATGAGTACAGTGATCGATCACCCCGACCATTCTCACGCCGGCGACCACCACCACGGCCCCGCCAAGGGCCTGATGCGCTGGGTACTGACCACCAACCACAAGGACATCGGCACGCTGTACCTGTGGTTCAGCTTCTGCGCCTTCCTGCTTGGCGGCTCCTTCGCCATGGTGATCCGCGCCGAGCTGTTCCAGCCGGGCCTGCAGATCGTCGAGCCGGCGTTCTTCAACCAGATGACCACCATGCACGGCCTGGTGATGGTCTTCGGTGCGGTGATGCCGGCCTTCGTCGGCCTGGCCAACTGGATGGTGCCGCTGATGATCGGCGCGCCGGACATGGCCCTGCCACGGATGAACAACTTCAGCTTCTGGCTGCTGCCGGCGGCTTTCGGCCTGCTGGTGAGCACGCTGTTCATGCCCGGCGGCGGCCCGAACTTCGGCTGGACCTTCTACGCGCCGCTCTCCACCACCTTCGCGCCGCACAGCGTGACCTTCTTCATCTTCGCCATCCACCTGATGGGCATGAGTTCGATCATGGGCGCGATCAACGTGATCGCCACCATCCTCAACCTGCGCGCACCGGGCATGACGCTGATGAAGATGCCGCTGTTCGTCTGGACCTGGCTGATCACCGCGTTCCTGCTGATCGCGGTCATGCCGGTGCTGGCGGGTTGCGTGACCATGATGCTGATGGACATTCACTTCGGCACCAGCTTCTTCAGCGCGGCCGGCGGCGGCGACCCGGTGCTGTTCCAGCACGTGTTCTGGTTCTTCGGCCACCCCGAGGTGTACATCATGATCCTGCCGGCGTTCGGCGCCGTCAGCTCGATCATCCCGGCCTTCAGCCGCAAGCCGCTGTTCGGCTACACCTCGATGGTCTACGCCACCGCGTCGATCGCCTTCCTGTCCTTCGTCGTCTGGGCGCACCACATGTTCGTGGTCGGCATTCCGCTGGTGGGCGAGCTGTTCTTCATGTACGCGACCATGCTGATCGCCGTGCCCACCGGGGTGAAGGTGTTCAACTGGGCGTCGACCATGTGGCAGGGCTCGCTGACCTTCGAGACGCCGATGCTGTTCGCCGTGGCCTTCGTCATCCTGTTCACCATCGGCGGCTTCTCCGGGCTGATGCTGGCCATCGCGCCGGCGGACTTCCAGTACCAGGACACCTACTTCGTGGTGGCGCACTTCCACTACGTGCTGGTGCCCGGCGCGATCTTCGGCATCTTCGCCTCGGCCTACTACTGGCTGCCGAAATGGACCGGCCACATGTACGACGAGACCCTGGGCAAGCTGCACTTCTGGATGAGCTTCATCGGCATGAACATGGCGTTCTTCCCGATGCACTTCGTCGGCCTGGCCGGCATGCCACGGCGGATTCCGGACTACAACCTGCAGTTCGCCGACTTCAACATGGTCTCGTCCATCGGCGCCTTCATGTTCGGCACCACGCAACTGCTGTTCCTGTTCATCGTCATCAAGTGCATCCGTGGCGGCCCGGCAGCGCCGGCCAAACCCTGGGATGGCGCGGAAGGCCTGGAGTGGACGATTCCGTCGCCCGCGCCGTACCACACCTTCACCACGCCGCCCGAGGTGAAGTGACGAACTGGCTCTTGTAGGAGCGAGCCTGCTCGCGAACCGGCCTCCCCCCGGAGGCCATGGCTTCAAGTGGTTCGCGAGCAAGCTCGCTCCTACGAAAAGAGGACAACAAGATGAGCGACGGCAACATCGAAACGCGCAAGCTGGTGACCCGGCTGGTCATTGCCGTGATCGCCATGTTCGCCTTCGGCTTCGCCCTGGTGCCGCTGTACGACGTGATGTGCAAGGCGCTGGGCATCAACGGCAAGACCTCCGGCACCGCCTACCAGGGCGATGGCCAGGTGGTCGATCAGTCGCGCGAGGTGAAGATCCAGTTCGTCGCCAACAACAACATCGACATGGTCTGGGAATTCCACCCCGAGTCGGAACAGCTGGTGGTGCACCCGGGCGCGGTGAACCAGATGCTGTTCGTGGCGCGCAACCCCACCGACAAGCCGATGACCGCCCAGGCGATCCCGAGCATCGCGCCGTCGGTGGCGGCCACCTACTTCCACAAGACCGAATGCTTCTGCTTCACCCAGCAGGTCCTGCAGCCGGGCGAGCGCATCGAAATGCCGGTGCGTTTCATCGTCGACCGCGACCTGCCCAAGGATGTGCGTCACCTGACGCTTGCTTACACGCTGTTCGACATCACTGCCCGCAAGCCACCCGTGGCCAGTAACGAGCGCTGAAGGGCAAAGGAGAACAAGAACAATGGCAACCCACGATCCCTATTACGTCCCCGCGCAGAGCAAGTGGCCGATCATCGCCACCGTCGGCATGCTGGTGACGCTGTTCGGCGTCGGCACCTGGATGAACGACATGAGCGCCGGCAAGGAGCATTCCCACGGCCCGTGGATCTTCTTCGCCGGCGGGCTGATCCTGGCGTACATGCTGTTCGGCTGGTTCGGCAACGTCATCAAGGAAAGCCGCGGCGGGCTCTACAGCCCGCAGATGGATCGCTCGTTCCGCTGGGGCATGAGCTGGTTCATCTTCTCGGAGGTGATGTTCTTCGCCGCCTTCTTCGGCGCCCTGTTCTACGTACGCCACTTCGTCAACCCGTGGCTGGGCGGCGAAGGGCATCACGGCATCTCGCACATGCTCTGGCCGCAGTTCGAGACCGGCTGGCCGCAGCTGAGCAACCCGGACAACAAACTCTTCCCGCCGCCCAAGGAAGTGATCGATCCGTGGAAGCTGCCGCTGATCAACACCTTGCTGCTGGTGACCTCCAGTTTCACCGTGACCTTCGCTCACCATGCAATGAAGAAGAACCATCGTGGCCCGCTGAAAATGTGGCTGGCGCTGACCGTGGCGCTGGGCGCGTGCTTCCTGGTGCTGCAGGCGTATGAGTACCACGAGGCTTACAGCGAACTGGGCCTGACCCTGGGTTCGGGCATCTACGGCGCGACCTTCTTCATGCTCACCGGCTTCCACGGCGCCCACGTGACCATCGGCGCGATCATGCTGAGCATCATGCTGATCCGCATCATCCGCGGGCACTTCGACGCCGACAAACACTTCGGTTTCGAAGCGGCCAGCTGGTACTGGCACTTCGTCGACGTGGTGTGGATCGGGCTGTTCATCTTCGTTTACGTGCTGTGAGGCGCGATGGCGCGGGCCAAGGCCCGCGCCTTTTTTGAGATCAGAAATGCCAGGGCGCAGAGCTGCCGAGTTGGCCGCTGAAGAAGCCCCAGGCGATAAGAGCGAGAGTCAGGGCGGTGAGGGTGACACGGACGGTCAACGCATTGACCACCCGTGAACCGTGGCCCTCGTCCCTGACCAGGAAGAACAGGCCACTGAACAGGCTGACGACGGTCGCCAGCAACAACAGAACGATCGCAGCTTTGAGCACTACCGGCCTCCTGTCCGCAGGGGACTGGGGTTGAGGGGGATGTCTTGCAGTATAGCCAGCACGCTACCGAGCACCGTCAGGGCCGTACCACGCGCGCCTTCCGGCCCGGCATCGCGCCGACCCTGGTGGTCCTCGCGCTGTTGCCGGTGCTGATCGGCCTGGGTTTCTGGCAACTCTCCCGCGCCGCCGAAAAACGCACCCTCCTCGCCGCTGCCGAGGTGCAACGCCAGCAGGACCCGATCAGCATCGCCGAGCTCGAGCGCCAACCGCCGCGCAGCTACGTTCGTGTACGCCTGCAAGGCCAGCTCGATGCCGAGCACACCGCCCTGCTCGACAACCGCACCCGCAACGGCCAGGCCGGAGTCGAGGTGCTGCAGCCCTTCTTCGACCGCGTCGGCCACCAGTGGCTGCTGGTCAACCGTGGTTGGGTGCCCTGGCCCGACCGCCGCGTACCACCGAAGGTCGACACGCCCAATCATGACCTGCTGCTGGATGCCTGGACCTACGTCCCGCCGCCCGCCACGCCAACCGTTCCGGTCGCCGGTTGGCCGCGCCTGATCACCCAGGTCGACGCGCCCTTCCTCTGGGACCAGCTTGGCCGCGAGGGCCAGGCCATGGAAATTCGCCTGGAGCCGGGCGACGCCGCCTTCGACACCGACTGGCCGATCGTCGCCATGCCCCCGGAGCGCCACGTCGGCTACGCCGTGCAGTGGTTCGCCCTGGCCATCGCGCTCTCCGCCCTCTACCTCTACCTCGGCATCCGTCGCGCACGGGAGACTTCCGACCATGACCACCATGACTCTGCCTGACTCCACCGCCCGCCGCCGCGGGCGCGTGCAACTGCTGCTGATCCTCGGCATGGTGCTGGGGCCGATGCTGCTCGCCACCGCCATGTACAAGCTGCAGTTCTGGGTGCCGGAAGGCCGCAGCTACCACGGCGACTTGATCGCCACCGGGCAGACCCCAGCCGATCTCGGCGTGCAGGACGACAAGGCCAGCGACCAGTGGCAACTGCTGGTCACCGCACCGGAAACCTGCACCAGCGACTGCCAGCAACTGGTCTACCTGGCGCGCCAGATCAATATCGGCCTGGGCCGCGAAGCCAGCCGCGCCGAACACGCGCTGGCCTTTGCCAAGCCGCTGCCGGCCGAGTTCACCGGCCTGCTCGACAAGGACTACCCGCGCCTGCAACGCCTGGGCCTGGCGCCCAACCAGCACACCGGCGCCCAGCCGCAGCTGTGGATCGTCGACCCACACGGCAACCTGGTGCTGCGCTACGACGCCAAGGCCAACGGCAAGTCGATCCTCAAGGACCTGCAGTTGCTGCTGAAGCTGTCCAACATCGGTTAAGTCAGTTGAGACATCGCCAGCCCCAGACAACAACAAGATCGGGAGCGACGCATGATCCAGGCAAGACGCAAACCCGCCTTCTACCTCGCCGTGCTGGCCACGGCGCTGGGCTTCGTGGTCATCCTGCTGGGCGCCTATACCCGCCTGACCCACGCCGGTCTCGGCTGCCCGGACTGGCCCGGCTGCTACGGCTTCGTCCACGTGCCGCTGAACGAGGCGCAACTCGCTCATGCCGAAATGCACTTCCCCGACTCGCCGGTAGAAGCGCAGAAGGGCTGGAACGAGATGATCCACCGCTACTTCGCCGGCAGCCTCGGCCTGCTGATCCTCGGGCTGGCGGTGCACGCGCTGGTACGCCGGGGCCGCGACGGCCAGCCGATGCGACTGCCGCTGCTGCTGCTCGCCGTGGTGATCGCCCAGGCCGCATTCGGCATGTGGACGGTCACCCTCAAGCTCTGGCCGCAGGTCGTCACCGCGCACCTGCTCGGCGGCTTCACCACGCTGTCGCTGCTGTTCCTGCTCAGCCTCCGCCTGTCCGGCGCCTTCGCTCCGCTGCAGCTGCCGTCGAAGTTGCGTGCACTGGCAGCCCTCGCCCTGCTGATGGTGATCGGGCAGATCGCCCTCGGTGGCTGGGTCAGCAGCAACTATGCCGCGGTGGCTTGTATCGACCTGCCGATGTGCCACGGCGAGTGGTGGCCGAACATGGACTTCGCCAATGGCTTCCACCTCACCCAGCACATCGGCCCCAACTACCTGGGCGGCCAGCTCGACAGCGACGCCCGCACGGCCATCCACATGACCCACCGCATGGGCGCGCTGTGCGTGACCGCAGTGATCCTGCTGCTGGCCTGGAACCTCCAGCGCCACGGCCTGATCGGCATTACCGCGCTGATGCTGCTGGGGCTGTCGTTCCAGATCGGCCTGGGCATCAGCAACGTCCTGCTGCACCTGCCGCTGCCCGTCGCAGTGGCGCACAACGGCGGCGGCGCCTTCCTGCTGCTGATGCTGGTGCTGGTGAACTACCGGGTGCGCGCGCCCGCAACGAAACGCGTCGAGCTGCCCGCCGGCGGCCCGAACGCCCTGGACGCCCTGGAGCGCCCGGTGGCCTATCCCTCGCAGGGATGAGATTGCACGGTTGAGCACGACGGCCGGCCGGCGCCAAGGCGCGCCGGCCCCCATTCACCCGATGGAGAAATGCCCATGGCCAGCGTCATCAGCACTTCCAGCCAAGCCAGCTGGCGCGACCTGCTCGAACTGACCAAACCCAAGGTCGTGCTGCTCATGCTGATCACCTCGCTGATCGGCATGCTGCTCGCCACCAAGGCCGGCGTGCCCTGGCAGGTGCTGGTCTTCGGCAACCTCGGCATCGGCCTGTGCGCCGGCGGCGCGGCGGCGGTGAACCACGTGGTGGACAGGCGCATCGACTCGATCATGGCGCGCACCCACAAGCGCCCGCTGGCCGAAGGGCGCGTCTCGCCACCCATCGCCCTGGGCTTTGCCATGCTGCTGTCGGTGGCCGGGATGGCCGTGCTGCTGGTGTTCACCAATGCCCTGACCGCCTGGCTGACGCTGGCTTCGCTGCTGGGCTACGCGGCGCTCTACACCGGTTTTCTCAAGCGCGCCACGCCGCAGAACATCGTCATCGGCGGCCTCGCCGGCGCCGCACCGCCGCTGCTGGGCTGGGTCGCGGTAACCGGGCAGGTCTCGGCCGAACCGCTGCTGCTGGTGCTGATCATCTTCGCCTGGACCCCGCCGCACTTCTGGGCGCTGTGCCTGCACCGCAAGGACGAGTACGCCAAGGCCGACATCCCGATGCTGCCGGTGACCCATGGCGAGCACTACACCAAGCTGCACATCCTGCTCTACACCCTGGTGCTGTTCGCGGTGACGCTGATGCCCTTCGCCATCCACATGGCCGGGCTGGTCTACCTGTTCGCCGCGCTGGCCCTGGGCGCGCGCTTCCTCGACTGGGCCTGGGCGCTCTACTGCGGCAGCCGACCCCATGCAGCGATCAAGACCTTCAAGTACTCTATCGCCTACCTGTTCCTGCTGTTCATCGCGCTGCTGGTGGACCATTACCTGCCGCTGCACCTGAACTACTGAGGGTTCGCGAGCAATAAACAGGCGTCCCCTCGCTCCTGCAAGGTGCTTTCCTGTAGGAGCGAGCTTGCTCGCGAACCTCTCTGCTTCATTCCAGACGTCCCGACCCACGAGTACCCCATGACCCGAGTCAACAAGACCGTCTTCATCCTCGTCGCCATCGTCGCCGTGATCCTCGGCCTCACTGTCCAGAAGGTGCTCAACCAGCGCCACCAACTCGACCCGACCGTGCTGCTCGACGCCGGCATCGTGATCCTGCCGCAAACCCGCAGCGTCCCCGACCTGACCTTCACCGACCAGGACAGCCAGCCGTTCCAGACCGCCAGCCTGAAGGACAAGTGGTCCCTGCTGTTCTTCGGCTACACCTTCTGCCCGGACGTCTGCCCCACTACCCTGGCGCAACTGCGCGAGCTGCAGACCAAGCTGCCGCCGGAAGTGGCGAAGAACCTGCAGGTGGTGTTCGTCAGCGTCGACCCGCACCGCGATACCGCGCCGCGCATCAAGGAATACCTCGGCTTCTTCAATGCCGGCTTCAAGGGCATCACCGGCTCGGAAGAGAACGTGCAGAAACTGGCGAATGCCATGAGCATTCCCTACATCCCGGCCGACACCAGCAAGCCCAACTACACCGTCGACCACAGCGGCAACCTGGTGCTGATCGGCCCGGACGGCACCCAACACGGCTTCATCCGCGCCCCGCTGCACAACGACAAGCTGGTCGCCCAGCTCCCCAGCGTGATCAGCGCCGCCAACTGAGCCCCGCGACACCGTGTCTCACCCCCAACGGCCACCCTATACAGGTGGCCGTTGTTTTTTCTGCGTCATTCGTCTCGATACCAGACAAACGCAAACTTTCTGCTAAACCTCATCTCATGGCTCTGGCGCGGTGTAATGCGCGGTCTTGAAGCTTCCGGGTAGATTTCCTGACCCCGTAGTCAATGTAAAAAATCTGCTACAGAAAGTCAGGCATCAGGAATGACTCATACTCCATATTAGAAACATTAATTAACACCTATGCCTGAGCCTGTTGCAGGATTACCGGGCCTTTCGGTGCGCATGGGGAGCCTCTGATGGGTGGTCATTCACGGCGAGGATGACATTTCCGTCCGGTCACAATAGGCAATTAGGCTAAACGCCAGGGTCCACGCGGCCTCGGTGGCGACCGGGAAACCACGGGTCCAAACGTGACTTGTAGTTATCGCTTCGTACCACTCCAGAACTTCTTGATGCCCTCCAGGTTCGATTGCACAATGCCGCGGCCACCGGGTCACAAAACCCGGCCACTAAAACAACAAGACCGTTGCCAGTTCGATATCCCGGGTCGCCAACGTAGTAGCCCGGACAATCCCAGGATCACGCAGGAGATTTGCGAGTGCAGATCGGTGTACCCCTCGAGACCCAAGCCGGTGAGACGCGGGTCGCAGCAACGCCGGAGACGGTCAAGAAACTGATCGGGCAAGGCCATCAGGTGGTCATCCAGAGCGGTGCGGGCGTCAGCGCCAGCCAGCCGGATGCCGCCTACGAAGCTGTCGGCGCGAAGATCGGCACTGCCGCCGATGCGCTCGGCGCGGAACTGGTGCTGAAGGTTGTCGCGCCCAGCGAAAGCGAGCTGGCGCAGATGAAATCCGGCGCCGTGCTGCTCGGCATGCTCAATCCGTTCAACAACGAGAACATCGCCCGCATGGCCGAGCGCGGTATCACCGCCTTCGCCCTGGAAGCCGCGCCGCGTACTTCCCGCGCGCAGAGCCTGGACGTGCTCTCCTCCCAGGCCAACATCGCCGGCTACAAGGCCGTGTTGCTCGCCGCCCACCACTATCCGCGCTTCATGCCCATGCTGATGACCGCCGCCGGCACCGTTAAGGCTGCCCGCGTGCTGATCCTCGGCGCCGGCGTTGCCGGCCTGCAGGCCATCGCCACGGCCAAGCGCCTGGGTGCGGTGATCGAGGCCTCGGACGTTCGTCCGGCGGTGAAGGAGCAGATCGAGTCCCTGGGTGCCAAGTTCGTCGATGTTCCCTACGAGACCGATGAAGAGCGCGAGTGCGCCGAAGGCGTCGGCGGTTACGCCCGCCCGATGCCCGCCTCGTGGATGGAACGCCAGGCCAAGGCCGTGCACGAACGCGCCAAGCAGTCGGACATCGTCATCACCACCGCACTGATTCCGGGCCGCAAGGCACCGACCCTGCTGCACGAAGCGACCGTCGCGGAAATGAAGCCAGGCTCGGTAGTCATCGACCTCGCGGCCTCGCAAGGCGGCAACTGCCCGCTGACCGAAGCCGACCAGGTGGTGGTCAAGAACGGCGTGACCATCGTCGGCCTGAGCAACCTGGCCGCGCTGGTACCGGCGGATGCCTCCGCACTCTACGCACGCAACCTGCTCGACTTCCTCAAGCTCACCCTGACCGCCGAAGGCTTCACGGTGAACATGGAAGACGACATCGTCGCTGCCTGCCTGATGTGCCGCGACGGCCAGATCGTGCGCAAGAACGGCTGACGCACAACGCCCTTCTTATATATGAACGCCGGGCGCGAGCCCGGCCTCAAGACCGGTGAGAAACTATGGAAGACATGCTGATCTCCCACGGCATCTACAACCTGATCATCTTCGTGCTGGCGATCTACGTCGGCTACCACGTGGTCTGGAACGTCACCCCTGCGCTGCACACCCCGCTGATGGCAGTGACCAACGCCATTTCCGCAATCGTGATCGTCGGCGCCATGCTGGCCGCCGCCCTGACCGTCACCCCGCTGGGCAAGGCCATGGGCACCCTGGCCGTGGCCCTGGCTGCCGTGAATGTGTTCGGTGGCTTCCTGGTCACCCGCCGCATGCTGGAAATGTTCAAGAAGAAAGCGCCGAAGGCGGAGAAGCACTGACATGAGCATGAACCTCGTCACCCTCCTCTACCTCATCGCCTCGGTCTGCTTCATCCAGGCCCTCAAAGGCCTGTCGCACCCGACCACCTCGCGCCGCGGCAACCTGTTCGGCATGATCGGCATGGCCATCGCCGCGCTGACCACCGTCGCACTGGTGTTCAAGATCAGCAGCGAAATCGCCACCACCGGCATCGTCTACGTGATCGTCGGCCTGCTGGCCGGCGGCACCGCCGGTTCGATCATGGCCAAGCGCGTTGAAATGACCAAGATGCCGGAACTGGTCGCCTTCATGCACAGCATGATCGGCCTGGCCGCCGTGTTCATCGCCATCGCCGCCGTGGTCGAGCCGCAGTCGCTGGGCATCGTGCAGAACCTGGGCGATACCATTCCCACCGGCAACCGCCTGGAGCTGTTCCTGGGTGCCGCCATCGGCGCCATCACCTTCTCCGGTTCGGTGATCGCCTTCGGCAAGCTGTCGGGCAAATACAAGTTCCGCCTGTTCCAGGGCGCCCCGGTGCAGTTCGCCGGCCAGCACATGCTCAACCTGGTGCTGGGCCTGACCACCCTGGGCCTGGGCCTGCTGTTCATGTTCACCGGCAACCTGACCGCCTTCGTCGTGATGCTGGCCCTGGCCTTCGTCCTCGGCGTGCTGATCATCATCCCGATCGGCGGTGCGGACATGCCGGTCGTGGTGTCGATGCTGAACTCCTACTCCGGCTGGGCCGCGGCAGGTATCGGCTTCTCGCTGAACAACTCGATGCTGATCATCGCCGGCTCCCTGGTGGGCTCCTCGGGCGCGATCCTCTCCTACATCATGTGCAAGGCGATGAACCGCTCGTTCTTCAACGTCATCCTCGGCGGCTTTGGCGCCGAAGCGGACGCTGGCGGCCCGGCCGGTGCCAAGGAAGCCCGCCCGGTGAAATCCGGCTCGGCCGACGATGCCTCGTTCCTGCTGGCCAACGCCGACAGCGTGATCATCGTTCCCGGCTACGGCCTGGCGGTGGCCCGTGCCCAGCACGCGCTGATGGAGCTGGCCGAGAAGCTGACCCATCGCGGCGTCAACGTGAAGTTCGCCATCCACCCGGTTGCCGGCCGTATGCCGGGCCACATGAACGTCCTGCTGGCCGAGGCCGAAGTGCCTTACGAGCAGGTGTTCGAGATGGAAGACATCAACTCCGAGTTCGGCCAGACCGACGTGGTGCTGGTACTGGGTGCCAACGACGTGGTGAACCCGGCGGCGAAGAACGATCCGAAGTCGCCGATCGCCGGCATGCCGATCCTCGAGGCCTACAAAGCCAAGACCGTGATCGTCAACAAGCGCTCGATGGCCAGCGGCTACGCCGGCCTGGACAACGAACTGTTCTACCTGGACAAGACCATGATGGTCTTCGGCGACGCCAAGAAAGTCATCGAAGACATGGTCAAGGCCGTCGAATAAGACGACCGCTGATCCACAAGACACCGGCCTCGCGCCGGTGTCTTGCTTTCGGGCAACACGAAAAGCGCTGGACATTGGTAGTAAGAAGGCCCCGGCCGGGCGATTTTTCGACCTTGGTATAAGAGCCAAAAATCGCCGAGTCCCTAGACTGGCGGCCTCGCACTTCCTACTGCCCGAGGTTTTCCCATGTTCCGTGATCGCGTGCGTATGTCCTCCCTGCTGGACAAGGTGATGACTGCCGACCAGGCCGCGGCCCTTATCAAGGACGGCATGACCGTCGGCATGAGCGGTTTCACCCGCGCCGGCGAAGCCAAAGCCGTGCCCAAGGCCCTCGCCGAGCGCGCCAAGCAGGAGCCGCTGCGCATCAGCCTGATGACCGGCGCCAGCCTGGGCAACGACCTCGACAAGCAACTCACCGAAGCCGGCGTGCTGGCCCGCCGCATGCCCTTCCAGGTCGACAGCACCCTGCGCAAGGCGATCAACGCCGGCGAAGTCATGTTCATCGACCAGCACCTGTCGGAAACCGTCGAGCAACTGCGCAACCACCAGCTCAAGCTGCCGGACATCGCCGTCATCGAAGCCGTCGCCATCACCGAGGAAGGCCACATCGTGCCGACCACCTCGGTGGGCAACTCGGCCAGCTTCGCGATCTTCGCCAAGCAGGTAATCGTCGAGATCAACGTCGCGCACAACGGCAACCTCGAAGGCCTGCACGACATCTATATCCCGACCTACCGCCCGACCCGCACGCCGATCCCGCTGACAAAGGTCGACGACCGCATCGGCAGCACCGCCATCCCGATCCCGGCGGAAAAGATCGTCGCCATCGTCGTCAACGACCAGCCGGACTCCCCGTCCACCGTGCTGCCGCCGGACAGCGAAACCCAAGCCATTGCCAACCACCTGATCGACTTCTTCAAGCGTGAAGTGGACGCCGGCCGCATGAGCAACAGCCTCGGCCCGCTGCAGGCTGGCGTCGGCACCATCGCCAACGCTGTGATGTGCGGCCTGATCCAGTCGCCGTTCGAGAACCTGACCATGTACTCCGAAGTACTGCAGGACTCGACCTTCGACCTGATGGATGCGGGCAAGCTGCGCTTCGCCTCGGGTAGCTCCATCACCCTGTCTGCGCGCCGCAACGCCGAGGTGTTCGGCAATCTGGAGCGCTATAAGGACAAGCTGGTCCTGCGCCCGCAGGAAATCTCCAACCACCCCGAAGTGGTCCGTCGCCTGGGCATCATCGGCATCAACACCGCGCTGGAATTCGACATCTACGGCAACGTGAACTCCACCCACGTGGGCGGCACCAAGATGATGAATGGCATCGGCGGCTCGGGCGACTTCGCTCGCAACGCGCACCTGGCCATCTTCGTCACCAAGTCCATCGCCAAGGGCGGCAATATCTCCAGCGTGGTGCCGATGGTCAGCCACGTCGATCACACCGAGCACGACGTGGACATCCTGGTCACCGAGGAAGGCCTGGCCGACCTGCGTGGCCTGGCACCGCGCGAGCGCGCCCGGGTGATCATCGACAACTGTGTGCACCCGTCCTACCGCGATGCCCTGAACAGTTACTTCGACGCTGCCTGCGAGCGCGGCGGGCATACTCCGCACATCCTGCGCGAGGCCCTGGAGTGGCACATCAATCTGGAAGAACGCGGCCACATGCTGGCAGCGAGCTGATCCGGAGCCGCTGGCGGGTCATTCAGCAATGAATGGCCCGCCAGGGTTTACAGCCGGAAAAAAACCACGTAAAAACACTCCTGAACAGATTTTTATCCCGCTCCAACTGTTCAGTTTCCCCGCCGCCAACCTGGCCGGCACACGCAAAAAGCCACAGACGCCCACCGATTGCGCACCAGAATGGAGCGCAACGGTACAGTTCGCCTCGAAAAAGACCATTACAGTTCGAAATCACAATCGGCTGACCAACTGCAATACAGCACAACTGTACCTGTCATCTCCGACTGAAAAGTCAGATCATATGCTCAATCCATTCAGCAACTGACTACTCGCCACAAGCGAGAAGGATGACCACCATGGAACGTACCCTCGGTTCCGCAGCTCTGAGCACCACCCGTAGCACCTCCAGCGCCCATCGCGGCTTCGTCGGCACCGTTCGCCTGTGGCAGCGCCGCATGGAAAGCCGCCGCCAGCTGGCCCGCCTGGACTCCCGCCTGCTGGCCGACGCCGGCATCAGCGAAGCCCAGCGTTACGCCGAACTGAACAAGCCGTTCTGGCGCTAAGAAGTCCTCTCGACGTAACAGTCGAAGGCATTTTCCAGCACAGATAAACTGTACTGGAAAGAAAGCAAAAAGGCCGCTCTGAGCGGCCTTTTGCTTTTGTGGGAAAAGAACTTACTGGGTACGCCCGTAGATATCCTCGAAACGCACGATGTCGTCCTCCCCTAGGTACTCACCGCTTTGTACCTCAATCATCACCAGATCGATCACACCCGGATTCTCCAGACGGTGCCGATGGCCAGCAGGGATGTAGGTCGACTCGTTGCTATTCACCAGACGCACTGACTCGCCATTGGTGACCTTGGCCATCCCGCATACCACTACCCAGTGCTCGCTGCGATGGTGGTGCATCTGCAGCGACAGCGAAGCTCCCGGCTTGACCACGATCCGCTTGATCTTGAAGCGTGCACCTTCCTCCAGGACCGTATAGGTGCCCCATGGCCGGGCGACGGTGCGGTGCAATCTGTACGCTTCGTGCTCGCTGTCCTTCAATTGCTTCACCACTTTGCGCACGTCCTGCGCGCGGTCGGCGTGAGCAACCAGGATGGCATCGGCGGTATCGATGACTATCAGGTCGGAGACACCGACAGTCGCTACTAGGCGCCCCTCGCTTTGCACATAGGTACCCTGGGTGTCGACGAAAATGGCGTGGCCGGCTGCCCGGTTATTCTGACTGTCCGGCGCAACCAGTGAACTCATCGCGCTCCATGAGCCTATATCGCTCCAGTCGAAGTGTGCCGGGATGACAGCAACTCGCTTGGAGTGCTCCATCAAGGCATAGTCGAGGGAAATGTCAGGCAACCCGCCGAAGTACTCCCTGTTCAGTTCCTGCTGGAGCGTGGCGCCAGCTTCGCTGACCGGACTCGCCTCGAAGCAGGCAATTGCCCCCGCCAGAAGCTCCGGAGCGTGCTGCTCCAGTTCGCCGAGCAACGTTCCCACCGAAAAACAGAACATGCCGGAATTCCACAGGAAGCTCCCGCTCTGCAGGAAGTGCGTAGCGGTATCCAGGTCGGGCTTCTCCACGAAACGCCGGACCAGCGCGCCACCACGGTCGTCCAGTTCGTCGCCGACCTCGATGTAGCCAAACCCGGTTTCGGGCGTCGTGGGAACCACACCGAAAGTCACCAGGTGACCCGTTTCCGCCAGGGATGCCGCGTGCCCGACTGCTCTTTCGAAAGCTTCCAGGTCACGGATCAGATGGTCTGCCGGCATCACCACCATCACTGCCTCATCGCCGTGGCGGGCACGCAGGGCAAGTGCCGCCAGGGCGATTGCCGGCGCCGTATTGCGACCGGAAGGTTCCAGAATGAAATGCCCGCACTGCGCCAATCGCGCGGCCTGGTAATGGTCCTTGCTCTGGAAGTAGTAGTCGCGGTTGGTGACCGTGACGATCTCTCCACCATTGCCCAGCAGGCTGGCCGCCCGGCTGTAGGTCTTGTGCAGCAGAGACTGTCCATCGGGAAGGGTCATGAAGGGCTTGGGTTGCCCTTCACGGGAAACCGGCCAGAGACGGGTTCCGGCTCCGCCCGAAAGAATGACGGGAATCAGCATGTTCAACTCCTTGACGGCCCCTGGGGCCGTCACTTCTGCATCCCTGTGGGGCACGAGGCACGACGCCCGCCCGGATCAGGATGCGCTACTGAACGATGTTCTTGGATGGACCACTACTGCAGATCGGGGACCAGGCCCCTCGAATGGGAGGAGAATGGCAGTTCGGGCCGCCGCCCTAGATGAAGCGCTCCGCATTCTCGACGGCGAGTTGGCTGTTGTCCCCCCACAGATGCTCCGCCAGGACTTCCCGGTACAGTTCGGAATGGCGGTGGGCCATGCTTTCGGCGGTGAACAGTTGCTGGAAACGCTCGACAGCCCTCGAGCCCATTTGCGCTGCAAGCGCCGGGTCATCCCAGAGGCGCTGCATGGCCGAACGAAAGGCCTCGGGATCGTTGGGGGGAACGACCAGACCGGTTTCGCCATGGATATTGATGTAGCTGGTGCCGGTGCCAATTTCGCTGGAGATCAGCGGCTTGCCGAACATAGCCCCCTCGAGCAGGGAAATACCGAAGGCTTCGGAGCGAAGGTGGGAGGGAAAAACGACGCCGTAACAGAGTTCGAGCAGCGCGATCTTGTCGTCTTCTTCCACGCGGCCGAGGAACACCAGGTTCTGATCGACACACAAGGCTTCCGCCTGTCGGCGCAACTCCCGCTCCAACGGTCCGGCACCAACGATCACGACTTTCAGCGATGTACCTTGCAATGCGTTCAGAAGAATATGCAGACCTTTGTAATACCGCATAACCCCTATGAAGAGGAAGAAGCGTTCGTCGCCCAGTCGTTCTGTCCAACGGCTCAGCGTTTCCTTGTTCGCCGCCGGATACGAAGCCCGATCCAGCCCGATCGGGATCACCGTAACCTTATCCTTGAACTCGCCAAGTATCGTGCTTGTAGCAAAGTAATTCGGCGAGGTGACAATTATCCGATCCGTCTGCCCCAGGAAGCGGCGCATGAGCGGACGATATATACGCAACAGATGCTTTTGCCGAATGATGTCCGAATGATAGGTAACGACATTCGGCTTGCGAATACCGGCGAGATAATGCGCCACATCCATGAACGGCCAGGGAAAGTGATAGTGGATCACATCGGCCTGCTCAGCGAGCTCACGCAGCTTGCCGATGGCCTGCCAGGACACTCCCGTGGAGGCGAGACTGAAATTGCGACGCACCTGGTGTACAAGGTGCCCGCCCACGCGCTGCGGCTGCTCGACGGTACTTGAGGACAAGGCCAGCACCTCGCCCTCGACACCAAACCGCCCGCTACTTTCGCACAGCTGATAGATGACCTGCTCCACACCGCCGACCGACTCGGGCAGATATACCTTGAAGAAGTGCAGAACCTTCAGTCTGGCAGGTATGTTCTCCATGGCAGCGATAGCTTTAGAAGTTTGCCTCCCCCCTGGAGCAGGCAACTTCCCTATAGCAACTTTCTCCGCATCCTGAGCACTCATATTATTATAAGCCCTACATGCTAGCTGGCCGTCGACCCTATATGGCTAGACGCACCGAAATACATACGACAAGGACACTATTAAATTTCAGCAGCATAACTCCCGACATATCTTATTCCAGATACCCAGGCAAACTTCCTGACACTAAAATTTGCACCACGAGGCACCTTCCAGCGGGACGCTCCAGCGCCAACGAGGCAAGCGTCGACTGGTAACGACATGGCGGGCATGTTCATCGGAGACAGGCCACAGCAACGCCATCACTTCGCCACCAGTCCTCCGTCAAATCGGGTTTCTCAGACTTTCGGTGCGACCAGGTCACCGCAGGCGGATTGCGGAGATAGGCAGCGTGAGCAGCGTTACCTTCAAGGCGACGGCTGTTCCCCGAAGCACGAAAGGAACAAGATGATTGGCATGCACAAGGCATGGCGGCATGAGCCGTCATGACTACCTCCTGAGCTCGCGGATCCGTGTCCACGAATATTGTTATGTACCGTCCTCTGCAAATTTTCTTTGCGGCGGTGCGTTTGGATCAGGTAAAAACTATCTCAGAAAAAAGCTATTTTCTAGCGGAAGATGGCGAAATAGCTTGGGCCGGTACAGTGACCGACCAGTCATTCAGATGGAATACCGAATACCCTTCGGTAAGTGCCTAATAACAAATAATAAGCAGGACCGTCTTAGATGCTTTTCCTGATCTACTCTGCGACCGACTCCAGCAGTATCGAGAGCAGCCTCGGCCTTCCCGAATACAGCTACTATTTCGTCCTGAAGGAATTTCGCCCGATGCTCGAGAAGCTCGGCCGGGTGCAGGTCGTCAAATCGCCAGAGACCGAGGTCGACGCGATCTACGACAGCTGCCTCGCCAGTGGCGAGGACTGCGTCTTTCTCTCCTTCTCCCCCCCCAACAAGACCCTGACCACCCTGCGCTGCCCCACCATTCCGGTGTTCGCTTGGGAGTTCGACACGCTACCGGACGAGGTCTGGGACGGCGATCCGAACAACGACTGGACCCACGTGCTGGCCACCCTGGGAAGGGCGATCACCCATTCCAGGCATACTGTTGCGACCATCCGCCGTGCCATGGGTGAGGATTTCCCGGCATTGTCCGTTCCCTCGCCGGTATGGGACCGCTTCGAAGGTCTGCGCCAAAAGTACCCGACAACCTTGGGTAAGGGGCCCGTTACACTCCGGGTACAGGGGAGCGTACTGGACAGCGCACAGATGCCTTTGCGCACGGAGCCCAGCGAACAGCCGGCTCCGGCCCTTTTCCACAAGACACTTCGCTATCGGTTGGATTCGACCAAGCGCTTTACCTTGGAATGGTATCGCGACGCGATCCGCGACCTGCTCCCGGGCAGGGTAGCGAGCCTGCTATCCGGCACCATGCGTCGAGCCAATTGGTGGCGCCAGCAGCGCGCCCATGCACGCAACGTCAAGTCAGCCGAAGCCGTGCCGCTGCACAGCCTGACTCTGGACGGCATCATCTACACCACCGTCCTGAACCCTTGCGACGGTCGCAAGAACTGGCACGACATGGTCACAGCGTTCTGTGAGGCCTTCGCCAACACGCCCGATGCCACACTCGTCTTCAAGTTCACCTATCTGAACAGTGACTGGGCGTTCTCGCTGCTCAGCGACGTCCTGCGGCGCTGCCCGCCGTTCCAGTGCCGGGTGATCGGCATTCACGGCTACCTCGACGATGAGTCCTATGAGCAGCTGATCGCATCCTCGACCTACACCATCAACAGCTCGCTGGGCGAAGGCCAGTGCCTGCCGCTGATGGAGTTCATGGCCTGCGGCAAGCCGGCCATCGCCCCCCGCCACACCGCCATGGAGGACTATATCGACGAGGACGTCGCCTTCATCGTCGACTCGGCGGAAGAGCCCTGCTGCTGGCCGCACGATCCAAGGATGCTGACGCGATCCCATCGTCACCGCATCAGTTGGCAGTCTCTGCGCGATGCCTACGTGGAAAGCTACCGTGTGGCGACACGCGAGCCTGATCGCTATCTGTCCATGAGCCAGGCATCGGTTGAACGCTTGCGCGACCACGCTTCCCATTGGGTGGCCATCGAGAAACTCGGCGAGTTCTTCGGCCTGCGCGAACCGAGGGTTACCCAGACTCTACCGGTAGCGATCACCAAGCTGCCGGATGACTTGCCTAACCGCTGCGGGCTGCACGACGCCGTAATTAGCGGCTGGTTCAACAGCGAGTCCGGGGAGCTTGTGCCCGGCTTTGCAGTGGGCAGTGAGGACACTGTCGTCGATGTCGGCTGCGGCTCCGGCGGCGCCAGCCTGTTCTGCGCCAAGCAGGGCGCGACCGTCTACTTCTCGGATGTTGAGCAAGAAAAAGTCGACGAAGCCTCTCGACGCATCGCCGACACGCAAAACCAGCGTTGCTTCGGCCTGGTCAGCGACACCAACCCGCTTCCCCTGGAGGAAGGTGTCGCCACCCGGGTCGTCGCCATGGAAATGCTGGAACACGTCGACGATCCTGAGCAGATCATGGCCGAACTGGTGCGGATCGGTCGCCCCGGCGCGCTCTACCTGTTGAGCGTCCCTGACGCGAAGGGCGAGCACCTGCAGAAGGACCTGGCGGCACCCGAGCACTACCAGTCGCCCAACCATGTGAGGATCTTCTCCCGCGAGGACTTCGCCCAACTGGTGGAACAGTCCGGGCTGATCATCGAGCAGCGCCAGTATGTCGGCTTCTACTGGGTGATCTGGATGTACCTGTTCTGGGCCTACCAGCGCTACAGCGAGCAACCGTTCGACGGTGCCACTCTGGACAAGCTACGTCCGCCCTACCCCACCGCCCTGGTGGACTGGGCACAGCTTTGGATGAAACTATTGGACACCCCTGAAGGCGAGGGCATCAAACACCTGCTCGATGAGTCGCTGGCGAAGAGTCAGATCATCATTGCACGCAAGCCTTGAGCGGGACACGGGACGTGAACTCAACCAAAAAGATCGAGGAGATTCAGGTACTGCGCGCCATTGCCGTGGTCCTAGTGGTGATCTTCCATTCCCGCTTCGATCTGACTGGTGCACCTCACCCGGCCCTGGCCACATTCTTCGGCTATCTGGGAGGGGACGCCGGGGTTGACCTGTTCTTCGTGATTTCCGGGTTCGTCATCGCTCGCAACCTGGTTCCCAGCCTACAGGCAGCCAGGCAGACCGCAGAGGCCAGACGAACATTGCTGGTGTTCTGGCTCAAGCGTGCTTTTCGACTGCTGCCGTCCGCGTGGTTCTGGCTGGCCTTCACCCTCGTGTGCAGCCTGCTCTTCAATGACAGCGGAGCATTCGGACACTTCAGGGCAGCCTACGAAGGGGCTATCGCAGCCATGCTCAATGTGGCGAACGTTCGCTTCATGGCCTGTTTCGGTCAATTCGAATGCGGGCCGACTTTCGTCTACTGGAGCCTGTCACTCGAGGAACAGTTCTATCTCGCCCTCCCTCTGCTGATTCTCCTCAGCCGCCGCTTCCTTGTCCCGGTGCTGCTCGCACTTCTGCTATCCCAGCTTCCCGAGGCCACGTCGGTACTACCCGGCTACCGATTTGGCGGGCTGATCCTCGGTGTGTTACTCGCTGTTTTCTCGCAGTCGCGCAGCTATCACTGGTTCGACCCCACCGGCTTGGTGGGAAGACGCTGGATCTCCCTTCCGCTGTTCATAGCCTTGCTGGTTGTGCTGTCGACCGTCATGGGACCTGAATTGAAGGTGGTGAGTGGTACCTTGAAGTACGATCTGGTCGCCTTGCCTGCCGCCGTACTAGTACTCCTGGCCAGCTATGACCGGGGCTATCTGATGCCGGCCGGAATGTTGCGCAACCTGCTGATCTGGATAGGCGAGCGCTCCTACGCGCTCTACCTGATCCACATTCCGGCCTATTATCTGAGCCGCGAGATCCTGTTCAAAACCGCGCTGGCCGGTGAAACCCAGACGCAGCAGTGGGTCAATCACGGCCTGCTGGCTATCGCACTGATGTTGCTGCTCAGCGATTGCAGTTACCGGTTGATCGAGATGCCATGGTTGCGCCGGGGGCATACCATCATCGCGAGGCTACGGCGCCCCGAACACACCGCCACAACCCAACCGATCACCAGACCCACCGCGGAAGAACGTGTCGAGGGCCAGACATGAGGCAAAAGATCGCCGACATTCAAGTTCTGAGAGCAATCGCGGTCATCCTCGTAATCAGCTATCACGCCCCGCTCTACCTGATTCATTGGCAGTTCTCCGCACTGGAGCGATTTTCCACCTATTTTGGCGGCAACGCCGGCATCGATCTGCTCTTCGTGATATCCGGCTTCGTCATCGCCCACACCCTGCTGGAAAGGTCGCAAGGCACCGAACCGCAAAGCTTCATCTTCTTCGAATTCTGGACGAGGCGGTTCTTCAGAATCGCCCCGGCAGCCGGATTCTGGCTATTGGTGACCCTGCTACTGACCCTCTTCCTCAACCAGTCCGGCGCCTTTGGCAGCGTTCAAGCCGCAGCAGCGGGAAGCCTGGCCGCCATACTGCAGGCAGCCAATATCCACCTGGCCGAATGCCAGGGGCACGTAGAGTGCAGTGCCACCCAGGTTTACTGGAGCCTATCCCTGCAGTCACAGTTCTATCTGGTCTTCCCGGTCCTCGCCGCGCTGGCGGGACGCAGGCTTGCCAGCGTACTTGCGCTCTTTGTCCTCAGTCAGTGTCTAGTCCCCTGGCTCATGCTGCCCAGCCATTTCCGCGCTACCGGATTCGCCATCGGCGCACTGATGGCCTGCTTTGCGCGCGCGGCGACGTACCGCTCGTTCGAGCCGACCCTGCTGGAGCAGCTTCCCTGGCTGCGCAATGTCGTGCTCGGCTTTCTCCTGCTTGGCCTGGCAAGCGCCACAGCCCCGGGACTTCACATTGTCTCGGGTAACCTCGGCTACAACCTGCTGGCGTTCCTGTCGGCGGCTCTGGTCTTCATGGCCTCGTTCGACCGCCAGTACATCCTTCGCGATGGTCGGCTGAGAAATCTATTGGTCCGGCTGGGCGATCGCTCCTACTCACTCTATCTGGCCCACATGCCAGCATTCTTCCTGACCCGCGAACTGTTCCATCGCCTCGCCCCCGACCTGACGGGCAACTCGACCGCCATGCTGTCCTATCTGGGTTGCGCGGGCATGCTGACTTTCGCCCTGAGCGAACTCAGCTTCCGCTTCATCGAAGTACCGCTGCAGCGCCGAGGCGCCCAGTGGCTGGCATTGCGCCGACAACAAGAATTCGGTCAACCCAACGGGACCCATCATGCTCAGCAGACTACTTAAACGCCCCCGCCCGGAAACCCAGGAGGCCAGTATCGACGCCGGCCTGCTCGATAGTCAGATGACCGGCTGGTTCCGCCATGAGACCGGCGAGTTGCTCAAGGGATTCGCAGTGACGGCGGATGACGTGGTGCTCGATATCGGCTGTGGCGAAGGCCAGTTCGCACGCTTCTGCGCCGACCAGGGTGCCGAGATCATCCTGGCCGATATTCAGGAGGAGAAGATCGAGCGCGCCAGGCAACGCGTCGAGGGTGGCCGGGCAAAGGCCATCACCGCGCTGGTGACCGATGCCGACCCGCTGCCCCTGGAAGATGGCCGGGCCAGCAAGATCATCGCCATGGAGGTGCTGGAGCACGTCGACGACCCCCAGGCCTTCGTCAGGGAGCTGGTGCGCGTCGGCAAACCCGGCGCCCAGTACCTGATCAGCGTGCCCGGCACCTACTCCGAGGAAATCCAGAAGTCTCTCGCACCGGAGAGCTACTTCGAAAAGCCCAATCACATCCGCATATTCAGCCCCGAGGAGTTCGAGCAACTGCTCGTGGAAAACGGCCTGGAGATCGAGGGCAAGGCCAACTACGGCTTCTACTGGTCCATCTGGTGGTTTTTCTTCTGGACCTGCAACCAGGATCTCTCGCCACCCTGGCACCCGTTGCTCAAGAGCTGGGAGAACACCTGGGCGCTGCTGCTCGCTTCGCCCCAGGGAGAAAAGGTCAAGGGAGTACTCGACGACCACATGCCCAAGAGCCAGGCCATCATCGCCCGCAAGCCATCGAACTGAGTGCAGCATGCCATGCTAGGCAGTCTCTGGGCCTTTCGAGGCTTCGTCATCAGCAGCATCCGCCGCGAGTTCCAGGCACGCTACCGCAACTCCCTGCTGGGGGCGCTGTGGACCGTGCTAAACCCGCTAGCGATGATCCTGGTCTACACGCTGGTGTTCTCGCAGTTGATGCGCTCGCGCCTGCCAGGCGTGGACAATCACCTGGCCTACGGTTTCTACCTGTGCGCCGGTTTCCTGGTATGGGGCCTGTTCACCGAGATCACCGGGCGCAGCCAATCGATGTTTCTCGACAACGCCAACCTGATCAAGAAACTGAGCTTCCCGCGGATCTGCCTGCCGACCGTGGTCATCGGCACCGCCCTGGTCAACTTCGCCATCACCTTCGTCCTGTTCCTGCTGATCATCAGCGCAGCCGGAGCTTTCCCCGGACCCGCGCTGATCGCTCTGCTACCCCTGCTGGCGATCATGCTCGCGTTCGCGGCAGGCCTGGGCATGCTGCTGGGGGTGCTGAACGTGTTCTTCCGCGATGTCGGCCAGCTGTTTGGTATCGTGGTGCAGTTCTGGTTCTGGCTGACCCCTATCGTCTACCCGATCGCGATCCTGCCCTCCTACATCCGGCCGCTGGTGGAAATCAACCCGATGACACCGCTGGTTGGGGCTTTCCAGGCAGTCCTGGTGTACCAGCGCTGGCCGGACTGGGCCTCCCTGTGGTCGCCGCTGCTGATCTCGATCCTGCTCTGCGGAGTGGGCCTGCTGCTGTTCCGCGCTCGCTCGGGTGAAATGGTGGACGAACTCTGATGGGCACGATCGTCGTAGAGAAACTGGGCAAGGCCTACCGCCAGTATCCCAGCAAGTGGGCACGACTGGCCGAGTGGATCACTCCCGGCCGGCAGCTCCGCCATCAGTTGCACTGGGTCCTTCGAGACGTGAGTTTCCGCATCGAACCCGGCGAAGCGGTGGGCATCATCGGCGTCAACGGCGCTGGCAAGAGCACGCTGCTGAAGATGATCACCGGCACTAGCCAGCCCAGCGAAGGGAACATCCGCATGCAAGGCCGGGTCGCTGCCCTTCTGGAGCTGGGCATGGGCTTCCACCCGGACTTCAGTGGCCGGCAGAACGTCTACATGGCCGGTCAGCTACTGGGCATGAGCATCGGCGAGATAGACCGGCTCATGCCCGAGATCGAAGCCTTCGCCGAAATCGGCGAGGCCATCGAACAACCGGTGCGCACCTATTCCAGCGGCATGCAGATGCGCCTGGCCTTCAGCGTCGCCACGGCCCAGCGCCCTGACATCCTGATCGTTGACGAAGCCCTGTCGGTCGGCGACGCCTACTTCCAGCACAAGAGCTTCGAGCGCATACGCCAGTTCCGTAAAGCGGGCACCACTCTGCTGCTGGTCTCCCACGACCGCCATGCCATTCAGTCGATCTGCGACCGCGCATTGCTGCTGGAGGCCGGGCGGCTTGCGCTGGAAGGAAAGCCCGAGACGGTATTCGACTACTACAACGCGGCACTGGCGAACCGGGAGGAAGCCCTGATCCGTCAGGAGACACTGGCCGACGGTCGCGTACAGACCTCATCGGGCACGGGCGAGGCTCGAATTGTCTCGGTGACACTGCGCGACACCAAAGGCCGCGCGGTGGAAGCAATCTCCATTGGCCAGGCCGTGACCCTTGAAGTGGAAGTCTCGGTGGAAAAGGCGATTCCTCGGCTGATCCTCGGCTTCATGATCAAGGACCAGCACGGCCAGCCCATCTACGGCATCAACACGCATCGCCTCGACATGGCGCTGAAGGACCTCCAGGCCGGTGAGCGGGCGCGCTTCCGCTTTGCCTTCGAAGCCACGCTGGGCAAGGGCCACTACTCCGTAGCCATCGCCCTCTCCGCCTACGACTCGCACCTGGACAAGAATTATGAATGGCGCGATCACAGCCTCATTTTCCACGTCCTCAACCAGGGCAAGGAAGACTTCGTCGGCTCGACCTGGCTGGGCGCCCGAGCGCAAGTAGAGAAGGTCGGTGCATGACGTCCGCGCCACGGGTCGTGCTCAATGCCAGCATCCTTCTTGCCCCGCAGGCCGGCATCGGTCGGTATGTCTGTGAGCTGAGCCGCGCCCTGCAGCAGCGCGCCGACGTTCACCTCTCATTCACCTACGGTCTGCGCCATGGTCCGCAGTTGCCCGCCCAGGGGCTGAGCCACTACTCGCTGCTGCGCGATCTGGCGAAACGCCTGCTGCCGTCGCCTTACCAGGCCAAGCGCTGGGTGGAGCGCCGCACCCTCAGGCGCGCCCTCGATGAGCAGAATGCCGACCTGTACCACGAGCCTTCGCTGTGGCCGCAACGTGTCGATCGCCCGATGGTGTTCACCCTGCATGACCTGACCCACGTTCATTATCCGCAGACACAACCAGCGGATCGCCTGCGCGCCATCGAAAAAAGCCTGGACCACGCCTTGGGCAACGCGCGCAGAATTCTCTGCGTCTCCGAGTCCACTGCCCAGCAAGCCATGCAGCACTATGGCCTGAGCCGTGAGCGCCTGTGTGTCACACCCCTGGGCGTCTCAGCGCATTTCCGGCCATGCAGCGCGGATCAATCCTTGCCGACACTGCAGCCCCTCGGCCTGCGCCATCGTAAATTCCTGCTCTGCGTTGGCACCCTCGAACCACGCAAGAACCTCGAACTGGTGTTCCAAGCCCTTCAGCACCTGCCCTCCTCCTTCCTCGAGCACTGCCCGCTGGTGCTTGCCGGCGCTCGCGGCTGGGGAGAAATCCCACTCTCACTGGCGCAACTGGAGCGCAAAGGACACCTGATCCGTACCGGCTATCTGGAGCGCGAGCCATTGCATCTGCTGATGGGCTCGGCACGCACGCTGCTGTTCCCTTCCCTGTATGAGGGTTTCGGCCTGCCCATTCTCGAGGCGATGGCCAGCGGCACCCCGGTGATCACCTCCAACTGTTCCTCCATGCCGGAGGTCGGCGGAGAAGCCGCGGTATATATCGACCCGACACAGCCGGAACAGCTGGCCGAGGCAATCCTGCGCCTTCATGAAGACGACACCTTGTGGGCAACCTTGCAACTGGCGGGACTTAAGCGCGCAGGCGAATTCTCCTGGGAGCGAACCGCGGAACTGACGATGAGCGCCTACCGCGCAGCGCTGAGCTAGCCCGCAGCAGAACAATCGTGCGTCCTTCGCAGCGATACAGTTGCCGGCAGACCTGGACTGCTCTAATACAATTTCGCCTCCCTGTGCCTGCCCGCGCGCCCTCACCGAGCCCATCCTAATTCCACAGGAACGGACCGGGAGGAACCCGCCATGCAAAGTTTCGTCTCCACTGCTCATCCCAAACCCGACACACCGCGTCCGGGCTTGCGCCACCTGCTGCGCCAATGGCACCAAAACGCCCGCACCCGCCGCCAGCTTGCCGAGCTGACCAGCCTGCAACTGGCCGACCTGGGCATCAGTCCCAGCGAGCGTGTGAGAGAAATCTCGAAACCGTTCTGGCGCTGAATGCTGGTGACGCCGATCAGTCTTGGCTAGTCTGACCACAGTTAGAGTGGCCGCCCCGGCCACCTCTGTTTGGTCTTATCCGGAGCCACTCCATGAAGAACAGCCTTCGCCTGATTGCCGCCGCCGCCCTGATCGGTTGCACCACCGGCGCCTTCGCCACCAGTTTCGTCTACACCACCGACCTGTCGGTACGCGCCACCGGTGCCACCTCCGACGGCACCTCGGATATCAGCAACTCCTTCAAGGATGACAAGATCGTCCTGGAAGCCCGTGACGACGCCGCCACCTTCGTCGCCAGCCAGGGTCAGATTCGCGGTGCGCACCTGGAAGCCGCCCTCGCCCACATCCGCAGCAAGCTGCCGACCCTGGCCGCCAACGACCAGCAGCTGGCCCAGGCCATCCTGACCATCTGATCCACCGCTCGCCCCCTGCCGCGCCGGGCGCTCCGCCCGGCGCTCTGCGCTGGCTCTCCACAGCGCATTCCGTTAGCCTTGTCGGCCGTGCTTTTCCGATCGTCCGAGCCCATGCGTACCCTGTTCTTCCTGCTGCCGCTGCTTGCCTGTTCCCTGCCTGCCCAGGCATTCGACCAGACGACCCAGTTTCCGGTGGGGACCAGTTACGCCACCAGCCAGGTCACCAGCGCGCCCTTCGACAACAAGCTGCTGCGCGGCGCCCGCGATGACGCGGCGCTGTTCGTTGCCTCCGACGGCGCCCTGCGCGGTGCGCGCCTGGAAGCGGCCCTGCACTGGCTGCGACGGGAGCACCCCGGGCTGGCGGCGAATGATCGGGAACTGGCCGAAGCCATTCTTGCCAAATAAGTTGTGAGCAGCCCTCGCTGCCCTTTCGGAGACATCCATGCGCCTCAGTTCGCTGCCCAAGAGCCCTCTGATCCTCGGTCTGCTGTTCGCCGCCTGCGCGTCCACCGCCCAGGCCCAGTCGGTGGTCCGCGTGTTCAACATCACCACCAACGCATTCGCCCGCAGCATCGATTTCACCTCGGACACCACCACGTCCGTGCGCGACATGAAGGTCGTCCGCGAAGCCCGCGACGATGCCGCCAGCTATGTCGGCAGCGATGGCGCGATCCGTGGCGCCCAGCTCGAAGCCGCCTTCAAGGTGCTGCGCGAGCAGGTGCCGCAGGCGCGCGAAGCTTCCGACCAGGACCTGGCTGAAGCCATCCTCGCTCTGTGAGACTCCGGGCTGGCCGCTGGCTGGCGGCCCTGGCACTGACCGTCGCCGCCAGCAGCCACGCCGCGCTCCGCCTGGAGCTGGCTGACGAAGGCCTGAACGCAGCGCAGCGCCAGGCCAGCCAGCAGTTGCTCGACGAGGCTCTGCATACTCTGCCGGACAGCTTCGTCGCACGCCTGGATCGCAAGGTCCAGGTGCAGTGGCGCGACGACCTGCCCAGCAACGGCATGGGTCGCACCCTGCGCCCCGGCGCCATCGCGCTGAATACCCGCTACCTTGGCCCGCTCACCGACGGCACCGCCGCCACCGAGCAGACCGGCCGCACCCATGGCACCCTGCGCCGGGAACTGCTGGCCACGCTGCTCCATGAGCTGACCCACCTCTACGACCGCGCCCGCCTCTGGGAAACCGACGAAGGCCGGGTGATCCGCCGCTGCACGATGCGCGACAAGAGCCTCGGCCGGGTTGGCGCGCCGGATGAATGCCGTGGCCAGACCGGCCGCCGCTTCACCCTCTCGGACGACCCGCGCCTGCTCGACCTTGCCGGTTGGCCGCAGTACGCCGGCAAACATGGCGAGCGCGAGCAGCACAATCGCTTCCTGCTGCGCAGCCCGGACAAATACGAGCTGACCAACCCGCGCGAGTACGTCGCGGTGAACATGGAGTACTTCCTCCTCGACCGCAGCTTCGCCTGCCGCCGCCCGACGCTCTATCGTTACTACGCAGAGCGCTTCGGCGAGCGCCCGCATGACGAGTGCTCGACCCAGTACGCCTACCTGAACGCCGGCCGCGACTTCGGCCGCCAGCCGCTGGGCTATCTCGACCCGGAACGGGTCTACGAGGTCGACTACCTGATCGCCGAGGCCAACAACGAGATTGCCAGCCGCTGGGGCCACACCATGCTGCGCCTGGTGGTCTGTGCACCGGGCCGCCCGCGCGGCCCGGCGTGCCGCCTGGACCTGGACCAGCACCTGGTGCTGTCCTACCGCGCCTTCGTCGGCGACCTGCAGCTGTCCAGCTGGGACGGCCTGACCGGCGCCTACCCCTCGCGCCTGTTCGTGTTGCCACTGTCGCAAGTGATCGAGGAGTACACCAAGGTCGAGCTGCGCAGCCTCGCCTCGATCCCGCTCAGGCTCAGCCGCGACGAGGTCAACAGCCTGGTGGAGCGCTCCGCGCAGAGCCACTGGAGCTACGACGGCAACTATTACTTCCTGTCCAACAACTGCGCGGTGGAGACGCTCAAGCTGCTGCGCAGCGGCATCCAGCGCCAGAGCCTGCAGACCATGGACAGCATTACGCCCTATGGCGTCCTCGGCCTGCTGGAGAACAAGGGCATCGCCGACGCCAGCGTGCTGGACAACCCCAAGGAAGCGCTGCGCCTGGGCTATCGCTTCGACTCCTTCCGCGATCGCTACCAGGCCATGTTCGATGTGCTGAAGACGCGCATGAAGGTGCCGCAGGACAAGGTCGAAGACTGGCTCGCGCTCCCTGCCGTCGAGCGCCGCCCATGGTTCGACAAGGCTGACTTGCGCTCCAGCGCCGCCTTGCTGCTGCTCGAACAGGCGTCACTACGCCGCCAGCTGCTGCTGGCCCAGGACGAGTTGAAGCGCTTGTACCTGAGCAACCCGGACGCCATGAAGAGCAAGCCCGACCTCGCCGCCGCCGGCAAGACGCTGCAGCAGATCCTCGACGACAGCGGCTTCCTCAGCCGCCCTGCCGAACTCCTCGACGGCGGCTACGGCCTGCCCCAGGCGCCGGAGACGGCGACCCTGGAGAAGCAGACCCAGCAGCGCCAGCAACGCCTGCGCCAGCTCAGCGACAACCTCGACCGCGAAGTGCGCGCCCTGCTCACCCCGGAGCGCCGCGACGAGCTCGCCGCGCTGGAAGCCAACACCAAGCAGATCGGCGCGCACCTGCGCGAGCTGCACAAGGCAGCGGGTGGGCTGGAGTTGCCCTGAGACTCCGCCACTGCTCTTGTAGGATGGGTGGAGCGCAGCGATACCCATGCTGCCGCTGAGCCGCTGGCGATGGGTATCGCTGCGCTCCACGCCATCCTACGAAGGCTTCACCTTGACGCCCTCTCGGGGCACTAGAGCTTCTCCTCCCACTCCTCCTCCAGCTGCTCGTCCAGATGAATCCACGGCAGCCGGCTGTTCACCCAGATATGCCGATCCGGTACCACGGTGGCGACCTCCTCCAGCGTCGCCGTGGTGATATCCAGCGTATCCGGCGCCTGGTCGGTGAACAGAGCCAGCTGGGCACCACAGTTGCGGCAGAAGTAGCGCACGCACGGCGGTGAAGAGCGGTACTCGGCAGGCTTGCCGTGGGTCCAGCGGAAGCTCTTCAACGGCACCGTGACCCAGGTGGTGACGATGCCGCCGGTGGTCCGCCGGCAGATCGAGCAATGGCAGTGGGCGACGTCCTTCAGCTCGGCATCGCACTCGTAGCGCAACTGGCCGCAATGGCAGCCGCCGGCATGTACAGCACTCATCGTTGATTCTCCCGGTCAGTCGTACTCGGCCGCGTCGTGGTCGCCCAGCAGCCGGCGTTGCCGCAGTGTGCAGGCGGCGAGCACCTCAGGGTTGAAGGTCCAGTCCAGGTAGGGCGAGAACTTCTGCGCGACCATGCGCCGGCCATAGTGCACCTGCAAAAGGTAGCGCGTGCGCTGGCTCGTGTTGCGGCTGCCGGCGTGCCACAGGTCGCTGCGAAGCAGCAGGCAGTCACCGGCGCGGCACAGCACCGGTTCGGCGGCCCTGCTCTGCCACGCGCACTCGTCCGGGCCCGGCGCGCGGCCGGCACGGTGGCTGCCGGGAATCACCCAGGTCGGGCACAGCGCCTCGTCGATGTCGTCGAGGTAGATCTGCGCGGTACAGATGAACATCGGCACGTCGACGGCGGGCAGCGCGACAGGCAGGTAGTCCTGGTGCATTTCCGCACCGATGAACCCCGGATGGCAGCGCCAGGCGGTCTGGCCGATCACATGGCAGTCACCGCCCAGCGCCGCTTCGACCAGCTCGATCAGCCCCGGCGGATCGAGGTACGGCAGCCAGCGCGGCGACCGGTTGAACACACACTTGTAGTGGTCCACCAGCCCTTCGTAATCCCAGTGCAGCGGCCGCAGGCCGTCGATCAGCGTGCGCACCTCAGCGACCTGTGCCGCGTTCAGCAGGCCGCGCTGCAGGACGAAGCCGTCCTCGTGCAGGGCACGCAGCGCGTTCACACCGGCGCCACGCCGCTGCCCAGCCGCGCCTGGGCACGCTCCAGCGCATCGAGGAAGGCCGCCAGCGATTCGCCGGGCTCCGCGCCCTGACGCGTGACGCAGTGGAATTCCGAGACATACGCCAGCTGCGCCGGGCGGATCGCGCGCAACCGGCCATCGGCCACCCACTCGCCGGCGTAGTGGCTCGGCAGGTAGCCGATGAAGGTGCCGCTGAACACCAGGTTGGCGATGGCCTCCATGCTGTAGGCGTTGGTCGCGCGGCTGAACACCAGGCCGTGGGGCCGTCGGCTCTCGGCCATGTAGCCGCGCCCGACATACTCGGCAGCGCAGATCTGCTCCAGCGTCGGCTCGTCGTCCTGGCGGGCGAAGAATGGATGTTCGCGAGCGCAGTAGAGGTTCTGCTCCTCGCGGAACAGCGGCTGGTAGCGCAGGCCGGACAAGCGATGGTGAAAAGCGCCAATGGCCAGTTGCAGGCGCTCTTCCAGAACCGCGTTCTCCAGCTCGTCCGGGCGCTGCGTATGCAGGTTCAGGCGCACCCGCGGGTTGTCCCGGCGGAACAGCTGGATCGCCAGCGGCAGCGGCCAGCAGTGCTGGCCAAGCACACCGTCGACGCAGCCCAGGTGCAGGATCTCTCGGTTGCGCCCACCCAGGCCGGTGACTTGCTCACGGAAGCGCTCGATGTCGGTGAACAGGCCGAGCGCCGCGTCGTAGAGCTCCTGGCCCTCATCGGTGAGCTGGAAGCCGCTGCTGCCGCGCCGGCAGAGCGAATAGCCCAGACGCAGTTCGAGATCGCGCACCAGCACGCTCAGGCGCGACAGGCTGGTATTCAGGCGCACCTGGGCGGAGGTGAAGCCGCCTGCCTCGACAATGGTGCAGAAGGTGCGCAGCAGGCGCAGGTCGATATCGGAAAGATTGCCCAGCATGGGAGTTCTCGCGGCGGCGGGCGCAGGCCTTTCGTTATAGCGCCGAGGACGCCGCCGCGTGAACCCCCACGACGCTCAGCGGCGAGCGGCCAGTGAATCGGCGAGCACGCAGAGCAGCTCGAACATCATGGTCGCGCCCACGAGTGCGGTCGCCCCGCCCTGGTCGAACGGTGGCGACACCTCCACCACGTCCGCGCCGATCAGGTTCAGGCCCTGCAGGCCGCGGATCATGTGCTGCGCCTGCAGCGTGGTCATGCCGCCGATCTCCGGCGTGCCGGTGCCGGGCGCGAAGGCCGGGTCGAGCACATCGACGTCGAAGGTCACGTAGGTCGGCTCCTGCCCCACCACGCGACGCATCTCCGCCAACGTCGCCTCGACGCCGAGGTCGGCGAACTCTTCCATGTGGATCACCCGGATGCCGCACTCCTGGGCAAAGGCTTCATCGTCTGCGTCGTAGATCGAGCCGCGGATACCGATCTGCACGGTGCGCTTCGGATCGAGCAGCCCCTCTTCGATGGCGCGGCGGAACGGTGTGCCATGGGTGTAGGGGTTGTCGCCGAAGTAGCGGTCGTTGGTGTCGGAATGGGCGTCGAAGTGGACCATGCCGATGGGCCGCTCGGCGGCCAGCGCGCGGAAGATCGGCAACGTCACCAGGTGGTCGCCGCCCACCGACAGCGGGATGGCGCCAGCGGCGTGAATGCGCCGGTAGAAGCCCTCGATGCGCTTGAGCGAATCGAGCAGGTCGATGGGGTTCACCGGTGCATCGCCGATGTCACCGACGCGCACCAGATCGTAGGGGGCGATGTGGCTGACGTGGTGCACCTTGCGCATCAGGCTGGACTGGTTGCGCACCTCGCGCGGGCCGTGGCGGGCGCCGGCGCGATTGGTCGTGCCGCCGTCCCAGGGCACGCCGAGCAGCGCGATGTCCACCTGCGCCGGGTCTTCGAAGATGGGCAGGCGCATGAAACTGGGAATGCCGGCGAAGCGGGGAATTTCGGCGGCGTCCAACGGTTGGGGGAAGTCGTGGGTCACGGTTCGTCTCCTGGCTGCGAAAGGGATTCAGTCGGCCTGCGGCTGCAGGCCGATGGCAGGCTTGCCGGCGAGGCTGACTACCACGAAGGTGACCAGGCTGGCGAGCAGGCCATAGGCGATGGGGGTATTGGCGAGGATGCCGTCGATGGCCATGAACAGGACCACCACCAGGCTGCCGACGACGATGCTGGCGATCGCCCCGCGGGCCGATGCGCGGCGCCACAGCAGGGCGCCGAGGATCGGCACCAGCAGGCCGCCCACCAGCAGGTTGTAGGCAATGCTCAGGGCACCGATGACGTCGTTCACCAGGCACGCCAGGACCAGCATCACCACGCCCATCAGCAGGGTGAACAGGCGACTCTCGCGCAGGCCGTTGGGCGCACCGGGGCGCAGGAAGCGCGCATAGACATCCTCCTGCAGCACGGTGGCGGCGGCGAGCAGGCAGCCGGAGGCGGTGGACATGATGGCCGACAGCGCTGCCGCTACCACCAGCCCGCGCACGCCCGGCTCCAGTACCTGCCGGGTGACCTCGGCGTAGGCGTTCTCCGGCACCGCCAGGTTGGGGATCAGCACGTGGGCGGCGGCGCCGATCAGCGCGCAGGCCAGGCCGTAGAGCATGCAGTAGATACCGGCGCCGAGGCCGGCGTAGCGCACCACCTTCTCGCTGCGCGCGGTGAACACACGCTGCCAGATGTCCTGGCCGATCAGCGCGCCGAAGAAGTACAGCAGGAAGTAGGTGAGGATGGTGTCGAGGCCGATGTGGCCAAGGTCGAAGAAGCCCGCCGGCAGCACCTCCTGCATCCGCGACAGGCCGCCCGCCTCGTGGATCGACATGGGCAGCAGCACGGCGAAGATGCCGAGGGTCTTGATCACGAACTGGATGATGTCGGTGAGGGTCAGCGACCACATGCCGCCGATCACCGAATAGAAGATGACGATGCCGCCGCCGCAGAGGATCGCCGGGATGCGCGGCACATCGAAGACCACCTCGGTCACCGAGCCGATGGCGATGGTCGCGGTGACCGCCACCATCAGGTCGTAAGCGACCATCACGATGCCACCGATCAGCCGCGACGACGCCTGATAGCGCTGCTCGAGGATCTGCGTGACGGTGTAGACCTTGAGCCTGGCGATCTGCCGCGAGAACACCAGGCTGAGGACGATGATCCCCAGGCCCAGCATGAACACCAGCCACAGGCCGGACAGCCCGTAGAGATAGCCGAGCTTCACCGTACCAATGGTGGACGCGCCGCCAAGCACCACGGCGGCCATGGTGCCCAGGTACAGGCCCGGGCCGAGCCGGCGCCCGGCGACGAGGAAGTCGTTCTGGTTGCGCGCCTTGCGCATTCCGTACCAGCCCAGGGCAAGCATGCCCAGGGCGTAGACCAGCATGATCAGGTAATCGAGCAGCATCGCGGGGCTCCTGTTGTTGTTGTGTGGGCCGCCCGGCAAGCCTGATGCGCCCTGCCTCGCCAACAAATCCCCAATGCCGGAAGCCAACTTTCGCCGGCGCGAAAGTGGCGGCCTGTCTCGCGCCTGGCGCGCCCTGGCCGCGTCTGCCGAAGAAAAACCTGCTCAAGCCAAGTGCTTGATTCGTATACGTATGTTATCGTTGTAAACACTGTATACAGCGTAAACGGAGCTGTTCAAAAAGTGACCACCGTTGTTTCGTTCCGCGCCGATGACAGCCTCGTGGCGGCGCTGGACCAACTGGCCCGCGCCACCCACCGGGACCGGCCGTATCACCTGCGCCAGGCCCTGGCGCAGTACCTGGAGCGCCAGAGCTGGCACGTGGCGGCCATCGATGAAGGCGTGGCAGACGCCGATGCCGGCCACCTGCTGGAGCACGCCGCCATTGAAGGCAAGTGGGGGCTGGCATGAGCCTGCAGTGGACGCACAAGGCCGCAGCCGACCTGGACGCCATCTATGACCACTACGTCGTGCTGATCGGCCCGGAGAAGGCATTAAGAGCGATCCAGGACATCGTCGAGCAGGTCAGCCCGCTGGCGAACCTGGACTTGAGCAGCAGCGGCGTGCCGAGCGAAGTCCCCGGCGTGCGTGAACTGGGTGTCGAGCGCTGGCCGTACCAGGCCGCCTTCCGGGTAAAGGGCCGCTCTGTACAGATTTTGCGCATCGACCGTGTGGATAACCCGGGGTAAAAGTGGCCACACGGTTACAAGATGTTTCAAGGCATTGACTTTTGTTATTGATCATAAATTGATCAATAGAACAAAGGCATATTTCTTGGTCAATCAGCAGCATTCAGTGATAAGAACGAATATTTTGTGACCACCCGGCAATATTCAGTCAAAATCCCTGAGCGACGTCTGGCGTTTTCCAGGCAATAAAAAACCCGGCCTTGGCGGGGTTTTTCAGTTTTTGCGCTTTTCCGCTGGGTGATTTCAGGCGGCTTGCCAGTTCACCGGCAGCTGGCCTTCTTTCCAGGCGAAACGGTCGAGGTGGCTGACTACCACGTTCTGCAGGCGCTCAAGGCCTTCGGCATCAGCGGACTCGGCTTCCATCAGCAGGGCTTGCGCGGTGGCGTGCAGGCGGCAGGTGCCGAAATCGAAGGTCAGGACGCCCCGGTCTTCGGTCAGTTCGACCGGCAGCTTGTGGGCGAAGTGGTTGCACAGGCGCTTGAGGTAGCGCGCGGCATCGGGGGTAGGGACGGTGGCACGGCTCGAAGGCATCGTTTCTCTTCTCCATTTTGGGAGATGACATCCTAGGCGCCGGCAATCAAGGGAAAAACCCGCTATTTTGCCTTTCACTCTTTAGCGGAGCTTCACAATGGACAATCTTCGCGGCATGGCGGTGTTCGCCACCGTGGTCTCGCGCGGCTCCATGGCCGCCGCGGCCGAGGCACTGGGCATGACGCCCTCGGCGGTCAGCCAGCAGATTCGCAAGCTCGAAGCCCACGCCCAGGTCACGCTGCTGCACCGCACTACCCGCAAGCTGACGCTGACCGAAGCCGGCGAGGCCTTCTACCGCAGCTGCGCGCAGATGCTGGCGATTGCCGAGGAAGCCGAGCAACGCCTGGGCGAATGGCGTGAAGCGCCGGTGGGCGAACTGCGGCTGGCGGCACCGGTGGGCTTTTCCGGCAAGTTGATCACCGAAGCGCTGCGGCCGCTGCTGGAGAACCACCGGCAACTGCGCTTGCAGCTGTTCTTCCATGACGAGCAGATCGACCTGATCGAACAGCGCATCGACCTCGCCATCCGTGTCGGCAGTCTCTCCGACTCCAGCCTGGTGGCGCGCCATCTGGCGGAATGGAACAACGTCATCTGCGCAGCACCCACCTACCTTCGGCGCATCGCCGCCATCGACCATCCCCAGCAATTGCAGAACGTGGACTGGCTGGCACTGAACACCGTGGCCCACCAGGCCTACCTGACCTTCAGCGGGCCGGACGGAGAAACCTGCAAACTGCGCCTGGAGGCGCGCGTCGCCGCCAACAGCATGATCGCCCTGCGCCAGTTCACCCTCGATGGCCTCGGCGTGTCCTGCCAGCCGGAACCCGAAGTGCGCGAGGCGCTGGAGGAGGGCAGGCTGGTGCGCCTATTGCCGGAGTGGTCATTGCCGCCGTTCGGCATCTATGCCGTCACCCCGCGCCGCGACGCCCAGCCGGCCAAGGTCAAGGTCGCCATCGAAGCGCTGCGCCGGCACCTGGGCGGGTCCGCGACACTGCGCTTCCACGCGCCGGTGTGAGCCGCGTTACCATGGCCTTCTCGATGATCGGAGTGAACAGAACATGGCCCTGAACTGGACCTGCAAGCACCACCGCGACCTGACCAAGGAAGAGCTCTACGCCATCCTGCAACTGCGCACCGAAGTCTTCGTGGTGGAGCAGAAATGCCCGTACCAGGAAGTCGACGGCCTCGACCTGGTCGGCGACACCTGTCACCTGATGGTGGAGCAGGATGGCCAACTGATCGGCTACCTGCGCCTGCTCGATCCGCAACGCCATGACGGCGACGTGGTGATCGGCCGCGTGGTGATTGCGCCGGCCGGGCGCGGCACCGGCCTTGGCCACCAGCTGATGGAGCAGGCGCTGCAAGCCATTGCCCAGCGCTGGGCCGGCCTGCCGATTTACCTCTCGGCCCAGGCGCACCTGCAGGGCTACTACGGTCGCTACGGCTTCACGCCGGTGACCGAGGTCTATCTGGAAGACGACATCCCGCACATCGGCATGCGCCGCACCGCCTGACTCAGCGGGGCAGGGCGTCGCGCCAGGCGCCGGGGCTGGTGCCGTACCAACGGCTGAAGGCGCGGGAAAAGCTCTGCAAGTCACCGTAGCCGAGTTGGTCGGTGATCTGTGCCAGAGACAGCTGCGGTTCCTCCAGCAGGTCCAGCGCGCGGAAGCGCCGTTGCTCGTCCAGCAGTTCGCTGTAGCGCCAGCCGTGGCTGAGCAATCGCCGCGCGGCGGTGCGCTCGGTCAGATGGCGGAGCTCGCAGAATGCCTGGAAGCTCGCGCCCTGGGGCAGTTCGCGGGCAATGTAGTCGGCGGCCTCGTCCAGCAGGGTACGCTGGGTCTGGCTGCGCGCCTGGTCGAGCAGGCCGACCAGGGTGGCCTCCAGCTCGGCATTGGGCGGCGACAGGGGGCGGCGGTACAGCTCCGGCGCCAGGTGCAGCACCACCGCCTCGGAGCGCCAGCGCAGAGGCACGCGCAGCGCCTGCTGGTAGACATGCGGACTGGCCGGCTCGACGCCGGGCAAGTCGATGGCCAGCAGGGGATCGAGTGGAATGCCGCTGGCCGACAGCTTGCGCCGCAACAGGCTGCAGATGCCCACCACGGTGTATTCACTGCTCTGCCGCCCGGACAACAGCGCACCCTGTTCGCTGAGTACCAGGGCGATCTGCCCGCGGTCCTCGCGCAACTCGGCGCGCAACGAACCGTTGAAATACGGGAAGTACTCGCAGAAGTAGGCGCAGGCCGACTCCAGGGTCGGCGCCACGTCGAACAGGTAGGTCAGGCCGTTGGTCAGCGTCGAGGCGAAGCGCTTGCCCGCCAGCAGGCCGATGGCCGATTCGCCGCTGGCCGCTTCGGCGTGGTCCCAGAAGCGTCGCGAGAGGAACAGCGGCACCCGTACCAGCGGCGTGCGCAGCTCCAGCAGCGTGCGGCGGAAGCACGCCTCCAGCTCATCTCCCGGCACACCGCGCGCCAACAGCTCCTCGATGGCCGGCAGCAGGGTCGGCGCATAGAAGGCGTTGGACAGGTCGTCGGAACGTGGGCTCATGGGCTCGGCAGCTCGGGATAGCGGCGCGACCGACCTTACGCATTGCGCCCGATGCCCACAAGCGCCAACGAATTCAGGCCGGGTAATGGCGCGTGAAGAAGTCCAGCAGGTAGGCATTCACCTTTTGCGGCTGCTGGTTCTGGATCCAGTGCCCGCAGTCCTCCAGCACATGCTGTTCGAGGTTCGGCACATGCTCGGGCATGCGCTGCAGGGTGTACGCCTCGAAGCGCCCGACCGGGTCGCGGTCGCCGATCAGGAACAGCGTCGGCTGCTCAACCTTGCGTCCGGCCAGCGACTCGGTGCGCTGCCAGCTGCGCTCGAAGTTGCGGTACCAGTTCAGCGCGCCGTGGAAGCCGCGGCCCTGGAAGGTTCGCACGTAGTACTGGAAGTCCTCGGCGCTGCACCAGCTCGGGTGCTGCGGCGGGGTCGGCAGGCCGTCGAACAGGCGGCCATCGGGGGACTGGTCGGGCGCCAGGCGCACGTTGTCACCGAGGAAGTGCCGCAGGCTGATGGCGACGTCCGCGTCCAGCTCGGCCTCGGCGCGCCCCGGCTGCTGGAAGTAGAGGATGTAGAAGAACTTGCCGGCGAACGCCTCGCGCATGATCTCCACGGCGGGGCGCTTGGCGCGGCCGGCGAAGGGAACCGACAGCGTGGCCAGCACATCGACGCGCTGCGGCTCCAGCAGCGCCAGGTGCCAGGCCACCGGGGCGCCCCAGTCGTGGCCGACCATCGCTACGCGCTCGTGGCCGAGGGCATCCATCGCTCCCTGGATATCCGCGCACAGGGTCAGCACGTCATAGGCATCCACCGCGTCGGGCGCGCTGGTCTGGCCGTAGCCGCGCATCTCCGGCACGAACACGCGGTAGCCGGCGGCAGCGAGCACGCGCATCTGGTGCTGCCAGGAGTGCCAGCACTCGGGGAAGCCATGCAGCAGCCAGACCGGCTTGCCACTCAGCGGGCCGCAGCTGTAGAGGCTGAGCTGGATGCCGTTGACCGCCAGCAGCTGGTGTTCGAACTCGTTCATGGCCGGGCTCCCGCGAAAGGTGATGACACAGGGAGAACCACTATGCCAAGTCTCGCGCACATCGCCGAAGCGCATTCATCGGCCGAATGCCGGCACCGCGTTCATCGGCGCAGCACACGGATGATCGGAAATTGTCCTGTAGCGCTGGCGGCGCGGGGCAGGGCGCTCACTAGCATCCACCGCTCGCTTTCGCGCCCTATGCGGTACCCGCCATGCTCGACCTGCGCCAACTGGACCTCAACCTGCTGCTGGCCTTCGACGCCATCTACCACCAGCGCAGCATCACCCGCGCGGCCGAGGTGATGAACCTCACCCAGCCGGCGATGAGCAACGCGCTGCGCCGCCTGCGCCTGCTCTGCGCGGACCCGCTGTTCGTCAAGACGCACCTGGGCGTGGCGCCAACGCTGGTGGCGCACCGGCTCTCCGGGCACGTCCGCGACGCCCTCGACAGCCTGCGTGACGCCCTGCACCACACACCCGCGGCGCTGGCCACAACGCCCACGGGGAGCCTGCGCGTGAGCTGCCCGGACGCTTTCCAGCCGCTGCTGCTCGATGCGCTGTGCGAGCAGCCGGAGCAGGACTGGCAGGTGCGCTACTACCAGAGCCGTCGCCGCGAGGCGCTGCAGGAGTTGGCCACCGGCAAACTCGACCTGCTGATCGACATCGACCAGCCGATTTCCCAGCAGAGCGGCCTGCGCAAGCTGCCACTGCTCAGCGACCACTATGTGTTCGCCCATGGCGCGGCCTTGCAGCAGGCGCCGCGCACGCTGGAGGAATACCTGCGGGTACCGCAGATCCAGGTGTCGCAGCGCCGCGATGGGCTTGCGCCGGTGGACCTGGAGCTGGGCCTGCGTGGCCAGCGCCGGAGCATCGCCGTGAGCGTGCAGAGCGCACTGGCCGCACGCCTGATCGCCGACCGCCAGCCCTTCGGCCTGACCCTGCCCAGCCGCGTCGCCCAGCTGTTGGGGCTGCAGCAGAGCCCGCTGCCGCTGGAGCAGCCGCTGTGCCTGGAATTGTGTCTCTATGTGGAAGGCCGCTACCGCTTCGAGAACGCGATGGAGCGAGCACTGACCTGTATCCAGCAGGCGTTCGCCGGTCTGCGGAAATCGCCGCAGCAACGCATCGCCCTGGAGCGCTAGGCGAGCGTTCCCAGGCATGCGGCCTGTGGATAAGCTTGCCGCCAACGGATGCCATCGACAGCGGGAACCCCATGAAGCGAATCCCTACCGCCAGCCTGTGCCCCGAACTCGACGCGATCCTTCGCGCGGAGCTGAGTGCCGGCAACCAGTTGGGCGAAGGACCGCTACGCACGGATTGGCCGCAGCCCGGCTCAATCTACGCCGCGTTGCGCGACAGCCTCCGCGTTCCCCTGGGCGAGTTGACCGGGCCGGTGAAGCATTCGATCTGCCGCGATCCTCATTACGGCTGGCATGACGAGTGTTTCTGCGAGCTGCATGGCGACTTGCTGGTGGCCGGCAGCACGCAGCATCCCTGATGGTCCAGCAGGCATAGGAGCAACTGTCTTTCTCGGGAAGCCCGTACCGATGCTTTCCCCTCACCCCTGCCCTGGCTGCGCGCCGCTCCTGAAGGAGAGGAAGCCGTCCGTACCGGCTGACACCGGGGTTTCATCCTGCACCGAACGGTCCCCTCTCCCCTTGGGAGAGGTTTAGGGTGAGGGCCGGCCCAAGCGCAGAAGCATCTCGTCGGTGCGCCCCGTCAACCCGCATGACCTCCGCGCGGCAAGCGCCGATCGGCCGCGAAGATCGCCTCGATCATCGCCTGCGCCGCCGGCGACAAGCCGTAGCCCGCGCGGCTGACGATGCCGTAGTGCAGGCGCAGCTCGGGGCGGTCCTGGGGCACGTCGACGATCTGCAGTATCGCCACCTCGCCACGCTGCACCGGATCGTGCAGAGCCTCCACCGCGGCGAGGCCCACGGCATCGGAACGCGCGACGATATGCAGGATCGCGGCGAACTGCGCGCACTCTACGTTCATGTGGAAGTCACGCTCGCCGAGCACCTCGGCCAACACCTTGCGCAGCGGCGGCGGGATGCGCGTACCGACGCGCGGGTAATCGAGCAGGGCGGCCAGGCGCAGCGTGCCCTGCTCGGTCAGCGGGTGCCCCGGCCGGCAGAAGAAGCGCCCCGGGCGCAGGTCCATCCAGCGCACCTGGTAGTCGGGGTCGCCGGCGAAATTGCGCGCATCGCCGATGAAGAATTCCACCTGCTCTTCCTTGAGCAACTGGGCCATCTGCTCCCAGTCGCCCATCAGGAAGCCGACGTCGATGGCCGGGTGTGCGCGGATGAAATCCGCCATCGCCTCGGGCACCAGCAGCTGGGCGGGGTAGGGGCCGCAGCCGAAGCGCAGTTCGCCGGCATTGAGGCCGTTGTACTGCTCCAGTTCGTTACGCAGCGAACGGGTGCCGCTGAGCAGGCGACGGGCGTGCTGCAACACCAGTTGGCCCTGGCCGGTGAGGCGGAAGTCGCGACTCTGGCGGTCCACCAACTCGCAGTCGAGATCGCGCTCCAGGGTCTGGATGCTGCGGCTCAGCGCCGACTGGCTGAGGCCGATGGCATCGGCGGCACGCTGGAAGTTCTGGAAGTCGGCGAGGGCGGCCAGGTGGCGAAGCTGTCGAAGTTCCATCATGCATCCTGCGCATCAAAGTGTTGAGTCGAATGAATTTGATGGATAACAGAGCGAGCTGATCTAGTAAACCGGTCGCTGAACCGGTACCCCACCATGTCGCCCCTGCTCTTCGCTTCCAGTGCCTTCGCCAGCACCATCCTGCTGCACGCCGCCCGGCTCGGCCTCAGCGCCGTCGACCTGCGTCTGCGCGCCGGCATTGCCGAAGCTTTGCTGGAAGACCACCGCGGGCGCATTCCAGCGCTGCAGGTGGAGCAGCTGTGGCGCGAGTGCGAGCTGGCCAGCGGCAATCCGCACTTCGGCTGCGAGCTGGTCAACGGCATGGCGACCCATTGCCTGCAGGGGCTGAATATCCTGCTGGATTCCGCGCCGGACCTGGGCACCAGCCTGCGCGCGTTCTGCGAGCACGTGCCGTCGGTGACCAACTGCGTGGACGCGCGGTTGGAGTTCGATGGCGAGAACACTCGCCTGGTCCTCGATCCAGTCACCCAGGACCTGCACCACTTCGGCCTCGACGCCGCCGTGCTCACCTTGATCCGCAATATCTCGCGACGAATCGGCCGCTCGCCGCAGGGCGTGTTCAACGCCGTGGGGATCGGCCCGCGGCAGCGCTGCGAGGAAATGCTGACGCTCTGGAATGTGCCGTGGCAGGTCACGCCGACGCCATTCCTGCAACTGCCCACTGCGCTGCTGGGCACGCCGCTGCCGGGTGCCAACGAGTTCCTCTACCAGAGCCTGCACCGCCAATGGTGTGGCGCCGCGCAGACCGGGGAGGGCGATGGCCTGAGCCTGGCGCGCATCTGGCTGCGTTCGTCCGACCAGCCCATCGAACGCATCGCCGAACGCATCGGCTACCGCCAGAGCGGCAACTTCATCCGCGCCTTCCGCAAGCGCTTTGGCGTCACGCCCAAGCAGTTCCGCCTGGGCCAGTCGATCGGCGCATGATCGAAATTTGTCGCTCCCGGCTTGTGGCTGAAAGGGCCGCCGCCGTCATGGTGCTCCCGCGGTACCTCATACCCGGAGCCCATAATGACAAGAATCCATCCGGCCGCCGTTCCCCCCGTCTGCCGGGGGCGGCGCCCACGCAGCTTTGCCCAACCTCTCCTGCTGAGCCTCGCGGTGACCGGCGCCAGCCACGCGCAGGCCACCACCTTTGAGTTGAATGACGACTGGAGCCTGTCCACCAAGACCACCCTGAGCCTGGGCGCCAGCTGGTCGGCGCAGGACCCGGATCGGCACCTGATGACCCACGCCAACGCGGTACAGGCCCAGCACATCAATAACGCCGACGGCACCAGCGTCAGCGCCGACGACAACCGCCTGAACTTCAAGAAGGGCGACCCGATCTCGCAGATGTTCAAGGGCCTCACCGACTTCAGCCTGGATGGCCAGGGGCAGGGCGCCTTCATCCGCTTCAAGTACTGGTACGACAACGCCTACGAAACCGGCGACGGGCGCTTCAAGGACTTCGACGACAGCGGCTGGCCGACCCTGGCGCGCTACCACGGCTTCGATACCCTCGATGCCTACGTGTGGAAGGACTTCGACGTCGACGAGCATCCGCTGAACCTCAAGCTCGGCAAGCAGGTGCTGTCCTGGGGCGAGGCGATCCTGATCCAGAACGGCATCAACGTGATCAACCCGCTGGACTACAGCGCTTTCAACAAGCCCGGCGTGGACATCAAGGAAGGCCAGCTGCCGGTGGAGATGCTCTCGTTCAACCTCGGCCTGACCGACAAGGTCAACCTCGAAGGCTTCTACCAGTACAACTGGCGACCCAGCGTGCTGGACGGTTGCGGCACCTTCTTCGCCACCAGCGACGCCATCCAGCCCGGCTGCGGGCCGCTGTACCTGAGCCAGACGCAGACCGACACGCAGATGCAGGCCGCCGGCCTGTACGCCGCCCACGGCGACGACCAGGACCCTTCCGACCAGGGCCAGTGGGGTGTCGCGCTGCGCACGCTGATCAGCTCGCTGAACGACGCCGAGGCAGCCTTCTACTACGTCAACTACCACGCCCGCCTGCCGTACCTGGAGCTAACCGCACGCGACGCCAGCAAGCCCGGCAACTTCCCCATCGGCCGCGTGCAGGGCCCGGTGTACGCCGCCGCGTTCCCGGAGAACATCCATCTCTATGGCCTGAGCATCAACGGCGCGCTGCCCGGCTGGGGCACCTCGCTGGGCGCGGAACTGAGCTACCGGCCGAACATGCCGGTGGCCATGAACGGCCCGGACATGAACGTGGCGATGATCACCGGGCCATCCGGCAGCTCGGCCATCGAAGGCATTCCGGCCAGCGCCACCACCACCGGCCAGAGCCTGGACGGCTGGGTGCGCAAGCCGGTGTGGCAGATGACGGCCTCGGCCACCCAGATCATCGACAACGTTCTCGGCGCCACGCGCCTGACCCTGCTGGGCGAAGCCGGCGTGGTGCATGTCGGCGACCTGGGCGATGAGCGACTGGGGCGCAACGCCGCCTTCGGTCGCAGCGCGCGCCTGGATGGCGCCGCCTGCAACGCGCCGAGCACCGGCGTGACCAATCGCTACTGCACCGACGACGGCTTCACCACGCCCTGGTCCTGGGGCTACCGCCTGCGCGCCGGCCTGGAATACAGCGATGTGCTGCCGGGCGTGAACATGCTGCCCAGCCTGAACTTCCGCCATGACGTGGAGGGCTACTCCTACGATCCGGGCGGCCCGTTCCAGGAAGGGCAGATGGCGGCCGGCCTCTCCCTGGCCTTCAACTACCTCAACGATTACAGCCTGGAGTTCGGCTACAACGCCTTCTTCGGCAACAACAAGTACAGCACGCTCGACGACCGCGACTTCTACAGCGTCAGCGCCAAGGTCGACTTCTGAGGAACCTGCCGATGCAACTCATGCGAATCACTGCCCTGGCGCTGGCCATGGGCCTGGCCGTTGGCGCCCACGCCGACACCGCCGCCGACCTGGGCGGCAAACTCACCCCGGTGGGCGCCGAGAAGGCCGCCAATGCCGACGGCAGCATCCCCGCCTGGGACGGCGGCCTGGCGCCCAACGCCGGGCAGGTCGACGCCAAGGGCGGCTACGCCAACCCCTACGCCGCCGAGAAGCCGCTGTTCACCATCACTCCGGCCAACGCCGCGCAGTACAGCCAGTGGCTCAGCCCTGGCGAGCAGGCGATGCTCAAGCGCTACCCGAATACCTACAGGATCAACGTCTACCCCAGCCACCGCAGCGCCCGGCTGCCTGACGAGATCAACGCCGAAACCCGCAGGAACGCCGAGCAGAGCAAGCTCGCCGACGGCGGCAATGGCGTGCTGAATTACCACCGGGGCGTCCCGTTCCCGCTGCCCAGGGAGGGCGTCGAGGCGATCTGGAACCACATCACCCGCTACCGCGGCGGCAGCATCGAGCGCACCTTCAGCTCGGCCAACGTGAAGGAAAACGGCGTCTACAGCCTGGTGCGCTCGCAGACCGAAATGAACTACGCCCAGACGATTTCCGACCTGCCGACCGACGCCAACATCCTCTACCTGTTCAAGACCCGCGTGCTGGAACCGGCGCGGCTGTCCGGCGAAGCCGTGCTGTCCCACGAGCCGATGGACCAGGTCGCCGAACCGCGCGCCGCCTGGCAGTACATTCCCGGCCAGCGCCGCGTGCGTCGTGCCCCGCTGATCGCCTATGACAACAGCGCGCGCTACAGCGACGGCATGATCACCGCCGACAGCCTCGACGGCTTCAACGGCGCACCGGATCGCTACGACTGGAAGCTTACGGGCAAGCAGGAACTGTTCGTGCCCTACAACAGCTTCCGCCTCTACGACCGCTCGGTGAAGTACGCCGACATCCTCAAGACCAACCACCTCAACCCGGACCTGGCGCGCTTCGAGAAGCACCGCGTGTGGGTCGTCGAAGCCACCCTCAAGCCCGGCGCGCGGCACATCTACAGCAAGCGCCGCTATTACCTCGACGAGGACAGCTGGAACATCGTCCTCGGCGAGTTCTACGACAGCCGTGGCGAGCTGTGGCGCAACTACCAGTCCCATGCCATGCCGTATTACGACCAGCAGTTCACCTACGAGGCACTGGCGGGAGCCTTCGACCTGATCAGCGGGCGCTACTTCGTCAATGGCCTGATGAACGAGGAGAGCAGCGGGCTGAAGACCGGGCAGACGGCGAAGATGAGCGACTACACGCCTTCCGACCTGCGGCGCTGGGCGAAGTAAGACCTGCGCTCCCTTGTCCTGGCTGGGCGTAGCCGGGGCTGTTGCGCCCTCTTCGGCATTCGGAGAGGGCGTTTTTGTTTTTTTGGCGGGGTGCTGCTGGGCAGATCGGCGCGAGTGCGTTCCCTCACCCTAACCCTCTCCCAGAGGGAGAGGGGACTGTCCTGAGCGAGCTGCTCATTCGGCGTTAGCCGACTAACTCAGAAACATAGCCGCGCACCGAACGGCCCCCTCTCCCTCAGGAGCGGGGCGCGCAGCCAGGGCTGGGGTGAGGGCAAGCCCGAGCACAATTACCCCCTTGTAGGAGCGAGCTTGCTCGCGAATGGAGTTTCCGGCGACTCTGGTGCAAAGCGGTCCGCGAGCAAGCTCGCTCCTACGAAAAGCTTCCCTCGTCGTTCCTATCGACAAGAAAAAATCAGCATCGTATTCTGCACAGCGAAACATGATTCCGTAAAATAAAAGAAAGACGGAGCACAGCATGTCAGAAGCGGTACAGCTCGAACGCCGGGGTGACATCGCCCTGGTGACGGTCGACAACCCACCGGTAAACGCCCTCGGACACGCCGTCCGCGCCGGGCTGCTCGCCGCCTTCCAGCAGGCCGAGGCCGATCCGCAGGTGCGCGCGGTGGTACTGGTCTGTTCCGGGCGCACCTTCATGGCCGGCGCCGATATCCGCGAATTCGGCAAACCGCCGCAGGCGCCTTCGCTGCCGGAAGTGGTCGAGGTCATCGAAGGCTCGACCAAGCCGAGCGTCGCGGTGATCCACGGCACCGCCCTGGGCGGCGGCCTGGAAGTGGCGCTGTCCTGCCATTACCGCATCGCCCGCCGCGATGCCCAGGTCGGCCTGCCGGAAGTGAAGCTTGGCCTGCTCCCCGGTGCCGGCGGCACCCAACGTCTGCCGCGCCTGGCCGGTGTGGAAAAAGCCCTCGACATGATCGTCAGTGGCACACCGATCCGCGCGCCGGAAGCCCTCGAATTCAATGTCGTCGACGAACTGTTCGACGCTGACCTGAGCGAAGCCGGCCTCGCCTTCGCCCAGCGCCTGCTGGCGGACGGCAAGGGTCCGCGCCGCACCGGCGAGCACAACGAGCGCGTGCAGCAAACCGGCCTCGCTGAGGTGATCGCCCACAAGCGCGGCGAGGTGCAGAAGCGCCTGCCCGGCCAGTTTTCCCCGCAGCGCTGCATCGACGCCGTCGAAGCCGCCACCCAATTACCGCTGCGCGAAGGTCTCGCCCGCGAGCGCGCGTTGTTCCAGCAATGCATGGAGTCGCCACAGCGCGCCGCGCAGATCCACGCCTTCTTCGCCGAGCGCGAAGCGGCCAAGGTCGAAGGCCTCGCGCCCGAGACTCAACCGCGCGAGGTACGCAGCGCCGCGGTGATCGGCGGCGGCACCATGGGCGTGGGCATCGTCCTGTGCTTTGCCAACGCCGGCATCCCGGTGCAGCTGCTGGAGGTGAACGACGAAGCCCTGCAACGCGGCCTCGACCGCGCCCGCAGCCTGTACGCCGCCAGTGTGGCGCGCGGCAGCCTGGCTGCCGAGGAGATGGAGCGGCGCATGGGCCTGATCAGTGGCGTACTCGATTACGCCGCGCTGGGCGACGTGGACGTGGTGGTCGAAGCCGTGTTCGAAAGCCTGGACGTGAAGCGCCAGGTCTTCGAGCAACTGGACGCTGTATGCAAGCCCGGCGCGATCCTCGCCAGCAACACCTCCTCGCTGGACCTCGACGAAATCGCCGCCTTCACCAAGCGGCCGCAGGACGTCGTCGGCCTGCACTTCTTCAGCCCGGCCAACGTCATGCGCCTGCTCGAAGTGGTGCGCGGCAAGGCCACCTCGGACGCCGTGCTGGCCACCGCCATGCAGTTGGGCAAGCGCCTGAAGAAGATCGCGGTGGTGGTCGGCGTATGTGATGGCTTCGTCGGCAACCGCATGATCTTCCAGTACGGCCGCCAGGCCGAGTTCCTGCTGGAGGAGGGCGCCACACCCGCGCAGGTGGACCGTGCGCTGCGCACCTTCGGCATGGCCATGGGACCGCTGGCGGTGCGCGACCTGTCCGGCCTCGACATCAGCCACGCGATCCGTTCGCGCCAGCGGCCGAACCTGAAACCCGGCCAGACCCTGCCCACCGTGCTCGACCACCTGATCGCCGCCGGCATGCTCGGGCAGAAGACCGGCACCGGCTTCTACCAGTACGGCGAAGGTGGCCGCGCCCCGCAGGACAACCCGGCACTGCCGGCCATGCTGGAGCAGGCCGCGGCCGACCGTGGCATCACCCGTGGGCCGGTGAGCGACGAGGAAATCGTCGAGCGCTGCATTTACGCGCTGATCAACGAGGCGGCGAACATCCTCGACGAAGGCATCGCCCAGCGCGCCAGCGACGTCGACGTGATCTTCCTCAACGGCTACGGCTTCCCCGCCTGGCGTGGCGGCCCGCTGTTCCATGCCGACAGCGTCGGCCTTGCCCACGTGCTCGAACGAATCCGCGAGTTCCACCAGCGCCTTGGCGCCTGGTGGAAACCCGCGCCGCTACTCGAACGCCTGGTGGCCGAAGGCCGCCGCTTCGCCGATCTCTGAGGACCCGCCATGGACATCCATTTCACCCCCGACGAACTGGCCTTCCGCGATGAAGTCCGCGCCTTCCTCGAAACCAAATTGCCCCGGGACATCGCCACCAAGGTGCGCCTGGGCAAGCACCTGAACAAGGGCGACCACCAGCGCTGGCAGCGCGTGCTGACCGAGCAGGGCTGGTACGCCACGCACTGGCCCGAGGAGTACGGCGGCACCGGCTGGAACGCCGTGCAGAAGCACATCTTCGAAGAAGAATGCGCCGCCTTCGGCGCACCGCGCACCGTGCCGTTCGGCGTCAACATGGTCGCCCCGGTAATCATCAGGTTCGGCACGCCCGAGCAGCAGGCGCACTACCTGCCGCGCATCCTCGACGGCACCGACTGGTGGTGCCAGGGCTACTCCGAACCGGGCGCCGGCTCCGACCTCGCCTCGCTGAAAACCCGCGCGGTGCGCGACGGCGATCACTACGTGGTGAACGGCCAGAAGACCTGGACCACCCTCGGCCAGCACGCCGACTGGATCTTCTGCCTGGTGCGCACCGACCCGGAGGCGCAGCAGCAGCGCGGCATCAGCTTCCTGCTGATCGACATGCAGACACCGGGCATCACCGTGCGCCCGATCATCACCCTGGACGGCGAGCACGAGGTCAACGAGGTCTTCTTCGACAACGTGCGCGTGCCGGTGGAAAACCTCGTCGGCCGCGAGAACGAAGGCTGGACCTGCGCCAAGTACCTGCTCACCTATGAGCGCACCGGGCTCGCCGGCATCGGCGCATCCAAGGCGGTGCTCGCGCACCTCAAGCGCGTGGCCTGCCGCGAGCTGTGCGACGGCAAGCCGATGCTCGAAGACCCGCTGTTCCGCGCCCAGGTGGCGGAGGTGGAAATGCAGCTGATGGCCATCGAGATGAGCACCCTGCGCATCCTCGCCGCCGCCCGCGAAGGCGGCGTGCCGGGGGCGGAAAGCTCGATCCTGAAAGTGAAGGGCACCGAAATCCGCCAGGCGATCAGCCACCTGCTGCGCAAGGTGCTCGGCCCCTACGCGCTGCCCTTCGTCGAAGACGAATTCGAGCTGGGCGCCGAGCCGCTGCACGCGGACTATTCGGCGGCGCCCGCCAGCCAGTACTTCAACCTGCGCAAGCTGTCGATCTTCGGCGGCTCCAACGAAATCCAGAAGAACATCGTCTCCAAGATGATTCTCGAACTGTGAGGCACCGAGCATGGACTTCAAACTGAGCGAAGAGCAGCAGATGCTGCAGGACACCGCGGCGCGCCTGGTGCGCGACGCCTATCCGTTCGACAAGCGCGAGGGTTTCAGCCAGAGCGAGCGGGGCTACAGCGTCGACTTCTGGCGCCAGCTCGGCGAGCTGGGGCTGACCTCGGTGTCGCTGCCGGAAAGCCACGGCGGCTTCGGCGGCGGCGTGGAAAGCATGCTGGTGCTCACCGAACTGGGGCGCGGCCTGTGCCTGGAGCCGTACCTGCAATCGGTGGTGCACGCCGGCGGCCTGATCGCCCAACTGGGCAGCGAGGCGCAGAAGGAGCATTGGTTGCCGCGCATCGCCAGCGCAGAGGCGCAATTGGCCGTCGCGCTGGAAGAGCCGCAAAGCCATTACCAGCTGCACGACGTGCAGACGCGCGCGGAACAGGCCGGCGATAGCTGGAAACTGAGTGGCCGCAAGGCGGTTGTGATCGGCGGGCAGAGCGCCACGGCGATCCTCGTGTCGGCGCGGGTGTCCGGCAATGCGCGGGACGAGGCGGGCATCGGCCTGTTCCTGGTCGACCCGCAGCAGGCTGGTGTCACTCGTCGCGAGTACCCAACCGTGGACGGCCAGCGCGCCTGCGAGCTGTTCCTCGACGGCGCCCTCGGCGAAGCCCTCGGCACGCCGGGTGACGCGCTACCGGCGCTGCGTTACCAGCAGGGCCGCGCCATTGCCGCGCAATGCGCCGAAGCCCTCGGCAGCCTGCAGGAAGCCTGTGCGATGACCCTGGACTACCTGAAGACGCGCAAGCAGTTCGGCATCCCCATCGGCAAGTTCCAGGTGCTGCAGCACCGCATGGTGGACATGCGCAGCGAACTGGAACAGGCCACCAGCATGGCGATCCTCGCCGCCTGCGTGGCCGACCAGCCCGACAGCGCCGAGCGCAGCCGCACCCTGGCGGCAGCCAAGTTCATCGTCACCCGCGCCGCGCGCTACGTCGCCGAGCAGGCGATCCAACTGCACGGCGGCATCGGCATGACCTGGGAATATGTCCTCGCGCACCACGCCAAGCGGCTGGTGATGCTCAGCCATCAACTGGGCGATGACGACCATCACCTGAAGGTTTACGCAGGACTGATGGAAGTGGCGTAACGCACTTGTAGGAGCGAGCTTGCTCGCGAACGGATTCACCGGCGATACGGGCGCTGGGCGGTTCGCGAGCAAGCTCGCTCCTACAGGAAAAGCCTGTCCCGCGTCCCGGCTCCGGCTTCTGCCCTCGAAGACTTCCAGAGAAACATCCGCGCACTCCAGACAGCCCCTTTCAGGAGGCCTCGTTGAAGCGGAGTTTCAGGGGTTGAGCGACATGGATGTCGCGAGAGCCACGATGGGCCAGGGATGGCCCGTCGTGGCGTGCCCCTGAAACTTCGATTCAACGAGGGAATTTTTCGCCTAAGCGAAAAACCGGATGGAGGGGCAAGACTTTTTGGTTCCTTTTGTGGCGTTTGACAAAAGGAACTCGCCGGGAGGCGAAACCAAATCCATCAGCACACGCCGAAGCGGCGCAGAAACACCCAACGAAAAGCATCGCGGAAAAAATCAGGCCCCGAGGCTCTCGATATCCCGCGCCAGAATCTCCAGCTCATGGGCCAGCGACCCGCGCAGCGTCTCTTCGCTGAGCTGGAACGACGGCGCCCCGCAGGTCAACGCCATCAGCCCGCCGTCGGCCAGGCGCAGCGGTACTCCGGCAGCGCGCACGTTGCGGTCCCAGTCGCCCAGCGACAGGCAGAAGCCATGCTCGTAATACTCCTCGAAGGACGCATCGAGCGAAGCGCGCATCACCGACCAATCCCCTTCGTGACGCTCCTGCAGCGCCGACAGCAGATGCTCGCGCTCCTGCTGCGGCGTGGCGGCGAGGTAGGCGCGGCCGGCGGCGGTGGTGGCCAGCGGCAGGCGCACGCCGGCGTCCATGCGCAGGGACGTCGCTTCCGGCGGGCGGCAGTTTTCCACGTAGATCATCGACAGCCAGTCACGACAGGTCAGGCCCACCGTGGTGTTGGTGCGGCGGGCGAAGGCGTCCATGTACGGCTTGGCCAACTGGCGCACGCGCAGGTTGGAAACGTACGCGTAACCCAGCGCCAGCACACCTGAATCGAGCTGGTACTTCTCGTGCTGCTGCGAGTAGCAGAGGTAGCCCAGCTGGGTCAGGGTGTAGGTCATGCGCGACACCGTTGCCTTGGGCAGGCCGGTGATCCGCGAGATTTCCTGGTTGCCGAGCACCACCGAGCCGTGGGTGAAGGCGCGCAGCACGTCCAGTCCGCGGGCGAGCGCCTCGACGTACTTGCGGTCCTTGGGGTTGCTGCTGTCTTCGACGTCGTCGCTCATGGGGCCTCGGCGGGGTATTCGGGTGGACGAGCGCCGCGCGCGGCGCGGGCGAACGATAGCAGATCGACCCCATTCCCCGCAGCGGTCCGGGCCTGCTCGTTGCGCCAGGCAAGCCTATCGCATACCATCAATTTCGACACGCTGTTTCACTGTGCAGAACAACAATTCGAAGCTCAGAGAAAAAGTACGGAGAAGTCGATGCCTGCCATTGCGACCGGATACGTGGCCAGCGAGATCGCCCGCCACGCCTACCAGAACCTGTACGACCTGCTGCAACGTGCCTACCGCGAGTTCCCCGAACGCCACGCGTTCTCCTGCGGCGACAGCCATCTCACCTTCGCCGAACTGGACCGCCAGGCCGACGCCTTCGCCCGCTACCTGCGCCACCACGCCGGCCTGCAACCCGGCGACCGCCTGGCGCTGATGCTGCCCAACTCCCTGCAGTACCCCATCGCCACCTTCGGCGCGCTGAAGGCCGGCGTGGTGCTGGTGAACACCAACCCGCAATACACCGCCAGCGAGTTGCGCCACCAGTTGGCCGACTCCGGCGCCAGCGCCGTATTGCTGCTCGACCGCCTGCTGCCGCTGCTGCGCGGCGTGCAGACGCACAGCGAGGTGCGGCAGATCCTGCTGACCTCGATCGACGACATGGAGCGCCCCCAGTTCGACAGCGACGAAGCCGACTGCACGCGCTTCCAGCAGGCCCTGCGCCTGGGCGCCGAAGCGCCGCCGGTGCCCATCGAGCCGGGGCTGGATCGCCTCGCGCTGCTGCAATACACCGGCGGCACCACGGGCGTCTCCAAGGGCGCGATGCTCAGCCACCGCAGCCTGGTCGCCAACGTCGTGCAGACCCTGGAGCTGTTCCTGCGCCCCGGCCTGCTGGAGCCGGCCACCGACGTGCGCATCGCGCCGCTGCCGCTGTACCACATCATGGCGTTCTCGACGAACCTGCTGTCCTCGGTGGGCATGGGCCTGCACACGGTGTTCATCCGCGACGGTCGCAACCTCGACGAGATCATCGGCGCCATGCGCCGCTATCCCTTCACCCTGATGAGCGGGATCAACACCCTGTTCGTCGGCCTGATGAACCACCCGGATTTCCCCGCCGTCGACTTCAGCCACCTGAAGTGGGTGACCTCCGGCGGGGCACCGCTGAACCGCGAAGTGGGCCGCCGCTGGGAGGCCGCGACCGGCGCGCCGGTGCGCGAAGGCTTCGGGCTCACCGAGGCGTCGCCCGTGGTCTCCACCGGCACGCTGCACAGCCCGTATCGCGAGGGCTACGTCGGCCAGGCGCTGGTGGATACCGAGCTGCGCACCGTGGACGAGGAGGGCAACGACACCGGCCCCGACCAGCCCGGCGAGCTGTGGCTGCGTGGCCCGCAGGTGATGCAGGGCTACTGGCAGCGCCCGGAGGAAAGCGCCCAGGTGCTGACCGCGGACGGCTGGCTGAAGACCGGCGACATCGCCGAACTGGACGCCAACGGCATGCTGAAGATCGTCGACCGCAAGAAGGACATGATCCTGGTCTCCGGCTTCAACGTGTTCCCCAACGAGGTGGAAGACGCCGTGATGCGCCACCCCGGCGTGCGCGAGTGCGTGGCCATCGGCGTGCCGGACGAGCGCAAGGGCGAGTCGGTGAAGCTGTTCGTCAGCCTCAAGGATGAGTCGCTGGCGCCGGCGCAGATCATCGCCCACTGCCGCGAGCACCTCACCGGCTACAAGGTGCCGAGCTTCGTCGAGGTGCTCGACGAGCTGCCCAAGACCAGCGTCGGCAAGCTGCTGCGCCGTCAGCTGCGCGACCTGGAGCTGGCGAAAAGGACCACCGCGTGAGCGCAGCGTCTATGGTTGAAGCAGGTTCGCACGACGAGACCCGCCGCATGACCGAGTCCTTCCAGCGTATCGGCGTCATCGGCGCCGGCGCCATGGGCCGTGGCATCGCCCAGCTGTTCGCCAGCGCCGGCCTGCCGGTGCGCCTGTACGACAGCAACCCGCAGACCGTGGAGCAGGCGCTGGCCTTCAACCGCGAGCTGCTGGAACGCGCGGTGGCCAAGGGCAAGCTCAGCCCGGAAGCGCTGGCGGCGACGATGCAGCGCCTGTTGCCAACCCACAGCCTCGACGAACTGGCCGACTGCGACCTGTTGATCGAGGCGATCATCGAGGACCTCGGCGCCAAGCAGGCGTTGCTCGCCGAGCTGGAAAAACGCGTAGCGCCGGACGCCGTGCTCGCCAGCAACACCTCGTCGCTGTCGGTCACCCGCATCGCTGCGCGCTGCCGGCATCCGGAGCGGGTCGCGGGCTTCCATTTCTTCAACCCGGTGACGCTGATGCGCATCGTCGAAGTGGTGCGCGGCCAGCGCACCGACGAGTCGGTGGTGCGCCGCCTGAGTCGGCTGGCGGAGCAGGCCGGGCACTTCCCGGCGGTGTCGCCGGACAGCCCCGGCTTCATCGTCAATCACGCCGGCCGCGCCTTCAGCACCGAGGCACTGCGCATCCTCGGCGAAGGCATCGCCAGCCCGGCGCAGATCGACCGCATCCTGCGCGACGGCGTGGGCTTCCGCATGGGGCCCTTCGAACTGCTCGACCTGACTGGCCTGGACGTCTCCCACGCGGTCATGGAATCGCTCTACCAGCAGTTCTACCAGGACCCGCGCTACACCCCGTCGCCGCTGGCCGCGCAACGTGTTGCCGGCGGCCTGCTCGGGCGCAAGAGCGGCGAAGGCTTCTATCGCTACCGCGACGGCCAGCCCGTGCGCGAAGCCGAAGAACAGCACGACACCGTACTGCTCAATCGCCCGTACTGGCTCGACAGCCAGGACCCCGAACTGCGCCACCGCGTCGCCGCGATCCTGACCCTCGGCGGCGTGGTGCTGGAGACCGGCGAGGGGCCGTCGTCCCGCGCCATCTGCCTGGTAACGCCGCTGGGCGTGGATGCCAGCACCCGCATCGACGCCCTCGGCCTGCCGCCTGATCGCAGCCTGGCGCTGGAAACCTTCACCGAACTGGACCGCCGCCGCGTACTGATGCGCCAGCCGGCTCTCGACCCGGCGCTGGAGGCCCAGGCCCGCCAGGCTCTGGGCAGCGACGGGGTGCCGGTGGAGGTGATCAACGACTCGCCCGGCTTCATCTGCCAGCGGGTGATCGCCGGCATCGTCAACCTCGGCTGCGAGATCGCCCAGCGCGGCATCGCCACGCCGGTGACGCTGGACCGCGCGGTGCAATTGGCGCTGGGTTATCCGTTCGGCCCACTGGCCTTCGGCGAACACTATGGCGCGGCACGTATCCTCACCATCCTCCAGGGCCTGCAGGCCTGCTTCGGCGAGGCGCGCTACCGGCCCAGCCCCTGGCTGCGCCGCCGCGTGCAACTAGACTTGCCGCTGCACAGCCCGGATCGGGCGGAGTAGTTCCACCGGCAGCGATGATCGTTTTCTGTCCGCTGGCGCTTACGGCCGGCGGCTCGGCGTGGCGCACTCTGCGGCGATGCCTGGCGCCGGCGCGCGCGGCGGGGCCGGGCGAGAACAATAACAACGAGGAACATGTCATGCGCCAATGGCTGCCCGCACTCGCCCTTCTGCCCCTGCTCGCCGGCCACGCCTGGGCCGCCGGGCCAACGCCACAGGAGGCCCGCGAACTGGCCTCGCAGGCCTATCTGTTCGCCTTCGCCACCGCCGAGCACGGCAAGACCCTGCAGGCCATCGCCGCCAAGCTGCCGGTCAATTACCTGTACAACAAGACCGCGCTGCTCGGCCCGGAAGACCGCACCGTGGTCTCGCCGAACAACGACACGCTCTACTCCTACGCACTGCTCGACCTGCGCGAGCACCCGGTGGTCCTCGACGTGCCGGCCGTGCCGCAGCGCTACTACAGCTTCCAGCTGATCGACATGCGCACCAACAACCTCGACTACATCGGCACCCGCGCCACCGGGCGCGCGGCGGGCAGTTTCCTGATCGCCGGCCCCGACTGGGATGGCCAGACGCCCGAGGGCTTCAAGGGCCAGGTGATCCGTTCACCCAGCCGCATCGTCTTCCTGCTCGGCCGCACCGCGGTCGATGGCGAAGCCGACCTCGACGCCGCCAAGGCCGTGATGGACGGCTACAAGCTGCGCAGCACCAAGCCGACGCTGCTGCCGCACAAGATGGACGTGCCGGAGTACCTGCCGACCAAGGAAGGCCCGGCGGAAAACGCCTTCATCGACTTCAACGGACTGTCAGCCTGGCACGCCTGGACGCCGGAGGAACAGGCGCGGCTGAAGCAGTTCGCGCCGATCGGCGTGGGCACCGGCAAACCCTTCGACGCGAAGGAGCTGCCGGCGGACATCGCCCAGGCGGTGGAGCAGGGCGCCGAGGACGGTCGCGAGAAGATCCGTGCCGCCACCGAGCGCTTCGCCGCGCCGGTGAACGGCTGGCAGAATTCGCCGACCAATATCGGCCACTACGGCAACGACGACCTGACCCGCGCGGCGGTCGCCTGGAAGTACATCTACGCGAACGATCCGGCCGAGGCGATGTACCCGCTCACCCGCGTCGACGCTGCCGGGCAGGCCCTGGACGGCAACCGCGCCTACACCCTGCACTTCGCCCCCGGCCAGCTGCCGCCGGTGGATGCCTTCTGGTCCGTCACGCTCTACGACGGCAAGACCCAGATGCTCGCGGCGAACCCGCTCAACCGCTATGCGATCAACAGCGCCAGCGACCTGAAGAAGGACGCCGACGGCGGCCTGACCCTGACCATCCAGCATGCCCAGCCGGCCGGCACCGACAACTGGCTGCCGGCGCCGCCGGGGCCGTTCAACCTGATCCTGCGCATGTACCTGCCGCAGGCAACGGCGCTCAAGGGCGAATACCAGCCGCCGGCCGTCCAGCCCATCGCCACCAGCGCGATCACCAGCAAGGAGTAGCCATGAATCCGATCCTGACCCGCCGCCGTCTCATCGGCGCCAGCGGTGCGCTCGGCTTCGGCCTGGCGCTCCCCGACTGGCCGCTCGCAGCTTCTTCCCAGACGAGTGATCCGGTCATGCCCGAGGCATCAATCGACCAGGAAACCGTCCGCCAGGCGTGGCTCTATGCCTACCCGATGCTGATGCACTACCAGACGATGCAGAAACAGGCGCTCGATGCGAAATCGCCGGAGTACGTCGGCGGCTTCGGTGTGTTCCGCCACTACAGCGAACTGTTCACGCCGAACAACCGCGACATCGTCTCGCCGAACAACGACACGCCCTACTCCTGGGCCTGGCTCGACCTGCGCGCCGAGCCCTGGGTGCTGAGCGTGCCGGCGGTGGCCGAGGACCGCTACTACGTGCACCAACTGGTGGACCAGTACACCTTCAACTTCGGCTATGTGGGCGTGCTCAGCACCGGCCGCGAAGCCGGTGACTACCTGATCGCCGGGCCGGACTGGAAAGGCAAGACGCCGGCCGGCATCCGCCAGGTGCTGCGCAGCGAAACGCAGATCGCCATGGTCCTGGGCCGCACCGGCCTGCGCGATGCCAACGACTTGCCGGCCGTGCGCGCATTGCAGCAGCAGTACCGCCTGCGGCCGCTGCACGAGTTTGCCGGCAGCACAGCGCCGGCGGCCCCTCCGGCGGTGAACTGGCTGCCGTGGGAATTTCCCCGCGACCTGGGGCCGGGCTTCATCCCGCACCTGAACCAGATCCTCGCCTTCTGCCCGGTGGACCCGAGCGAAGTCGAGCTGCGCAAGCGCTTCGCCCAGGTCGGCATTGGCGCCGGGCTGGCCTTCGACCCTGCCGCCCTCTCGCCTGCGCAGCGCACGGCGCTGGGCGCTGGCATCCAGCAAGGCGTGGCGGAACTGAAGGCGAAGGTGGCGACGCTGCGTTCCTCCGCCGGCCTGTTCGGCACCCGCTCGGCGATGCACAACGATTACCTCAGCCGCGCCGCGGCGGCGGCCAGCGGCATCTACGGCAACAGCGTGGAAGAGGCGATCTACTTCGGCACGCGCAGCGACAGCAGCCAGCAACCGCTGGTGGGCGGCCAGCGCTACCGCCTGCACTTCCCGGCCGACGCGCTGCCGCCGGCGAAGGAGTTCTGGTCGATCACCCTCTACGACCTGCCGGACCGGCAACTGGTGGCCAACCCGATCCAGCGCTACTGCCTGAGCAGCCGCGATCACCTCGCGCGCGACGCGGACGGCGGAGTGACGCTGTATCTCCAGGCGGATTCGCCCGGCCAGGCGCTGCAGGCGAACTGGTTGCCGTCGACCCAGCAGGGTCCGTTCAACGTCATCCTGCGCATCTACGGGCCGGAGCCGGCCGTTGTGGGCGGGGAGTGGAAGATGCCGGGGGTGGAGCGGGTCTGACGCAAGCCGCCACCGTCATGCATTGGTTCGCGAGCAAGGACTGGGCGTCCCCCTCGCTCCTACAGGTTGAATCGATGCTCTGTTTAGGAGCGAGCTTGCTCGCGAACCCGCGCCACACCAGAGCTCAACGAAAGGTGACGCGCTCCCCGGCAGCGAGGCGTTCGAGCGCCGCCTTGCGTTGATCCGCCGGCAGCGCCCCGAGCTTCTCCACCCGCGCATAGAACGCCGGCCAGTTGCCGCCCACCTGCCTGAACAACGCGGCAAACGCCGGCACCCACTGGTCATACAGCCCAAAGGGCAGCAGCTTGGCATTGTTCATCGGGCCGTTGACCCAGGCATCGAACGGCGCCTTGCCGCCCCAGTCGCGATCGCGCATCTGTGCATAGTCGTGGCGCAGGCGCTCGAACTCGGCGGCCTTGCCGGCGCGCTTTTCCGCGTCGCTGCGCGGGCTGGCGTACAGCGCCTGCAAGCGCTCGCGGGTATCGAGCACCAGCTGCGTGAAGCGCTTGCGCTGCTCGTCCAGCAGGGGCGATTCATCCGGCAGGTTGCGCGCGGCGCGCCAGCGACGGCCGCCTTCTTCCTCGACGAAGGAGGCGTAGGACTCGTTGAAGGCGGTGTCACCGGGCAGATAGAACTTCTGGTGCGCCAACTCGTGGAAGATGGTTTCCGCCAAGCGCTGGTCGCCCCAGCGCATCATGCTGCTGAGGATCGGGTCGTTGAACCAGCCCAGGGTCGAATAGGCCTCGACGCCGCCGACATAGACGTCCAGCCCCTCGCCCTTCAGGCGCTTTGCCTCGGCCTGTGCGCCTTCGGCGCCGTAGTAGCCGCGATAGGCCACGCAACCGGCGATGGGGAAGCAGTGGGTCAGCGGCTGCAGCGACAGCTCGGGCGTGGCGAAGACGTTCCACACCACATTGGGCCGATGGATATCGGCGTAGAGGCGATAGCTCTGGTTGTCCGGCAAACCCAGCTCGGCGCTGGCGAAGGCGCGCGCCTCCTGGGACAGCTCCAGGCGCTGGCGCAGCGCGGGGTCACGGCTCGGGTCGGCGACCACCTCGGCCACCGGCTCACGGGCGGCGAGCAGGCGCAACTGGCCATCCGCCAACTGGCCGTAGTAGCTCACCGTGGAACAACCGCTCAGCGCCCAGATCGCCAGGCAGGGAACCCAGCGGCACAGCCGGCGGTCGAGTGTCGGGATAAGAAGGCGGAAGGGCATGCGCGGAACATAGCACAGCGCCTGGTCCGCTCGCTGCCGCCCCTTTCTGACCAGGAGCCACCCCGATGCGCACCCTCCTCATTCCTGCCGGACTGCTCGCCCTGAGCGGCTGTTCGATGCTGATGCCCCAGCCGGACCCGAACCGCGCCTGGGTCGACCTGGACACCAACAGCCAGAGCGACCTGGCCGCCATGGAGGTGGACAGCAAGGAGTGGTCCAGCACGCGTTACTTCGAGGTCGACCCCGGCTCCCACGAGTTGCGCGTGCGCTTCCAATTCCAGGTCGAACCGGTGGACATCGGCCCGGTCGCCGAATCGCTGTGGCGCGATTGCGAGATGACGGTGCAATACAAGGACTTCAGCGCCGGCCAGCGCTACCGCCTGGAGACCGGCAGCATCGGCTTCCGCCCCTGGGCCAAGCTCTACGACGCCCAGGGCGGCGAGATCGCCCGTGGTCGCGAACGGGGCTGCGCGAAAGCCTGAGCGGGGTATGCTGTGGACTGACTACAGTCCACGGTAACTCTTCATGCGCCCGCGCTTCCTGCCTGCCTTCGTCCCGCTGAGCCTCGCCCTGCTCGCCGGCTGCGCCAGCCCGCTGCCCGCCCACGACCCGCAGCTGGCCTGGATCGATCTCTACACCGCGGCCGGCAGGACCCTGATGGCCGAGCGCCTGGACGGCAAGTCGGTGAACGACGGGCGCTACTACCAGGTGACGCCGGGCCGCCACGAACTGCTGGTGCGCTTCCAGTACGAAATCCCCAGCGGTGGCGGCATGGGCGCGATGAGCGACCCTTCGGAGCTGACCTGCCGGGTCAAGGTGACCTACGACGATTTCGCCGCCGGCCAACGCTACCGGCTGGAGCTGCGCCCGCAATTGCGCAGCGCCCTGGCATTGCTGACCGATGCCAATGGGCAATTGGTGGCGAAGACGGATTTCCAGGGGCCGGTGAGTTGCGGGCCGTTCTAGCGGAACAGCAGGCTTCGTGGGCGCAACGGTCTTTTTCGGGAAGCCCGTAGCGATGCGTCCCCCTCACCCCTCACCCCGCACCCCGCACCTGAGAGAGCAGGGGCCGCCCCAAGCGCAGAGGCATCTCATGGCGGCGGACGTCGTCCCGGCGTGGAGGGGAAACTCAGCCGTCGTTCTTCTGATAGATGATCCGTCGTTTACCGTTGTCGCAGGTGCCAACCACCATGTTCGGGTCCTTCACCTCGGCCTTGTCCACGATCTCCAGGGTGTAGGACGTCACCCCGGCGGCCTGGATCTTGGTCTCGATCTCGGCCTTGAGTTCCTCGCAGGGCTTCACTGCCGCCCAACTCGTGCCGCTCGCCAGCAGCAGCGCCGCACCGGTCGCCACGGCCCACTTCATCGTCGTCATCACATTCCCTCGTCAAAGCCCCACGGCGGGGCACCCTATCCTAACGGTGGACCACCACCGCCGGACAGAGTGCCCGGCAGGCTCATTCGAGGCTGGCGTCGAGGGTGATGCGCGCGTTGAGCACCCGCGAGACCGGGCAACCGGCCTTGGCCTTGTCGGCGATGGCCTGGAAGGTCTGCGCATCGGTACCCGGCACTTTCGCCTTCAGGGTCAGGTGCACGGCGGTGATGGTGAAGCCATCGGTAAGTTTCTCCAGGCTGACTTCGGCCCGGGTGTCGATGCTTTCGGCGGTCAGGCCTTCCTCGCCCAGCATCATCGACAGCGCCATGGAGAAGCAGCCGGCGTGAGCCGCGCCGATCAGCTCCTCGGGGTTGGTGCCCGGCTTGTCCTCGAAGCGCGTGTTGAAGCCGTACGGCTGTTCCTTCAGCGCGCCGCTCTGCGTGGAAATCGTGCCCTTGCCGTCCTTCAGGCCGCCCTGCCAGTGAGCCGATGCCGATTTTTTCATGTCGCGTCCTCCGCTTGGGTTGCAGTCAGAACTTTCGAGGCTGAGCAGGTGGGAGGGTTCAGCTTTTCGCGCACAGCGCCATCGGTGTAGGAGCGAGCTTGCTCGCGAACGGCATTGCACCGTGCCATTCGGGTTCGCGAGCAAGCTCGCTCCTACAAGTCAGAGCCATTAAAAAGGCCGGGCCCCTCGCGGGTGCCCGGCCTTGCTCAGCGTCGAAGGGCCTGGAGGGCTCACTTCGAATAGACGATTTCCTTGGTGCCGCCTTCACAGGAGCCGACGACTTGCTTGCCGCCCGCGCTGCCCTTGTCGACGACCTCCAGGTTGAACGAGGCGACGCCTTTGGCCTTGATCTTCGCCTCGATCTCCGATTTCAGCTCTTCGCACGGCTTGCCGGCAGCCATCGCATGGCCCGCCAGGGCGAAGATCCCCACAGCCAACAGGAACTTCTTCATCGGTAACGCTCCCTCGTCGTTCACAGGAAAAGGCCCGAACGGGCCGGAAAACCGGGATACCCCGGTGCGCACATCCACGCGCCGCACCAGCATGGCCCAGGCGCGTGACAAAAAAGACCTAGCTGTTGGCAATCCTGAAACCGACCTTGATCGTCACCTGGTAGTGACCGACCGCGCCATTCTCGATATGCCCACGAGTATCCACCACCTCGAACCACTCCAGGAAGTCGATGCTCTTGGCCGCTTCTGCCAGGGCATTGTTGATCGCGTCCTCGATGCTGGTGCGCGAGGAGCCGACCAGCTCGATCTTCTTGTAGGTGTGGTGATTCGACATCGCGTGCTCCCTGGCGCGCTCCGCGGCGCGCGGTGAGTGAGTGTCCCTGTTGGACCCTAGTCGATGGCTACAAGTGCAGCAAATTGCCGGTAGCGGCGAATTGCCGTCTCTTTGTGGAAATGTATAATGCGAAGCATTCTTATTTAATTTTCCAGGGATGGTCCGCGTGGCCGGCTCACTCTCCAGCAAGCTGGGGTTCTTCTTCAGCGACCACCACCGCTGGCTGCTGCAGCACGTGCAGCGCTACCTGGATAACCGCGCCGACAGTGAAGACACGGCAGCCGAGACCTTCTGCCAGATCCTCAGCGCCAGGGTCGATCCGCAGACCATCGAGCAACCTCGGGCCTACCTCTCCACCATCGCCCGCCGGCTGATCTACGACCGCCACCGGCGCCGCCGGCTGGAGCGCGCCTACCTGGATTACCTCGCCCTGCAGCCCGAAGCGCTGGAGCCTTCGCCGGAAGACCGCGCGCTGCTGCTCGAAGCATTGCTGCTGGTGGACCGCACCCTGGACGGCCTGCCTCAGGTGGTCCGCCGCGCCTTCCTGATCAGCCAGCTCGACGGTCTGGGCTATGCCGAGATTGGCCGCCGCCTGGGCGTCAGCGAACGCACCGTGGGCCGTTACATGAAACAGGCGCTGCGGCAGATCTACCTCAACGAGCTGGTGCCATGAGCGAAGTACAGCTGGATACGGCCGGCGAGCAGGCCATCGACTGGATGGTGCGGCTGCGCTCAGGCCACGCCGATCTGCGGATGCAGCGCCAGCTGCAGGCCTGGCTGAACAGCGACCCGGCCCACGCCGACGCCTGGGCACGCCTGCAACGCGGCCTGGGTGCGCCCTATGACGATCTCCGACGCATGCCCGGCGCCGCCGACCTGCTGCTGCACCAGCACCGTTCGCGTCGCCAGTTGTTGCGCGGGCTGGCCGGGCTCGGCCTGCTCGGCGGCGGGCTCTGGCTGACCGCCAGCAGCACGCCGGTGCGCAGCCTGATCGCCGACCTGCGAACCGGCACCGGTGAACGGCGCAGCTTCACCCTCGAAGACGGCAGCCGCCTCAGCCTGAACGCCGGCAGTTCGGTTGACCTGGCCTTCGACTCGAACCAGCGCCTGATCCTGCTGCGCCACGGCGAACTGGTGATCCAGGTGGCACCCGACGGGCAGCGCCCGCTGATCGTCCGGACGGCCCAGGGCGAAGCCCGGGCGCTGGGCACGCGCTTCCTGGTCAGCCAGGAGGCTCACGCCACCCGTCTGGTGGTGCTGGAGCACCGCGTCCGCGCCAGCCTCGCCGGGCAGGCCCAGTGGCGTGAACTGGGCGAAGGCGAGGCGGCGCTGCTGGCCGCCGACGGCATCCATCCGCTCAGCCAGCAGGCCTACCGCGCGGACTGGCTGAACGGCCGGCTCAGCGTCAGCGACGAGCCGCTGGAAACCGTGATCGACTCCCTGCGGCCTTACCTGCCGGGGTTTGTCCGCGTCGACCCGCGCGCACGGCGATTGCGTGTACAGGGTGTATTCCCGCTGGACGAACCCACCCGCGCGCTCGCCGCACTGGGCGAAACCCTGCCGCTGGAAATCCGCCGCTTCGGCCCCTGGCTGACCCTGATCAGCCTGCGAGAGCCTTGATGGCGCTGCCCTGGAAAAATATTTCGGCAGCGCCTGTCCGGATTTTCCGTCTCGGCGCACCTAGCTCCTGAATACGAATAATTCTCAGGAGTTTGCTGTGTCCTCACCCTGGCCCCGCGCCCTTGCCACCGCCTTCGTGCTGGTGGCCAACGCTCCCTGCCTGCTCGCCGCCGAGCCCGCCCGGCTGCACTTCGAGCTGCCCGCCGCGAGTCTCGCCACCACGCTGAACGCCATCGCCCGGCAAAGCGGCGAGGTGATCTCGCTGGACCCTGCGCTCGTGCGCGACCAGCATGCACCCGCCGTCCAGGGCGAACTGAGCGTGGAACAGGCGCTGGAAAAGGCCCTGTCCGCTAGCAACCTGCGCCTGAAGGTCACCGCCAGCGGCGCTTTCAGCGTGGAAGCAGCCCCGACCGACGGCGCCCTGGAACTGGACAGCACCACGGTGACCGGCCAGGGCCTGGACGCCACTACCGAAGGCAGCGGCTCCTACGCCGCGCGTGCCACCACCATCGGCAAGGGTGAGCACAAGCTCAAGGACATTCCCCAGTCGGTCAGCGTGATCACCCGCAAGCAACTCGACGACCAGGACATCACCGACCTGCGCGACGCGGTCAACCACAGCACAGGGCTGGTCGGCGCCACCGGTATCGGCCCGGGCATGGTGATTTCCTCGCGCGGTTTCCAGATCGACGACTGGCAGTACGACGGCGTGCCGGTCCCGCGCAACACCTATGTGCTGGGCAACTGGGCGAACCAGGACCTGGTGTTCTTCGACCGCGTGGAAATCCTCCGCGGCGCCTCCGGCCTGCTGCAGGGTGCGGGCAGCCCCGGCGGCGCCATCAACCTGGTGCGCAAGCGCGGGCAGAACACGCCCACCGCCACCTTCACCGGCAAGGCCGGTTCGTGGGATCACTACGGCCTGCAGGCCGACGTCGGCGGCCCGTTGAACGACAGCGGCACGCTTCGCGGGCGCATGGTGGCCGACCAGGACGACACGCACTCCTTCACCGACTACGTGTGGAGCAAGACCACCTCGCTGTATGGCGCGCTGGACTTCGACCTGAGCCCGGACACCACGGTCGGCATCGGCTTCAGCGATTCCGACCTCGACTCGCGTCCAATGATGCGCGGCCTGCCGCGCTACCCGGACGGCAGCGACATAGGCTTTTCGCGCTCCACTTACAGCGGCGCGACCTGGAACAGCAACGACGTCGAGCAGACCACCGTCTACGCCGATCTGACCCACCGCTTCGATGACAATTGGAAATTCAAAGCCGCCGCCGTGCGCATGCGCGAGCACAACGACTCGATCCACCAGCGCATGCACGGAGATGTGCAGCCCGATGGCAGCGGCCTCGACTTCGCCGACTGGATCACCAACTTCGAGTCCACCAGGATCGGCCTGGACATGTACCTCGACGGCAAATTCGAGGCGTTCTCGCTGGAGCAGGAACTGATCGTGGGCGGCAACTACACCAAGTACACCACGGACGACTTCTACGCACGGCGCTTCGTCCCCGGCGGCAACATCTTCGATATCGATCACCACCGCCCCAAGCCGAGCCTGGACGACATCCTCTCCTCGCCGGGCGGACGCTCCACCAACGCCGACTACGACATCCGCCAGAAGGGCCTGTACAGCAGCTGGCGGGTGAAGCTCGCCGAACCGCTAACCGCCGTCGTCGGTGGCCGCGTGAGCTGGTACGACTACGCCTACAACCTGCCGGACGACGACTACACCGACAGCATGACCGAGACCGGCGAAGTCACGCCGTACTTCGGCCTGGTCTACGCGCTGACACCGGAGTGGTCGGCCTACGCCAGCTACACCGACGTGTTCGAACCGCAGAGCGCGCGCGACGCGCAGCAGAAGATGCTCGAGCCGGTGATCGGCAGCAACTACGAGGTAGGCCTGAAGGGCGAGCTGCTGGATAGCCGGGTGAACACCTCGCTGGCGCTGTTCCGCTACGACCAGAAGAACCGCGCCGTGCTCGACGAATCCTCCGGCTACGCCTGCGACGGCTGGTACTGCTCCACCGCCTCCGGCAAGGTGCGCAGCCAGGGCATCGAGGCCGAGGTGAGCGGCGAGGTGCTGCGCGACCTGCAACTCTTCGCCGGCTACACCTACAACACCACCAAGTTCCTCGACGACCCGGAGAACAAGGGCCGCGTATTCAGCCAGTGGACGCCCAAGCACATGCTGCGGATGTGGGCCGACTACCAGTTGCCGGGCGACTGGAACCGCGTGAGCACCGGCCTCGGTTTCGTCACCCAGAGCCACACCGTGAGCTTCGACCGTGAGTTCGACATCCCCGGTTTCACCGTCTGGAGCGCGCGCCTGGGCTACCGCCTGAGCCGCGAAATCGACCTCGCGGTGAACGCGAACAACCTGTTCGACAAGCGCTATTACCTGCCCGGCTACGCCGCGGCCGATGGCGCCAACAACTTCGGCGACCCGCGCAACCTGATGTTCAGCGTGAAGTACACGCCGGAGCTCTGAGGCGCGCTCAACCCAGTTCCTGGCGCAGCCAACGCGCCAGGCGCTCGGCACGCGGATCAGCGCGCCGCTCGGGCACCCACAGCGCCAGCCGCGCGGTGGTTTCGACGAAGCCCCAGGGCGCGGCAAGGCGGCCGGCGGCAAGATCGTCGGCCACCAGCTGCTGTGGCGCGATGGCCACGCCCAGCCCGGCCACCGCGGCTTCCAGCAGGTAGTAGAGGTGCTCGAAACCCTGCCCCAGCTTCAGCCGCGCTGGCTCCAGGCCGTGGCGCGCGGCCCACTCCGGCCAGGCCTGCGGGCGCGAGACGGTGTGCAGCAGAGACTCGCCCAGCAACGCCTCGGCAGGTGCCGCACGAAGCTGTTCGAAGCGAGCCGAACGCGGGCTGAGCACCGGGCCGATGCTTTCCACCGCCAGTTCCAGCACGCGCATGTCTGCCGGCCACGGCGGCGCGGCGAAGCACAGGGTGGCGTCGAGGCCGCCACGGCGCGGATCGAGGTCGCCATCGCTGGCCGAGAGCTGCAGGCGCAGGTCCGGCAGGTCACGGTTCAGGCGATCCAGGCGCGGGATGAACCAGCGGGCGAGCAAACTGCCGGGGCAGCCGAGAACGAACGGCGCGTCACCGCCAGCCCGCCTGCGTAGCTCGGCGCAAACGCTGCGCAGGCGCTCGAACGAATCGCTGGCCACTTCACTCAGGCGCACGCCGGCATCGGTGAGTTTTACGCCGCGCCCCTCCTTGACGAACAGCGCAACGCCCAGTTCTTCCTCCAGCAGGCGGATCTGCCGGCTGATCGCCCCATGGGTGACACTCAGCTCATCCGCCGCTGCGCTCACACCGCGCAGGCGGGCGGCGGCTTCGAAGGCGCGCAGCGCGTTGAGGGGCGGAAGGTCACGGCTCATGGCATTCAACCTGTGATTTTTTCTGACATGTCATGGCGATCTTATCGCTTTTCCCTGTCACCACACAGCCGTATCCTGAGCACCACTTGTAGAGGCAGCCCAGCCTGCCGCACGGATCGAACCGTAGGGCGCATAACCTGGAACAGGTTATCCGTCGGTCCCGTGTGGCGGATAACGCTGGCGCGTTATGCGCCCTACGTCATCCCCCGCGGCGGATGCCTCGGCGCCCGCAACGAATCCAAAGGAGCCTTCCCATGTCCACACTGCGCACCGGTCCAGACGCCAAGGGCCTGTTCGGCAGCTTCGGCGGCCAGTACGTCGCCGAGACCCTGATGCCGCTGATCCACGACCTGGCCCGCGAGTACGAGAAGGCCAAGGACGATCCGGAATTCCTCAAGGAACTGGCCTACTTCCAGCGCGACTACGTCGGCCGTCCGAGCCCGCTGTACTTCGCCGAGCGCCTGACCGAGCACTGTGGCGGCGCGAAGATCTACCTCAAGCGCGAAGAGCTGAACCACACCGGCGCGCACAAGATCAACAACTGCATCGGCCAGATCCTGCTGGCCAAGCGCATGGGCAAGCAGCGCATCATCGCCGAGACCGGCGCCGGCATGCACGGCGTGGCCACCGCCACCGTAGCCGCGCGCTTCGGCCTGCAATGCGTGATCTACATGGGCACCACCGACATCGATCGCCAGCAGGCCAACGTGTTCCGCATGAAGCTGCTGGGCGCCGAGGTGATCCCGGTCACCGCCGGCACCGGCACCCTGAAGGACGCGATGAACGAAGCGCTGCGCGACTGGGTGACCAACGTCGACAGCACCTTCTACCTGATCGGCACCGTAGCGGGCCCGCACCCGTACCCGGCGATGGTCCGCGACTTCCAGGCGGTAATCGGCAAGGAAACCCGCGAGCAACTGGCCGAGAAGGAAGGGCGCCTGCCCGATTCGCTGGTCGCCTGCATCGGCGGCGGCTCCAACGCCATGGGCCTGTTCCACCCGTTCCTCGATGACACCAGCGTCAAGATCATTGGCGTCGAAGCAGCCGGCCACGGCATCGAGACCGGCAAGCACGCGGCCAGCCTGAACGGCGGCGTACCGGGCGTGCTGCACGGCAACCGGACCTTCCTGCTGCAGGACGAGGACGGCCAGATCATCGACGCGCACTCCATTTCCGCCGGCCTGGACTACCCCGGCATCGGCCCGGAACACGCGTGGCTGCATGACATCGGCCGCGTCGAGTACACCTCAATCACCGATCACGAAGCCCTCGACGCGTTCCACCAGTGCTGCCGCCTGGAAGGCATCATCCCGGCGCTGGAGTCCTCCCACGCCCTGGCCGAAGTCTTCAAGCGCGCGCCGAACCTGCCCAAGGACCACATCATGGTGGTGAACCTGTCCGGTCGTGGCGACAAGGACATGCAGACCGTCATGCACCACATGCAACAGGAGCCGCAAGCATGAGCCGCCTGCAGACCCGCTTCGCCGAACTGAAACAGCAGAACCGCGCTGCCCTGGTGACCTTCATCACCGCCGGCGACCCGGGCTACTCGACCTCGCTGGACATCCTCAAGGGCCTGCCCGAAGCCGGTGCCGACGTGATCGAACTGGGCATGCCGTTCACCGATCCGATGGCCGACGGCCCGGCGATCCAGCTGGCGAACATCCGCGCCCTGGGCAACGGCCAGAATCTGGCCAAGACCCTGAAGATGGTCCGCGAATTCCGCGCCGGCAACGACACCACCCCGCTGGTGCTGATGGGTTACTTCAACCCGATCCACTACTACGGCGTGGACAAGTTCATCGCCGACGCGAAGGAAGCCGGCGTCGACGGCCTGATCGTCGTGGACCTGCCGCCGGAGCACAACGAAGACCTCTGCCACCCGGCCCAGGCCGCGGGCATCGACTTCATCCGCCTGACCACTCCGACCACCGACGACAAGCGCCTGCCCACCGTGCTCGAGGGCAGCTCCGGCTTCGTCTATTACGTCTCGGTGGCCGGCGTGACCGGCGCCGGCGCGGCGACCCTGGAACATGTCGAGGAAGCCGTGGCGCGCCTGCGCCGCCACACCGACCTGCCGGTATCGATCGGCTTCGGCATTCGCACCGCCGAACACGCGGCGAGCATCGCCCGCCTGGCCGATGGCGTGGTGGTGGGTTCGGCGCTGATCGACAAGATCGCCGAGGCCACCAGCTCCGCCGATGCGGTGCAGGGCGTACTCGGCCTGTGCCGTCAGCTGGCCGAAGGTGTGCGCAACGCTCGCTGAAGACTGCTCTTTTGTAGGAGTGAGCTTGCTCGCGAACAGTTATTGCCGGCAGCTCCGATGCTGGGAAGGTTCGCGAGCAAGCTCGCTCCTACAGGAAGCATGAAAAAGCCCGGCGAATGCCGGGCTTTTTTTGTTTCAGGCGCGGCTTACTCCACGCTTTCTTCCTGCGGCTCTTCCTCGGCACCGGCAGCAGCGCCACCGCCCAGGCCAAGACCCTGCGCGGAGCCCATGGCGAAGGCCATGAATTCCGGCACGCTCATGTCCTTGCCGTTGAACTTCACCTGGTCGTTGGCGTAGGCCAGCGAGCTGGACAGGGCGTTGCCATCGAGCACGGCCCACTGCGAGTTCAGGGCCATGCCGCTGAACAGGTCGGTCATGGCGTCGGATTGCTGCTTGAGCGCCACCGGGTCGACGCTGCCGGCAGCCTCGCCACCGAGCGAGCCCTGCAGCGCGACGATGTCGCCGATCACCGCCTTGTCCACCTTCAGGTCAGCCTTGAGCGCGGCGAGGATGCTGCGCGCCATCTCGTCCGGCGTAGCGGCCGCAGCGTTGGGCTTGCGCAGGTCGACCGACAGCGAAGCCTTGGCTACGCCGTGGCTGGTCTGCAGGGACAGCTCGTCCAGCGACAGCACCGGCGAGCCTTCCAGCAGGGCCAGGCCCAGACGCTTGAGTTCCTCTTCCTGCGCCGGGGTCAGCTCGGTGCTTTCCAGGCTGTCCAGGGCCATCTTGTTGTAGGACTCCTTGAAGGTCTTGAGCACGCCCTCGTCAAGGTTGCGCAGGCTCAGGTCCAGCTTCACGCCGCCGATTTCCTGGCCCTGCACCACAACCTTGCCGACGCGGTAGGAAACGCTCTGGTCGAGGCCCTTGCCGCCCTGCTTGAGGGTCTCTTCGACCACGGCGTCGCGCAACTCGACTTCCGGCGCGCCCGGCGACTTGATGTTCAGGCTCTTGATGGTGGCGGAGCTGGGGCCGAGGGCAAAGCCGTTGGCGTTTTCCTTCTTGTCACCCTGCATGCCCAGGTCGCGCAGCTGTACGCGCGCCGGCTGGCCGGTGTTCTCGTCGGTGAAGTCCAGGTCGACCTCGGCGAGGTTGCCCACGGCGCTGACGTCCTTCTTGTCGCCGGAGACGTTGAAGGTGATCTTGGCCGGGGACAGGCGCAGCTTGTCGCTGTCCTTGGCGAATTCCAGGGCCGCGGTCTCGACGGCGCCTTCCTGCTTCTGGTCGTAATGGATGGTCAGCTCGCCGAACAGCGGAGCCTTGCCGCCAGCGGCGGTGAACAGCGGAGCGGTGAGTTCGTTCTGCTCCAGGGCGAAATGGCTCTGCGCCATGACCGGCGCGAGCTTGCCTGCTGCCAGGCGCGAGGCCGGGAAGGGGCCGTGTTCGAGGCGATCGGTGAACACCAGGATCTGCGGCTCTTCGCCTTCCTTGCCGGTGAAGGAGAGGTTGTAGCGCGCGGTGCTGGAGAACAGCCCGCGCTGGATGTCCACCAGGGTCAGGTGTGCGCCCAGGCCGGGAGCTTCCTGCTGGAACAGTTCGTTGGCTTCGGTGATGCCGCGGTTCACTTCCTGCTCGACACGGCTGCCGGTGTACCAGGCGCCGGCAACGGCAGCGCCGACGATGGCAACGGGGATGGCGATGGCCAGGGCGGTCTTCTTCATGCTGATTCCTTTCAAGTGCGGCCGTACGGGGGACGTCCTGTCGACCGTGATTGTGGGGGTGGCGGCGGGATGCTAGCAGGCGCACTGCCATCACTCCAGCGCCGTTGGCGACCGACTTCACAGCGCCAGCATTGACCCGCAGGGGACGGCTGTCAGGATAGAACGCTCAGACCGTCCGGGAAGCCCACGCCATGACCCTGCTGCACAGCCTCCACCACGTCGCCCTGATCTGCTCGGACTACCCGCGCTCCAAGCACTTCTACACCCAGGTGCTGGGGCTGAAGGTGGCCGCCGAAACCTACCGCACGGCGCGTGACTCCTGGAAGCTCGACCTGGAGCTGGGCGATGCGCGGCTGGAGCTGTTCTCCTTCCCCGGGGCACCAGCGCGACCGTCCTACCCCGAGGCGCAGGGACTGCGCCACCTGGCGTTCGCCGTGGATGACCTGGAGAGCGCCGTGGCCCACCTGCAGAGCCACGGCGTGGCCTGCGAGCCGATCCGCGAGGACGAGCTGACCGGCAAGCGCTTCACCTTCTTCGCCGATCCGGATGACTTGCCGTTGGAGCTTTACGAGCGCTGATTGCCTGGCCCGGCGCCTTCCGGACAGCCAGCCCCTGTAGGAGCGAGCTTGCTCGCGAACCCGCCCAGCATCGGAGCTGCCGGCGAAATTGTTCGCGAGCCAGCTCGCTCCTACCAATTCAGGCCGGCACGGCCTCGCTGTCCAACGCCCCGCGCAGGCTCGCCAGGTCGCGCAGCGGCGGCGCGCCGAACAGGCGGCTGTATTCGCGGCTGAACTGCGACGGGCTCTCGTAGCCGACGCGATGCCCGGCCACTGCCACTTCCAGCCCTTCGGAGAGCAGCAGCCGCCGCGCTTCCTGCAGGCGCAGCTGCTTCTGGTACTGCAACGGGCTCAGCGCAGTCACTTCCTTGAAGCGGTGGTGCAAGGTGGACACGCTGAGGTTCACCTCGCGGGCCAGGTCCTCGATGCGCAGGGACTTGTCGTAGTTGCGGTTGAGCCACTCGATGGCGCGGGTGACGCGGTGGGTCTGGCTGTCGGTCATCGCCAGGTCGTGCAGCAGGTGGCCCTGCGGGCCGCGCAGCAGGCGGTAGAGGATTTCGCGGACGAACAGCGGCGCGAGCATCTCGATGTCGCGCGGGGTATCCAGCAGGCGCATCAGGCGCAGCAGCGCGTCGAGCACGGTGCAGTCCAGGCGTTGCAGGTAGATGCCCCGGCTGGCCGGGCGCGGCGCACTGCCGGCGAGGCCGGCCTCGGCGATCAACCGGGTCAGCTCGCCGGGGTCGATGTCCAGGCGGGTCGACAGGTAGGGCTTCTCCGGCGAGGCCTCGATCACCTGGCCGGAAACTGGCAGCGTCACCGACACCACCAGCAGGTTGAGTTCGTCGTAGCGATACACCTCGCTGCCCAGGCGCACTTCCTTGCAGCCCTGGGCAATCACGCACAGGGCGGGGCGATAGAGGGTCGGCATGCGGCCCTCGTGGGGGCAGTCGCTGCGACCGACCAGCAGGGAATCGATGGCGGTCTCGAAGACGCCTTCACCCTGGCAGTGGCGCTGGATGATGTCGGCCAGCTCCTGGCGGCCGGCGGCAATGGGATCGTAGGCGGGAACGGACTGGGACATGCACAGGACCTCCAGTGGCGGCGCTCGAAGCTTACGCCCGCGACGCGTGCGCGAGTGTGACAGTAAGGCAGCCGCTGGAGGATCAGGCAAGCAATCGGCAGGAATGGACAAGCCGCAGCGCCATTCACGCGCGCACCGCGGCGGTGCATGGCCTGGAAACGACCTGTTACACAGGTCGGCGAACCTGCCGCAGGATCAGGCAAGAAGCCGACAGCATCCGGATAACGCCCGGGGCTGGCGGGGCCGTACTCTTGCTGTCAGTCGTCCGAGGAGCCACCTCGGACTTCTTCCTGTAACGCGGAGGACAGGACATGCACTGGCAAACCCCCATCGAACACGAATTGCAGATCCACCCCCGGGCGGGGCACGAGGCGGAACTCGGCGCCCTGATCGACAACCTGGTCGACGGCGCCCGCCGCGCGCCGGGGTGCCTGCGCTGCCAGTTGGTCGCCCGTGAGAACGGCCAGCCGTGGCTGCTGCAAGGCAGCTGGAAAGACGAAGACGCCCTGCTGGACTACTTCGCCACGCCCTCATTGCAGCTGCTCGGCGAGGTGCTCTTGTGCCACTGCCGAAGTCTCAGCGGCGGCATAGTGGAAACACTCGATCAGGCCACCGGAAAGGTGGCCTGAGTCTTTTTAGGTAGAGAGCTTTCAGGCCCTTCAGTACTCCAGGCTCCACCCCAGGGTGAACGTGCGGCCACGGCCCTGGTAGTCATAGAGATAGGCCGGCCCGTAGGTCGGCGAATAGAACAGCGCGGCGCGCTGGCCCCAGACGGTGCTGTACTGCTTGTCCAGCAGGTTCTGGATACCGGCGCTGAAGGTGCCGAAGCCGGTCTTCTGCTCGCCCATCAGGTCGAAGGTGGTGTAGCCGTCGATCTCGTGGTCCGCATCGTCCTTCAGGTTGAACGCGTGCTGGGCCTGCAGGCGGGCACTGCGCTCACCATCGCCCCAGCCGACGAACGCGGTGGACTTGGACAGCGACGCGTAGCGCGCATCGCGCTTGATCCAGTCACCATCGGCATCCTCTTCTTCCGAACGCACCAGGTGCAGCGTGGTGCCGCCCTGCCAGCCGTTGTCGAAGTAACGGGTGACCGCGCCCTCGAAGCCGAAGTCGCGGCTCTTCTGGTCTTCCACGTCGATGGTCAGGGTCGCCGCGTCGGTGGTGATGATCTTGTCCGACCAGATGTAGTAGACCGCCGCCTGGGCCTGCCACTGCATGTCGCTGTAGCGCCAGCCGGTCTCGACCTGGCGGCTCTTGATGCCAGCCAGCGGGTTGTCGTCCACCGACAGGCCAGCCTTGCCGTAGTACTTGGCCGGGTCGGGCAGGTCGAAGCCTTCGCTGTAGTTGGTCCAGACCTGATGGCCGTTCTTGAAGTCGTAGATCGCGCCGAGGTTGAACAGGTTGACCTGATAGTCGTTGCTACCGCCGGGCACGCCTTTGAAGTCGTCCACCTCGACGTCCATCTTCTGGTGGCGCGCGCCGCCGGAGAGGGTCAGGTTGTCGGTGGCCTTCCAGTCCAGCTGGCCGTAGAAGGACAGGCCATCGACGATGTAGCTCGGGTAGCGCGGCGCGCTGCTGGCGGTTTCCAGGTCCAGGCCGCCGCTCTCGGAGGACAGTCGCTGGTCGAAGACCTTCTGCTCGGCGTTGAAGCGCTCGTGGTCGAGGTCCACGCCGTAGGTGAACTTCAACGCATCCCACTGCTTGCTGAACAGGCCCTTCAGGCCGCTGACCTCGAAGTTCTGCTGCGAGCCGGCGAAATACACACCCTTGGAGCCGGTCGGCTTGCCGGTGTTGTAGTAGGGGAACGGATAGAAGTTGTCGTCTTCCTTGCGGTAGTACGCCTGCAGGTAGAAGTCCTGCTCCAGCAGGTTGCTGTGGTGGTAGTTGGCGTTGAGCAGCACGCGGCGCGAGCGCGGCTCCAGGTCGGTGTCCAGGCCGCTGCGGATTTCCGCATCTTCCAGGTTCGACGGGCCCTGGTACTTCAGGTTGGGAAAGTAGATGCCGGTGCTGCCGTCGTTGCCCGAATCGTAGTACTGCGCCAGCAGGTCGAGGCTCTGCTCGTCGGTGAACTGCGTGGTCAGGTTGCCCATCACGTCGACGGTGCGGTTGTACTGCAGGTCGGTCTGGGTGTTGTCGATGAAGATCTGGTTGCCGCCGCCGTCGTAGAAGGCCTCGTTCTTCTCCGCTGAAATCCCCAGGCGGCCGGCCACGCGGTCATTGCCGCCGCTGACGGACTGCGCGGCGCGAGTGGACAGGTCATCGCTGTTGTTGAAGCCGCTGGTGGCGCCCAGCTGGGTTTCGAAGCGCGCATCACCGGCCGCGCCCTTCTTGGTGATGATGTTGATGATGCCACCGGTGGCGCCGCCGCCGTAGATCGCGCTGGCGCCGGAGAGCACCTCGATGCGCTCGACGTTGAACGGCGAGATGCTGTCGAACTGGCGCGACAGGCCGCGCGAGCTGTTCTGGCTGACGCCGTCGATCATCACCAGCACGTTGCGCCCGCGCATGTTCTGGCCGTAGTTGGTGCGGCCCTCGGGCGCCAGGTCAAGACCGGGAACCAGCTTTCCCACGGCCTCCTTCAGGCTGACGCCGGTATCGAGCTGTTCACGCAGCTGGGTCTGGTCGACCACCCAGACGGTGCCGGGGATCGAGCTGATATCGGTGGGCGTGCGCGCCGCCACGCTGATCTGCATCGGCGCCAGGCTCAGGGCGGCGGAATCGTCCTTCTCGCGCTTGAGCAGCACAGTGCGCTCGTCGGTGAAGCGCCAGCTCACGCCGCTGCCGGAAAGCAGTTGGTTGAGCGCTTCCTCGGTGGTGTAGGTACCGTCCAGCCCTTCGCTCTGCAGGCCCTGGATGTCCTCGGAGTTGAACAGCAGGTGCAGCCCGGCCTGGTCGGCGAACTGGGTCAGCGCGCTGTCCAGGCTGCGCGGGGCGATATGCAGCTCGACGGCGGCAGCGTTCGCGGCATGGACGACGGGCGCGGCGGCGCCGAGCAGGGAAGCGAGCAGGATCGCGCGGTGCAGCGGAGAAGGACGGTAATGCATGCGGGTGAAATCCGTTCTTGTGTGGGCAGGGTCGCGTATTGAGAATTTTTCGCGTTCCTGCCTACGACGAAACGGTCATGCAAACCTTGCAGTGCTGAATGAAAAATATTTTCATTTTCTTGCGCAAAGCATCGAAACCCACGTGGACTCTCGTAGGGCGGATGAAGCGGAACGATTCATCCGCCGGTACGGTGAGGACGGCGGATAACGCCTGGGCGTTATTCGCCCTACGGCTCTGCCCGGCATAGGGCAAGGCGTCCTTTGCAGGAGCGAGCTTGCTCGCGAACGAATTTCCCGGCAGCTCCGAGATTGGGCGGTTCGCGAGCAAGCTCGCTCCTACAAAAAACGGTCAGGCGTTCGGGGCGGGGCGAATCAGTACCAGCCACGGCAGATGGGTGACCTTCACCGGCTGCAAGCGCTCCAGGGTCTTGAGCAGCGCATCCGGGTCCTTGAGATCGAACACACCGCTGACCTTGTGCTGGCGCAGCGCGCTGTCGGTCAGCACGATGCGGCCGGGCACGTAGCGCTCCAGCTCGTCGAGCACCTCGCCCAGCGGGCGCTGGTTGAAGATCAGCTTGCCGCGCTGCCAGGCACTGGCGCTGGACAGGTCCAGCGGCTGCGCCGGCTCGGGCGCGGTGCGCTCGCGGTAGCTCAGGCGCTCGCCGGCGGACAGCCGCACCGGCGCGCTGCCGGCGCTGTTCACCTGCACCACGCCTTCGGTCACGTCGACGCGCACCTGCGGCCCGCGGCTGTCCACGTCGAAGCGCGTACCCACGGCGCGCACCTCGCCGCCCCTGGCCTCGACGATGAAGGGCCGCGCGGCATCCTTCGCCACCTCGAACAAGGCTTCGCCGGTGTGCAGGCGCAGGCGCCGCTGCTGCGGGCTGAAGTCGACGGACAAGGCGCTGTCGCTGTTCAGCCACACGCGGCTGCCATCAGCCAGCTGCAGCATCCGCCGCTCACCCGTGCGGGTCGCGTAGTCGGAATACAGCCCGGCCAGCGGCTCGGGCAGTGCGATGGTGACGGCGACTGCCGCGACACAGGCGGCAGCGGCCAGCGCCAGCCAGCGACGCGGGCGCCGGGCGCGGCGGCGGTAATCCTCGGCGTGGCGGGTTTCCGGCAAGGCCCCCCACAGCGCCTCGGCCTCGCGGGCGGCACGCTCGTGTTCCGGGCTCTGCCCGCGCCAGCGCAGGAACTCCATGCGTTCTCCAGCACCGGCACTGCCCGAATGCAGCTGCACCAGGCGCTCGATGGCTTCATCGCCCAGCAGGTTCTGTTCGACGCGGCTCATGGCGCGTCTCCCTGGCGCTGCGCCCAGTCGCGGCAATGGCGCATGGCCTGGACGATGTACTTGCCCACCATGCTCTCGGAAACGCCCAGGCGCTGGGCGATCTGCGTGTGGGTGAGGCCGTCGAGGCGGTTCATCAGCAACGCCTGGCGGGCATTGGCGGGCAATTGGTCGAGGGCGGCGTCTAGGTGCTCCAGCGCCTCATGGGCGAGCAGGCGGTGCTCCAGCCCGGACGCGGGATCGCTGAGGTCATCCGCGGCGGCTTCATCGACATGCAACTCGGCCAGCCGGCCCTCGCGGCGCAGGTTGTCGATGGCGATGTTGCCGGCGACGCGGAACAGGTAGGCGCGCGGGTCCTGGACTTCGGCTTCGGCAGGGTGGTCGGCCAGGCGCAACCAGGTGTCCTGGGCCACGTCTGCCGCGCGCTGGTTATCGCCCAACCGCCGCGCAAGGAAGCGCATCAGGTCCGCGTAATGCGCCTGGAAGCTCTGCAGCAGGGAGGAGGAGGCGAAGCGCCGCATGATGGCCGAAATACCCCGAAAAACCGGCCAACGTCTGTCAGACCGATGCGAAGGGACGGCAGCATACACCGAATCGAGAATTATTATCGAATGCAAAAACGTGTCAGCTCGTGAACTGCGAGAGGTCCAGCGGGCGCACTTCGCCCATCCACAGGCCGTGGTCGCGGTGGTCGCGCAGGTCATCGCCGGTGTTGGGATGGATGAAGATCACCAGTCCATCGCGATTCAGCGCCAGCCACGGCACCAGGGTGGCGAAGGTGGCGTTGTCGAAGGCCAGCTGGCAGCTCCAGTCCGGATGCGGCCCCACCGGGCGCTCGTGCACCCGGCCCATCTTCGCGCCGAAGCGCCGCGCCGCCTCTTCGCACAGGGCGCGGGCGCGCGCGAGGCTGCTCGCGTCGAAATAGACGTGGGCGTGGAAATCCTTGATCGGGGTGTCGTTCATCGGTCCTGCTCCAGTTCCGCCTGCAGCCAGTCGACGAAGCGCTGCACCAGGCGCATGCGCCGTTTGCGTTCGGGCAGCACGGCGTAATAGCCGAATCGCGATTGCAGCGACCCGGCGATGGGCCGGCACAGTAACCCCTGTTCCAGCAGTTCGTCGACCAGGTGCCGCCAGCCGATGGCCACGCCCTGCCCGGCGATGGCCGCCTGGATCAGCAGGGTGTAGTTGTCGAAGCGCAACCCGGCCGGGCCCGGCGCCGAGTCGATGGCCAGTTCGCGATAGACACCGGTCCAGTCGAACCACCGACTGGAGGCTTCGGGTTTCAGGTGCAGCGTCGGCAAGGCCGTGAGCGCCTGGGGCGACAGCGGCAGTTCGCGGCCTGCCACCAGGCGCGGGCTGCACACCGGGAACACTTCCTCGCTGAACAGCCGCAGCGCTTCGCCATGCTTGAAGCGCCCGTCACCGAAGGCAATGGCGACATCGATATCGCTGCGCAGGGAAATCGGGCTGCGATCACTGCTGATCAGGCCGACATCCAGCTCCGGGTGTGCCTGGCGGAAGCGCGGCAGGCGCGGCATCAGCCAGTAGGCGGCGAAGGCGAAGTCCGTGGCGACCTGCAGCACTTCGTGGGGATGCTTCGCAGTGACCGCCGCAACACCGGCGTCGATGCTTTCCAGGCCGGCCTGAACATGCTGTTGCAGGACCTGCCCGCTTTCGGTGAGCGCGATGCCGCGGTGGATGCGGTCGAACAGGCGCACTGCCAGCAGCTTCTCCAGGCGCTTGATCTGCTGGCTGACCGCCGGCTGGGTGGTGCCCAGCTCGCCGGCGGCGGCGGTGAAGCTCAGCAGACGGGCCGCGGACTCGAACACACGCAGCAGCTCAAGGGGCACGCTCATGCCCGGCTCTCACATAAGCACGTGTTATCCGAAGCATGTCGCACCATGCGGTTTACCCCCGGTTCAGCTGGAAACAGACTCGATGCAGCTCTGCAAAAGCACAGCATCCCATAACAGCGCCAACAGGATAAGCCCACCGCCATGAAGCGCCAGCGCCCGAACATCCTCTTCATCATGGCCGACCAGATGGCCGCGCCGCTCCTGCCCTTCTACGACGCCCAGTCGCCGATCAAGCTACCCAACCTCTCGCGCCTCGCCGGCGAAGGCGTGGTGTTCGACTCGGCCTACTGCAACAGCCCGCTCTGCGCGCCGTCGCGCTTCACCCTGGTCAGCGGCCAGCTGCCGACGAAGATCGGTGCCTGGGACAACGCCGCCGACTTCGCTGCCGACATCCCCACCTACGCGCACTACCTGCGCCGCCTGGGCTACCGCACCGCGCTGTCGGGCAAGATGCACTTCTGCGGCCCGGATCAGCTGCACGGCTACGAGGAACGCCTGACCAGCGACATCTACCCGGCCGACTACGGCTGGGCGGTGAACTGGGACGAGCCGGACGTGCGCCCAAGCTGGTACCACAACATGTCCTCGGTGCTGCAGGCCGGCCCGTGCGTGCGCACCAACCAGCTCGACTTCGACGAAGAGGTGGTGTTCAAGGCGCGCCAGTACCTCTACGACCACGTGCGCGAACACTCCGAGCAGCCGTTCTGCCTGACCGTGTCCATGACCCATCCGCACGACCCCTACACCATCCCGCACGAGTATTGGGACCTGTACCGCGACGAGGACATCCCGCTGCCTGCCGTGCAGATCGCCCAGGGCGAGCAGGACCCGCACTCCCAGCGGCTGCTGAAGGTGATCGACCTGTGGGGCCAGGAAATGCCCGAAGAGAAAGTCCGCGCCGCGCGACGTGCCTACTTCGGCGCGTGCAGCTATGTCGACGCTCAGATCGGCGCGCTGTTGCGCACCCTGGAGGATTGCGGCCTGGGCGATGACACCCTGATCGTCTTCTCCGGCGACCACGGCGACATGCTTGGCGAGCGCGGCCTCTGGTACAAGATGCACTGGTTCGAGATGGCCGCCCGCGTGCCGCTGCTGGTGCACGCGCCCAGGCGCTTCGCCCCGCGCCGGGTCAGCCAGTCGGTGTCCACCGTCGACCTGCTGCCAACCCTCGTCGAACTGGCCGGCGGACAGGTCGAACCCGGCATCAACCTCGATGGCCGCTCGCTGCTGCCGCACTTGCAGGGCACCGGCGGCCACGACGAAGTGATCGGCGAATACACCGCCGAAGGCACCGTCAGCCCGCTGATGATGATCCGCCGCGGCGACTTCAAGTTCGTCTATTCCGAGCAGGACCCGTGCCTGCTGTTCGACCTGAAGAACGACCCGCGCGAGCTGGAAAACCTCGTCGATTCGCCCGCCCACGTCAACCTGGTGCGTGACCTGCTGGGTGAAGCCCGCGCGCGCTGGGATGTCCCGGCCATCACCCGGCAAGTGCTGGCCAGCCAGCGTCGTCGTCGCCTGGTGGCCGATGCGCTGACCCACGGCTCGCTCAAGAGCTGGGACCACCAGCCCATGGTCGACGCCAGCCAGCAGTACATGCGCAACCACATCGACCTTGACGATCTGGAGCGCCGCGCCCGCTATCCGCAACCGTGACAACAAGCACAACAAGCCGAAGGGGAAGGGAGCATGAAGAACACCGTACGAAGAGCATCGACGCTGTTGCTGGCTGGCGCACTCGCGCTGGGCGGCCCGCTGGCCCGGGCCGAAGATGAAGCCTGCAGTACGGTGAAGCTGGCCGATCCTGGCTGGACCGACATCGCCGTCACCAACGGCATCGCCGCTTTCCTGCTCGAAGGCCTGGGCTACAAGGTGAAGATCGACACCCTCTCGGTGCCCATCACCTACGGCGGCCTGCGCGACGGCCAGGTGGACGCCTTCCTCGGCAACTGGATGCCGGCGCAGCAGGGCTTCTACGACCAGTTCATCGCCAGCAAACAGGTCACCCAGCTGGCGAAAAACCTGCAGGGCACCGAGTTCACGCTCGCCGTGCCGACCTATGTGTGGGACGCCGGGGTGAAGACCTTCGCCGATCTCGACAAGTACGCCGACCAGTTCAACAGGAAGGTCTACGGCATCGGCTCCGGCGCGCCGGCCAACCAGTCGATCCGGAAGATGATCAGCGGCGACGAATTCGGCCTGGGCGACTGGAAGCTGGTCGAGTCCAGCGAGCAGGCGATGCTCGCCGAGGTGGGCCGCGCGGTGAAGCGCGAGCGCTGGATCGTCTTCCTCGGTTGGACGCCGCACCCGATGAACGTGAAGGTCGACATGAAGTACCTTAGCGGCGGCGAGAAGTACTTCGGCAGCACCGGCAGCGTGTTCACCGTGACGCGCAACGGCTACGCCGAGCAGTGCCCGAACAGCGGCAAGCTGCTGGCGAACCTGTCCTTCGACCTGAAGATGGAGAACGCCATCATGGCCCAGGTGCTGGAGAAGAATATGAAGAACCCCGACGCGGTGAAGGCCTGGATCAAGGCCAATCCGCAGAGCCTCGACACCTGGCTTGAAGGCGTGAAGACCCGCGACGGCGGTGACGCGCTGGCCGCCGTGAAGGCCAAGCTGTAGGCCTTCGATGGAACGTCTGATCCGCCTGTTGCCCTTCATTGCCTGGCTGCCGCAGGTCACGGGGCGCGATGTGCGCCGTGACCTGGGCGTCGGCCTTTCCGGTGCAGTGCTCGCCCTGCCGCAATCCATGGCCTATGCATTGATCGCCGGGCTGCCGGCGGAGTACGGCTTGTACGCAGCGATGCTGCCGGTGCTGATCGCCTGCCTGTGGGGCTCGTCGAAGCACATGGTCGGCGGGCCGACGGCGGCGATTTCGGTGGTGCTGTTCACCGCCATCGCCCCGCTGGCGCCGACGGGCAGCGCGCAGTTCATCCAGTACGCGCTACTGCTGACCTTCCTCGCCGGTCTGTTCCAATGGCTGCTGGGCATGCTGCGATTCGGCGTGCTGGTGAACTTCGTTTCGCACTCGGTGCTGCTGGGCTTTACCTGCGGCGCCGCGCTGGTGATCGTCATTGGCCAGTTGCCCTATCTGCTCGGGATCACCACGAGCGGGCAGGGCACGGCGCTGACCAGTGCTGCCGCGCTGTGGTGGAAGCTGCCGCAGTTCCATGGGCCTTCGTTGCTGGTCGGCCTGATCAGCCTCGCACTGAGCCTGCTGATGAAACGCCTGTGGCGGCGCGGACCGGCGCTGCTGGTCGGCCTGATCGGCGCCAGCACGCTGGTCTGGGCGATGCCGGCGACCTTTGCCGGCGTCGCCAGGGTGGCCGCCTTCCGCAGCGCACTGCCGCCACTCAGCCCGTTGCCGTTCGATCTGTCGGCGATCGCCCAGTTGCTCCCCGCCGCCGTGGCCTGCGGCATGCTCGGGCTGGTCACCAGCCTGTCCATAGCCCGCGCGCTGGCCGCGCGCTCGCACCAGGCGCTGGATGCCAACCAGGAAGTGCGCGCCCAGGGGCTCTCCAACCTGATCGGCCCTTGGCTGTCGGGCACGCTGTCCGCCGGTTCCTTCACCCGCTCCGGGCTGAACCAGGATGCCGGCGCACGCACGCCACTGGCCGGGGTCTTCTCGGCCCTGTGGGTAGCGCTGCTGGCCGTGGCAGGTGCCGGATTGATCACCCATATCCCGCTGCCGGCGATGGCGGCCGGCATCCTGCTGATCTGCTGGAACCTGGTTGATCGCCCGGCGCTGCGCGCCCTGTGGAAAGGCAGCCGCGCCGAATCCCTGGTGATGCTGCTGACCCTCGCCGCGACCCTGCTGCTGCCGCTGCAGAACGCCATCTACGCCGGCGTGCTCGCCTCGCTGTTCTTCTACCTCAAGCGCACCTCGCAGCCACGTGTACAGCAGTGGGAGGGCGAGAATGAAGAGGTGCTGCGCATCGAGGGTTCGATCTTCTTCGGCGCCTGCGACTATCTGCAGAAACTGATGCAACACAGCCGCGGCGAACGCCTGGTGCTGGACGCCCACCACGTCAACTTCATCGATTTCGCCGGTGCGCAGATGCTCCAGCAGGAAGCCCGCCGACTGGCCAGCGAGGGCCGCAGCCTGGTGCTGCGCAATGCGCGGCCGCGGGTGCGCGCGGAGTTGGAGAAGCAGATGGGGAAGGGCGGGGTGTTGCTGGTCGAGGAATAGCGCCGGGCTTCATCTGTAGGAGCGAGCTTGCTCGCGAACAGATTCTCCAGGCGACTTCGCTGCTGGGCGTGGTTCGCGAGCAAGCTCGCTCCTACAAGTGGTCGCACGCCCTGCCGAGCACTCAGCCCTTGAGCTGCCGGCGCAATTCTTCCAGCACCGGCGCCGAGTCCGGCCGCACGCCACGCCACAGCAGGAAGGCCTCCGCCGCCTGCTCCACCAGCATGCCCAACCCGTCGATGCAGCGCGCCGCGCCATGCACGGCAGCCCAGCGGTTGAACGCGGTAACGTCCTTGCCGTACATCATGTCGTAGCAGACGGTATGCCCCGGCTTGAGCAGCGCCGGGTCGATGGGCGGCAGCTCGCCGGCCAGGGACGCCGAGGTGCCATTGACGATCAGGTCGAAGGGCTCGTCGCGTAGCTCGAATCCGCCGCCGCGCACATTACCCAGGTCCTTGAACTCCTCGGCCAGTTGCTCAGCCTTGGACTCGGTGCGGTTGGCGATGACGATGCAAGCCGGCTGCTCAGCAAGGAAGGGTTCGAGAATGCCGCGTACCGCGCCACCGGCGCCCAGCACCAGGATGCGCGCGCCGCGCAGTACGACGCCGTGATTCACCGTCAGGTCGCGGGTCAGCCCGGCGCCGTCGGTGTTGTCGCCCAGCAGTCCGCCGCCTTCCAGCTTCTTCAGGGTATTCACCGCACCGGCCCGGCGCGCGCGCTCGCTCAGCTCGGTGGCCAGGCGGTAGGCGTCTTCCTTGAACGGCACGGTAACATTGCCGCCCAGGCCCTCAACGAAGAACTCGCGGGCGTTCCCGGCGAAGTCATTCAGCGGCGCCAAGCGCGCGTCATAGCTCAGCACCTGGCCGGTCTGCTCGGCGAACAGACGGTGAATCTGCGGCGACTTGCTGTGGCCGATGGGGTTGCCGAAGACGCAGTAGCGGTCCATTCAGAATCCTGAAGCGTGAAGTACAAGAAGGCGCAGAGATTGCGACTTTTCGGTTTGGGTGCCAAGCCATGTTCGCGAGCAAGCTCGCTCCTACGAAGAGCGGTCCGGCTCGCGGGCTTTTCGTAGGAGCGAGCTTGCTCGCGAACCGCCCGAAAGATGACGGTCAGGCCTGCGCCAACCAGTCCCGATCCGTGAGGAAGTACTCGGTCAGGCGCGCTTCCTCGCTGCCCGGCTCCGGCTTCCAGTCATAGCCCCAACGCACCTGCGGCGGCAGGGACATGAGGATCGACTCGGTGCGCCCGCCCGACTGCAGGCCGAACAGGGTGCCGCGGTCGTAGACCAGGTTGAATTCGACGTAGCGGCCGCGACGGAAGGCCTGGAACTCGCGCTGCTGCTCGGTGTACGGGGTGTTCTTGCGCTTGCGCACGATGGGCAGGTAGGCGGAGAGGTAGGCATCGCCGATGGCCCGCAGGAAGGCGAAGCTGGTGTCGAAGTCCCACTGGTTCAAGTCGTCGAAGAACAGGCCGCCCACACCGCGCGGCTCGTTGCGGTGCTTGATGTGGAAGTAGCGGTCGCACCATTCCTTGTAGCGCGGGTAGACATCCTCGCCGAAGGGCGCGCAGGCGTCGCGGGCGACCTGGTGCCAGAGCACGCAGTCTTCTTCGTGGGCGTAGTAGGGCGTCAGGTCGAAACCGCCACCGAACCACCACACGGCCTCTTCCCCTTCCTTCTCGGCGATGAAGAAGCGCACGTTGGCGTGGGAGGTTGGCACGTGCGGGTTGGTCGGGTGGATCACCAGCGACACGCCCAGCGCCTGGAAGCCGCGGCCGGCCAGTTCAGGCCGGTGTGCGCTGGCGGACGGCGGCAAACCGCTGCCGAATACATGGGAGAAATTCACTCCGCCTTTCTCGATCAGGGCACCGTCGCCGATCACCCGCGTACGACCGCCACCGCCAGCCGGACGCTGCCAGGCGTCTTCGACGAAACGTGCGCTGCCGTCCTCGGCTTCGAGTGCGGCGCAGATGCGGTCTTGCAGGTCGAGCAGGTAGGCCTTCACGGCCTCGATGCGGTCGGTCACGAGAATCACCTTGGAGCGGGAAAGCCACGCGTGGCGCGGGCCGGAGCGGGATTTAAGAGCGAAAACGGGCGCAAGCATACCATCGCCGCCGGCAAAGCTGGTCTTGACGGCCGTCAAGCTGGCGGCTTGGATGAAAGTCTTTTCCCCGGCGAGGCAGAGCCTCGCGCCATCAGGAGAGCGACATGGCCAAGCGTGTTCAATTCGCCAAGACCGGCGGCCCGGAAGTCCTCGAAATCGTCGACTACACCCCCGCTGAGCCCGGTCCCAACGAGGTGCGGGTGCGCAACCGCGCCATCGGCCTGAATTTCATCGACACCTACTACCGTAGCGGTCTGTATCCCGCGCCAGCGATGCCGTCCGGGGTTGGCACTGAAGGCGCCGGCGAGGTGGAAGCGGTGGGCAGCGCAGTGACCAACGTGGAGGTCGGCGACCGCGTCGGCTACGCCACCGGCCCGCTGGGCGCCTACAGCGAGCAGCACACGCTGCCGGCCGCCAGCGTGGTGAAGCTGCCCGATGCGATCACCTTCGAGCAGGCCGCCGCCGTCATGCTCAAGGGCCTGACCGTGCAGTACCTGCTGCGCCAGACCTACAACGTGCAGCCGGGCCAGACCATCCTCTGGCACGCGGCCGCCGGCGGCGTCGGGCTGATCGCCTGCCAGTGGGCCAAGGCCATCGGCGCACACCTGATCGGCACCGTCAGCTCGGCGGCCAAGGCGGACCTGGCGAAATCCCACGGCGCCTGGGAAACCATCGACTACAGCCACGAGAACGTGGTTGAGCGCGTGCTGGCGCTGACCGACGGGAAGAAATGCCCGGTGGTCTATGACTCGGTGGGCAAGGACACCTGGCTGAACTCGCTGGACTGCACCGCGCCGCGCGGCCTGGTGGTGAGCTTCGGCAACGCCTCCGGCCCGGTGGACGGGGTGAACCTGGGCATCCTCTCGCAGAAGGGCTCGCTCTACGTCACCCGCCCGACGCTGTTCGGCTACGCCAGCACGCCGGAACGCCTGCAAGCCATGGCGGACGACCTGTTCGGCATGATCACCAGCGGCAAGGTGAAGGTGGAGATCAACCAGCGCTTCAGTCTGGCCGAGGCGGCCAAGGCGCAGACGGAACTGGCGGCGCGGCGTACCACCGGGTCGACCATTCTGCTGCCCTGACCTGAACAGCGTTCGCGAGCAAGGACTAGGCGCCTCCTCGGTCCTACAGGGTGCGGCGGTATCGCTTTTTGTAGGAGCGAGCTTGCTCGCGAACCGGGTCGCGTCGTGGTGACCGGCTTACGACGGGCGAACGGTCTCGCCGGTACGCAAGTCGCGGATCAGGCTGGGATTGCGGCGCCCGCCCAGGGCGCCGCCGAGCACGCCGTCCAATTCGCCGCGGAAGTACTGCTCGACGCGCAAGCGGCTGCGCGCGGCGGGGCGGCCGGCGGGGTTGGCCGACGTGGAGATCAGCGGGCCGGTGTAGCGGCACAGTTCGCGCACCAGCGGATGATCGGTGACGCGCAGGGCAACGGTATCGTGCTCGCCGGTCACCCACTCGGGCAGGCGCCCCTGGTGCGGCACCAGCCAGGTGTTGGGGCCGGGCCAACTGGCGGCGAGCTTGTCCTGCCAGGCTTCGGGCAGGTCTTCGAGGAGGAAGTCGAACTGGCGGATGTCGCCGGCCACCACGATCATGCCTTTTTCCACCGGCCGCGCCTTGATCGCCAGCAGGCGGTACACGGCGTCGGCGCTCCACGGGTCGCAGCCCAGGCCCCAGACGGCTTCGGTCGGATAGGCGATCACACCGCCATCGCGCACGACCTGGGCCATGCGCTGGGTACGCCAGTTGCTGTACATCGGGAGTTCCTCGGATCTGCGATGCGCGGCAGTTTACGTGCTCATGGGGCGCGATGCACCCAGACGCCGGCCTCGCAGGCCACCCGCCCGTCCAGCTCCAGCTCGGTGAGCTCAACCAGCACCTGCGGTAGCTCCAGGCCACTGCGCAGCGCCAGTTGTTCGCTGCTCTGCGGGGCGGCACGCAGCAGATCGACCAGCGGATGGGACGGCCACGAAGGCGCGGCTTCCACACTCGGCGCGCTGCGCGTCCAGCCCTGCAAGCCCTCGAGAATGTGCTCGACCGTCTCCACCAGCGTCGCGCCCTGGCGGATCAGCTCATGGCAGCCGCGCGCCCCGGGATGATGGATCGAGCCGGGGATCGCATAGACCTCGCGGCCCTGTTCGGCGGCCAGCCGCGCCGTGATCAGCGAACCGCTGGACGGGCTGGCCTCCACCACCAGGGTGCCCAGGGACAGGCCACTGATGATCCGGTTGCGCCGGGGGAAGTTCGAAGCCTGGGGTGGGGTGTACAGCGGAAACTCGGAAACCAGCGCGCTGCCCTGCTCGACGATACGCCTCGCCAGACCCAGATGACGGCGCGGATAGAGGTGCTCCAGGCCTGTCCCCAGCACGGCGACGGTCTTGCCGCCGTCCAGCGCGCCCTCATGGGCAGCCCCGTCGATCCCCAAAGCCAGCCCGCTGGTGATCACGAAACCACCGCCGGCCAGGCTGCGGGCGAAGGCCCGCGCGGTATCCAACCCCGGCTTACTGGCCCGGCGGCTACCGACCATCGCGAGCTGCGGCCGCTCCAGCACGGTCGGCTCGCCAGCCAGGAACAGCAGAGGCGGTGCATCCTCCAATTCTGCGAGCAGTGCCGGATAGCCCGGTGAATCCCACATGAGCAGGTGCTGCGCCGGCGCCTCCAGCCAGCGCATGGCCTGCGCCGCCTGCTCGCGAATGCGCGCGTCGCGGCGTGGCTCTGCACAACTGGCGGGCAGCCCCAGGGAGCGCCACGCCGCCGCTGGCGCGCTCAAGGCAGCAGACGCCGAGCCGAAGGCGTCCAGCAGCCGACGAAAACGTCGTGGCCCCAGTTCCGGCAAGGCATGCAGGCGCAGCCGCGCTTCGAGTTCGGCCGGGGAGAGAGTTGGGTCAACGGGCATGGCGAAATCCTCGGTGCAAGGAGATCGCCGGACTATGTCGCGCCTGCTGGTTCCGCCGCTGTCGGACCCTTCCGGATCACGCCCACAAAAAACCCCGCCGAAGCGGGGTTTCTTCAAGTCACGCGCGTATCACGGGTTCTGGACGCGGTCGTTGACTTCCAGCGAGCGGGTAGCGGTCAGCACCAGCCCGTAGCTCAGGCGGTTGTAGGTACGGAAGACCATCACCAGGCCCGAGCGCTCGTCCGGGATCTTCACCATGTCTTCGGTGACGCGATCGCGCACGGTCTCGCCCAGCTTGTAGATCGCCAGTACGTTGCCTTCGGCCAGGCCGTCGCGGGTGCCCTTGTCGATGGTCACCACGTCGTACTTGCCGATCTGCGTCACGCCGCGCGGCACGTCGATGATGGTGCCCTTGATCGGGGTGCTCGGCTCGCTGGGCATGAAGGTCGAGGTGATCGCGCGTTCCTCGGTGGGGAACAGGCGGTCGCCCGAGCGGACTTCCTGGGTGGTGCGGGTCAGCATCAGGGTGGCGATATCGCCTTCCTTCGCGGTGACGTTGGCGCCACCGACGTCCATGGCGTCAATGCCCAGGACTTCGTTGGTCTCCTGGTCGTGGTAGACCTTGGCCTGGCGGAAGATGCCATAGCTGCCCTCTTCCGACAGCGAATTGCCGCGGGCGTAGGCACGGTCACCGGCACCGCTGATCACGCTCTCCTGGTCGCCAGCGACCACGTAGGGAGCGTTGGAGAAGTCGGTGTCGCTGTCGACGATGCGGTTGGACAGCAGGAAGGCGTTGATCTTGTCCAGCGGAATGGTCGGGATCGCCTCGGCGATCGGGGTGCTGCGCACCCGCGGCGACAGCTTGATGGTCCCGCGGGACTCGCCGCGGTTGAGCATCAGGCGCGGCTGGCCGTCAATGTACGTGAGGCTCAGCACGTCACCCGGGTAGATCAGGTGCGGGTTCTGAATCTGCGGATTCACCTGCCAGATTTCCGGCCACTTCCACGGCTTGCTGAGGAACTTGCCGGAGATGTCCCAGAGGGTGTCGCCCTTCACTACGGTATAGCGATCCGGATGGCCTTCCTTGAGCTGCACGGCAGCCTGCGCCATCCCGCCTGCAGCGAGCAGCAGCAGGGCGAGTAGTGTTTTCCTCATGCGGTGAATCCCTTTATTATGTGTACACATGAAACGCCTGGAAGCCGCCCCTACCGCGCTTTCCAGCCGTTTTTCGATGCTGCTCAGCATATTAGCAGCCGATTTTGACTTTATTCCACAAGTGCATCACAAACGTATATGGCCATTCTGAACATTCTCGAATTCCCCGATCCGCGCCTGCGGACCATCGCCAAGCCGGTCACGGTCTTCGATGACGCCCTGCGTACGCTGATCGACGACATGTTCGAGACCATGTACGAGGCGCCGGGCATTGGTCTTGCGGCAACGCAGGTCAACGTACACAAGCGCGTCGTGGTGATGGACCTCTCCGAGGACAAGTCCGAACCCCGGGTCTACATCAACCCCGAGTTCGACTACCTCACCGAGGAAATGGACCAGTACCAGGAAGGCTGCCTGTCGGTGCCCGGCTTCTACGAAAATGTAGACCGCCCGCAGAAAGTGCGGATCAAGGCCCAGGACCGCGATGGCAATCCCTTCGAGGAGGAAGCCGAGGGCCTGCTCGCCGTGTGCATCCAGCACGAGTGCGACCACCTCAACGGCAAGCTGTTCGTCGACTACCTGTCCAACCTCAAGCGCGACCGCATCCGCAAGAAGCTGGAAAAGCAGCACCGGCAACAGGCGTGACCCCATCTCCCAAAGGCTTGCCCCGGCAAGCCTTTTCTTTTTGAAGAGCCCGATATGAGCCAAGCACTGCGCATCGTCTTCGCCGGCACCCCGGAATTCGCCGCCGAGCACCTCAAGGCCCTGCTGGGCGGCCCCCACGAGCTGGTGGCCGTCTACACCCAGCCGGACCGCCCGGCCGGCCGTGGCCAGAAGCTGATGCCCAGCCCGGTCAAGCAACTCGCCGTGGCGAATAGCCTGCCGGTGCTGCAGCCGCCGACCCTGCGCGATCCCGCCGCCCAGGCCGAGTTGGCCGCGCTCAAGCCGGACCTGATGGTGGTGGTGGCCTACGGCCTGATCCTGCCGCAGGCGGTGCTGGATATCCCGCGCCTGGGCTGCATCAACAGCCACGCCTCGCTGCTGCCGCGCTGGCGCGGTGCGGCGCCGATCCAGCGCGCAGTGGAAGCCGGCGACGCTGAGAGCGGTGTAACCGTGATGCAGATGGAAGCCGGCCTGGACACCGGGCCGATGCTGCTCAAGGTCAGCACGCCGATTTCCGCCGAGGACACTGGCGGCAGCCTGCACAACCGCCTCGCCGAGCTGGGCCCGAAGGCGGTGATCGAGGCCATTGCCGGCCTCGCCGCCGGCACGCTCAAAGGCGAGGTGCAGGACGACGCCCTGGCCACCTACGCGCACAAGTTGAACAAGGAAGAGGCACGCATCGACTGGTCGCGCCCGGCCGACGAGCTGGAGCGCCGCATCCGCGCCTTCACGCCGTGGCCGGTTTGCCACACCACGCTCGGTGACGCCGCGCTGAAAGTACTCGGCGCCCAGCCCGCGCAAGGCAAGGGCGAACCGGGCAAGATCCTCGACGCCAGCCGCGACGGCCTGCTGGTCGCCTGCGGTGAAGGCGCACTGCTGCTGACCCGCCTGCAACTGCCTGGCGGCAAGCCGCTGGCCTTCGCCGACCTGTTCAACAGCCGCCGCGAACAGTTTGCCGCTGGCCAGACCCTTGGCCAGCAAGGGCCGGACGCATGAGTACCAATCCTCGCCTGGCGGCCGCCCGCGCGCTGGCCGCCGTACTGGCCGGCCGCGCCTCGCTGGGCAGCTCGCTGCCGACCCAGTTGGAGAACGTCGAGCCGCGCGACCGTGGCCTGGTGCAGGAGCTGGCCTTCGGCAGCGCTCGCTGGCAGCCGCGCCTGTCCACCCTCGCCGCGCGCCTGCTGCAGAAGCCGTTCAAGGCCGGCGACCGTGACGTCGAGGCACTGCTGCTGGTCGGCCTGTACCAGTTGCTCTACACCCGCATTCCACCGCACGCGGCCATTGGCGAGACCGTCGGCTGCGCGGACAAGCTGAAGAAGCCCTGGGCCAAGGGCCTGCTCAACGCCGTGCTGCGCCGCGCCCAGCGCGAGAGCGAAGCCCTGCTGGCCGAAGTCGACAAGGACCCGGCTGCACGCCTGGCGCATCCACGCTGGCTGCAGAAAGCGCTGAAGAAATCCTGGCCGGAGCAGTACGAGGCCATCTGCGCCGCGAACAATGCTCACCCGCCGATGACCCTGCGGGTGAACCGCCGCCATGGCAGCCGCGATGCCTACCTGGAAGAGTTGAACCGCGTTGGCTTCGAAGCGACCGCCTGCGAGTTCAGTCGTGACGGCATCAACCTCGTGCAGCCCTGTGACGTCCGCGAACTGCCAGGCTTTGCCGAAGGCCGGGTCAGCGTGCAGGATGAGGCCGCGCAACTGGCCGCCGACCTGCTCGAGCTGGCGCCGAACCAGCGCGTGCTGGACGCCTGCTGCGCTCCCGGCGGCAAGACCTGCCACCTGATGGAGGCCGAGCCCGCACTGGCTGGCGTGGTCGCCGTGGACCTGGAAGAAAGCCGCCTGGTGCGCGTCCGCGAGAACCTTGCACGCCTGCAACTCGATGCCCAGCTGTTCGCCGCTGACGCCCGCGACACGGCCAAATGGTGGGACGGCAAACCCTTCCAGCGCATCCTGCTGGACGCCCCCTGTTCCGCCACCGGCGTGATCCGCCGCCACCCGGACATCAAGCTGACCCGCACCGCCGAGGACATCGAGGCGCTGGCGCAACTGCAGGCTGAGCTGCTCGATGCCCTGTGGGCCACGCTCGAAGTCGGTGGCGTAATGGTCTACGCGACCTGCTCGGTGATGCCGCAGGAGAACAGCGAACAGATCGCCGCGTTCCTCGGTCGCACCCCCGGCGCCCGCGAGCTGGACCTGCCCGGCCCCTGGGGCATCAAGCAGCCCCACGGCCGCCAGCTGCTTGCGCAGCAGGGCGGGCATGACGGCTTCTACTATGCCAAGCTGATCAAGATTTCCGCCCGCTAACAGCGGGCGCAACGCAGTCCGATACGGAAAGCACGCCGCTCCCATGAAGATCATCATCCTCGGTGCCGGCCAGGTCGGCGGCACTCTGGCCGAGCACCTCGCCAGCGAAGCCAACGACATCACCGTGGTCGACACCGACGGCGAACGCCTGCGCGACCTCAACGACCGCCTGGACATCCGCACCGTCCACGGCAAGGCCTCGTTCCCCACCGTGCTGCGCCAGGCTGGCGCCGACGACGCCGACATGCTGGTGGCCGTGACCAACAGCGACGAGGTGAACATGGTGGCCTGCCAGGTCGCCTACACCCTGTTCAACACCCCGACGCGCATCGCCCGCGTGCGCGAGGCGGCATACCTGACCCGCGCCGGGCTGTTCGACAACGAGGCGATCCCGGTCGACGTGCTGATCAGCCCCGAGCAGGTGGTGACCAACTACATCAAGCGCCTGGTGGAATATCCCGGCGCCCTGCAGGTGATCGACTTCGCCGAAGGCAAGGCACAGCTGGTGGGCATCCGTGCCTACTATGGCGGCCCGCTGGTGGGCCAGGAGCTGCGCCAGCTGCGCGAGCACATGCCCAATGCGGATACCCGCGTGGCAGCGATCTACCGGCGCAACCGGCCGATCATTCCCCAGGGCGACACGGTGATCGAGGCCGACGACGAAGTATTCTTCATTGCCGCCAAGGCCCATATCCGCGCGGTGATGGGCGAGATGCGCCGCCTGGAGGACAGCTACAAGCGGATCATCATCGCCGGCGGCGGCAACATCGGCGAGCGTCTGGCCGAAGCCATCGAAAGCCGTTACCAGGTGAAGATCATCGAGATGAATCCGGCGCGCTGCCGGCACCTCTCGGACAACCTCGACAGCTCCATCGTGCTCCAGGGCAGCGCCTCCGACCGCGACCTGCTGCTGGAAGAGAACATCGGCGACACCGACCTGTTCCTTGCCCTGACCAACGACGACGAGGCCAACATCATGTCCTCGCTGCTGGCCAAGCGCCTGGGCGCGCGCAAGGTGATGACGCTGATCAACAACCCCGCCTACGTGGACCTGGTGCAGGGCGGCGAGATCGACATCGCCATCAGCCCGCAACTGGCCACCATCGGGACCCTGCTGACCCACGTGCGCCGCGGCGACATCGAGAGCGTGCACTCCCTGCGCCGTGGCGCCGCCGAGGCCATCGAGGTGGTCGCCCATGGCGACGCCAAGTCGAGCAAGGTCATCGGCCGCAGGATCAACGAAGTGCAGTTGCCGCCGGGCACCACCATCGGCGCGGTGATCCGCGACGACGACGTGCTGATCGCCCACGGCGAGACGAAGATCGAGTCCGGCGACCACGTGATTCTCTTCGTGGTGGACAAGAAGCGCATCCGCGACGTCGAGCGGCTGTTCCAGGCCGGCCTGACCTTCTTCTGATCGACCCCGGGCCGCCGCAAGGCGGCCCTGCCAGTTAATTCCGAGGCTCTTTCAGACAGGTCCTACTGCGCCATCCAGCCTCCCTTGTCACCCTGCGCGGCCTGTTCCTGCTTGTCTGCCTCAGGTCATGCGCTACTCCTCCATCGGTCGAATCCTCGGCGTACTGCTGATGCTGTTCAGCGTTACGCACCTGCCGCCACTGCTCGTGGACCTGCACTACGCCGAGCACTCCTGGCAGCCTTTCGCGCTGTCCTTCCTGGTCACCTTGCTGACCGGCTTCGCCCTCTGGTGGCCGTGCCGCCAGCACAAGCAGGACCTGCGCATCCGCGATGGCTACCTGGTCACGGCGCTGTTCTGGATCGTCCTGGGGTCGTTCGGCGCCTTGCCGTTCGCGTTGTCCGACGCACCGCACATGGGCCTGGTCGACTCGCTGTTCGAGTCCTTCTCGGGTCTCTCCACCACCGGCGCGACCGTGCTCACCGGCCTCGATGCGTTGCCCCACGCCATCCTCTACTACCGCCAGCAGCTGCAGTGGCTGGGCGGCATGGGCATCGTGGTGCTGGCGGTGGCGGTGATGCCGATGCTCGGCATCGGCGGCATGCAGTTGTACCGCGCGGAGATGCCCGGCCCGCTCAAGGACCACAAGCTCTCGCCGCGTATCGCCGATACTGCCAAGACCCTCTGGCTGATCTACTGCAGCCTGACCCTGGCCTGCGCTCTGGCCTACTGGGCCGCGGGAATGAGCCTGTTCGACGCGGTCGGCCACAGCTTCTCCACCATCGCCATTGGCGGCTTCTCCACCCACGATGCAAGCATCGGCTACTTCGACAGTCCGCTGATCGAGCTGATCTGCATGACCTTCCTGGTGATTTCCGGGATCAACTTCAGCCTGCACTTCCTCGCCTGGCGCCAGCGCAAGGTCAGCCACTACCTGAAGGACCCGGAATGCCGAGCGTACCTGGGCATCCTGCTGGTGCTGTTCCTGATCACCGCGGCAACGCTGATCCTCAAGCACCACTACGACTCGCCGTTGCAGGCGATCCGCTATGCGGCGTTCATGGTGATTTCGGTGGCGACCACCACCGGCTTCGGTCTTGCCGACTTCAGCACCTGGCCGACCCTGCTGCCGTATCTGCTGATCTACAGCACCTTCATCGGCGCTTGCGCCGGCTCCACCGGCGGCGGCATGAAAGTGATGCGCATGCTGCTGGTGTACCGCCAGGGCATGCGCGAATTCCTCCGCCTGCTGCATCCCAACGGGGTGTTCCTGGTCAAGCTCGGGCGGCGCACGGTGTCCGACCGGGTGGTGGAGTCGGTGTGGGCGTTCTTCTCCATCTACCTGCTGACCTTCGTGACCCTGATGCTGGTGCTGCTGGCCCTGGGCGTGGACCAGCTCACGGCGTTCTCCACGCTCGCCTCCTGCCTGAACAACCTGGGCCCGGCGCTGGGCGAAGCGGCCGTGCATTACGGCCATCTGCCGGGCAGTGCCAAGCTGGTGCTGAGCCTGGCGATGGTGCTGGGACGGCTGGAGGTGTTCTCGCTGCTGATCCTGCTCACGCCCGCCTTCTGGCGCACATGAGGCACGGATCTTGGGGCAGAATGGCGGCCTGCTGACGGAGACCCGCCATGATCGATTCACTGGAAAAGATGCTCGCCAAGGGCGTGGACAACTCACTGCTGCGCTTCGGCCTGGGCAAGGGCTACCTGGATGCCGGCGACGCGGTGAAGGCCGCCGAACACCTGCGCCGCTGCGTGGAGCAGGACCCCAAGTACTCCGCCGCCTGGAAGCTGTTGGGCAAGGCGCTGCAGGCCGAGGGTGACCTGGACGGCGCCCGCACCGCCTGGACCGACGGGCTGGCCGCCGCTCAGGCCCATGGCGATAAGCAGGCGGAGAAGGAAATGACGGTGTTCCTGCGCAAGCTGGACAAGGCAAAGGGCGCCTAAGCGCCCTTTTCGGTGCCGCCACGCAATCCGGTGGGGATACCTGTAGGACCGAGGGGGCGCCTAGCCCCTGCTCGCGAACGGACCTCCCGGCGGCTAAGGTGCCAAGCTCGCACCTACAAAGAGCAATGCTCCTACGCAAAGCCTCTACAGCACCTCGGCAGCCACCGCATCCACTGCCGACTTGGCGATGCCGACGATCTCGTCCGCCTCGGCGCGAGTGAGCACCAGCGGCGGGGCGAAACCGAGGATATCGCCATGGGGCATAGCGCGGGCGATCATGCCGCGCTCAAGGCACGCAGCCGATACCTTCGGGCCGACCTTCAGCGCCGGGTCGAAGGGCGTGCGCGCCTCGCGGTCGGCCATGAACTCCAGCGCGGCCAGCATGCCGTCGCCGCGCACTTCACCCACCAGCGGGTGGCCCTCGAAAGTCTGGCGCAGTTGCTGGTTCAGGTAGCCGCCAACCTCCGCGGCGTTGGCGGTGATGTTCTCCCGCTCAAGGATGTTCAGGTTGGCCAGTGCCGCCGCGGCGCAGATCGGGTGGCCGGAGTAGGTCCAGCCGTGGCCCATGGCGCCTTCGCGGCTGGACGCGCTATCGATCACGTCCCATACCTTCTCGCCAACGATCACCGCCGACAGTGGCGCATAGGCGCTGGTCAGGCCCTTGGCCGTGGTGATCAGGTCCGGGCGCATGCCGTAGCGCTGGCTGCCCATCTTGTCGCCGACGCGACCGAACGCACAGACCACTTCGTCGGCAATCAGCAGCACGTCGTACTTCGCCAGCACCGCCTGGATCGCCTCCCAGTAGCCCTTGGGCGGGACGATGATGCCGCCGGTGCCCATCACCGGCTCGCCGATGAAGGCGGCCACCGTATCCGGGCCTTCGGCGAGGATCAGGTTTTCCAGCTCCTGCGCGCAGTGGCGAACGAAACTCACCTCGTCCATGCCCGCCGGCGCCTTGTAGAAGTGCGGGCACAGGGTGTGCCTGACGCCTTCCACCGGCAGGTCGAAGTGCTGGTGGAAGCTCGCCAGCCCCGTGAGGCTGCCGGTGACGATGCCCGAGCCATGGTAGCCGCGCTGGCGCGAGATGATCTTTTTCTTCTGCGGCCCGCCCAGCACGTTGTTGTAGTAGCGCACCAGCTTGACCTGGGTTTCGTTGGCGTCGGAGCCGGAGAGGCCGTAGTAGACCTTCTTCATGCCGGACGGCGCCCAGTCGCGGATGATCCGCGCGGACAGCTCGATGATCGCCTCGGAAGAATGCCCCACGTAGGTGTGGTAGTAGGCCAGCTGCGTGGCCTGTGCATGGATGGCGTCGGCGACTTCGGTGCGGCCGTAGCCGATATTCACGCAGTACAGGCCGGCAAAGGCATCGAGCAGCTCGCGCCCCTGGTGATCGCGGATGCGCACACCGGAGGCGCCTGTGATGATCCGCCCCGGCAGCGAGCCGCTGGCGTGATCGTGGGCGTGGGTCGAGGGGTGCATGAAGTGCGCGCGGTCCTCGATGAACAGCTTGGCGTAGTCGGTCATGGCGGTGTTCTCCCGGTCAGATGGCGCCGTGGTGCAAGGCGAAGTACTTGGTTTCGACGAAGGGCTCGAAGCCCTCGCTGCCGCCTTCGCGGCCCAGGCCAGAGGCCTTCATGCCGCCGAAGGGAATGGGGTGGCCGGTGAACTTGGCGCCGTTGACCGCCACCATGGCGAACTCCAGGCGCCGCATCAGCGGCCAGATGTGATCCAGGCGTTGCCCACAAAGGTAGGCAGCCAGGCCGTACTCGGTGTCGTTGGCCTGCCGGACGGCTTCGTCCAGGTCGTCGTACGCGCTCACACCGGCAATCGGCGCGAAGTTTTCCTCACGCCAGATACGCATCTGCGGGGTGACGTCGGCCAGCACGGTTGGCTGGTGGAACCAGCCGCCGAGTGCATGGGGTTCGCCGCCGGCGAGCAGGCGCGCGCCCTGGTCGACGGCGTCCCGCACACGCTCGCAGGTCACGTCGAAGGCGCCCTGGTGCATCAGCGGGCCGATCTGGCTGCGCGCATCACTGGCCGGGCCGACGCGCAGCTCACGCACGGCGCGGGCGAAACGCTGCAGGAAGGGCTCATAGAGTTCGCGGGCGACCAGGATGCGGTTGGCCGCGCAGCAGTCCTGCCCGGAGGTCTGGAATTTGGCGTCGATGGCGAACTTCACCGCCTGCTCCAGATCGGCGTCCGGCAGGACGATGAAGGGCGCGTTGCCGCCCAGCTCCAGGGCGACTTTCTTCACGTCGCGGGCGGCGGCTTGCAGCACCAGCTTCCCCACGCGGGTCGAGCCGGTGAAGCTCACGGCGCGCACGCGGCTGTCGCCGACCAGGGTTTCCATAGCCATCTGCGGCTCACCCAGCACCACGTTGAACACGCCGGCGGGGAAGCCGGCTTCTTCGGCCAGCTGTGCCAGGGCGAACGCGGAATAAGGCGTTTCGTGTGCCGGTTTGACCACCACGCTGCAACCGGCGGCGAGGGCGGCGGCGGCCTTGCGGGTGATCATCGCCGAGGGGAAGTTCCACGGCGTCAGCAACGCGGCGACGCCCACCGGCTCGACCACCGTGCCCAGGTGCGCATTGGGGATGTGGCTGGGGATGTTGCGGCCGTTCAGCCGGCGAGCCTCTTCGGCGAACCAGGGGATGAAGCTGGCGGCGTAGTCGATCTCGCCGAGGGCCTCGGCCAGCGGCTTGCCCTGTTCCAGGCTGAGGATCTGCGCCAGGTCGTCGCGGTGCAGGAGGATCAGTTCGGCCCAGCGGCGCAGCAGGGCGCTACGCTCATCCAGGCTGCGCGCTCGCCAGGCCGGGAAGGCCGCGGCGGCGGCGTCAATGGCACCGACGATCTGTTCGCGGTCGAGCAGCGGCACGTGGCCGATGGCTTCGCGGGTAGCGGGGTTGTCGACGGCGATGCTGGCGCCGCTGGCGCTGTGCAGCCAATGGCCGTTCACGTAGCAGAGCGACTTGAACAGCAGGGGATGGGCGTAGGACATGGCGGCGGCTCCTTGGCGGATGGCATGGGAACCATCCTAGGGGCCGCGGGCGCGCGGTTTTTTCCTAAGCGGGGGACGGCGGCGGCAAATCTTTTTGCAGTTCTGCCGCCGCTGTTGGGCTTTTTCGGGTGGCGTCAGGCCGTTGCGGCGCGACGCAGGTTGCGGGTGATGGCGCTGAGCAGCATGCCGTAGAGCGGCACGAAGAGCATCAGCATGACCGCGAGCTTCACGCCGTAGTCGACCCAGGCGATCTCCACCCAGTGCTCGGCCATGAAGGCGTTGTCGCTGTGCCAGAAGGCGATGGAGAAGAAGGTGAAGGTGTCCAGCAGGTTGCCGAACAGCGTCGAGACCACCGGGGCGATCCACCACTGGCGCATGCGGCGCAGGCGATCGAATACCTGGATGTCGAGGATCTGCCCGAACACGTAGGCCAGGAAGCTGGCCAGGGAAATCCGCGCCACGAAGGTGTTGAATTCGCCCAGCGAGGCGAAGCCTCTGAAGGCGCCTTCCTGGAAGATCACCGAAATGACGTAGGAAGCCAGCAGCGCCGGGATCATCACCCGCGCGATGACCAACCGTGCCGGGCGCTTGCCGAGCAGGCGGACGGTGAGGTCGGTGGCCAGGAAGATGAACGGGAAGCTGAACGCACCCCAGGTGGTGTGCCAGCCAAAGAGGGTCATTGGCAGCTGCACCAGGTAGTTGCTGGCGATGATGATCAGAATGTGGAACGCGACCAGGCCGGCGAGTGCGCCGCGCCGTGCCGCCGGAAGGGATGCCGACATGCTTGGGCCTTTTTCGTCGATGGGGTGAGGGAACCCATGCCCGGCACCATGCCGAGCGGCGCGCATTGTATACGATCCGGACCTCAAAGTCAGGTTTTGTCGTGCAATTTTTGCTCAGCTGAATTTGGGTGCACGGGGCTTTCTTCGCCCCAGCCCTCTCCCGCGGGTCAGCGGTCTTGGGTTTTGTAGGAGCGAGCTTGCTCGCGAACGGATTCACCGGCCGCGCTGGAGCTGGGCGGGTTCGCGAGCAAGCTCGCTCCTACAGGGAACCTGCCTCCAGCGCCTCGGCGGGAATCGCCGCCTCCTGGGTCTTGATTACCTTGGTGACGATATAGGTGAAGTAGCGCTCGATCCCCACGTCCTCCAGCAACAGCTGGTCGATGAAGCGCTGGTAGTGGTCGATGTCGCGCGCCTGGATCATCGCGATGTAATCCACCCCGCCGCCGGTGGCGTAGCAGAAACCGACCTCCGGCGACTGTTGCAGGCGTTGTTCGAAGCGCTTCATGTCCTGAGCTGTGTGGCGCGCCAGGGTGATTTCCACCAGCACCTGCTGCTGCTTGAACAGCGCCGGCCAGTCGATCTGCGCGCGGTAGCCCTTGATCAACCCGGCCTCCTCCAGCTTGCGCACACGCTCCCAGGCCGGGCTGACCGAGAGGTTGATCGCCTCGGCCAGGCTCGACTTGGTGATGCGCCCGTCGCCAGCGAGGATGCGCAGGATCTTCAGGTCGTAGCGGTCGAGCTTGATCATGACGGGCTCCCGTTCAGTCCAGTACCTCGGCGACCACCGCCAGGGTGTCGCCACTCTGCACCAGGCCGGGGAAATGCCGCGCGGCGAGGATGCCGCTGCGCTTGGCGCGGTACTCCACCGGCGCGGCGCCGGTGCGCAGCACGTCATGCACCCGCGCCAGCACTTCGCCACGCTCGACACGCTCGCCCAGGTCACGGCACATCTCCAGCAGGCCGCCATGCTCGCTGGCGACGAAACAGTCAGCGTCGGGCATGTCGAGCATCACCGACTTCGCCGGCTCGATCTCGCCGCGCAAAATGCCAGCCTCAACCAGCAGGTTGCGCACACCACGCCGGGCGATGGCCACGGTGCGCGCGCTGCTGGTGCCACCGCCACCCAGTTCGGTGGTGACGAACAGCTTGCCCTGTTCCTCGGCGGCGCTGTCGTACATGCCCACCGCATCCAGCTCCAACATGCGCATGGCGTAGGGCGCGGCGAAGGCGCGCATCAGCGCCTCGCTGGCTTCCTGCTGGGCCTTGTCCGGCAGCACGTGGCAGGCGGCGAAGGGCAGGAAATCCAGGGTCCGGCCGCCGGAGTGGATGTCCAGCACCACGTCCGCCAGCGGCAGCAGGGTGCGCTGGAAGTAGTCGGCGATCTTCTGCGTCACCGTGCCGTCCGGGCGGCCGGGAAAGCTGCGGTTGAGGTTGCCGGCGTCGATGGGCGAGGTGCGCTTGCCGGCATGGAACGCCGGCGTGTTCATGAACGGCACGATAATTAACCGGCCGCGCACGTCCTCGATGCGCAGTTCCTGGGCCAGGCGGCTGAGCGCCACCGGCCCTTCGTACTCGTCGCCGTGGTTGCCGCCGGTGAGCAGCGCGGTGGGGCCGTCGCCGTTCTTCACCACGCAGACCGGGATCATCACTGCGCCCCAGGCCGAATCATCCCGCGAGTAGGGCAGCTTGAGGTGGCCGTGCTGCACGCCGTCGCGCTGGAAATCGACGCTGGCGGCGATGGGGTTTTCGCGCAGCTCTTTATCGAGGGACTGTGTCATCGCCTCACTCCTTCACGAACAGCTGGCGCGGGTAGTCGCAGAAGGTCTCCACGCCGCGCTCGGTGATGAGGATGCTCTCGGTGATCTCCAGACCCCAGTCATCCATCCACAGGCCCGGCATGAAGTGGAAGGTCATGCCCGGTTCCAGCACGCTGTTGTCGCTCGGGCGCAGGCTCATGGTGCGTTCGCCCCAGTCCGGCGGGTAGCTGATCCCGATGGGGTAGCCGCAGCGGCTGTCCTTGTGGATGCCGAACTTCTCCAGCACGCCGAAGAAGGCACGGGCGATGTCGCCGGTGATGTTACCCGGCTTCGCTGCGTCGAGGCCCGCGGCGATGCCTTCGACCACGGCTTTTTCCGCATCGAGGAAATGCTGCGGCGGCTTGCCGAGGAACACCGTGCGCGACAGCGGGCAGTGGTAGCGCTTGTAGCAGCCGGCGATCTCGAAGAAGGTGCCGGCGCCGCGCTCGAAGGGCGTGTCGTCCCAGGTCAGGTGCGGCGCGCTGGCGTCGGCACCGGTGGGCAGCAGCGGGACGATGGCGGGGTAGTCGCCGCCGTGGCCGTCGACGCCGAGGATGCCGGTGCTGTAGATCTCGGCGACCAGCTCGTTCTTGCGCATACCCGGCTCGATGCGCTCGACGATGTGCGCGTGCATCTTCTCGACGATGCGCGCGGCGACGCGCATGTAATCGATCTCGCGCGGCGACTTCACCGCGCGCTGCCAGTTCACCAGGGCCGTGGCGTCGACGAACCTGGCGTTCGGCAGGTTCGCCTGCAGCGAGCGGAAGGCGGCAGCGCTGAAGTAGTAGTTGTCCATCTCCACACCGATGCTCCAGCTCGCCCAGCCGCGCGCGGCGATGACCTCGCGGGACAGGTAGTCCATCGGGTGACGCTCGGTGGACTGCACGTAGTGGTCGGGGTAGCCGACGATGTTGTCCGCCTGCATGAACACGGTACGTCGTGCGCCGTTCGCGTCCTGGCCGCGGCCGAACCAGACCGGCTCGCCGTCCAGCGCCAGCAGCACGCACTGGTGCACGTAGAAGGACCAGCCGTCGTAGCCGGTCAGCCAGGCCATGTTCGATGGATCGGTAACCAGCAGCAGTTCAATGCCGCGCTGTTGCATGCTGGCGCGGACCTTGGCGATCCGCTGGGCATATTCCTCCCGGCTGAAGGGGAGGTTGACGACGATTTCGGACATGCGGAAATCCTCTTTCGGTTTTTGTTTTTTGCTTTTGTAGGAGCGAGCTTGCTCGCGAACCCGCCTAGCTTTAGCGCTGCCGGGGAACCCGTTCGCGAGCAAGCTCGCTCCTACAGGTCAGTGATTAGCTGTGGAACTTGAATCCCTTGCCCATCCGCTGTGCCCGCTGGAAGGCCAGGCCGGCGATGGCGGTGTCCTGGGCGCCGGTGCCGGTGAGGTCGCAGAGGGTGATGTCCTCGGCGCGCACGCGGCCCTGGCGCAGCCCGGCGATCACCTGGCCGAGCTCGGCGAAATCCGCGTCGAGGCTGACGCTGCCGGCCGCCACCGCGTGGTGCAGCTCGCCCAGCACCAGGGTCTGGCTGAGGCGGTCAGCGACGTAGTGGTCGACGGCGGCCAGCGCTTGGGCGGCGATCTCGTTCTTGTGCTCGGCGTCCGAACCCATGGCGGTGATGTGCAGGCCGGGGCGCAGGTGTTTTTTCTGGATCAGCGGTTCGCGGCTGGGCGTAGTGGTGATGGCGATGTCGGCGCCTTCCAGCGCTTCGTCGATGCTGGCGCAAGGCGTGACCGCAATGCCCAGGCTACCGCTCAGCTCTTGCGCACATTGCCGCGCCTTGGCGATGTCCCGCGCCCAGACGCTGGCACCTTCGATGGGCCGCACCAGGCACAGCGCCTTGAGCTGCAGCCGCGCCTGTTCCCCGGCGCCGATCAGCGCGACCTGGCGCGAGTTCTCGCGGGCCAGCCATTTGGCCGCCACTGCGCCAGCGCAGGCGGTACGCACGGCGGTGAGGTAGCCGTTATCCAGCAGCAGCGCGTCGAGCAGGCCGGTCTTGGAGGACAGCAGCATCATCATGCCGTTGAGGCTGGGCAGGCCCAGCTTGGGATTGTCGAAGAAGCCGGGGCTGACCTTGATGGCGAAGCGCGGCAGGCCCGGCAGGTAGGCGGTCTTCACGTCGACTTCGCCGTTGTGCTCGGGCACGTCCAGGCGAAGGATCGGCGGCATCGCCACCGGCGCCGTGGCCAGCAGGCGGAAGGCCTGTTCGACGGCGTCGAGGCTCTCCCGGTCTATCGCCACGCAGGCGCGCAGGTCGGCTTCGCTGAGCAGGGTGACGTCAGCCATGGGCAGTTTCCTCGAGGATCTGTTGGTGTTGTTCGATGGCGATGTTGCGGCCGCTGACCACCACCACCACCGGGCCGACCGGCGCGATCAGGCCGTCGAGCAGCGCGGCGATGCCGACGGCGGCGGCGCCTTCGACCACCTGCCGCTCCTCGCGGTAGGCGTGACGGATACCGGCGGCAATGGAGGGCTCGTCGAGCAGGTGCAACTGGTCGCAGTAGTCGCGGGCGAGCGCGAAGGTGTAGCGGTTGTCCAGTCCGATACCGCCGCCGAGGGAGTCGGCCAGGGTCGGCAGCTCTTCCACGTCCACCGGGTGACCGGCGGCGAGGCTGGCGGCCATGGCCGCGCCTCGGCGCATGCTGATGCCGTGCACGCGGATGCTCGGGTCCGCCTGCTTGAGCGCCAGCGCCACGCCACCGAACAGGCCGCCGCCGGAGAGCGGTACCAGCACCTGGCGCACGTCCGGCAGTTGTTCGAGGATTTCCAGGCCCAGGGTGCCCTGGCCGGCGATGATCTGTGGGTGATCGAAGGGCGGCAGCAGTGCCGCGCCCTGCTCACGGGCAATGCGTTCGGCTTCGGCCTGGGCGTCGTCCTGGCTGTTGCCGATAATGCAGACTTCAGCGCCCAGTTCGCGGATGGCCTGGACCTTGTTCGCCGGCACCAACTGCGACAGGCAGATGCTGGCGTGCACGCCGAGCACGCGCGCGGCGTGGGCCAGCGCCCGGCCGTGGTTGCCGGTGGAGGCCGCGACCACGCCCTTGGCCTTCTGCTCATCGCTGAGCTGAGCGATCGCGTTGCTCGCGCCGCGCAGCTTGAAGCTGCCGGTGATCTGCTGGGATTCGAGCTTGAGGTACACCGGTGCCCCGAGCAGACGCGACAGGCTGGGCGAATGCTCCAACGGCGTCTGCCGCACCAGGCCCTGGATGCGCTGGCGTGCTCGGTACAGCTCGACGAGGGGAATCGGCTCCATCTCGGCCTCCGGGGAATGCAGTGGGGCCGAGTGTAGGGGCGGGAAATTGTCGCGATGAATGTACTAGGACGATGTAGTTCGCAGAGGGATTTTCGTGGGAGCGAGGGGGCGCTCAGTTCGTGCTCGCTAACCCGCCCAGCGTCAGAGCCGACGGGAAGTCCGCTTCGCTAGCAAGCTCGCTCCTACAGGAAGAGCCGGCATCAGAAGTCGTGAATCTTCGGGTACTGCCCGAACAGCTCGCGCATGTCCTCCAGCGCGGACACCATGCGCTCGTCGCTGCATTCTGCCCCCATGCACAAACGCACCGCGCGAGGCCTGGGCGTGCCGCGCACCATGAAGGGATCGGGTGGCGTGACGGCGATGTGCCGGTGGCGCAGCTCGCGCACCAGGCTGTCCAGCTCCCAATGCTCGGGGATGCCGATCCAGGCGCTGAGGGAGTGCGGGTCGCAACCGCGCAGATGCTCGCCAAGATGGTCGCGCACCAAGCCCTGGCGCTTCTCCAGAACCTGGCGCTGCAGGCTGATCAGCGCCTGGGCGTTGCCATTGCGAATCCACCGTGAAGCGACTTCCGCCACAAACGGCGTGGCCATCCAGCTGTTCACCCGCAGGATGCTCTCGGTGCGCAGCGCCAGCCGCCGCGGCATGGCCAGGTAACCGATGCGCAGGCCGGTCAGCACGCTCTTGGTGAAGCTGGTGCAGTAGAACGACAAGTCCGGCAGGTAGTGGCTGAGCGGTGGCGGGCGGCGCTCGCCAAGCAGCGGGCCGTAGACGTCGTCTTCGATCACGTGAACACCGTAACGCTGGGCGATGGCGGCGATCTCGCGGCGGCGCGCGTCGGGCATCAGGCAGGAGGTCGGGTTGTTCAGGTTGGGCGTGCAGACCAGCGCGGTGATGCGCTCGTTCGCGCAAAGGTCTTCGAAGTGCTCGGGGTCGATGCCCTGCTTGTCGATCTCCACGCCCTTCAGGGTAAAACCCAGTACCTGGGAATTGCCGATCACGCCGTGGTCGGTGAGCTGTTCGCAGAGCACCACGTCATCCGGCCCGGCCAGTGAGGCGAGCGCGAGGAAGATGCCGTGGGCGGCGCCGTTGGTGATCAGCACGTCATCGCGCTCGCGCTGCAGGCCCAGCTGCGACAGCCACTGCACACCGGCATCGCGGTGCGCATCGAAGCCGGCGACTGGGCGGCAGGCGCGCATCCAGGGCTGGTCGGTTTCCTGCGCCAGCGCGCGGCAGGTGTCCTGCCAGAGGCGGTCGTGCTCGCGCGTGTGGACGATGCTGGCGATGGAGAAATCCACCAGTGCGCGCTCGGGGTGGTCGACCATGTAATGGGCCATGCCCTCGGTCATCCGCCGCGAGACGAAGCTGCCACGCCCCACCTCGCAGCGCACCAGACCCTGGCGCTCCAGTTCCTTGTAGGCATTGGTCACCGTCTGCACGCTGATCCCCAGGCCATCGGCGACGTGGCGCTGCGGCGGCAAGCGCTGGCCGTCGCTCAGGCGGCCCTGCTCGATGTCGCCGGCAATGGCCTGCACCAATGTCTTGTACTTGGATTCGCCGACCCGCAGGTCGGCCAGGGCGCGACGCCAGGCTTCCATCTTCAGCGCTCCGTCTGGTCAGGGGTGCAGAGTGACCGACCAGCACACCGGCGGCAATTGTCCTAGTGCAATGTCGATAAAGAAGTGGCTTGCGTATGCTCGGGCGCAGGACACCGCGTGGCACACCGGGCCGCATTGTCAGGCCCGCGCAGAAAAAACCGCCGGATGCGTTCGTCGCGACGGTGGCTTTTTCCCGCCGCGCAGCTGTCGATCGGGAAGAGCCGCAAGGCGCCCGGCCTTAGTCTGGCGTCGAGCTTCTCGGCAACGTCTGCGACAGCGCCGAGAGAACTTCGGAAGGCCCCACCCAGGGCCCGACCTACAAGAACAACAGTCGTACGACATTGCTACCTGCCATCCATCGCCGCGCGCCATGAGCGTTCGGCAAGAGAAGTCCAGGAGATCCGAAGATGAGTACCGCCCCTGTTTTCCTGCGCCGCCTGAGCCTCGCCTGTACCCTCGCCGCCGGCGCCCTGGCCAGCGTCGGCAGCTACGCCGAAACCACCCTGGAACGCATCCAGAGCACCGGCATCGTGCGCATCGGCTACGCCAACGAAGCGCCCTTTGCCTACACCGAGACGTCCGGCAAGGTCACCGGGGAATCCCCGGAAATCGCCACGCAGATCTTCACGAAAATGGGCGTGAAGAAGATCGAGCCGGTGCTCACCGAATGGGGCGCGCTGATCCCCGGCCTGCGCGCTGGCCGCTTCGACGTGATCGCCGCCGGCATGTACATCACCCCGCCGCGTTGCCAGCAGGTGATCTTCACCGACCCCCACTACCAGATTCCCGACACCCTGCTGGTGAAGAAGGGCAACCCGAAGAACCTGCACAGCTACGCCGACGTGAAGAACAATCCGGACGTGAAGCTGGCGATCATGTCCGGCACCGCCGAGATGGGCTACGCCCGCGCCGAAGGCGTGGCGGAAGAGCAGATCGTTCAGGTGCCGGATACCACCGCACAATTGCAGGCCGTGCGCGCCGGCCGCGCCGATGCCAGCGTCGGTACCGCACTGACCATGAAGGGCCTGGCTGCCAAGGGCGGTGACGCGGTGGAAGCCATCAGCGACTTCAAGGACGACCCTTCGCACATCGGCTACGGCGCCTTGGCCTTCCGCCCGGAGGACAAGGACCTGCGCGACGCGGTGAACCAGCAGCTCAAGGGCTGGCTGGGCGGCGCCGAGCACCTGGCGACGGTGAAACCGTTCGGCTTCGACAAGTCCAACGTCACCGACAAGACCGCTGCCGAGCTCTGCAAACAGTGACCGTCGCGGGCGCGCGCCTGCCATAGGACGCGCCCGGCCGGCCATTGAGTCGAACCTGTCGTTACAGGATGCGCATCATGGGTGAATTACTTCCTCTGCTGCTGCAGGGCGCCTGGGTCACCGTTCAGGTGACTGTCTTCGGTTCCCTGCTGGCGGTGGCCGCCGCCATTCTTGCCGCGCTCGGCCGGCTCGCGCCGTGGCCGGCGGTACGCTGGCTGGCGATCGGCTACATCGAGCTGTTCCGCGGCACTTCGCTGCTGGTGCAGCTGTTCTGGCTGTACTTCGTGCTGCCGCTGCCGCCGTTCAACCTGGAGATGAGCGCCTACAGCGTGGCGATCATCGGCCTGGGCCTGCACATCGGTGCCTACGGCGCGGAAGTCATGCGCGGCGCCATCGGCTCGGTGCCCAAGGGGCAGTACGAGGCGGCGCTGGCGCTGAACATGACTCCGTTCACGCGCTTCCGCCGGATCATCCTGCCGCAGGCGCTGCTCTGTGCGATTCCGCCGGGCACCAACCTGCTGATCGAGCTGCTGAAGAACACCTCGCTGGTGTCGCTGATCACCCTCTCGGACCTGACCTTCCGCGCGCGCCAGCTGGACCAGGCGACCTTCGAGACCATGAAGATCTTCGCCCTCACCCTGGTGCTGTACTTCGTCATGGCCCAGCTCATCGTCTTCCTCATGCGGCGCCTGGAGCGCTGGCTGGGGCACGGCCGCATCCACGGAGGCCTGTGATGAAACTCTTCGACTGGGACTTCGCCTGGCAGATCCTGCCGCAACTGCTGCACGCGTCGCTGCGCACCATCGCCATCACCCTGGTGGGCTTCGCCCTGGCGGTGGTGTTCGGCCTGCTCTTCGCCATCGCCCGGCGCAGCCGCCACGCCTGGCTGTCGTGGCCGGCGGCCTGGCTGATCGAATTCATCCGCAGCACGCCGCTGCTGATCCAGGTGTACTTCCTGTTCTACGTGCTGCCGCTCTACGGGCTGAGCATGACCGCACTGGTGGCCGGCACCCTGGGCATCGCCCTGCATTACGCCTGCTACACCGCCGAGGTCTACCGCGCCGGCCTGGAAGCGGTGCCGCGCGGGCAATGGGAGGCGGTTACCGCGCTGAATTTCTCGCCCTTCAAGGCCTACCGCGAAGTGATCCTGCCCCAGGCCATCCGCCCGGTATTGCCGGCGCTGGGCAACTACCTGATCGCCATGTTCAAGGACACCCCGGTGCTCTCCGCGATCACGGTGGTGGAAATCATGCAGCAGGCGAAGAACATCGGCTCCGACAGCTTCCGCTACCTGGAGCCGATCACCCTGGTCGGGGTGTTCTTCCTGCTCATCTCCATCAGCCTGGCCAGCGTCGTGCGCCAGGTGGAAAAACGCACGGCGCTGCCATGACTGACTCTTCCGGAGGAAAACCGATGACTGTTCACTCCCTGCAAACTGCCGGAGCCATGTCCTCCCGCGTCGCCACCGAGGATTCGCCGACCGCGCGCGCCGAGGCAGCCCAGCCCATGGTCAGCTTCCGCAACGTGTGCAAGAGCTACGGCAGCTTCAGCGTGCTCAAGGACCTCAACCTGGAAGTGGGCGCCAATGAGAAGGTCGCCATCATCGGCCCCAGCGGCTCGGGCAAGTCGACCCTGCTGCGCGCGCTGATGACCCTGGAGACCATCGACAGCGGCGTGATCGAGGTGGATGGCGAACCGCTGACCCACCTCAAGCGCAACGACGCCCTGGTGCGCGCGCCGGAAAGCCACGTGCGCAAGGTGCGCAGCAAGATCGGCATGGTGTTCCAGAGCTTCAATCTGTTCCCGCACATGAGCGCGCTGCGTAATGTGATGGAAGCGCCGGTGCAGGTGCTCGGCATGCGCCGCGACGAAGCGCGCGAGCGGGCGGTGGAGCTGCTCGAGATGGTCGGCCTGGGCAACAAGCTCGAGCACTATCCTTCGCAGCTTTCCGGCGGCCAGCAGCAGCGCGTGGCCATCGCCCGCGCGCTGGCGATGCGGCCCAAGGTGATGCTGTTCGACGAGGTGACCTCGGCGCTGGACCCGGAGCTGTGCGGCGAAGTGCTCAACGTGGTGCGCAAGCTGGGCGCCGAGCACAACCTGACGATGCTCATGGTTACCCACCAGATGGGCTTCGCCCGCGAGTTCGCCGACCGCGTGTGCTTCTTCCACCAGGGCAGCATCCTCGAGCAAGGCAGCCCGCAGCAGTTCTTCGGCAACCCGAAGCACGAGCGGACGCGGGCGTTCCTGAGTGCGGTGAACGAGGCGAACTGATGGATTCGGAGGCTTTGCCTTACCTGTTGGACCGAGGGGGGCGCCTAGACCTCGTTCCTACAAAAAGCAGCCTTCAGGCGTCTGCGACGAAGCGGAAGCCGGCGCCTTCGGCGTCGGTGCGCATCACCTCCATCTCCAGAATCGGTGCATCGAAGGGCATGTCCTGCACCTGGCCGGTGACCCGCGTCCCCGCGGGCAATGCGGCGAGCACTTCATGGCGAACGTAGACGCCGCCGTCCGACAAATCACGGGTGTGGCCGAACACGTCGCCAAAGTCGGGGTGGCTGATCTTGATCCGGCACTTCATCGGGGTCCGCGGGTACTGCCTTTGGTTGGCCATGGATGGCATCCGTCCTGAATGTCAGCGCATTAATGGGCCTCAAACCCATGGGTCAGGTCAAGCCAGCAGTTGCAGCAGCAGCCAGAGATTGGCGGCGCTGATGACGCAGAACAAGGTCCACGCCAGCACGCGGGTCAGCAGGCTGTTGACGAACTCGCCCATCAGCGCGCGATCGCTGGTGAAGCGGATCAGCGGCCAGAGTGCGAAGGGCAGTTGCAGGCTGAGCACCACCTGGCTGAGCACCAGCAGCTTGCCGATCGCCTTGTCGCCCAGCATCAGCACGCCGATCAAGGCCGGGATCAGTGCCAGCGCGCGGGTGATCAGGCGGCGCTGCCAGCAGGGGATCTTCATCTGCAGGAAGCCTTCCATGATCACCTGCCCGGCGATGGTGCCGGTGAAGGTGGAACTCTGCCCCGAAGCGAGCAGCGCAACGCCGAAGAGAATCGCCGCCAGCCCGGTGCCCACCAGCGGTTCGAGCAGGCGGTAGGCGTCCTGGATTTCGGTGACGCCGGTGTGGCCGGTTTCGTGGAAGGCCGCGGCGGCGAGGATCAGGATGGCGGCGTTGATCAGCAACGCGAGGCTCAGCGAGACCACCGTGTCGATGCGCGTCAGGCGGATCGCCGCGGCCTTGCCGTTGCTGCCGGTGACCTGGCGCGTCTGCACGATGGAGGAATGCAGGTAGAGGTTGTGCGGCATCACCGTGGCGCCGAGGATGCCGATGGCCAGGTACAGCGGTTCGCGTTGGCTGATGGCGTCCCAGCTGGGCAGGAAGCCGGCGGCAACGTCCGGCCAGTGCGGCTTGATGAGGAGCAGCTCGACCAGGTAGCAACCGCTGATGGTGATGATCAGGCCGAGCATGATCGCTTCCAGGTGGCGGAAGCGCTGGCCCTTGAGGCCGAGCACGATGAGCGTGTCGAAGGCGGTGAGGATGACGCCGGTGACCAGGTCGACGCCCAGCAGCAGGTGGAAGGCGAGGGCGCAGCCGAGCACTTCGGCAAGGTCCGTGGCGACGATCGACAGTTCAGCCAGCAGCCATTGCAGGCGCGCCCCGCCCAGGCTGTAGCGACTGCGTGAGAGCTGCGCCAGGTCTTGCCCGGTGACAATGCCCAGGCGCATGGCCAGGCATTGCAGGACCATGCCGGCGAGGCTCGACAGCAGCACCACGAACAGCAACTGGTAGCCGAAGCCGGAGCCGGCTTCGATGGCGGTGGCCCAGTTGCCCGGGTCCATGTAGCCGATGGAGACCAGCAGGCCGGGGCCGGCGAACTGCAGGATGCGCTTCCACAGTGGCGCGCTGGCCGCGACCTGGATGCTGCCTTTGACTTCCGAGGGGCAGAACGGCGCGGTGGCGGTGGTCGGCAGGCCGAGCATGGGCGAGGTTCCTGGAGCGTGGGACGTTCAGCCTGACGTCCCGCGCTTCAACAATCCAGGGGCGCCGCGCCTATCGGGTCGATTGAGCGGGGCGCGCTCAGTACCACTTCGCCTCGCCTTCGGGCCGCTTCTTGAAGCGCTTCATGGTCCACATGTACTGGCTCGGATACGCACGCACGTACTTGGCCAGCTCGCGGCTGAGCGCAGCCACGGACACCTCCATGTCCTTGTCGTACATGTCCGCCGGCGCGGCTTCGAGGATCACCTTGTAGCCGCTGCCATCGGGCAGGCGCACGGCGTGGAAGAACACCCCGCGCGCCTTGCCGCGCGAGAGCAGCGACGGCACGAACTTGCTGGTCAGCGCCGTGGTGCCCAGGTAAGGCACGAACAGGCCCGAGCCGAGGTCCGGTTCCGGATCGCAGGGAATACCGACGCAGCCGCCGTTCTTCACTTCCTTGATCACACTCTTGATGCCTTCGGGCGTGGAGGGCGCGACGCGGTTGCCCAGTTGCACGCGCTGCTTTTTCAGCAGGTCGTCCACCGCCTTCAGCTTGGGCGGGCGGTAGAAGATGATCGGCTTGGCGTAGGAGCAGTAGAAGTGGTTGAGCACTTCCCAGTTGCCCAGGTGGCTGGTGATGCCGACCAGGCCGTCACCGGAGGCCAGCGCTTCTTCCAGCACTTCCATGCCTTCCACTTCGCGGATGTACTGCAGCGACTTCTGCGGCGACCACATCCAGGCGCAGGCGCTCTCGGTGAGCGTGCGGCCGATGTCCATCAGGCTCCGGCCGACGAGCTTTTCCAGTTCGGCCTCGGACAGCTCGGGGAAGCAGTGCGACAGGTTGATCCGCACGATCTCGCGGGAGCGGTTGGGCAGCTTCCACATCAGCCAGCCAATGCCCGCGCCCAATGCGCCCACCGCGCGCCACGGCAGCATGGCGAACAACCGCAGGAAGCCCACCACCAGTGCGCCCTTGAATTTCTCCACGGAAAACTCCTTCAAGCAGATGGCGGCCATTGTAGCCGCTCGCGCCGGTATTTCGGGCATCGCCGGCCGCCTCCACCTTGCATCCACACAATCAGCACAGAGCGAACACGCCGCGCCCACACCGCGCGCGCAACCTGCAGCCATCCGATCCACAGGCCCGGAGGCCCGCGATGCGTACCCGAACCTTACTTGCACAGTTGTGCTGCCTGTTGCTGGCGATGGGCGCCAGCCTGACGGCGTTTTCCGACGACGACAGCTCCTCGAATGAAAACAACGCCAGCCCTTACTTCTTCGTCGAGAGCGCCGACGCATCCGTCGATGCACTGCCACTCAAGGCGACCCGCGTGGATGCCCGCGTGCTCGGCAACATCGCCGAGGTGACGGTGACCCAGGAATATCGCAACCAGGGCGCGACGCCGCTGGAGGCGCGCTACGTCTTCCCCGCCTCGACCCGCGCTGCCGTCCACGGGATGACCGTGCGCCTGGGCGAGCGGGTGATCCAGGCGCAGATCCGCGAGAAGCAGAAGGCCCAGGCCGAGTACCAACAGGCCAAGAGCGCGGGCAAGACCGTCGCGCTGCTGGAGCAGGAGCGCGAGAACGTGTTCCAGATGCAGGTCGCCAACATCCTGCCCGGCGACGTGGTGCAGGTAGAGCTGCGCTACAGCGAGCTGCTGGTGCCCACTGACGGACGCTATCAGTTCGTGTTCCCCACCGTGGTCGGCCCGCGCTACAACGGCAAAGGCACTTCCGGCAGCGGCAACCAGCCGTGGATTTCGACGCCCTACCTGCAACAGGGCCAGGCCTCCGCCACGCAATTCGCCCTGCAGATAGAGTTGCTCGCACCGGTGCAGATCGGCGAGATTGCTTCGCCCTCGCACCACATCGACATTCAGCGTGACGGTCAGCGCGCCACCCTCCACCTGGCCGCCGACGAGGCTGCCGGCAACAACCGCGACTTCATACTCGACTACCGCCTGGGCGGCGATCAGGTGCAAAGCGGCCTGCTACTGTCGCGCGGCGTGCAGGAGAACTTCTTCCTCGCCATGGTCACGCCACCGCGCGCGCCGGATACCAAGCTCATCGTGCCGCGGGACTATGTGTTCATCGTCGACGTATCCGGCTCCATGAACGGCTTCCCGCTGGACACCACCAAGGCCCTGCTGCGCGACCTGATCGGCCGCCTGCGCCCGAGCGACACCTTCAACTTGCTGCTGTTCTCCGGCGACAACCGCAAGCTCGCCGACACTTCCCTCGCGGCCACGCCGGCCAACATCCGCCGCGCCACCGACATGCTCGATGGCGAACAGGGCGCCGGCGGCACCGAACTGATGCCGGCCCTGCGCGAAGCGCTGGCGATGCCCACCGACCCGGAGCGTTCGCGCAGCTTCGTGGTGATTACCGACGGTTTCGTCAGCGTCGAAAGCAGCGCGTACCAACTGGTCCGCGAGAACCTGGGCAAGGCCAACCTGTTTGCCTTTGGCATCGGCACCTCAGTGAACCGCAGCCTGATCGAAGGCCTGGCGCGGGCAGGGCAGGGCGAGCCCTTCATCGTCACCGACAAGGCATCGGCCGGGGAGCAGGCCGAGCGCTTGCGCCGCATGATCGACAGCCCGCTGCTGCAAGGTCTTCGCGCGAGCTTCGAAGGGCTGGAGGTCTACGACGTCGAACCGCAGCAACTGCCCGACCTCTTCGCCAATCGCCCACTGGTGCTGTTCGGCAAATGGAAGGGCGAGCCCCGCGGCGAACTGCGAATCGATGCCCACGCGGCGGATGGCCCGTTCCAGGCACGCCTGCCGATCAGTGCAACCAGTCTTGGTGAAAACGCCGACGCGCTCGCCCATCTCTGGGCGCGTAAACGGCTGGCCAGCCTGATGGACCAGGAAGCCCTCGATGGCGGCTTTGAATTCAGCTCGCAGATTCTCGACCTCGGCCTGAAGTATCAGCTACTCACGCCCTATACCTCGTTCATCGCCGTCGACCAGCAAGTGCGCAACCCCGATCCGCAGGCGAGCCAGTCCGTCGATCAACCCCTGCCGTTGCCCCAGGGCATGAACAACAGCGCTATCGGCAGCACGGTGCCGGGCACGCCCGAACCCGGCGTCTGGGCCATGCTGCTGCTCGCCGGCCTTGGCGCATGGTGGTGGCGGAGGAAGGCGGCATGACGCGCCGCCTGCCTGGCTGGAGCTGGTTGGCACTCGCCGCGCTCGCCGCCTGGCCCAGTTGGTTGTGGGCCGTACGCCGGCTGGGCGATGGCTCGGATGATCCGCTGGGAATCATCGCCCTGGCAGCGCTGGGACTGCTGCTCTGGCGCGACCGCTCCGGCCTGCGGGCGCAGCCACGCTTGACGTGGCTGGCGCTCGCAGTGGGCTTGCTGCTGGTGGCGACGCTCAGCCAGTCGCTGCTGCCGCCGCTGTTGCGCGGGCTGGCCTCGGTGCTGGCACTGTTGCTGGTGATCCTCAGCCTGCGCTCGCCCGATCAACCCTGGCTGTCCTGGCTCGGCCTGGGTTTCCTGTCGCTGCCGCTGCTGTCGTCGCTGCAATTCTTCGTCGGTTATCCGCTGCGGGTGATCACCGCCGAGGTCAGCACCTGGCTGTTGCGCCTCGGCCCTTGGTCGGTGGAGCGGCAGGGCAGCGCGCTGTTGGTCGATGGCCAGTGGATCATGGTCGATGCGCCCTGCTCGGGCATCCAGATGGCCTGGGTCGGCTACTTCACCGCCTGCGCGCTGGCGGCCTGGCTGCGCCTGCCGGACCGGCTGTTGCTGCGCCGGTTGCCGTTGGTGGGCGTGCTGGTGTTGGGCGGCAATATCCTGCGCAACACGCTGCTGGTGTGGGGCGAAAGCAGGGCAAGTGGATTTCCCGGCTGGGCGCACGAAGGCGTCGGCTTGCTGGTGTTCGCGGTGGTGTGCGGAGTGATCCTGCGGGTGATCGGGCGGCGTTCATTCGACGCGCCTGCGCTGGGCGATTCAGCTTGCTCCACGGCACCGGCAAACGTCCAGGCAACTTTCCTGGGCGCATTGCTGCTGGCAATCATCTGGCCGCTGTGGGCGCCGGGTTCCGGCTCCGCAAATGTGAGCGCGCCTCACGAATGGCCGGCGCAGTTCGAAGGTCGGCTGTTGCGGCCACTCGCTCTTTCTCCGGTGGAGCAACGCTTTGCTGAAGGCTTCCCCGGCCAGCTCGGCCGCTTCACCGATGGCCAGCGCAGCATCGTGCTGCGCCAGGTGCTGCGGCCGACGCGCAAGCTGCACCCGGCGGAAGACTGCTTCCGCGCCATCGGCTACCACATCGAGCAGACGCAACTGCGCAAGCGCGTGGGAGCAGAAGGTTTGCAGCGCTGCTTCGTCGTCACGCGCGACGGCGTGACGTTGCAGGTCTGCGACTACATCCAGGACGCTGCCGGCCAGTCCTTCTCCGATACCTCGGCCTGGTACTGGTCGGCGCTCTCCGGGCGCTCCACGGGACCATGGCTGGCGGTCACCCTGGCCAGCCCGCTGCCTTAGGCGCGGGTCAGCTGGGCGTAGCGGTCGCAGTCGGTGGTGTGGTCCATCACCATGCCGGTGGCCTGCATGAAGGCGTAGCAGATGGTCGGGCCAACGAAATTGAAACCGGCCTTGCGCAGCGCCTTGCTCATCGCCTCGGCCTCGGGCGTCACCGCCGGCACCTGGCCACGTTCGCTGAAGTGATTGACCTTCGGCTTACCGCCGACGAAGGACCAGAGGAACGTCACCGGGTCATCCAGCTCCAGCCAGGCCCGGGCGTTCTGCCGCGCCGCCTTGAGCTTGGCGAAGTTGCGGATGATGCCCGGGTCCTGCATGCGCTCCTCGATCTCCTCATCGCTCATGCGCGCCAGGCGCTCGGGATCGAAGCCGAACAGCACCTCACGGTAGCGCTCGCGCTTCTTCAGCACGGTGATCCACGAAAGCCCCGCCTGCGCGCCTTCGAGAATGAGCATCTCGAACAACGCCCGCGCATCGCGCTGGGGCACGCCCCATTCGGCATCGTGGTAGGCGATGTACAGCGGGTCGTCGTTACACCAGAAGCAGCGGGGCATGGCGGTCGTCCTGACAGGGAAAGTTCGACTATAGACAATTCACTGTATGAAAATACAGTTACCTGAAGGATTTTCCGCTCGATTCGTGAACTCCCGCCGGGCGGCCGGAAATCGCTGAGAAGCCCAAGCTGCAAGCGTCTTGGGGTATACTGCCGGGTTTTAGTCGCATATCCAGCACAGGTGAAATTCGTGAGCCAGACTACGCCCGCCGTGCCCACCTTCCAAGACCTGATCCTCGCCCTGCAAAAATACTGGGCCGATCAGGGCTGTGTGGTGCTGCAGCCCTACGACATGGAAGTAGGCGCCGGCACCTTCCACACCGCCACCTTCCTCCGCGCCGTGGGCCCGGAAACCTGGAACGCGGCGTACGTGCAACCCAGCCGCCGCCCCACCGACGGCCGCTACGGCGAGAACCCCAACCGCCTGCAGCACTACTACCAGTTCCAGGTGGTCCTGAAGCCCAACCCGGAAAACTTCCAGGAGCTGTATCTGGGCTCGCTGCAGGCCATCGGCATCGACCCGCTGGTGCACGACATCCGCTTCGTCGAGGACAACTGGGAATCGCCGACCCTCGGCGCCTGGGGCCTGGGCTGGGAAATCTGGCTGAACGGCATGGAAGTCACCCAGTTCACCTACTTCCAGCAAGTCGGCGGCATCGAGTGCTACCCGGTCACCGGTGAGATCACCTACGGCCTGGAACGCCTGGCCATGTACATCCAGGGCGTCGACTCGGTGTACGACCTGGTGTGGGCCGACGGCCCGTTCGGCAAGGTCACCTATGGCGACGTGTTCCACCAGAACGAAGTAGAGCAGTCGACCTACAACTTCGAGCACGCCAACGTCGAGAAACTGTTCGAGCTGTTCGACTTCTACGAAAGCGAAGCCAACCGCCTGATCGAGCTGCAACTGCCGCTGCCGACCTACGAGATGGTCCTCAAGGCCTCGCACACCTTCAACCTGCTGGACGCCCGCCGCGCCATCTCGGTGACCGAGCGTCAGCGCTACATCCTGCGCGTGCGCACCCTGGCCCGCGCCGTGGCGCAGAGCTACCTGCAGGCCCGCGCCCGCCTCGGCTTCCCGATGGCCACACCCGAATTGCGTGACGAAGTACTGGCCAAGCTGAAGGAGGCCGAATAATGAGCGCGAAGGATTTCCTCGTCGAACTGGGCACCGAAGAGCTGCCACCCAAGGCGCTGAAGAGCCTCGGTGAAGCCTTCCTGGCCGGCATCGAGAAGGGCCTGAAGGCCGCCGGCCTGACCTACGCTGCCGCGCGCTGCTACGCCGCGCCGCGCCGCCTGGCCGTGCAGATCGACCAGCTTGCCGTGCAGCAGCCCGACCGTACCGTGAACCTCGACGGCCCGCCGGTGCAGGCTGCCTTCGACGCCAGCGGCAACCCGACCCAGGCCGCCCTGGGCTTCGCCAAGAAGTGCGGCGTGGACCTGGAGCTGATCGATAAGAGCGGCCCGAAGCTGAAATTCAGCCAGACCATCGCCGGCCAGCCCGCCGTGGGCCTGCTGCCGGGCATCGTCGAAACCTCGCTGAACGAGCTGCCGATTCCCAAGCGCATGCGCTGGGCTGCCCGTCGCGAAGAGTTCGTGCGTCCGACCCAGTGGCTGGTGATGCTGTTCGGCGATGACGTCGTCGACTGCGAGATCCTCACCAAGAAAGCCGGCCGCGAATCCCGCGGCCATCGCTTCCACAATCCGGCCAACGTGCGCATCACCGCTCCGGCCAACTACCTGGAAGACCTGCGCAGTGCCCACGTGCTGGCCGACTTCGCCGAGCGCCGCGAGATCATCTCCAAGCGCGTCGCCGAACTGGCCGCCGAGCAGAAGGGCAGCGCCATCGTCCCGGCCGACCTGCTGGATGAAGTGACCGCGCTGGTCGAGTGGCCGGTGCCGCTGGTGTGCTCCTTCGAGGAGCGCTTCCTCGCCGTGCCGCAGGAAGCCCTGATCACCACCATGCAGGACAACCAGAAGTACTTCTGCCTGCTGGACGCCAACGGCAAGCTGCTGCCGCGCTTCATCACCGTGGCCAACGTCGAGAGCAAGGCGCCGGAGAACATCGTTTCCGGCAACGAGAAGGTCGTGCGCCCGCGCCTGACCGATGCCGAGTTCTTCTTCAAGCAGGACCAGAAGCAGCCGCTGGAAGCCTTCAACGCTCGCCTGAAGAACGTGGTGTTCCAGGCCCAGCTCGGCACTGTGTACGAGAAGGCCGAGCGCGTCTCCAAGCTGGCCGCCTACATCGCCGAGCGCATCGGTGGTGACGCGACCAACGCCGCCCGCGCCGGCATCCTCTCCAAGTGCGACCTGGCCACCGAGATGGTCGGCGAGTTCCCGGAGATGCAAGGCATCGCCGGTTACTACTACGCCACTGCCGGTGGCGAAGCCAAGGACGTCGCCCTGGCGCTGAACGAGCAGTACATGCCGCGCGGCGCTGGCGCGGAACTGCCGGGCACCCTCACCGGTGCCGCAGTCGCCGTGGCCGACAAGCTCGACACCCTGGTCGGCATCTTCGGCATCGGCATGCTGCCCACCGGCAGCAAGGACCCGTACGCCCTGCGCCGTGCCGCCCTGGGCGTGCTGCGCATCCTCATCGAAAAGCAGCTGGACCTGGACCTGGTCGACGCCATCGGCGTCGCCGTGGCCCAGTACGGCGACAAGGTGAAAGCCGAGGGTCTGTCCGAGCAGGTACAGGACTTCGTCTTTGATCGCCTGCGAGCTCGCTACGAGGACGAAGGCGTGGAGGTTGCCGTGTACCAGGCCGTCCGCGCGCTCAAGCCGACCGCTCCGCTGGACTTCGACCAGCGTGTGCAGGCCGTTCAGGCGTTCCGCCAGTTGCCAGAAGCTGCTGCCCTGGCCGCTGCCAACAAGCGCGTGTCGAACATCCTGGCCAAGGCTGAAGGCGAGGTGCCTGCCACCGTCAACGCCAGCCTGTTCGCCGAGACCGCCGAGAAGGCCCTTGGCAGCGCCGTGGCAAGCGCCGAGGCAGAAGTAGCTCCGTTGGCCGCGGCTCGCGATTATCGCGCAGCCCTGGCCCAACTGGCGGCCCTGCGCGCTCCGGTCGATGCCTTCTTCGAGGAAGTACTGGTCAACGCGGACGACAGCGCCGTGAAGGCCAACCGCTACGCACTGCTGGCCAAGCTTCGCGGGCTGTTCCTCGGCGTCGCCGACATCTCGCTGCTGGGCTGATGCCTGCTTGAGGAAGCCGGGAGTTCGAAACGGTTCGCCGTAACGGACCCCCGGCTTTTTCGTTTCCGACTTCTCCACGCGCCTGACTTACCGAAGCCCCCATGAAGCTACTGATCCTCGACCGTGACGGCGTCATCAACCAGGACTCCGACGACTACATCAAATCCCTCGCCGAGTGGATCCCGATCCCCAGCGCCATCACTGCCATCGCGCGCCTCAGCAAAGCCGGCTGGACCGTAGCCGTAGCCACCAACCAGTCCGGCATCGCCCGGGGCTATTACGACCTGGCCACGCTGGAAAGCATGCACGCGCGCCTGCGCGAACTGGTGGCGGAGCAGGGCGGTGAACTCGGGATGGTGGTCTACTGTCCCCATGGTCCCGACGACGGCTGCGACTGCCGCAAGCCGAAACCCGGTATGCTGCGGCAGATAGCCCAGCACTACGGCGTAGATCTGAAGGGCGTCTGGTTCGTCGGTGACAGCCGGGGTGACCTGGACGCTGCGCTGGCCGTCGATTGTCTGCCCGTGTTGGTAAAGACCGGCAAGGGCGAGCGTACGTTGGCCAAGACGTTGCCAGAAGGCACGCTGGTATTCGACGATCTGGCAGCGGTTGCCGACCACCTACTTTCCTGAGGATCCATCTCCCATGTCGATAGTGCAGGCCATCAGAACCGTTCTCTTCTACCTGCTGCTGTCGTCCAGCGCCTTCGTCTGGGGCACCCTCAGCCTGCTCATCGCACCCTTCCTGCCATTCCGCGCGCGCTACCGCTTCATCGCGCAGGCCTGGTGCAAGTTCGCCGTCTGGCTCGCCGGCGTGATGGTCGGCGTGCGCTACGAACTCAAGGGTGCGGAGAACATCCCGGACCAGCCCTGTGTGATCCTCGCCAAGCACCAGAGCACCTGGGAGACCTTCTTCCTCACCGGCTACTTCGAGCCGCTCAGCCAGGTACTCAAGCGCGAGTTGCTATTCGTTCCCTTCTTCGGCTGGGCCATGGCGCTGCTCAAACCCATTGCGATCAACCGCGATCAGCCGAAGCTGGCCCTCAAGCAGATCGCCAAACAGGGTGACGAGCGCCTGAAGCAGGGCGCCTGGGTACTGATCTTCCCGGAAGGCACCCGCGTTCCCACGGGCCAGATCGGCAAATTCTCCCGCGGCGGCGCGGCACTGGCGGTCAACGCCAACCTGCCGGTTCTGCCGATCGCGCACAACGCTGGGCACTGCTGGCCAAAGAACGGCTGGGCGAAGTTCCCCGGCACCATCCAGGTGGTGATCGGCCCGGCCATGTATGCAGAAGGAGAGGGCGCACGCGCCATTACCGAGCTCAACCAGCGCGCAGAGAGTTGGGTTGCGCAGACCCTGCGCGAGATGGGCGAGCTGCCGGCCGATGCCACGCCACAGGCAGTTGCCGAAGCCTCCTGACGCTCCCGCCGACAAAAGAAAAGGGCCCCGAAGGGCCCTTTCTTTTTGCCTGTAGCTTTCCCGAATGTAGGTGGGAAAAGATAATCAAATTTGACGCTTCTGAAAATCAGCGTTAGACAACAATTCGGTCAAAGTTAATTTCAGCTTCGGCTAAAGTTATTAAATGAAAATCTACTTTCGCCAAAAGTTACTTTCCACCTCATAAATTGACAAGCTGTCAAGAACTGTAAATATCCTACTCCGACCGGCCAAATAATCAAGTTTTAACTCAGAGTTCATTGCAGAAAGCACCGAGCCCTTAACTCATCATTTAGTCTCGGGGAGCGAGTCATTCAACTTGGCATAGATTTCCTTCGCCAAAAGCTTTGCTCGAGTATCAGACGCTGCGTCCAATGCTGGGATATGCACGCCCTCATCACCATCGACGTATAGCGGCCCACCGATATCGTCGTCGTACAGTTCTCCGTCATAGGCCCCACCATCGTGGTAAGCCCGCATGGTGCCCCGGCGAATGTCATCGTCCAGCTCTGCAGATAAATAGATCCATACCCATCCCTGAAAGTGGTTGTTCGGCTCAAGCTCCTCGATGAGCGCCCTCATCGCTTCTGTATCCCCTTGCGCTGCAGCCATGTAATACCAACGCCGCGCATCCTCTTCACGACCATGGCCATAGGCAAGCTCTGCCAGGCGCAGAGGGTCATCAACTGAATCGAGGTTCCAGGCTTGCTCGAGCCATCGGGGATCTTCGCCCAGCTCAGCCAGCTCCAACACTGCACCATCATGTCCCAGCGCCGCCGCGCGCATCAGATGAGAAAGACGCAGTGACCTTTTTTGCTGGAGCTCCTGTGCCGTAATCGCCCATTCGAGCGGAACGCCATCTAATACCTCTCCGGCCTGCATACGCTCCAACCAATACTCGCCTCCCATTCCTGGCTGATGGTCGTCATCGGTGAGCTCTCCCCCATATAGGAGGGCCAGCGCGAAATGGGCAGCTGGGTTTCCTTTCCCCGCCAGCCTGCCTAACCCATCGATTAGCACCTGGAGCTCAGCATCTGTCTCGACATCCAGAAGCTCGAACGGATCCTCCTGCAAGATGGAAACGATGTTACGCAAGCTGTAGCACGCCAAATCCCCCTCCTTTATATAGGCAGCTAGGATTTCGGCCGCTCGAGCCGCCGTTTCCCCATACCCTAACTCCGCCAAACGGCGCTGCAGCAATGCCGGTGAGATCGGCCGCCCAGAACCGTTCGTAGCTACCGCCAGCAGGTGATCAGAGTTCAACGCCGCGCTTGAATGGAAGCCAAAGGCGCCGGCCAGCAGCTCATAAGCGTGGCTATGCGCAATCGGCACGCCGATTGTGGACTGAAGGTGCTGTTTTACGCCGAATGCGAGCGATTTGAGTGACATGAAACCATCCTCTGTGCACAGCCGATAGGAGCAAGCAGCACACGTTTAAGCCCCGCACGGCCGCGCGGTAGGTGGTTTCAAGCTAAAGAGGAATGCCTGTTTTAACTCGTGTGCAAGTTGGGCGGGCGCCACCAGTGGATACTAGCTCGTCTCTTTACGTCGCGTCGAGAGCTACCGCAAGGCAGCTATTTGCTGAAATCGGCCGGCGGAAATAAGGGCGATCTTTTGGGCTTTCGCTCACCACGAGTATCGATGCGGTACCTCAATGACCTTATCGAGCCATTCATCAGGGGAGTCCGTAAGAGGATCCAGCCAATCGGCCTTAGCTCGCGCCCAAGCCAAATGCGCTAACCGATCAGGCTCTAGCTTGTCCTGCTGCCGTAAAGTCTGCTCGAGCTCATCAATGTAGCGACGGAGCAAACATGCGCGCTCCCATTGCCGAGCCGTTCGTAACAGCCCTTGGAGCCGTTTACGCTCAGCATCTTGCATCGATTTCTGCGCTAGAGCAGTTTCGTACTGGTGTTGACGTTCAGCTCGTACTACAGCCTGCCGCTCGCGGCTTATCAAGTGGTCTACGGCTCGGCGAGCAATAGCACAGATAATTTTATTGAGTTGTTCTTCTACTGCTTTCTTGGAAGAGTCGACAAACTTTCCACCATATCCATCAGAAACCAAAACTTGAAGGATGCCCGTCGGATGATACTGCCAATCCGGAATCCGCACCCACTGATTGCGTGCGAGCTTCTTCAAGTCTTGGTCGGTCGGTTGATATTTAGAGCGGCGGGCCGCCTCAAAAAAAGTTAGACCAGTCCGTATTCCTAGTATATCTACGTAAGTAGCTTTCTTTTCCAACGTTACAGAGTATCCCCGTTGTTCGATCGCTTTGATCAAGGCGTCTGCAACGCGAAGGGCACGTGGAAGCATCGATTTAGAAACTCGAAGATCCAAAGCTTCACCACGTGGCCTAGGGAAATCGCGCTGATCTAAATATGGGTCGCTCAAAGCGTGTTGAGTTTTCTTCACCAGAAGGTGGGGCGCTCTCAAGGCTTCGGATACAGCAATCTTATGCTCAGGGATACTTTCATATTCTAGGATTGGCTGCAGCCGAGGATCCTCGGACTTCTCACCCTCTTCTTGGACAGGCCTGTGAGCCGCTGCCCTCGTATGGGCATTGATCTTGAGTAGATAGATGGGAAGACCTGTGTAATCCCTTAGGAGCGGCGTTGAGGCTACCCGCTTTCCAGCTCTGAGTTTTGCCCAATGGCCACGAGAGGGAGTTGGAATCTGTAACCTGGAGCATAGCTTTTTAAGACCAACATCCGATAGGCCATATCTCGGAGCCACGGCGCTCATAGGCTCAGCCCATACCTCTTTGAGCAACAGAGCACGGTCGTATTCGTCCCGCATACGTATCTCCTACGAATACACAAAATCGCATCAGAAATAGCAAATGGCCGCCATCCCACTTGGCAAAACGCCGGTCTAGCGCTGAGGATATACACACTAATCTTGCAATGGAGTGCTCGCAGTGTCTCGTCGCCCGGTTCAGAAACCCATTCACTACGTTCGCGCGATCTATAACCAGAACACCGCCCCCACAAAGTCGCTTGAACAGCTGATTCGTACAGCCATGACCAAGCTGGGCAACATGGCGCAAACAGAAATCGCCATGGGGACGCTCGGAATCGTTGGCATTCGCCACCGAGAAACGGCGCCGAACGCCCCTTTATGCCTCGCGATAGGCGCCGGCGTACCTGGCGAAAAGATGACCACCATGGGGCTGAAGGTCGCTACGGCTGCTGATCTTGATCATGCTACGCAAGCACCAGCCAATCGAGCTTTCAAGTTGTCCGAAGCCTTCGTGCTCATTGATCAGAACGACTTGCTCCTCGTTACCGAAGGCAGCTTCCGAGTACCTACGATTGCGAGCTACCTCCGCGAGCTAATCAGTAAAGCATCGTTACGGTCAGGCTCTGTGACATTTGAACTGCGCAAGGTGACCAATCAGAACAAGAAAAAGGTGCTGGAAGACGAGGGCATCAAAGAGCTGCGCCTGAATACCACCATGTATCGCGCCACACAGGAGTTGGATGGCCATACCAGCGGTACTGCCACCGTTTCATCTCGCCTGAAATCCTTCGTCGGCACGCTTAAGGATCTATTCGCAGAAGACGTCAGCGACGCGCAGAGAGCCCTGCTAGCCCAGCACTGGGGAGAGGTTCAGGTGAGCACCGTGATCAAAGCGGATGGCGGTTCGCGAGCAGAAGCGATCGTGCTCGACGCTATGCGCTCTGTTGGCGAGGACGTTTTGGACGAAGAAGACGACAGCATCGATGTCACAGTTATCACTAAGAAAGGCACGTCCATTCGGTTGGGTGAGGTCAACCCAACCAAGAAGGTTCGCCTCTTGCGACGCGACGGAGCCAACGATCTGATCAATACTGAAGTCTACAAGGAGCTAAACGACTACAGGGACGAGCTCGTCTTGCAAAAGCTATGGCAGAAATAACCGCACTCGAGTCCAAGGTTAGCTGGCGAAAAGTCCTCCTCTTCGGGCTTTACATCCTGATCGCGACCTTTTTTGCCTGGCAATTCCAGGCCAAGTATCACAACAACAGTAACGCGCTGACCGTGCTCGTCACGGTCTTCTCGATCCTTGCGGGTTTTCTGATTGCCGTCATGGCTATCGTCGGTAATGAGCGCGCTCTTCGGGGCAGGAACTGGCGGCAAGATACCTTCTACCTCATACAAATCAGACGGGACTTGAAGCGGCATGCAGCGCTGTTCTATCTGTACCTTGCGATTCTGGCTCTGGCTTTCCTGGCCTCGTTAAATCTAGCCTGGCCAGACCCTGTGCAAATCGGAGTAGAAGGCTTCCTTCTGTTTCTGGCCTGCCTGGCCATGCTCTTGTCGTTTGCCCTGCCGGGACAGTTGACCCGTCGACACATCACCGACTTGGAGGCCATCATCAAGGCACGCCAGGACGAGGAGCTAAAACAACGCCCCACTTCCGATCGTTAGTGCAGTTCGACGGTTTCTGACTGAGCCATAAGCGCGCCAACTCTGTCCATACCGACATGCTTGTGGCACTAGCCCCGATCATGGAGACGATGAGCTTGCTTGCCCGGCATCTGGAATGAACGTGATCAGCGGGGAGATGCCTTGCAGCTCTAGCGCGCTTAGCTCTGCCAAAACCATCTCACTTGCCCATAGGGCAAATACCCAATTGCGGTATTTCGGGGCATAGCGCCCACCAAAGCGCCGCGCCAGCAACTTCAAATGCTGCACTACCGATGGGCTATAGGCCACGCTGCGGAGCGCCAAGGCGCCAAAAGGCAGTAACCAGGCGTCGATCCACATGCCCTCAACGACGAAGCGTCGCGGCAACCCTCGCCCTGCAAAGGAGTCGGGGGCCTCGGTATCACCGCCGGCAGCCTCCACCAGTATCTCTGCACCCTCACCTGCGAGCGGAACCAGCCAATGTTTGCTCTGGACTGCGTGCAGGATAAACGCGCGCAAGCTCTCCGAGGGAACGCGTATCGCCTGATGAGCACACTCGCGCAGGTCAATTTCCACCACGCGCGCAGTCTTTTCACGCAGACGCGCCAGCTTTTCCTCATTCACGAAAGAGGTCACGGCGATCTCGATAAATAGATCCCCATCCGAGAGCTGTGCCACCAGATCCGGCCGTACTCCATCAAGCCACACCTCTTCCTCAATAGCCTCGAAGTCCCACCAGCTACTGGTGTCTTCGGAAGCTGGTGCTTGCCCTGGCATTGGTGGCAGTTGGAGCCCCATCGCTTCGCAAATTACCTGCTTGGCATATCGATGCAACACGCTCTCTGGGGCAATGAAACAGCTGGCGGTGCGCGACTGATGGGAAAAGTGGTGCTCCCGTAGTACGCCTTTACGGGCAACTACCGCTTCACCGCAAGACAGGCAGTGGCAAGCACAAGCAAGCCCACGCTCAACCTCATCGATATGGACAATCTGCTTCAGCGAGTTCACGGCAATAGACATGGACATGGCGACCTCCTTCCTTCACGAGTCCGCCGTCAACATCGCTGAGTCATCCCGGCTAATCCGCCGCATTCAGGAGGATTCCGCTTTTCCCACCTTACAGCGGGGTGCTACAACCAGCACTTCGCTGACAACCAGGGATGGCAGGCATGCAAAGCGCGCTCAGTCGCCTCAAACAGGAACTTACTGATCGTCCCTTCACCGGTCGCACCTATGAACTGTTGCAGTTCATGGTTAATCAGAGCCTGGCGCGACTCGATGATACAAACACACAGCCGTTGACCTTTGAGGCACTGGCCCTGCAAAGCGCCTGCGCCAGCTCAACAGAGCGGGAGATGTTGCCTAAGGACTGGATGCCGAAAAGGCCGGTGCTGGAGGCGACACTGACGCGAGTTCAGCATGCGCTACCGTTACCGCACCTGCAGTTTGGCTATGCCAAAGGCGGAGGACGCGGCAACCCCAGCCTCTATTGGCTTGAGCTGGCCGCAGCGCCTGCTAGCTTCGCACCAGGCACAACATTTGAGTCGGCCCCCTCCGTCGAGTACCGACGATCTGCACAGGGAACGGTTAAACCCTCCTTACTGATTCGCTGGTTGATGCGCGACGGACAGATCCGCAATCGCAGCCCTCGTGGACTTACCCTACTAATCGGCGTGCTCATCGGAACGCTGATGTGGGGTTTGAGCCTGGCAGCAGTTTTGCTGGCGCTAGGACTCACTCACCAGCCGCTGACCTCGAGCAGCCTGGTGATCTTGCTCGTATCCTTGGCAGGCTCATGGGTAGGCTGGAAGCAGCTCTATGAACCTTGGTTCCGCCTACTGGATGAGCGAGTCGTCAAAGCGCCCTACTGGGTGCCAGCCATTCTTGAAGACCCCTGCGAGCTGGAGATTTTTCGTCACGACAAAGAACGCTGGATCCGCCTGGTGCGCTATGTCGCAGACTGCCCCTTATGTGGCGGTACCGTCGAACTGATGCCAGGGAAGCCGGATCAGTGCTTGCCTCTCGTTGGCCGCTGCCTCGAAAGCCCCCATATCCATGTCTTTACGTTCGATCGCACATCGCTACAGGGCACCTATTTAGGCCCAGCCCTTCCTGCGCCGAAGCTCGCCAGCACACTGGATGAGGAGTCCCCCGACTAACTCGCTGCTAGGGTGGCGACTCAATCGATTGGACAACGCGCATCATCCAGCGACCCTATGCCCAGTTCGCCAGCACCGCATCAAGCCCGCCTTGGAAGGTTGACTGCCGACGAACCGGCATTTCACCGATCACGGGTTATGCGAAGGACGGTTCGAATCCCCCAGCGCCGAGCGGGACAGCACGTCACGATGAGCTTAGAGGCTCAACCGTTGCTACATCATTCTGCGGGGGCCAAATATACAGCGGCAGGCGCTCTAGGACGGTACTTATAGGACTTTATAGAAAATTATAGAGCGATTATAGAAACACTCCTCTAACGACAATGGCGCAGCAGTGCCCCAGGCGCAAAACGTCGCCCCCATCGCAGAGGGACTTCTGACAAGTGATGGCGCCGCAACGTCGCATGTCAAAGAAACACTGCAGAGGAAACGCCAAAACGCGTCGACAGTGCTCGGATCTGTCTCCGCGTAAATCGCCGTCGACCACTGAGTAGATCGGCAATACCTTCAGCACTGGCTATCTCGGGCAAGTCGTCGAGGCCAAGCGCACGTTCCGTCATCAGATACTGCAGCACTTGCCCAGGGCTACTGGAAGGCATTGGAAAGTGCTTCGCGTCATAGGCCGCAATGTTGTCACCTAAACGACTCAAGAGGCCCTCTAGCGGGTGCAGCTCGTTATCTCCAACGATATCCAACAGCTGATTCAGTGCCCTCACCAAGACTCTGTACTCCTCGTCATTCAGCGGCATTCTCAGCAGGGGCTCGACATGAGGCCAATGCTTACAGGCGTGCTTCAACAGAGACGACCTCACCCTGGTCTCCCGCAGAATGCTGCGTCGCGTGCCCAACTCCGCACGCATCCAAGCCTTTCTAGCGTCACCATCAGCTCATTGATCCAATAAGCCAGAATTCACTCGACCAAAATCGTGCTCCTCATACACGACGTCATCGTCAAACATCGTTGCTGTCCGCCGGAGACTGCGAAGCGTCGTTAGTGCATAGAAAAAGCAGGATTCACACAGTTGCAGTCGGTACTGCTCCCCCACGTGCGCTGAGCCTTCACCCCAGTTCGCCAGCAACTCCCCATGCCGACAACCACTCCTATCGTGAGGAAGCCTGCGCCGACAAACATCGCAAAGACCCTCGGTGGCAGTACTGACCTTCTCCATGCTATCCCTCCAGTTGCCCAGTGCCTCAACGCAGGCCCCACTCACGCAGACGAACATCGAGGTTATTGAGTGGAATGACCGGTGCACTGCGTACTGCGTGGGGTAAGTCGACCAGCAGATCGGGCAAGGCTCGGAATCGCTGCGCGGTGTCGCGCAGCCGATCAAACATAGCGCCGGGTTCGGCAAACTCCGCCAGCACCTCACACACCGCACGCCAGACATGCCGGTGGCGGCGCTCTGCTGCCCACTTAGTGGAACGACTAATGCCGTGGGGATCCAACACCATAGGAGCGAGATCGTAGATCGGCGCCAGCGTCAGCTGATCGTCTCGAAGGATCGCGCTGTTTCGTCCGTGGTTGTCGGAGTTGCCCAGGATGCGATTGAGCAGATCCCGGCGCAGATACTCGAACACAAGGTCTTCGACCAGGTGGGCCTGTCCAGCCTCCCGCCATAGTCCGACCAATGCAGTCAGCACCGCCTCGTGGCGTAATGCAGAGCCTGGATGGGTGTTTCCGCAGAGCGAGTACATCGACTCCATTGGCATGCGATGCACGGCTTCCCCCCTACGCACTCGATCAAAGCGCGGCATCCACAGGCTAGGAAAATCGTCCGACTCGAAGGCCAATCCATGTAGCGCGATGCTGTCCAAACCCAGCTGCGCCACAGCGCGGTAGTACAGGTACTCGCTGCGCAGAATGTCTCGATCCAACGCAGTACTGCCTCGCGGAAACTTTACCAGCCAGTGCCTTTCTGCAAACTGATCCGGTAGCAGCGCATCTGCAAATAGCTCTCCATGCCGTGTCTCAGCGAGGAGCAGCTTAGGCGCCTCGCCGCCAGCACCGAGTGAGCCACCTGCGACTAGTCCATGTTCTTCACCAGGATCGAAGAGGCGAAGGTTTTGCCGAACCACTTCCTCGCGCGGCACAGCAAATCGGGGGGCGGTGGCGATAAGTGCTGCGGACTCCTTTATCCGCAGATGTCCGACCGGTGCCGGGGTGCAATACATCAGCCCATCAAGACTTGGCGGGAGTTCCAACGCCTGCAAGGCTCGCCAACGACACAGCACTGTGCGCGCGGCACCCGACGGCATCAGGTCATACAAGAATGCGGGGAAGCCTTCGGTGTGAAAACGCGTCCAATCCAGACGATGGCGTACGCTGACAGCGCAGGCGAATGGAGTACCCAGCTCGCTGTGGAAACGGCTGATGAAAGGGTCGGTATAGGAGAACGCGCAGGGGCCAAAGCGCCCTTGTTCTGGGCGCGTGAAAACCAAGGTCAGCGCATCGAACCAGTCATCACCAATTTGCGCCTGGACGGTCATTCGGACAGCGTTCGACATATGCCTCTCCAGTTCACTGTGCCATGTCCCACGGGGGCGGAACAGAAACACCTAATGGATGGACATCACCACCCCCAGCGGAGCGGTTCGGCGCGTACCGGGGCCTAAGAGCACGTAAACGGTATTGCGGCTCTCGAAGAGGCCCGCACTATCGTCCCGAGACACCTCAAAAGTGCTACGAATCCAATTACCCGGTGGGCCGCGATGGGCACTATCCGAAACAATGCAATGGGCGAACACCACCGTCGGGCGCCGTCCACTTCGCTCGATGAGGGTCAAGGCAGCTGCAGGGCACGCCAGATCGATCAGGGCCCACTGTCGCACCAGGCAGTAGGGCTTACGCGGAAAACGTCGCTGCACCTCGATCACTGCCTCAGCCTCGGCTAATTGGCATCCGGGCATCGGCGTCCCCTCGCTGTACAGCGCGTCCCAGGCCTGCCCCACCAGCTCCTTCACGTCCATCACGACACCTCCGGCACAGTCAGCTGAATCAGCTTGTAGGGAGACCAACCCGTCTGCTCTCCGGGATAGCCTCGGGGATTGCATACCACGCGGGTACCACGCAGCTCGTAATCCACCGCCGTATGCACGTGGCCATGCAGCCAAAGCGAAATCGGATCGCCCATCAGGTCATCCCATTGGTTGGCGAAAGCCGCATCGAGGTGGCCACCCGCGTGCGGGTTACCCTGCAAGGATCTCAGCGAGGGAGCATGGTGAGTGATCACCACCGTTGGCCCGCTGAAGGGAATCGCCAACTGTTCCTGCAGCCAGAGTCGCGTCAGCGAGGCCTGGGTGATGAAATCCAGCGGCCGACAGGGGCGGTAGTTCTCGGTACGGATCTGTCGGAAATCGTTGAGTAACTGTCCAGCCAAGGCCGCAGCGGTGGGTTGATTGTCGGTCGCCGCAAAATCCGTCCAGGCGGTTGCCCCCAGAAAGCGCACGCCGCCGAGTTCCACTACATCCCGATCCAGCACGCATACTCGATCCGTCCGCGCAGCCCTGATTTTTTCCAGGGTTCTTTTGAGATGCCCTCGGTAAAATTCATGATTGCCGGCAACGTACAGCACAGGGCAGGTAAAGACTGATGTGGCCCATTCCACCCCCCGGATCCCGAGATCAATATCCCCGGCGAGAACCACGATATCTGCGTCCACGGAAGGCGGCTGATAGCACTCAAACTCGTTGTGCAGGTCGGACAACAACAGGATTTTCATACTGGCTCACCTGTGTCGTCTGGCCACGCCTCGGAGGAGCACAGGCAGCTCAACCGCTTATGGGCATAGTTGTCGCCTGTGATCCGGGGGTACACGAGGTCGAAGAGTGCTTGGCGCTCTACTGAATTGGCCCTACTCAGAGCGGCCCTGCCAAGCTCCTCCAGCAGGCGCTGCTCGACCCGAGCGCAATCGCTCACCAGCTGGAGATTGACGGGCGCGCGAAGCTCCCGGCTGATCTGGGTGAGAAGGGCTGCCACGCTGTGCTGTTCGAGTGGGCTGTCTGGATAAAGCAGGGTGGCCACAGCGACGGCCTGTTGCTTCAACCACCACAATGCCACGCGATCACCTTCGGTCAACTCGAGCGTTATCATTGATGTGATCATGGGCCACCTCGGCTATTGCAGCGCCAGAGGCGTAGGGAATATGCCTCTGCACAGAAGCGGCAGGTACGCTTCCAGCGATTTCCGCCCGCCCGGTCGCTGGAACGACACGACGACGTATTGGCTCTGGCTTTCGGTGGCGAGCAGCCAATAGCGTCCAGACTGCACCACTCGATGGATGTCCGAGGTTCGGATCAACCGACCATTAAAAAAGCGTCGCTGCGCATCCCAATAGACGACACCCAGGGCGCAGCCAGCGCAGATACGAACGTCCGTTAGATACGCCGTCACTGGCTCGCCAAACCTATGGAGCCGGGCACGCAGCAGCCGCGCCTCGGTCTCAGGGTCAATCAACCTGACCATAGATCGCTCCCACATCATGGACTGAGGAGGAAGGAGCCACCGGAAGGCTCGCTGGCTCGTCGTTGACGGAGCGCCGCCACGCCGGCGCGCGGCCTGTGGCAACGTTGAGCAATGCAGCCGTGCTGAGCAGCAGCCCCCGCCGAACACCTTCGGTATTGAGGTGCCCTGCTTGGGCAACCAGTCCTCGGCTGTACAGCGACTCCTGTAACCAGACGGATTTGGTCTTGAGCTGATCAGCCGCATCCGCGACGACAACGTAGCGCGAGAGAAACTCCACCAGGTGAGCCGGTGAAATCCAGATGCGCTCCCGTCCGCGCAGCGTTTCGCGTCGGCATGGCAGCCAGCCAGCCTCTATCCAGCCTCTGATCGTTGCGTGCTTCCAACGGGTGAACTTGGTGAGATCCGTGATACTCAGCTCGAAGCGTGGCGCCTCGGCCGGCGCCACGATGGCGAGAATGTCATGCTGATCGAAACGCAGGGATGCCAACCCCTCGATGTCCTGCAGGCGAATCACCGGTTTCAGCTGCCCCGAGCCGATTTGTCGATACAACTCGGTGAGTTGATCTCGCGGAAATTGCCGTGCACTGATTTCCGCCAAGCTCAGGGTTGGGCCGCCCTCATGCACGTCACAGGCTTCACTCAGTCGTGCCAAAAGCTGCTCGACCTCGACGCGCCAAAATTCGCCCTTACCGAATAACGGCCGTTGCACATCCGGAATACGCTGCAGCACCCCACTCTCGATGAGGCGATCACCAAGATGGCGTGAAACATTGAGCATTCGCTGCACGTCTTTTCGAGTAATCACCTCTGCCGCCAGGCGCTGCTGTTCCTCGACTTCCGTACGTTCGACCAGACAGTACTCAACCGCCCCCCCTTGAAGTACTTGCCCACGAAGACGCCCGGCTTTGACGAAGGCAACAATCCGATCCGGAGACGAACCCAACAGGCGAGCCGTTTCGGCGGTGGTGTACGTCGACTTCATCCCGAGCAGGTCGCTGCCGATCTGCTTCATCTTCCGATTGAGTGGTGCGATCGCATGCAGCACCAGACACTCCGCAGCAATCCGCACGACGGCGGCATACTCGGGTCGATCGAAATCACGGGTGAGCTGGCGATACCAACCGCCCAACTCCGTGATGAATTTGGCGCTTTGGCGTTGATTAGCGTGCTGAATCCGCCGCCGAACAAATGCTTGGAAGCTAGAGGGGATATCTTCCAGGAAATGATAAGCAGCCCTGTTTAATGCTTCAGCCTCGCCCAGAGTAATGCCACGCCCTCGACGCCATGGCTGGGCTCGATTCAGGTTGGCAAGGAACACCACGAAAGCATCGATATCCTCAGGTAAGCAGGGCAGGCCTCCCAGTTGCTGTTGCACTGAGCGAGCTTCTTGCTCCTCACCGCTGATGAGGGCCGATACCAGCAGATTCCCTGCATCGGCAGTCTGCTGCAGCACCCCCGACAGATCCACTCCGCACGAACAGTGAGTCAGCGGCCCTCGGTGGTGGCTAAGCGGCTGCCGGCACCCCGGACAACTTTCCAGGAGCGCAGCGCCGTGCCGTCTGCAGGCAGTCACCAACACGTGGTACCAGCTTTGACGGAGATAGGGCTCCTCAGCCAAGCATTGAGGGCACACCGCAGCACTGAGCCGCAGGAACTTTCCTCGTGCCAATGCTCCTGCTACGGAAGGAAATGTGGCCATCTCAATAAGCTGCTGCGCATCGAGGGCGTAATGCTCTGCAAACTGCTTAAGTTCGTCGGGATTAAAAAGCCGTTTGGAGCGCAGCCCCACAGGGCGTAACAGCAGTTGGCTACTGGTAAGAAACTGGGCAAGTGCCAGGCGCTGCAGGTAGCTCTCGAGGCTCTCGTCGGCAAAAGGTTGAGGGACGAAGGGCAGCACGTCAGCACCCTCCACGTGGAGCAAACACATCTGGCATCACCGACACATAGGCGCGCGCAAGATGTTCAGTTTCCACGACCAGGCTTTGCTCAAACGGATTAATGCGCTCGCCCGGTTGCATGATGGCTTGGTCGAATGCCTGAGCAAACGCGGGGTAGTCCGCGTGTTTGGCCGAGCCCTGGGCCCTCGCCACTACCTCCTGAAACAAGCGATGCACCACACCATAGCGACCGGCCGAAGCCAGATACATACGTCTGGCAAACTCTACATCGTTGCAGGAAAAGGTCTGCCAACCCCACTCCTCCAGAGCTGCCAAGGCGCCCGCCAGGGCCGCACGGAAAGCGAGGAACTCGTCACCGTCCCATTGATAGGGGTAGTACTCGACCTCCCGCCGAGAACGACCAGCCAGCTGTTCGTTAGCTTGGAATAGCGCCAACATGGAGGGCAGGCCTAGCAGCAACACACTACAGCGAGCCTCATCGAACAGAGTCTTGAGGAAGTCGCCCGCCGCGCGGGCCGTGGTCGAACCGGCGCGCTCGAGCATGTGCTGCGTTTCGTCGAACACCACCAGCCTGGTGCCTGCTTGCTTTAGCCCTTTCAACAGAGCCTGATCAGCCATCACCTGATTGCGGTACAGGTCAGGCATCAGGCCCAGCGCTGCCAAACACGCATCGGGTAGCGCACGCCGACTCAAATGCTTAGGGCTGGTGACAATCAAAACCTCGCGATGACTGGTTCCGCGTGGGGCAGAGGGCAAACTGCGTAAGAGTGTGGACTTGCCGACCCGGCTCGGCCCCACGATTGGCAGAATCTGGGGATCGCCCTGGCGAGCACACAGGAGCAAATCGTGTATCGCTGTTTCAGCGTTTAAGAATCGTTCATGACAAATCAGGGGATCGAACTTAGTCATTGGCGCGCTCCCGTCGTGGCGCCGGCACCACGATCTGATCTACTGCGCGGGAGGGGCCAATCTCCGGCAAGACTGCAACCGAGGTATGTGCTTGCAACTGCTGCTGCAAATTCTTCGTGTGCTGATGTTGCTCACGCTTACGTGCCTCACGATTGTTTTCGGAAACCTTCTTCCGACGCCCACCCTGGCTGTCTCGTGTATAGCGCGCCAGCGCCTCGGCATACAGACGTCGGTAATCGCTTCCCTGCATCGCTCCCGCCCGGGTGTAGAGCTTGCGCAGCGACTTGGCGATTTCAAACGACACCGGAGGCACGCCCAGCATTTTGTTCGGCAGCCGCATCAAGCTGCGATCATCCGGGTGCACGGCAAAAATCGCTGAGCAGTCGTCCGGGTTGTACAGTATTTCCAGCTGCGGAATATCGCGGCTGCGGGCCAGATCAGCCAGTGCGCTGCTGTGGTACTGAAAACCCTCAAAATCCACGCCGTAGTGCTGCAGCTTCCGCACGTCACGGTTGATGTTCAGGATCAGTCGCTGAATCGTCTCCAAAGGCGGTGGTGGCAGTGGCACGAACTGTTGCATTGCTTTGTGCATGGCATCGTGAATCGAAGTCTTTTCGCCAAAGCGGAATCCCAACTTTTCCCGGGGCTCGTGGATGTACACGTCCGCGACGAATCGCATGATCTCGCGGTAGATCTGCTCAATCGTGTAGCACGCCTCAGCGCTAGCCCTCGCGTGGCGATTTGGGTTACGCCCATCCTGGCTGCGGGTAGCGCCCGGCAACTTATGCAGCAGGCGCTTATCGAGTACGCCAAACAGCGACTCGACGTGACCTTTGTCGTCGCCACGCGCGACACGCGCGTATTCGAAACTGATGCCAACCTCTCGCAGCAACGCAAGCGCCAGATCCGAGGAGTTTTCTGCTGCGTTATCGAATACCACTAGCGACAACGCGCTGGGCGCCACTAAGTCCGTACGAATGCCAAAGCGATCCTTGTACGCCTGGTCTTTCGGCGTAAAGAAGTTCTCAAAGAGTTTCAACAGGGTGTACTCGCTGGGCTTTCCAGCGCAGACATAGATCGCCAGCGGATAGGAGGCGTAGGCACAAACCATCGCGTACAGCGTGAGTTGGGTGTACAGATTTCCCACCTCATCGCGGCAGTACATATCGATGGTTTTGGCATCCAGTTCAACGCGCTCGAGAGGCTGCCTCACCTCGAAGGTGCGCACCGCCTGGCGATTCCACAACGCGAACGTGCGAGGATCGAGTCGTCCCTCCCTAACGAGCCCCTTGGGCATCCGCTGGATCATCCGACTGATGGTTTTTCGATCCAGCTGCGCAGGCGTTCCATATGCCACGCCTGCTTCTGCGAGTTGACCATTCACCAACTCAGCGACGTTGCTGAGGTTCAGTTTGTCATCACGCATGAACGTATCGATGATGACCTGCTCGGCGATTTTTTTCGCCGCGCGCTTACGCGACCACCCCGAGCCGCCACGACGGCTGAAGCTCGGAACAAGCCCTTCAAACCCTGCTGTGGCGAAGGCGTCACGGTACCTCAGCAAGGTCTTGGCACAGGGCAGCTTGCGCTTCTGCTGACTGCAGAAAGCTTCGAGCCTGAACTTGCGCTCCTGAGCGTCGATCGGGAGCCTCTCTAAGTGGGCGTTGAGATCCAGCAATGCCAGGCGAAATTCGGCTTCCTGACGCTCCTTCATCGTTGTGACCCGTTTGGCCGGCGTGACTGCACCGCACTGCAGGCGAATCGCTCCGCTGGCGATCCCGTTCTGGAAATCTCGCAGTGGCAAGGTTAGCCTCACCCCTCCTTTGCCCTCCAAGTCGATGTCACCCAACAACGGTCTGATGGCAGAGATCCGATACAAGGCACCCTCGCGCTGGATGTACTGATTAACCGCCAATGAGTCAGTCATAGCGCAACACCTCAAATACGCCGAGCGAGCCGAGCGCCGGCTCTACCTCAAAATCCATGTGCTCCAGACAGTGTTCACACAGATCTACCCGCAGAACCCCCAACAGCAGGGCGGCTCCCAGGTAATGATTGGCCGGGGATAGACCCGCGAGTACCTCACGCAGTGACCCACGCAGTTGCTCCGGCGCACGCCGCGTCAGCGGTTCTACCCAGGAGACCAAATGACTGGACGCCTGAGTCAGGAAGGGTAGGAGCACTGCCAGGTTGCGCTGATAGACCGGCGGAAGATCCGCCTCAGTGATCACCACGAAACGCCGACCGAGGGCCAAAAAGCGCGACCGCAAGTGCACAAGCTGCTCGCGACGTTCCTCAAGAAAAGCTGCTGGCTTGACCTCGATCACCACCTCCAAGCCATTCACATCTGCGACGAAGTCCGGGGTATAGAACGTCTCCAGCGCCTGGCGCCGGGATGGGCGCTCGGCGAGTAATCGACCGGTACTGAGTTCCAGGGTGAAGGGCTGGGTGCGGTAGCTGCGTACCCGGGGATCAAGCTCCAAAGCCTGCGCAACGGACTGCTCCAGCCGCGACTCCAGGCGAATTTCGACTCGACCGTTTTTCGGCGAGCACAGGACAAAGGCGCGGCGGCCACGATGCGTACGCCGCGCAACGTCGCGGCTGTGAAGGGGGGAAAGGGCGTCAAGCTTCATGACTCATCCAACGGCAATGTCCAATGGCGCCATTGCCATATAGTGCTGGTTGTGCGGTGGAAAATCGGCACTATATGACAGGCTGTAATTTATATCTGTCATTAGGAATAGCGCAGTCCACGGGTGTCGTCAAACACCATTACGTTTCGCCCGCAATTTCCGGCAAAATGAGGCGTCGATGGAAGGAGCCCTCAGTGGGACGGCGCGCCAACACAGCCTGGTTCAGTCAGTATCGAGTGGCCTCTGCAGAGCTCCCTACGGCGCTAGCCAAAGGGGAGCGTCAGGCAGACGTCCTCCTGCGCCACGCCCAAAGCGCCGGTGTCAAAAACGCCACATTTGCGCGGATGATGAAGGCCGGACGGGCGCTAGATGACCTGAGACCGAACCTTGGCCTTGAGGAGGTCGGTTGCACCTATATGCAAGCCGACATGTTGGGCAAGATTGCGCAGATATCTCCCGCTCGTGCCCAGACATTGCTCCCCGACGTCCTGCGCAACCAGTGTTCTTTGGAGCAACTCAACAGCCTCTTCGGTGAGTTGCAAGAGGCACAACCGCAGAAGGCGGCGCTGCACAATCGCGACAGTACCCGACGCCTCCTGCTTGCCCATGAGCGCAGCAGTGCTGACGCCCTTGCGCGCGTAGGCGCAAAGTTCTTTGGTTACCCCGAAGGGCGCATCCTGCAGCAGACGGGCGGCACCCTGTACCAGGCTCCCAATATGCTGGTCACCCAGGACGGCGTTGCCCAGGTGGCCCTGTTCATCCGGTTGGGTAGCATTGCAAAACCTGCCATGGCGGTTGGCTTGGAGTACCTCCAGCTAGCCTTGGCTCATCGAGCACTGGTGCCGCGAATCTGTTTCGTTCTGCCCCAGGCCAGCCCCATCATCTCAGCGCTGACCCGCCTGATCACCCAAGTCGAAGCTGCCCCTTACCAAGGCGATTGGCTGAACCTCGCCATGCTTGATCCAGCGAATGGGCAATTGAGCATGCAGAGTGAGGACACATATCAGACACTGGCGGCCATGGCGGTTTTTGATGACGATGCAGCGGATCTGCGCTGGGCAGGGCGCGATTTGGTCAGCGGGGAGGCCGCGAACCTGAATTACTTCGCCGCCCTGCAGCGCTAAGAAGCCCAATGCTCTGCTCGACGAGGAGGTCTAAACCAAAAGTGCCGCGTCCTCCAGCTGCCGTAGCATGCCGGTAAGCTCCTCAATCTGCTTAATGACCGAGCCCTGCAGCACCTTGTCTTCCGCCAGTGCACAAACTGCTTTGCGCCAGCGGCCAGTGCTGATAATCGAGTCGCCATAGGGAGCCACCCAGAACGACTCGTCGATGAACTCGTCCCCGCCAAACTCTTCGATCAAATAGCTACGCTCGTCGGCGAAATAGACGATCGGCTCATCGACGGATAGCAAGCTCACAGCACTCTCTGCACCGGGTGGCATTTCCACAGCTGCCCTCAGCTCAAGATACTTCCAGTGCTTGAGGCTCAGCACGTTCTGCTGGGCTTCTTCGCAACTGAGATCAACAGGCGCTGGGGCATCCGGAGACTGCATCAAGTACTGCTGTGCGGCCACGGCCACTTCGCGGCAACAGGCATACTCTCCCCGAACAAACGCATGGTGATAACGCTGTCGCCAGAGGTTTCCCCGAAGTCGAGATGAGTGCGCCCGCTGTTCCACATCGACGATGCCCGCCAGTTGCGCAAAGCGGTTGCCCAGTTCCTGCATTCCAGCAGTGGAGCAATGGGTAGTGAGTACCTGCAGCAACGCTCTGTCGTTCAGGACATGCAGGATTTCCGTCGACTTCCAGTACTGCAAATCATCCAGCACTCGATCCCGCAGACGTTCGTATCCACCAAAGCCCAAGACATAGCCAATGTGCAATAGCTTCAGCGCGATCAGGTGGCGCTGTGGGTCAAGCAGCAAGCGTTGAAAGAAGGAGAAGCCCATTGACCGGCCGACCAAATCCGCCCATTCATGATGGAGCATGGCCGCAACCTCGAGCTCCAACTCGGAGAGTCCATGGCTTTTGCCCCCACGTCCTCCCAGACGCTGATACCAACGACTGGCTTCGCTCCATACGAATTCGGGCCCCATCCCATTGGCAGCGTAGGCACGCTGTACGTCAACGTCCGACGAGAGCGGCGCCGAGTGGGGGCGCAGCAAGGTGAAGAGCCAATCAATGCACCAGTTGCGAACCACTTCATACTGGTCGCGGTGACGATACTGCCGCGCTTTGTGCTCCAACTTAAACGGCCAATAGCGCAGGGCCGGAAAAATCACCGACCGGTGCTGATGCAAGGCGTTGGCAATACGCCCCTCCGCCTCATCGCGCATCTCCTCGGCCCACTGTTCATGTGACGACCCCGGGTCGGCCCACTCACGCGCCTGCTGATAACGCCAGCGCGCTTGCTCCCCCCACGCTTTTGCTCAAGGCACCCCAACGCCAAGAGCATCCAGGCCTCAGAGTGTTGAGGGTTGATCGCGACCGCCCGGCGTGCTGCTTGGTGGGCCTGCGCCTGTAGGCCCAAGCGATGTAACGCCCAGGCTTTTTCACTGAGCTGCTCGGCATCCACAGTGGCGCCGCGCCCCTGCTCTTCGACGCTCTCGAGCAATTGCACCGCCCGCAAGGCGTAGGGTGCGCCCGGCTGCTCGGCCGCGCTCGCGGTGCTTAACGGCAAGCGATCTTGCAGTGCAAAGGTTTCCAGCGACGGTCGATCCTGCAACAGCGCCTCGAGTGACTCCAGGCGATCGAACCAATAGGCATAGGCCCGCAGCTTCTGTTGCAGGCGTGCCTGAGCGTGGGCGATTTCACTGCGTAGTTCGCCGTCCGCTACCTCGCCCTTCGCGAGACGGCCACAGAAGCTTCGGCTGTTGAACACGCTGTCCAGCGCCACTAGGTTCTTGATCAGGTTGTCGCATGCATCCGAGCGCTTGAGCGTCAGCGAATTCCCTTTGGGGTCGACGCGATGCGCCTGCAGTGGCGGTTCATCCGCGAGTTTGCTGACCAGGCTGCGATCCGCATCGTGGCCAAATAGGCGACGCAGGGTATCGGCGATGCCGTTGGTTTCGGCTTTACGGGCCATTTTTACGCTCCTTGTCAGACCGGGGAAGGAGGATTCCCCGGCCTACCATGCCTGGTTATTTGCCGGGCTTCGGTGCTTGCCGGCTGCTGTGGTACGCAGGGTTGTTCGGGTTCAGCTGGTTCGACCGATTGTCCTGAGCCGCCTGGTGGCTCGGATGGTTCGGATTGGATTGATTGGCGTGATGCTTGTTGTGATGGCTCATGGGGCAACTCCTGTGGGGTTGGAGTCCCCAACCTACAATTGCGCCGGGCGCAGAAAAGACTTTCCTCTGCTTTCGTTCATTCGCCCCTCAGGAATCCCTCCATGCCTTTCCCAGTGATTCTGCTGTGCAGTCTCATGCTGATGGCCGGCGCGTTCCCCCTACCGTACGCCTACTACAGTGTCCTGCGCCTGCTGGCCTGCGCGGTTTTCATATTCGCCATCTACTTGGCGGCGCAACGTCAGCATCGCTGGTTACCCTGGGCCTACGGCCTGTGCGCCTTGGTCTTCAATCCGCTCGCCAAACTGCATCTCCCCAAAGAGCTGTGGATGCTCCTGGATATCGCGGCAGGACTATTGCTGCTCGGTAGCGCGGGCGTTATTCGGCGCCGCGCGTCACCTCACACCGAGTGATCTTGCCAGCACGAACGTGCCAACCGACAATTGCATTTCGCCACCAAGGGTGGCCGGCGAGTTCGCCCAGGATGCACCGGGCGCCGATTGCGGCGCTTCAAGGCAAGGGACATGCAGAAACCGCGTACGCACTACGACAACCTGATGGTGGCGCGCACGGCCTCGGCCGAAGTCATCCGCGCCGCGTATAAGAGCCTGACACAGAAGTATCACCCGGATAAGAATCCGGGTGATCCGCAGGCCGCGCGGATCATGGCCATGATCAATCAGGCGTACGAGGTGCTTTCCGACCCACAGCGCCGGCGCTCGCACGATGAGTGGATCGCGCAGCAAGAGCAGGCCTTTCAACAGGCACAGTTCGAACAGTTCCAGCGCCAGGCCGGCCGCGCCCACACGCAGCCACCACCGCCTCCGCCGCCGAAAACGCCCCCGCCACCCCCACCGCAGCAGCGTCAAAGCGCGCCTCCGCTCGCCTGGGGCGCACTGCTCGGCAATCTGTTCCGCACTGCCCGCTGGATCGGCGCGCTAGGCTTCGCCCTGGTGCTCGGGCTGTCCTACCTAGACTCGTACGGTCAACGCCACAGTGCCTACGTACCGCCGTCTGCCCCTGCGCGCACAACGGCATCGGCGACGCCCAGCAGTCCGTTGTTGCCGGCCGCACCCCCCGCCGCCAGCCGTACGGCACCGGCCGCGCCCCCTGTACCGCGCTGTCAGCCCATGCCACAGGATCCCAAGGGTCGTGCCTGGCCGCGCACGGCGGGCTACGTGCGCGGGTTTGGCATCCCCTACAACGCCGGTTACTCGCAAATCAGCATCGACAACTCCCAGGGCAACAGCGCGCTGTATATCAAACTGGGCCCTGCCACCTCACGCAGCGGCACCCTGGAGCGGCATGCCTTCGTGCCCGCCGGGCAGAAGTTCACCCTGCGCCAGATCAGCCCGGGGACGTACTACGTGAAGTACAAGGACATCGCCAGCGGCTGTAACTTTCGCTCCAGCCTGCTGCAGGTCGAGCAGTTCAGCACCGCCACCGGCTATCAGTACAGCGACATCAGCCTGACCCTGTACAAGGTGCTGCACGGCAACATGCGCGTCGAAAGCCTCAGCGAGGCCGACTTCTAGCGCACTGCAGAGCAGTGGACTGCGCGTAATAGGACGTTATGGTGAATAGCCCCCCACACCTGAACCAGGGGCGGTGACCGCTTGGCCGGCGAGGGCTACCGGCACGCCATGCTGCGCTATACCAGACATCGGGGAACTGGCGGGTGGGAGAGCCGGGGCGATGAAAAAAGCCATCGAGCAGGAGACGTTGCGGGCATTGGTGGAGACCGGCGCGGCGCGGGAGTTTCGCGTGCTGCGCGACGGCGAAGGCTGGCGCCTGGAATTGCGCCTCGGGGTGAAATGGCTGCCGGTGCGTTCACGGCGCGAACCGATAAGGGTGTGGCGCTCGCTGACGGCGGTGGGGCGGTTTTGCGCAGGGGTGGGGATCAAGGCGCTGACCGTGGAGCTTTGATACCGCAGGGTTCGCGGCCAAATTGCTCACACCCTCTATGCGCCAACTAACCGGTTGGCGCCGGAAAACATCCAGCGCAGTACTCCTTGTGCCCTTGGCGCCATCGGACAGTTAGTTGAAGACAGACAGGCCTTCAGCGCATCTTAGAAAATACCGCCCGGTCATCCTGTCAATGAGCCTTTTCTGAAATTTCCCGTTAAGATTCCGCGCAAACAATAGCCTTTTGGCATTACCTATCTCTTGGGATCCTCACGATCCTTTGCGCGGAGCTTCAGGGAAGAATGCGGTTCAGCCCATGGACAGTTGTGCTGCTAGTCGCCATGACCTTCACGGCGTTGGCCGACGATATAGAGTGCCGCGTGGTGGCCATCAGTGACGGCGACACCTTCACCTGCCTTACGGAATCCAACCAACAGGTTAAGGTCAGGATGGCCAACATCGACACTCCCGAAAGTGGCCAGCCCTATGGCCGTCAGGCAAAGGATCAACTCGCCAAGTTGATCTTTGGCCGAGTCATCCAGCTCACCTTAAGTGGCGAAGACAAGTACGGCCGGCACATCGGTGAAGCCTCTGTCGATGGGATTAGCGTCAACCGAGAAATGGTTAGCCGTGGCGCCGCCTGGGTCTTCGATCGCTACAACCGCGATACCACCTTGCCTGCGCTGCAAGGAACTGCCCGGACAGCACGCTTGGGCCTTTGGGCGCTTCCCGAGTCCGACATCATTCCCCCTTGGGAATGGAGGCGCGCCGGGCACTCTCTCAACTCTCTGGTAGCCGAGCGCAAAACTCGGGACGCCACGTCTGCCAACTATGTCTGTGGCGCCAAGCGCTATTGCGGACAGATGAGCAACTGCCAAGAAGCCAATTTCTACCTGCAGCAATGCGGAGTTTCCAGCCTGGATCGGGATCGCGATGGCGTTCCCTGTGAAAGCCTCTGCCGTTGACGCCATGCTCTCAAGGAAGTTTCGATGAAGCTATTTAAGATGCTGTTTGGTTGGTTGAGAGCTCCGCGCCGGCAGAGTGATCCCGAGCATCCAGACCTGCATGTCCTCGACAAGGATGAGCTGCTCAAAGAGCTGGATATTGAAGCTCAAGCACAGCGTCTCGGTGCCGCTGGCGCACCTGCTCCCGACGAAACTCATCTCTCCGGCATTGAAGAGTCGATCTGCCAGAAACTGGAAGGTTTTCGCCTCAGCTACCAGAACTGGGCAACGACCCATGTTCAACGCATTCAAGAGCGCCTGGTGACCTATGACATCACCAAGACGGTAAATCGCACCGCTAATCTGGCCGATGAATTTGAGCGCGAGGCGAATCGCCGGGTTTCCGATCGTGAAACCGAGTTACGCAATCTGCGGAGCTCGGCGCATCAGCGTGAACAGGAGCTACTCACGTTTCGCGAGGAGAATCAGCTCACCCGCCATGCGCAGGTGATTTCCGGCACTCGTAAAGCGATCTGCATCCTGCTGGCGATATTCACCGTGGCAGTCGAAGGCATTCTAAACGCCGGTTTTTTTGCAGCCGGTTTAGATGGCGGATTGTTCCAGGGCTTCTTTTTTGCCGGCGCCTTGGCGGCGACAAACGTCGGCATTGCCTTTGCACTCGGTCGCTTCCTCGTGCCGAACATCAATCACATCAGCCCCATCCGCCGTCTTGCCGGGTACCTGGGCGTGATCTTGGCGGGGGCAATCATGGGAGGGCTCGGCCTGATCATTGCGCATTTCCGCGATGCGCTGGGGCAGGCTGGCGATGTGGGTATTAGTGTCATTGCCGCTGCCGCGCTCCAAGCTCTGCAAAGCAACCCGCTCGGATTCCATGACGTTTTCTCAATAATTCTGTGTGTCGTGAGCGTGGTATTCGCGCTTGCCGGACTCTGTGAAGGCTACAAGCTATCGGATCCCTACCCAGGATATGCCAACGTCCAGGGAATCGCCGATGAAGCCAAAGCCTTCTACGACCACGAGATTGCTCAGATTCGGGACGAGTTGGAGCGTCTGAAAGAAGAGTATGTCGGCAAGCTGGAACAGGGCCTCGAGCAAGCCAAAGTTGACGTTGTCGCCTTCCGTGCGGAAGTCGATAAGAAGCGCATCGCGCCTGAGCGCCTGCAACGAGCGCTGGACAAGGCCGAGCACATGATGAGTGCACTGGTCAAAATCTTCCGAACCGAAAACGAGATATCTCGAAAGGCCACCGGTGTCCCGGTTCCCGCTTACTTCCGCCAGCCCGTACCAGTACGGCAATTGACCTTGCCCGACTTCAACACGACTGCGGATGAGCGAGCTCTGCAGGAGCAGGAAGGACTGCTAGCTGACCTCCTGAACCAAATCGAAGATATCCGTCGCCGAATTCAATCGTCCTACGACGTCAAATTCAGTCAACTTGAACCCATCCGCCAACAGATCTGACACAGGAACCCCAGAATGCGCAGGACGAGCATGGCGGAAAAGAAGCGCCGTCAGGAACTCCGTACAATTGCACTATTGGTGATTGCCCTACTGACAATGGCGGGCGCAATAGGCTGGTATTTCCTCCATCGGCCCACAGCCACCGACAAACTCACGTTGTGCCCCACCTCAGGCCCGCTGGGCCACTATGTTGTGCTGGTCGACAACACCGACCCCTATAACTTCATCCAACGCCAGGCCTTCGCTCAAGGCTTGAAAGCCCTGGCAGACAACGTCGTGCCTGAAGGTTATCTGCTGTCGGTGTACGCCCTCGGTGAGGATTTCACTCAGACCGCCAAACCGCTCTTCGAGAAGTGCAACCCGGGTACCGCTACGGGAAAATCAGAGCTGGATTCCAACCCCGCGCGTATTCAAGAGCGATTCGAGCGTGAATTTCGCGAGCCGGTAACTCAGCTGGAAAACGTCCTGATGCAGGACAAGCCAGCCGACAAATCACCCATTTTTGAGATGCTTCAGCTGGTCGCGATCAATAGCTTCCAAGCGGAAAATATCAAAGGCCCTAAGACCCTCATTGTCTATTCGGACATGCTGGCCAATACCCCCGAATTCAGCATGTTCAAAGGGAAAGCTGACTTCGATGGCTTCGCTACCAGTGCTTACGGGCAGAAAACACAGACCCGTCTGGACGGCGTTCAGGTCAAGCTGAACTACCTAATGAACTACCCAAAATTGCAGACACGGAAGCAGCTGACCTTCTGGGAGCGCTATTTCGAGAAAGCGGGTGCCCGACTCGTTGCTGTGACGCCAATGGAGGGCTGAGTCATGCCAATCAAAATCTCCCTGAAGAGACTGTTCGTCCTTACTTGCGCCTTAAAAGTCGGTAGCTCGTTTGTTGGTTGGTATCTGCATGAGCCCTGGATCTTCGGCCTTCTGCTGCCCTTGTGCTTCATGGCCGCGTACATGCTCATTGGTTACCGGCTGCGTGATAGCGACATTTCGGCAGAGAAGTTCGCGGACTCGTGTTACTACCTGGGCTTCATCTTCACTATCGCCTCAATCATCTTCTCGCTTTTCGACCTGCCGAACATCGGTACCGACCTGACCACTATTGCCGTGCGCTTCGGCGCCGCCATGGTGAGTACCGTACTGGGCTTGGCGGTACGCGTCACCCTGGTGAGTTTCCGGCCGAGTACTGACGATGCGCTAAGCAATGTTGAGGATCAGGTGATCGATGCCTCGCGTAAGTTGGCTGATGAGTTTCAGAAGTCTCTCGAGCGGTTGGTCGACTTCCGCGCGGATGTCATGCGTGCCACCGACGAGACGGTGACAGCGGTTAAGGAGCAGATCCTCGCGATGTCAGAGGCCCACCAGGCCAAGACCACGGAGTTCTTTGCAACCATGACTCAGCACAACAAGGAAATGATGCTGGGGCTGATGCAAGACGTCCGCACCACGGCGCTGGGCATGACTCGGATCATCACGGAATATGAAGCAGCGGCCAAAGGTGCAACTGAACGAATCGATCAGTCGGTAGTGACTTTCGTTGATGGGCTGGTAACCCGTCTGGATGAGGTGCAGTTCCCCGATGACCTGTTCTCCAAGCGACTGGAGGGCGCCGTGACGCAGCTGGGCGTAGTCACTGAAACTGCAACCGACAGCCTTAAGTCGGTGACGCTCGATGTGCAAGGCTCTGCGCGCTTGGTCAACAACTCCATCAAGCGCATCAACGAAAAGCTGGAAAGCATGGGCAGCGTGTTGGACGACGTGCAACAGGTCGGTGCCAGCCTGGAGACACTGACCAAGTTGCTGCAAACCCAGCAAGAAGCTGTGCTTCAGGAGATGGGCCAGCAATCTAAGTCCCTGATCGCCGTCGTGTCTGCGCAACAGGAGTCGCTAAATGCCCAATTGGGCTCGCAACTGGGGGCCACCACGCAACTCTCCAGTTCCGTTCAAGCGCTCACTGAATCGATGGCCCAGACCGTGGCATCGGTTGCCAACATCCACCTGGTGGCCGAGCAGCAAAGCAGCAGCACTGAAGAGATCAAAAAGGCCAGCCAGGAACTGGTGGCATCGCTCCAACACAACGTGCCGCAACTGCTGACGGTGGTCAGCCAATCGAGCCAGCACGCCGAGTTGGCGAATCAGGAGCACCAACAGGTCAAGGCTATGGGCCAGCAGGTTCTTCAAAGTCTCAGCCAGCTGGTGGAGCTCAGCTCCTCTCACCTTGAATCCAATAGTGGTCTGGCCCGACTTGAGCAACTGGACAATGTACAGCGCAGGCTGGACGTCATCAGTGATCACCTCGAGAAAACGCCATTGGTCGGAGAGAACGTGGTGCCATTCAGCCCGCCAGCAGACGGAACTGATGATCGGCAGATTCAACCGGAATCAAGCAGCAGCTGACACTGAGTCCTGGAGCAGCCTGAAATGGCATCGAACAATGACCAGGTCTTCCAGCTATCGCTGACGGAGATCGCCCTGACCCTCATCTTTATGCTGATGCTTCTGCTCGGCTTCATGGTGTTTCAAAAGACTCAGGAGAACCAGAAGCTGCAAGAGCAGCTCCAGTCCCTCGATGGGATCGATACCAAGATGGCGCAACTGGACGAAGCTAAGACACAGCTCATCGATGAGATCAAAGCCCACAGCTCGCGCAATCCTGACGAGGTGATCAGCCAGTTACTCGAAGCGGGTCAGGCGAAGCAGGACGTCGTGCGATTGAAGCAGCTACTGGACGAGCAGGAACAGCAGATCACCGCCCTCAGTGAGCTACAGAAAATGGTGGAGGCGGCGGGCGGCAACGGCGGTCAGCTTGTGAAGAAACGGGTCGAAGATGCTCTGGCCTTGGCAACGTCGTTAAAAGAGGCGGTGCAGAAGTCGCTGAAGGATCCTCAGGACGTCGCCAAAGCCAATGACGTCAAGTTTCTCAAGGAGCAAGTCGAGGCCTCACTTGGCAAACTCGACGCCCTGGAGCAAGTACTGGATAAATCCCCGGCCCTGGCCAGCCTTGAAGGCAAGAGCAGCCTCGAGAAGGTGCAGAAACTGGCGGAGGAGTACCAGCACTTCACGGCGATGCAAGCTGATCCGGGCAACCCTATCGCCGTGAAGAAAGAAAACGCTGACCTTAAAGGCCAGTTGCTCTACCTCAAGCATCGCTTGGAGGCTAATGGTGGCATGGACTTTCCCCCATGCTGGGCGGACGAAAAGACCGGGAAGGTGCAAATGCTCTTTACGCTGGAGCTGCGCGAGGGCGACCTGAGCCTCGAGCCGGCATGGCCTGACAGCCGCCAGGCAGATGCCAAAGCCCTGCCCAACATCGATCGGGTAATGAGTCGACCAGTGAGCAGTTATGACGAGTTCTTGCGAGCGGTAAAGCCTATTTCTGATCTCAGCCGTGCCCAGAACTGCCGTCACTACGTTCGGCTTAAAAACGCGATCAGCGATGCAATCATCTCGGATCGCCGCCGCCTGAGCATTGAGGATTATTTCTACAAAATCGAGGTGCGTCGGTAACGACGCCGTCGTTTGGGCCAGGCCCGCAACGTGCCCTCTTGCTACGGCAGCCTTCCGGGCGATCGCTCATCCGCCCTTATTTGTACACCGCCCGAAGGAGGGCGGTATCCAAACGGCCCGTTTAGTTTCCGCAGATCGCCGCTGCCACCGCGACGGGGGTAGCGGCACTGCCTGCAGGCTTTGGCCACACGAGCAGCGCCGCTTTGAGCAGCGTTTTCGCACGATTCTCGATGGCTAGGTCGTTCCAGGCTGAAAGCGCTGACTGGTGAAAATAGGTATTCAACAGCAAGGCACTTTGGCCTAGTCGGGAGCGCTTGCCCAGAATCTGTTCACCCTCAGCGCCTAGGGTATCGGCAAATGGGCCATTGCTGATTGAGCTGTTCAAAGGCTGGGTCAGCAGCGTCAAGTTACCAAACCCATGAATAGCGGCCTCTCTCAGCTGCCGCTGTCCCTCTGTCATGTCGGCTATTTGGTAGGCAGGCAGCTTTTCCCAGCTTTGCGGTAGCACATGCTCAATAGTCAAATCCGGCTGAGCGGGCACATGGTTACTCCCTTGCTGAGGCCCCCGAGCCGCATACTCCAGCGCACGCAAGACGCCGCAGGTTTTGACAGGCCGAAGCTCCCTGTAAACCGGACGATGGCACCACTTGTCACTAAACAGCGAGTCATCTGGCCAAACCTCGCTGGTTGCCGTCGCTCCCAGAAGCACTGCGCGCAATGCGACATGGGGGGCATCAGGAGCACCGGTCACAGCTTGCAGCACACGCATGAAAAAGCGGTTATAACCCTTGGTGGTCAAGCCACATACCGCGCGGCGCGTCAGGTAGGAGGCTAGGTCACCAAGGGCCTGTTTCAATTCCGCACTGTCGCTGGCTAGTCGTTCACGCAATGCGAGGTAAACCGGCGTGACCGTTCCCACATCCAGCGATTTCACCAAGCGTGCAAATTCAGCCAAATAACCGGTGCCCTCTGGGGAAACCAACTCCTGGAAATTTTGGCTGGAGGAGACCAGTCGCGTCAGCTCCACTTCAAGATCACGTGGCTGCTTTTGCCACCACGCCTTGTATGACTGAAAGACATGACTGGCGAGTGTGATTTCCTGACTACGCAAGGTGGCGTAGTTGTAAAAGAACAAATCAATGCGAGGGTAGGTGAGACGCCCCTGGCGCTCCTTTTCCCTCCAGTAGGAGTTAGCCGAAACGCCCTTGCCGGTGGTCACGACAAGGTCAAATGGACTCCAGTAACGCTCATACAATTGCGGTACTGGTTGCCCCTGACGAGCAGCTTCAAGGAACACGAAATTTCGTACCAAGTCGGATGCCAGCAGTGGTTCACCTCGGGCGTTGAGCGTTTCGAATATAACTTGAGGATCATCTTCGGCTTCCAGCGTCAGTGTCATGATCTGCACATGATCGGCCAATGCCATGTAGAGCGCCTGAGCACGCTTTGGCTCCAGCGGCATGTGGGCCTGCAACGGCGAGATGTCGTTGTTCCGACGAATATCCGCGATCAGCGAATCCCCAAATGTGGGGTCGCCAGTTGGGTCTACAGCATCGGAGAGATCAATGCCCCGCATGTAAGCAAGGCAGGCGTGGTAGAGGTACAGGTAGGTCTGCACCATCAAAGGCCGCTCAAGTCTTGTTCGGCCATCACGCGCTAGGTACGCCACGCATATATCCTGAATGGAAGCGGTCGAATCGCTTAAGCGCCGCATCTCATCCTGCCCCGCCTGAGTTGGCCAGACCTTGTAGTGGTCTTCTGCGCGCTGGTATGGGCCAGGGTTTCGTACCAAGCCGTCGAGCATTTGCGGTATAGGAGTGTCTATCAGCTCTCGGGCAGCTTGGCGAAAGGCGAGTAACAGAAGCTGCAACGTAGTCGAGCGTTGCTGGCCGTCAATCACCTCAAAAGCCGGTGCTCTGCCAAAACTATTAGGCACGGGCGTCATCACGATGGAGCCCAAAAAATGCTTCTGGATTGGTTTCAGTGCAGCAGTAGTTCCGGTTGATGCCAACGCCTGTTGATCCAGTACAGCATCTGCCCGATCTTGGATGTCAATCCAAAGGGGGCCAACCTGCTTTTCCAGCGTCCATACGTATCCGCGTTGGAAAATGGGGATTTGGTACTGATGAGGGGTACTAAACAAGCCGGTAACGGTAGTTTTACTGGGCTGCATTCTGAATTCCTTTTCTGTATTTAGAACATCGCAGATATCTGGGGCTTAAGCGCTCCCCTAAATATCAAACCGAATCCCCAAACAACGCTTGCTCCAGCATCTGATGCTGCCTCTGCCAATCCGGCATATGGCTGGCCACTAATGCCCAAAAGGCCTTCGTATGGTTCTTTTCCACCGTATGGCACAGCTCGTGGACGATGACGTAGTCCTGCACGCTGGCCGGTAGCTCCATCACCCGAGGATGAAACTCCAGGATGTGGTTCGCATCGCAGCTGGCCCAACGGCTTTGGAAGTGACGAATACGAATCCCCGCAGCCAATAGACCAGTTTCGCGCTGCCAGTGGCGAACACGCTGCGGTAGCTTCTCGTGGGCTCGATCCCGATAGAACCGCTCCAGCAAGGGCATCAGCGCGTCGGGATGAATACTCAGACCATCTGGGTTATCAACGATAAAGCGTGATGCAGTGAAAGCCAACCGAGGCTGGAGCGCGTCTGGCACATGACGGACTTCAGTGTAATAGGTGCGCCCGGCATAGCGCAGACGGCTGCCCGTCACGATGGGTTCCTTGGCCAGGGGCTGATTCACCTGAGCCAGCTTTTCTCGAATCCAGCGTGCCCGGCGCAGCACCAAAGCCTCTTGCTCAAGCTCATCCACCTGCGGCCCACGCAATAGAACAGGCCGTCCCCGTTCTACGGTCACGTAATGGCGTTTAAGTTTGCTATCGAGCTGGAAGTACCACTCGATAGCCGTTTGGCCGTAGTTCAATACAGGCATGGGCAACGCCGCATTAGTTTTTCAGCAAGATATCGAAGATTCGCTTGGCGTGATCACGCGCCACTGAACGCTCCCAGCCTGCCAATGGCATCAATACCCCGCGCAGGTGGTCTCGAAAGTCAGGGTGCGTATCTGGCATTTTCTTCCAGTTTTCAGTCGCCAGCGCACGGCTCAGCATTTCATCTTTGAACAGCTTGGTCGTTGCCGCTCTTGCCGTGTCCTCGGCCAGTTGAGCGGCAAGGTAGTGGTAGACAGCCGAATGAGCGGGCTTTTCAAAACCGGTTTTGTCTTTGTCCTGAATACGCTGGCTGAAGAGCTCCAGTTGCTCCAAAAACCTGGCTTGGGTAATGCGACCCGTTTTTTCCTCTTCCAGCAGCTTTTCCAGCTCCTCGGCGATCTTGTCGAAGAATGCGGGATCCTTGTCCTTACCGGTGACGATGGTTTGCTTCAGCTGGTTTTTCATCACCAGAGCGCGGCTACCGGGGCTCGCCAGTTTCTTTAAACGCTCCATATCACTGGCATCCAGAATCGACACCTCATGGCCCAGCAGGCTCTTAGCCGGGCTGGCCGCGATGTAATCATCCAACAGCTGCTGAAGCAGCACAGACTCCAGTTTGGTGATGCGTTCCTTGTAGGTATTACCCGGCAGTTTGTCGCGCAGCATCAGGCGGATCTCACCCAGCAGGGTGAAATAGGGCTTGAAAGGTACGCCGCGTACGTCCGGGAGGATGATGTCTACTGAGCGGTTGAACTGCTTCACCAGGTCGAGGAACTCTTCGACTATGTCTAACCGGGTAGCAGGATCAAGGAAGCGCTCAGCGTCGTCTTTGTAGGCCTCGCGCTGTGCCACCGGGTCATGCTTTTTCGGCAGCAACTTGAGGATGCGGTCGAGCGTGGCTTGCAGCTTAGGCAGTTCGGTTTCAACACCTTCCCAGACCTGCGAAGGCTTCACCTCGCCGCCGTAAATTTTCAGCGCGTGATCAAGGTGATCGACCACCCCGTGGTAATCCACAATGTAGCCGGCATTCTTGCCAGGCAAGGTTCGGTTTACCCGCGCAATGGCCTGCAACAGGGTATGTTCTTTGAGTGGCTTGTCGAGGTACATGGTGCCGACAATCGGTGCATCCCAACCGGTCAGTAGCATGTCAGAAACGATGATCAGCCCGACGTTGTTCACCTGCGGCTTACCATCAAGCTCATTAGTCTCTTCACCGTAGGGCAGGGGAAATAACTTGCTGACAAAGTTGCCGATCTGCTCGGAAGGCATGGCCACCGGGGTCTTTCCCGCTTTCACCTCAGCCTTGACCCGCTCCTCGATGCTACGAATCTTGTCGGCCTCCACCTCATACTCTGCTGCCTCTTCCATAGCGGAAACGCCCGTACGGGAAGAGGTGATGCTGGCCAGGGATATCACCACCTTGCTGTCAAAAGTGGGCAGCCCTTTGCTCGCTCGTTCGACCATGATCGCATCGAGCAGATCCTTGTAACGCACCGCCATATCGCGGCCATCGCAAACCAGCATGGCCTTCAAACCTTTGGCTTTTACGTTACTGAGAAAGTGCTCAACCAGATGCTCGGCAACCTGCTCCATGCGGTCACCGGCCTGACGCCAACGGCGTAGCAGTTCACGCTTCAACTCGTGCTGGCGAACCTCACTCTGGTCGGCAAACTGCTCTTTGAACGCGGCATCCAACTTAGCATTGGCCGACAACGCTACCCAGGCATCCTGGTATTTGATCGGCAGTGTTGCGCCATCCGCCACTGCCTCATGCAGGCGGTATTCGTCGATGTACTCGTCACCACCAAACTCGCCCAGCGTGTGTTTGTCCTCTTGCAGCAACGGTGTACCGGTAAAGGCAATGAACTTCGCGTTGGGCAAACTGGCGCGCATAAAGGCTGCGAGGAAGTCGTACTGGCTACGGTGAGCTTCATCGACCAGCACATAGAAGTTGGGTTTGATACTCAGCACCCGGAAGTGCACCTTCTCCCGGTTGATTTCTTCCCACTTGGCCTTAACCGGCACACCGTCCTCATCCACCTCCAGGTGGCGGACGTTGCGCTCATGCACGATGAAGAAGTCCTTCTCCTCACGAATCCGCCGGTGGCGGGTCGCTTGCAGAGCATCATCTTCTTCGTCCGAAGTCTCAGCGGCCTGCTCACTGGGCTGATCGTTCTCCTGGAACTTCTGCACAGTGCTGGTGAACAAGCTGCCGTAGTCGTTGGACAGCATCTTCAGCAAGCCATCAACCGACACGGCTTGGATGGCGTTAATGCCCACCGCGTGGAAGGTGTCGAAGATCTGCTTATCGAGGTCTTTACGGTCGGTCAGCACCAACACGGTAGGGTTGTTCAAACCTGTGCTATCGGCCCGCAGCATGCGCGCGAGCAGGGCCATGGTCAGTGACTTGCCGCTGCCTTGGGTATGCCAAACGACGCCGCCCATAGGTTTCGGCGCACATAGGCGATCCACAGTTTTGCGCACGGCCCGCCATTGTTGATAGCGAGGCAGCTTCTTCACGGTCTTGCCGTCGCGGGTTTCGAACAGTACAAAATGGGTGATCAGTTGCAGGAAGCGGCTCGGCTCAAACAATGCCCACAGCAGGCTGTCCTGCTCACTGGGCGTCTCGCCTAACAGGGCAGTAACAGCAGCAGTCTCCTGTGCCTGCAACCGATATCGGGCGTAATAAGCAGGCTTGGTTAGGATCGCGCCATACAGCCCTTCACGCCGATTAAGCCCAACACAGACCTGGTTGAATACAAACTGGGTAGGGAAGGTGCTTTGATAGCCATCCAACTGGCCCAGGGCTTCGTCCAGGCGGTGATGGCTGGCTTTGCATTCGATGATGGCGAGCGGCAAGCCATTCACAAACAACAGCAGGTCAGGGCGAAAAACATCCCCATCAGCATTGCGCCCCACGTACTGATCGACCACATGGAAGTCGTTGTTGCTGGCATCACTGGCATCGAAGAAGCGCACGCTGCGCGGCTTGCCCTCGACATCCTTCACCTGAATATCCGAACGGTGAACCACCTGTTCCCAGAACGCCTTGTTGGCGGGCAGCAGCTCATCATTGACGCGCTTGCGTAGCTCGATAAGCGCCGCGCTGATACCACCGGGTGCGCTCGCCAGCCATGGATTGAGGATCAGCAGCCGAGCCTGCAACACATCATCCAGTACCGGAGCCAGGTGACGATGCTCAACCTGTACCTGGCTACCGAGCAGGTGGGTGTAGCCCAACTTGATCAACCAGTTGATAGCGGGCAGCTCGACTCCTACCTTCTCCGATGACTGGCTCATTACTTACTCCTGTTCCTTGGAGGTTTCCCTCAGGCGACTGCGATACCAAACCACCGTAACGCCAGTATCGGATTGGCATTGCTTGCGAATTTCAAACTGCTGCGATTCATGGATGACATGACGCCAGCTTCCGCAGCCATAGCGCTTGGGCGTCTGCTCGGGGTAGGTCTTGGCTATCCAGTGAATGGCTTCAAAAAGGGGTGTCCACCCTGCCTGAGCCAGCTTGGTTTCCGCTTCACGTAAGTAGTTGGTTATACCGCTGCTAGCCCAGTGTACGGCGCCATCCGGCCCAATACCGTTGATAACGAAATCCCTGTACTCCGGGGTCTGCATAAAGGACACCACGAGCTGTCGAGCCTCACCCATGGATTTAGCCCAGTCGCGCAGCGTCAGGTAATGACCGTCGATGGTTTCGTAACTTTCATCGAGATATGCCTCGGCGGCTACACAGCCATCCACGCCCCAAAGGTCGAAGCGCTGAAGAAAGTGGTGTACCAACTCATTACGCAGGTCGACCAGCTCCTTGAGCGCAGACTTGGTCTCGGCGTAGCGCTCCTCGGGTAACTCCAGCTGGCATCGGAAGTTGATCCATATCTGATCGATAGGCTCTGCCTGCTCTGACTCATCTGCTAAGTCCGGCAGCTTCAGATAATTCTCGGTCAGCATCCCCACCAAGGTGCCCAGAGTCTTCTTATGGGTAAAGGCAACCTTTTCGTCGCGAATCGCTTGAAGCTGTTCCGGAGGGCCACTCAACTCGCTATGGGCCACCATGGCTTTGAGCAACCGTTCGTACTGCTGCAACTGCAACATGCAGCGCCCGAGCTTACGCTGCACGGTGCGCTGAAGCTCAGGCACAGGATCCGAGGGCAGGGAGATAATTTCGTCCATGAATAAAAAATCAGACTGTACCGATGGGGCTATCGAGTTTTACCCGCCATTCGCCGGTTAGCAGCTTTTGCATCAGGCCACGCTTGAGGTTTTGATACTCAGACTGCTTCCTTTGCAGGGCATTAGTTTTCTCTTCGCTGGCTCCCAATATCTCAGCGATTCGTTGCTGCTCCGCGAGCGGAGGTACAGGAATCCGCTTTTTCAGCCAGTCCTTGGGTTTGAAGAGAAACTTCTCGATGTCCACACCCTGACTACAAACAAGAAACAGCTTTGCATATTTCAGTAACTGAACCAGATAGTTGAAATAGGTTACGTCAAAGCCTTCTTTTGCTTGAAGCACAAGATACTCGTTTGAAACCAATGCGCCCGCAAGGTGCTCGGGAACAATTCCACACGCGCCATGGACAATCTGACGCTCTGAGATAAGGAAATCTCCTGCTTCAAGAAGAAACTGGTTCTTGACCTTGATATTTGCTCCAGGTAACTCATCCCTAAGCTCGACCCCACCATAACGCCGCTTCACCGTCACTCTCCGGTAAAGCTGATCGTCTGCCATTTTGATAGGGCGCTCTACAACGCTTAAGACTTCACCAATTTCCTTCACAGACCATACCGTAGGAATCGCCCCCAGTTCACTGTCCTTGAATTCAGTGTGCGGAATCCAACGACTATTAGCATCTTGTTTTCCCACACCCCGGCTGAACAGGGTTTGCATTAGCCCCTGTTTGAGAGTCTGCGTGGCTTCAATCTGGCGGGCAATAACGTCCAACTTTTCGTCTACTGCCGTGAGCACAGAAGCAATTCTGTTCTGCTCTGGCAGTGGAGGTAGTGGGATCGGAAATGCTTTGAGTTGTGATGAATTTATACTGGCCAAATTAGTGGTTCGTTTAGCACAGCTGAGAAAATATTTTCTCCCGTAATCGCTGGAAGCCACCGCCGCCAAATAGGTCGAATTCAGGAGCCGCTTGTCTGGACGAACTGCAAATACATGATTTTGGTGCAAGCATGGTTCAATTTGCCCATTCCAAACTGCTCCGCGTCCAAGCTTGTCAATATCTCCTCCTTCAGTCATGAGTACATCCCCTGCTTGAAGGGCGTACCGCTCGATGCTATTGGATTCAACAAGAATATTTTTTATAGACGCAAGGTCAATTCGCCCATCTTGGACATTGGCTACTCGCAAGTAAGGTAACTCTACAGGGGCTCTCAAGCCCGCCTTCCCTTTCGCGATACCCGTACGAATCTCTGCCACCTCGCACAGAGGTACAGTTATGGCGCAAAGGGCTTTCGTTGCAACAGAAGGTAAAGTGGTAGCAACTTCTGTCGGTGACAAAACCTTGCTCATTTAGCAGCCACCAGCAGCTCCAACTCCACTAGGTAGCCATTGAGCCGCTCATCAATTTGCGCTTCTTCTTTTGCCAGGGTTGCGAGATGCCCCAAAGTCGCGGGTATGTCCACAACCTCCTCGGCCTCACCGTTATCGATATAGCGAGCAATATTAAGATTGCCGTCGTTGCTGCGGATCTCGTCAAGAGTCACCAGCCGACAATAGCTTTCGACCTCAGCTTGCAGCTCGAATGCAGCCTTGTGGGTGCTGACGATGCGGGTAATGTGTTCAGCGCTCAGGCTGTTTTGCGCTTTGCCTTCTAAGTAGTCACGGCTGGCATCAATGATGATGACTTTGCCCTTGAGGGCAGCGGGTTTCTGCTTGTTGAGGATCAGTACGCTAGCCGGGATTCCGGTGTTGTAGAACAAAGCCGAGGGTAGCCCGATGATGGCTTCAATCAAATCACCCGGCTGGCTACCATTCGCCGTATCAGTGCCGAATAGCAGCCCCTCACGAATCTTGCCTTCTTCGCCGCTACGGAACAGCACACCGTGCGGCAGGATAATGCCCATGCGCCCATCGGCCTTTAGACTAGCCAGCATATGCTGGGCAAATGCAAGATCAGCATATCCCCGTGGCGGGATGCCATAGACCAAGCGACCATAAGGGTCACTGACCTGCTTGTAGTTGGGGGCCTTGGACTTCTTGCCACTGTCTTGCTCGTTCTCGTGACTCAGCTCCAACGGCGCCCACCAGGATTTTGCCGAGAACGGCGGATTGGCAATCACCCGGTCGAAGGTCTTCAGGTAATCGCCGTCGAGGTGCCTGGGCTCGACCAAGGTGTCTCCGCGCTCAATGGAGGCATGCATGTTGTGCAGGTAAAGATTGAGCTTTGCGATAGCCCAGGTGCCTAGGTTCTTTTCCTGCCCGAACAACAGCACATTAGGCTTGCCTATCAGGGTGCCATTGGGCAAAGCTGAAACATGGTGGGCGCTCTCTACCAGCATGCCGCCGCTTCCGCAGGTGGGGTCATACACGCTGTGACCGGGTTGTGGATCAATCAACTCAACCACCAACTGCACCACGGCCTTGGGCGTATAGAACTCGCCACCTTTTTTTCCGGCGTCGTCGGCAAATTGCTTGATCAGATACTCGTACGCATCGCCCAGCATGTCGGCCTTGTACAGGTCGTCATTGCCCAATTTGTACTGGTTAAAGTGGCGCAGCAGACGCTGCAAAGTGGCATCCGACAGCACCCGCTTATCGCCGTACAGCGTAGCGGTCAACACATGTTGCAGTTCAGGGTTGTTGGCCTCGATGGTCGCGAAGGCCTTGTCGAGGGCTTCACCAATGTTCTCAGTGCGCGATATCAGATCGAACCAACGGGCACTAATCGGGAATTTTCCCCATTTGTCCTCTATCTCATCCTGAGCCTCGCCAAAGGTCAGGCCTTCGTCCGTCATAAGCTTGGCAATGCGCTCTTCGAACACATCGTTGTAACGTTTGAGGAAGAGCAGGCCGAAGATGTAGTTCTTGAAGTCGGAGGAGTCGATGGAACCGCGCAGGATGTTGGCGGATTCCCAGAGCCAGGACTCCAGCGTTTCTAGTGACAGCTTGTCAGCCATGGGTAAATCAATCCCTATACAAAGCACGACGCCCAGCACCTGGCGGTTGCTGCCATGACGCATGGGCACATCAGAAAAAAGTGGGTTCGATTCTACAAGTCGGCGGCATTTGAAGCCCGAAAAATCAAATGCCCCTGAATGACAAAACCCCGGCAGACCTTTCAGTCAACCGGGGTTTGCCAGAAGGAGGGCAGTGGGCCATTAACTTTGGCCGAACCCCCGAACTTTGTCCGAATGGGCAAATAACTTTGCCCACCTACACCGAATCAGACGTCCAGGTTGGACACCGCCAGGGCGTTGCTCTCGATGAAGTCGCGGCGCGGCTCCACAGCATCACCCATCAGGGTGTTGAACAGCTGATCGGCGGCGATGGCATCCTCGATGGTCACCTTCAGCATGCGGCGCACGTTCGGGTCCATGGTGGTTTCCCACAGCTGGTCCGGGTTCATCTCGCCCAGTCCTTTGTATCGCTGGATGCTGTGACGCTTGGTGCCTTCGGTCATCAGCCACTCCAGGGCTTCCTTGAAGCTGCTGACGGCCTTCTTGCGCTCGCCCTTCTGCACGTAGGCGCCTTCTTCCAACAGACTGTTCAGCTTGGCGCCCAGCTCGGTCACCGAGCGGTAGTCGTTGCTGGCGAAGAAGTCGCGGTTGAAGGTGACGTAGCTCGACAGGCCATGGGCAACCATCTCGACTTCCGGCAGCCACAGGTGACGCTCGCGGTCTTCCCGCAGGTTGACCTTGTACACCAGACCGGATTTCTCCGCGGCCTTCAGGCGAGCCTGGTATTGGTCCAGCCAGCCCTGCATGGCAGCCTGGTCGCCCAGTTGGTCGACATCAATGCGCGGCAGGTAGACGAAGTGCTCGGTCAGGTCCTGCGGATAGAGACGGGACAGGCGGGACAGCGTACGCATGACGGTGCGGTACTCGTTGACCAGCTTCTCCAGCGCTTCGCCGGACAGGCCCGGGGCACTTTCGTTGACATGCACGCTGGCCTCTTCGAGGGCCGACTGGGTCATGTACTCTTCCATGGCCACGTCGTCCTTGATGTACTGCTCCTGCTTGCCGCGCTTGACCTTGTACAGCGGTGGCTGAGCAATGTAGATGTAGCCGCGCTCGACCAGCTCCGGCAGCTGACGGAAGAAGAAGGTCAGCAGCAGGGTACGGATGTGCGAACCGTCGACGTCAGCATCGGTCATGATGATGATGTTGTGGTAACGCAGCTTGTCGATGTTGTACTCCTCGCGACCGATACCGCAGCCCAGTGCAGTGATCAGCGTGCCGACCTCCTGGGAGGACAGCATCTTGTCGAAGCGCGCCTTCTCGACGTTGAGGATCTTGCCCTTGAGCGGCAGGATCGCCTGGGTCTTGCGGTTACGGCCCTGCTTGGCAGAACCGCCCGCGGAGTCACCCTCCACGATGTACAGTTCGGAGAGGGCGGGGTCCTTCTCCTGGCAGTCGGCGAGCTTGCCCGGCAGGCCGGCGATGTCCAGCGCGCCCTTGCGGCGGGTCATCTCACGAGCCTTGCGCGCAGCTTCACGGGCGCGGGCGGCGTCGATCATCTTGCCGACCACGGCCTTGGCTTCGTTCGGGTTCTCCAGCAGGAAGTCGGCGAAGTACTTGCCCATCTCCTGTTCCACGGCGGTCTTCACCTCCGAGGAAACCAGCTTGTCCTTGGTCTGCGAGCTGAACTTCGGGTCCGGCACCTTCACCGAAATGATCGCGGTCAGACCTTCACGGGCATCGTCGCCGGTGGTGGCGATCTTGAACTTCTTCGCCAGGCCTTCCTGCTCGATGTAGTTGTTCAGGTGACGGGTGAGGGCAGAGCGGAAGCCTGCCAGGTGGGTACCGCCGTCACGCTGGGGAATGTTGTTGGTGAAGCAGAGGATGTTCTCGTTGAAGCTGTCGTTCCACTGCAGGGCAACTTCCACGCCGACGCCGTCTTCTTCACGCTGACAGTTGAAGTGGAAGACCTGGTTCACCGCGGTCTTGTTGGTGTTCAGGTACTCGACGAAGGCACGCAGGCCGCCCTCGTACTTGAACAGCTCTTCCTTGCCGGCACGCTCATCGCGCAGGACGATGCCCACGCCGGAGTTCAGGAAGGACAGTTCGCGGATCCGCTTGGCCAGGATATCCCAGCTGAAATGGATGTTGTGGAAGGTTTCCGGAGAGGGCTTGAAGTGAACCTCGGTGCCCGAACCTTCGGTATCGCCCACCGGGCGCAGCGGGAATTGCGGGACACCGTGGTGATAAACCTGTTCCCAGACCTTGCCCTCACGGCGGATGGTCAGGCGCAGCTCGTGGGAGAGGGCGTTCACCACCGACACACCTACGCCGTGCAGACCGCCGGAGACCTTGTAGCTGTTGTCGTCGAACTTACCGCCGGCGTGAAGGACGGTCATGATGACCTCGGCCGCGGAGACCCCTTCTTCCTTGTGGATATCCACCGGAATGCCGCGACCGTTGTCGCGCACGGTGATGGATTCATCGGTGTGAATGGTGATGCTGATCTCGCTGCAGTGGCCCGCCAGCGCTTCGTCGATCGAGTTGTCCACGACCTCGAAGACCATGTGGTGCAGGCCAGTGCCGTCGTCGGTATCACCGATGTACATGCCCGGACGCTTACGTACGGCATCCAGCCCCTTCAGTACCTTGATACTGGAAGAGTCGTAGGTGTTCTCGCTCATTCTTCACTCCCGATGGTAGTGTCCTGAGAGACGCGCCCATGTTCCACGTGGAACATCGACACCAGCGTTTCCATTCGCCAGCCGTCTTTCAATAAGTGCGGGTCGACGCAGGTGATGAATACCTGGCAACCCAGATCTTCGAGAAGCCGGCACAAAGACAACCGATGCTTCTCATCCAATTCGGAGGGGAGGTCATCCACCAGGTAGACGCATTGCCCGCGCTTCGCCTGATTGATCAAATGCCCCTGGGCGATCCGCAACGCGCAGACCACCAATTTCTGTTGGCCACGGGATAGGATCTCCGCGGCATTGTGTCCTCCCAGACGAATTCGCAGATCCGCCCGTTGAGGCCCCGCCTGGGTGTGGCCCATCTGCTGATCACGCAGCAGGCTGGAGGACAGCACCTCGCTTAATTCGCGTTCCTTGTCCCATCCCCGGTAATAGCTCAGCGTCAGGTCATCGATCTGGATGAGCTCAGCCAGAGTCTGCTCAAACTGGGGTTTCAAGGCCTGGATATAGGACCGGCGATACGCATCGATTTCGTCGCTCGCCGAGCACAACTCCCGGTCCCACGCAGCTTGCGAAGCACCGTCCAGTCTACCATGCCGGAGCCACGAGTTCCGCTGCCGCAGGGCCTTCTGCAGTCTTTGCCAGGCAACCATAAAGCGTTGTTCCACGTGGAACACACCCCAGTCGAGAAACTGCCGGCGAATCTTCGGCGCACCTTCCAGCAGACGAAAGCTGTCCGGATTGATCAACTGCAGCGGCAAGGTCTCGGCGAGCTGGGCAGCACTGCGTGCATTCTGCCCATCGATGCGAATCTGGAACTCGCCCTGGCGATCCCGTGAAACACCCAGGCTGCTATCGAAGCCATTCCCCAGACGTACCTGTCCGAACACCGTGCAGGCCGGTTCTTCGTACTGGATGACAGGTTGCAGACGCATGCTGCGGAAGGAGCGCGCGAGGCCGAGCAGATGGATGGCTTCCAGCACGCTGGTCTTGCCGCTGCCGTTTTCGCCGTAGAGGATGTTGATGCGGGGGGAGGGGGAGAAGGTCACCGGGTGCAGGTTGCGCACCGCGGTGACCGAAAGGCGGGTAAGGGACATCGATACGCGTCAGAGGCGCATCGGCATGACGACGTAGGCAGAATCGTCGTTGTCCGCTTCCTGCACCAGAGCACTGCTGTTGGAATCGGAGAGGATCATGCGCACCTGTTCGGTACCCATCACGCCCAGGACGTCCAGCAGATAGCTGACGTTGAAGCCGATTTCCAGGCTGCCACCGTTGTAGTCGACCTGCACTTCCTCTTCCGCCTCTTCCTGCTCCGGGTTGTTCGCCTGGATTTTCAGGAGGCCGTTGGAAAGCTGCAGACGGATACCGCGGTACTTCTCGTTGGAAAGAATCGCAGTACGGCTGAAGGCTTCGCGCAGCACCTGGCGATCACCGATCACCAGCTTGTCACCGCCTTTTGGCAGGACACGCTCGTAATCGGGGAACTTGCCGTCGACCAGCTTGGAGGTGAAGGTGAACTCGCCGGTGGTCGCACGGATGTGGTGCTGGCCAAGAACGATGGAGACTTCGCCGTCCTGCTCGGTCAGCAGACGAGCCAGCTCCAGGATGCCTTTACGCGGCACGATCACCTGATGGCGATCCTGTGCTTCCGGTACGCCATTGCTCAGCGAGCACATGGCCAGGCGATGACCGTCGGTAGCCACGGCGCGCAAGGTACCGCCACCGACTTCCAGCAGCATACCGTTGAGGTAATAGCGAACATCCTGCTGCGCCATGGCGAAGCTGGTGCGATCGATCAGGCGACGCAGCTTGCTCTGCACCAGGCTGAAGGTCAGCGAGCCCGGGCCTTCTTCCACGGTGGGGAAGTCATTGGCGGGCAGGGTGGAGAGGGTGAAGCGGCTGCGGCCGGCTTTTACCAGGAGCTTCTGCTCGTCGACGCGGATATCGATCACAGCATCGCTGGGCAGGCTCTTGCAGATGTCCATCAGCTTGCGCGCCGGCACGGTGATTTCGCCCGGCTCAGCGGCATCTTCCAGCGTGACACGGCCAACCAGCTCGACTTCGAGGTCGGTACCGGTGAGCGACAGTTGCTGACCTTCGACGACCAGCAGGACGTTGGAAAGAACCGGCAGCGTCTGGCGGCGCTCGACGACGCCAGCGACCAGCTGCAGGGGTTTCAACAGAGCTTCGCGTTGAATAGTGAAATGCATGGTCTAGTCCCTTGCCTCGTGAGGCTGCGTCAGGTGGTCAGAGTACGCAGCAGGTTCTTGTAGTCCTCGCGGATATCCGCGTCGGATTCCTTGAGTTGAGCGATCTTACGACAGGCGTGCAGCACCGTGGTGTGATCCCGACCGCCGAAGGCCACGCCGATTTCCGGCAGGCTGTGGTTGGTCAGTTCCTTGGAAAGTGCCATGGCAACCTGGCGCGGACGCGCCACCGAGCGCGAGCGGCGCTTGGACAGCAGGTCGGCGATCTTGATCTTGTAGTACTCGGCGACGGTGCGCTGGATATTGTCGATGCTGACCAGCTTGTCCTGCAGGGCCAGCAGATCCTTCAGCGACTCGCGGATCAGCTCGATGGTGATCGGCCTGCCCATGAAGTGGGAGTGAGCGATCACGCGCTTGAGCGCGCCTTCCAGCTCTCGCACGTTGGAGCGAATGCGCTGCGCAATGAAGAACGCAGCGTCGTGCGGCAACTCGACCTTGGCCTGCTCGGCCTTCTTCATCAGGATTGCCACGCGGGTTTCCAGTTCCGGTGGCTCCACTGCCACCGTCAGGCCCCAGCCGAAGCGAGACTTCAGGCGCTCTTCCAGGCCTTCGATTTCCTTCGGATAACGGTCGCTGGTCAGGATGACCTGCTGGCCGCCTTCGAGGAGGGCGTTGAAGGTGTGGAAAAACTCTTCCTGGGAACGCTCCTTGCGGGCGAAGAACTGAATATCGTCGATCAGCAGAGCATCTACCGAACGGTAGAAACGCTTGAACTCGTTGATGGCATTCAATTGCAGCGCTTTCACCATGTCCGCGACGAAGCGCTCCGAATGCAGGTACACGACCTTCGCATTGGGGTTCTTCTTCAGCAGGTGGTTACCCACAGCGTGCATCAAGTGGGTTTTACCCAGGCCGACGCCCCCATAAAGGAAGAGCGGGTTGTAGCCGTGCTTGAGGTTGTCCGCTACCTGCCAGGCTGCCGCGCGTGCCAACTGGTTCGATTTACCCTCGACGAAGTTCTCGAAGGTAAAGGTGCGGTTGAGATAGCTGGTGTGCTTGAGCGCACCTTCTACCTGCACGTTGCGTTCGGTGCGCACAGTAGCTGCGGGCATAGCGGCCGCCAGCGGGTCGATCCCCGGGCTCGATTCGTCGAGATCGGCGATGGTCTGTACCGGCGCCGCCTGGATTGGCTGGGGCTCGGAAACAGGCATAGCAACGGGCGCGGGAGCAAAGGACATCGGCGCAACCGGCGGTTGCGCCACCGGTTGCACGTTGACCTGAGGCGTCGGCACCAGGGCAGGCCTGGGCGTGCGGCTACGGCGACTGCCGATCAGCAGCGAGATCGCCGGGATCTGGCCATTGCCACGCTCGCCCAGCAGCTCCAGCAGGCGCCCCATGTACTTCTCATTGACCCAGTCGAGTACGAAGCGGTTGGGTGCGTAGACGCGCAACTCTTCCCCTTCGGCCTCGACCTGCAAAGGACGAATCCAGGTGTTGAATTGCTGGGACGGCAGCTCGTCGCGCAGAAGCTCCACGCACTGCTGCCAAAGTTCCACGGACACGGATATCCCCCAAAAGAAGTCGCAAAGCGAAACAGACCGCCATTGTATCCCCGCCAGACCAACTTATCCACAGTTAAGCGCGCCAGGACACAAGCAAAATCAAGGTGTTAATGATTTTACCGGCGGTCGGGTAATAGCACCTTGAACCTTGTGGATAACAGCTTGATGGGGCAGGGGACGACACAGGGGATCAATCTGTGGAAAAAATCCCTGTGGAAAAATCCGCATTCCATACCCAGCTTTCCAACCGGCCCCACACAAGCAGCGCACGACTTCCCGACAGGGTTATCATTCGCCGTGCCCCACTCATCCCGCACCCTGGGATGAGTTATGCACAGGCAGATGCCCGCATAAACATAATCATCACTTCAATCTTTTAAAAAAGAGATTTCCTTCCTTTCTATAGATTTTGTTTCCAATGCTGGTTGGAAATTGACCTGACCGCGTGATTTCACTAGAATCGCCGGTCTCTTTAAACGGGGTCACTGCGACCTCATGTCGTCAAACCCAGGTACCGAATCATGAAACGTACTTTCCAACCCAGCACCCTCAAGCGCGCTCGCGTTCACGGCTTCCGCGCTCGCATGGCCACCAAGAACGGTCGTCAGGTTCTGTCGCGTCGTCGCGCCAAGGGCCGCAAGCGTCTGACCGTCTGATTTGTCCGACACAGGTGGTGAGTCAGGATTTCAGCCGGGAAAAACGTCTTCTGACAGCCCGGCAATTCACAGCAGTCTTCGACTCCCCCACCTCCAAGGTTCCCGGCAAGCACATTCTGCTGCTGGCGCGCGAAAACGGTCTCGATCATCCCCGCCTCGGCCTGGTGATCGGCAAAAAGAACGTCAAGCTCGCCGTCGAGCGTAACCGCCTTAAACGCCTTCTCCGCGATTCCTTCCGCCTCAACCAGCAGAAGCTGGCTGGTCTGGATATCGTGGTGATCGCGCGCAAGGGCCTTGGCGATCTGGAGAATCCGGAGCTGCACCAGCAGTTCGGCAAACTCTGGAAGCGCCTGTTGCGCAATCGGCCAAGTCCGGAACCCGCGACAGAATCCCCGGGAGTGGCCGACAGTTCCCATGCGTAGACTGGCGCTGTTACTGATCCAGTTTTACCGCTACGCCATCAGTCCCATGATGGGCAGGCACTGTCGTTTCTACCCCAGCTGTTCCTGCTACGCGCAGGAGGCCATTGAAATCCATGGCTTCCTGCGTGGTGGCTGGCTGGCCGCTCGTCGCCTAGGCCGCTGCCATCCCTGGCACCCCGGTGGCTACGACCCGGTACCGCCAGATCCTTCCAAGCCCGCCCCTTCCTCGACGGCCGAGTAACCATGGACATCAAACGTTCAATCCTATTCGTCGCCCTGGCAATCGTGTCCTATGCACTGGTCCTCCAGTGGAACAAGGACTACGGCCAGCCCGAACTGCCGGCGCAGACCGCGACCTTCAATCAGACTGAAGGCCTGCCGGACACTTCCGTGCCTGCCGGCAACGCGGCCAACGCTGACGTACCCACCACGCAGAACGCCCAGGCCAGCCTGCCCAATGAGCAGAAGCCGGCGGTCGCCAGCGAACAGCTGATCCGCGTGAAGACCGATGTCCTGGACCTGACCATCGACCCGCGCGGCGGCGACGTGATCAAACTCGGGCTGACCCAGTACCCACTGCGCCAGGACCGCCCGGACGTACCATTCCCGCTGTTCGAGCGTGACAACCAGCGTACCTACCTGGCCCAGAGCGGCCTGACCGGTGCCAATGGTCCGGACGCCGCTGCCAGTGGACGCCCGCTCTATGCTTCGGCGAAACCCGTCTACGAACTGGCGGACGGCCAGGACCAGATGGTCGTCGACCTGACTTATGCACAGGACGGCGTCAGCTACATCAAGCGCTTCACCTTCCACCGCGGCCTGAAAAACGACTGCACCGAGAAGGAAAAGGCGCAGAAGAAGCTCGAGTGCATCAACCCCAATGCCTATCAGGTCGGCGTGAGCTACCTGATCGACAACCAGAGCGACAAACCGTGGAGCGCCTCGCTGTTCGCCCAGCTCAAGCGTGATGCCAGCGTCGACCCGTCCTCCACCACCGCTACCGGTGTGTCGACTTACCTCGGCGCTGCGGTCTGGACCCCTGAAAAGCCTTACGTAAAAGTGTCCATGAAGGACATGGACAAGGAGCAGTTCAAGGAAACCGTCCAGGGTGGCTGGGTAGCCTGGCTGCAGCACTACTTCGTCACCGCCTGGGTTCCCGCCAAGGGCGATACCCACAGCGTGATGACCCGCAAGGACGCCCAGGGCAACTACATCGTCGGCTACACCGGCCCCAACCTGACGGTTGCGCCGGGTGCCAAGGGCGAAACCAGCATGACCCTGTACGCCGGCCCCAAACTGCAGGCGTACCTGAAGGAACTGTCCCCGGGCCTGGAACTGACCGTCGACTACGGTCCGCTGTGGTTCATCGCCCAGCCGATCTTCTGGCTGCTGCAAAATATCCACAACCTGGTGGGTAACTGGGGCTGGTCGATCATCTTCCTGACCATCGTCATCAAACTGGCCTTCTTCCCGCTGTCCGCCGCCAGCTACCGCTCCATGGCCCGTATGCGCGCCGTGTCGCCGAAACTGGCAGCTCTGAAGGAACAGCACGGCGACGATCGCCAGAAGATGTCCCAGGCGATGATGGAGCTGTACAAGAAGGAGAAGATCAATCCGCTGGGCGGCTGCCTGCCGATCCTGGTGCAGATGCCGGTCTTCCTCTCCCTGTACTGGGTACTCCTGGAAAGCGTCGAGATGCGCCAGGCTCCGTGGCTGGGCTGGATCGTCGACCTGTCGGTGAAAGATCCGTTCTTCATCCTGCCGATCATCATGGGCGCCACCATGCTGGTTCAGCAGATGCTCAACCCGACTCCGCCGGACCCCATGCAGGCCAAGGTCATGAAGCTGATGCCGATCATCTTCACCTTCTTCTTCCTGTGGTTCCCGGCTGGTCTGGTTCTGTACTGGGTTGTGAACAACTGCCTGTCCATCGCGCAGCAGTGGTACATTACCCGTCGGATCGAGGCTTCCGCGAAGAAGGCTTCCGCCTGATATCGCAGCCAGACACCGATCGACAAGACGCCCCCTCGTGGGGCGTTTTGCTATGTGGATAACTTTGCTTTCCCGCGTGCCACGAACACAACCGCGAGACCGCCGACATGAATACAGCCCGTGAAACCATCGCCGCCGTTGCCACCGCTCAGGGCCGTGGCGGGGTGGGCATTGTCCGCGTCTCCGGTCCCCGCGCCCGCGCCATGGCCATTACCCTGAGCGGGCGCGAGCCGCAGCCACGCCATGCGCACTACGGGCCGTTCCATGCCGATGATGGCGACGTCATCGACGAAGGCCTGCTGCTCTTCTTCCCCGGCCCGAATTCCTTCACCGGCGAGGATGTGCTTGAGCTCCAGGGCCACGGCGGCCCGGTGGTGATGGATATGCTGCTGCAACGTTGCCTGGAGCTGGGAGCGCGCCAGGCCCGTCCGGGTGAGTTCAGCGAACGCGCCTTCCTCAACGACAAGCTCGACCTGGCCCAGGCTGAAGCCATCGCCGACCTGATCGAGGCCAGCTCAGCCCAGGCTGCGCGCAATGCCGTGCGTTCACTGCAGGGAGAATTCTCCCGCCGCGTGCACAGCCTGACCGATCAATTGATCGGCCTGCGCATGTATGTCGAGGCCGCCATCGACTTCCCGGAAGAGGAAATCGACTTCCTCGCCGATGGCCATGTGCTGTCGCAACTGGATGCGGTGCGCGCAGAGCTTGCCTCGGTATTGCGCGAGGCTGGCCAGGGCGCGCTGCTGCGCGATGGCATGACCGTAGTGATCGCCGGGCGTCCCAATGCCGGCAAATCGAGCCTGCTGAACGCCCTGGCCGGCCGCGAAGCCGCCATCGTCACCGATATCGCCGGTACCACCCGCGACGTGTTGCGCGAACATATCCACATCGACGGTATGCCGCTGCACATTATCGACACCGCCGGTCTGCGCAGCACCGATGACCATGTGGAAAAGATCGGCGTGGAACGCGCGCTGAAGGCAATCAGCGAAGCCGACCGCGTGCTTTTGGTGGTGGACTCCACCGCGCCGGAAGCCAGCGACCCCTTCGCCTTGTGGCCTGAGTTCCTGGCCAGCCGACCCGATCCGGCGCACGTGACCCTGATTCGCAACAAAGCGGATTTATCCACAGAGTCCATCGGACTGCAGGAGAGCGCTGACGGTCACGTCACCATCGCCTTGTCCGCCCGCTCGGGGAATGGGCTGGAACTGTTGCGCGAGCACCTGAAGGCCTGCATGGGCTTCGAGCAAACAGCAGAGAGCAGCTTCAGCGCCCGCCGGCGGCACCTGGAGGCCTTGCGCCAGGCAGGAGATAGCCTCGAGCATGGCCGCGCACAGCTCACCCTGAGCGGCGCAGGTGAACTGCTGGCCGAGGACCTGCGCCAGGCCCAGCAGGCACTTGGGGAGATTACCGGCGCCTTCACGCCGGACGACCTTCTGGGTCGAATCTTCTCCAGCTTCTGCATCGGCAAGTAATCCACAACCCAGCCTTTCCCTACCGGTGACGGAGCCATTCCGTCATCGCGCGTCCTGCCGTCCCCGTTTTCCCTCTGGAACATCTATCCACAGCCATGAATTCAGCTGACGCCTAGTTATACGCGGCTTTCAGAGAATAAAAGGGGCCTTCCACAGGCATTCGTGAACCTTGTGGAAAAGTACCGTACAGCTTAGTAGACAACCCCTGCACCATCCTGTGGGTAAATCCACCTGTTGATAACATGCCACTTCATCCACAGGCTGAACACGGGAGATCCCCTGCAACCTGACAGCATCGACACAGGGTTGTCATCGGCTGAAACCGTGATGATTCAAGGCCTGTATCAGCTTATCCACAGAAAACCGCTTCACCATACATAAACACAAGCTCTAAAAAGATTTAAAAAAGTTCCTCTCTTTTATTTTCTATTAGAAGCCCATCGCGGCCATTGGCTATTTTTTGTTCAGGTGCCTTCAATCGAAAGCCCTTAACCCCTATACTGTCCGGCTCTCTTCTTTCTCCTTGATCAACAGGCACGAGGTGCGTGGTGGATTTCCCTTCCCGTTTTGACGTGATCGTGATCGGCGGCGGCCATGCCGGCACAGAGGCCGCATTAGCGGCTGCACGCATGGGCGTGAAGACGCTGCTGCTCACCCACAATGTGGAAACCCTTGGCCAGATGAGCTGCAATCCCGCCATCGGTGGGATCGGCAAGAGCCATCTGGTCAAGGAAATCGATGCCCTGGGCGGCGCCATGGCGCTGGCCACCGATAAAGGCGGCATCCAGTTCCGAGTCCTGAACAGCCGCAAGGGCCCGGCCGTACGCGCTACGCGTGCACAGGCAGACCGCATCCTCTACAAGGCAGCGGTGCGGGAAATCCTGGAGAACCAGCCCAACCTCTGGATATTCCAGCAGTCCTGCGATGACCTGATCGTCGAGCAGGATCAGGTGCGCGGCGTGGTGACCCAGATGGGTCTGAAATTCCATGCAGATAACGTCGTGCTTACCGCCGGTACCTTCCTCGGCGGACTTATCCACATCGGTCTGCAGAATTACTCCGGCGGCCGCGCAGGCGATCCGCCGTCCATCGCCCTGGCCAAGCGCCTTCGCGAACTGCCGCTGCGTGTCGGCCGCCTGAAGACGGGTACGCCTCCGCGCATCGATGGTCGCAGCGTCGATTTCAGCGCGATGACCGAGCAACCGGGCGATACCCCGATTCCCGTGATGTCCTTCCTCGGTTCCAGGGAAATGCATCCGCGCCAGGTCAGTTGCTGGATCACTCACACCAACTCGCGGACCCACGAGATCATCGCGTCCAACCTCGATCGCTCGCCCATGTACTCCGGTGTGATCGAAGGTGTCGGCCCGCGTTACTGCCCGTCGATCGAAGACAAGATCCATCGCTTCGCCGACAAGGACAGCCATCAGGTTTTCCTCGAACCCGAGGGCCTGACCACGCACGAGCTGTATCCGAACGGCATATCCACGTCGCTGCCTTTCGATGTGCAGCTGGATATCGTCCGGTCGATCCGCGGCATGGAGAACGCGCATATCGTTCGCCCGGGCTACGCCATCGAGTACGACTACTTCGATCCGCGTGACCTCAAGTACAGCCTGGAAACCAAGGTCATCGACGGCCTGTTCTTCGCTGGCCAGATCAATGGCACCACCGGCTACGAAGAAGCCGGCGCCCAGGGCCTGCTCGCCGGCACCAACGCCGCGCTGCGTTCGCAAGGCCGCGACAGCTGGTGCCCGCGTCGTGACGAGGCCTACATCGGCGTACTGGTCGACGACCTGATCACCCTCGGCACCCAGGAGCCTTACCGCATGTTCACCTCGCGCGCCGAATACCGGCTGATCCTGCGCGAGGACAATGCCGACCTGCGCCTGACCGAAAAGGGTCGCGAGCTGGGTCTCATCGACGACGAGCGCTGGGCTGTATTCGAAGCCAAGCGCGAAGGTATCGAGCGTGAAGAACAGCGCCTGAAGAGCACTTGGGTTCGCCCCAACACTGCGCAGGGCGATGCTATCGCCGAACGCTTCGGCACTCCGCTGGCTCACGAATACAACCTGCTCAACCTGCTGGCCCGCCCGGAAATCGACTACGCAAGCCTGGCCGAAGTGACCGGCGCTGGCGCAGAAGACCCGCAGGTCGCCGAACAGGTGGAGATCCGCACCAAGTACGCCGGCTACATCGATCGCCAGCAGGAAGAGATCGCTCGCCTGCGTGCCAGCGAGGACACCCGCCTGCCTGTGGATATCGACTACCAGTCCATTTCCGGGCTGTCGAAGGAGATCCAGCTCAAGCTGGGTAATGCCCGGCCCGAAACCCTTGGTCAGGCCGGCCGCATCCCTGGCGTGACCCCGGCGGCGATTTCCCTGTTGCTGATCCATCTGAAGAAGCGCTCGTCTGGTCGTCAGCTGGAGCAGAGCGCCTGATGTCCCTGGTCACTGCCCGCCACGCCGACGAACTCGCGCGTGGCATCCAGACGCTCGGCCTGGATATCGACGCCGCCACCCAGCAACGACTGCTGGACTACCTGGCCCTGCTGGCCAAGTGGAACAAGGCATACAACCTCACCGCCGTGCGTGATGTGGATGAAATGGTCTCGCGCCACCTGCTCGACAGCCTGAGCATCGTCGCGCAATTCGAAGCCGCCGGCGGTGAGCGCTGGCTGGATGTCGGCAGCGGTGGAGGCATGCCCGGCATCCCGCTGGCCATCCTGTTCCCCGCAAAGTCCCTGACCCTGCTGGACAGCAATGGCAAGAAGACCCGCTTCCTGACCCAGGTGAAGCTGGAGCTCAAGCTCGACAACCTGCAGGTTATCCACAGCCGTGTGGAAGCCTTCCAGCCCGAGCAGCCGTTCAACGGGATCGTCTCCCGGGCTTTCAGCAGCCTCGAAGACTTCACGAACTGGACGCGTCACCTGGGTGACACTCGAACCAACTGGCTGGCCATGAAAGGCGTGCACCCCAGCGACGAGCTCGCGGCACTCCCGGAGGATTTCCGGGTCGAAGCCGAACACGCTCTGGCGGTGCCGGGTTGCCAAGGCCAGCGCCATCTGCTGATACTGCGCCGCACTGCATGACGGGGAGTGGGGAAAACCATGGCTAAGGTATTCGCGATCGCCAACCAGAAGGGCGGCGTCGGCAAGACCACGACCTGTATAAATCTCGCGGCATCGCTGGTCGCCACCAAGCGACGCGTGCTGCTGATCGACCTCGATCCACAGGGCAATGCCACCACCGGCAGCGGTGTGGATAAGTTGTCCCTGGACGATTCCATCTACGACGTGCTCACCGGCGAATGCGACCTGGCCCAGGCCATGCAGTTCTCCGAGCACGGCGGTTACCAGCTGCTGCCCGCCAACCGCGACCTCACCGCGGCGGAAGTGGTGTTGCTGGAAATGGACGTGAAGGAACACCGCCTGCGCCACGCGCTGGCGCCGATTCGCGAGAACTACGACTTCATCCTCATCGACTGCCCGCCGTCGCTGTCGATGCTGACGGTCAACGCCCTGTCCGCCTCGGACGGTGTGATCATCCCCATGCAGTGCGAGTACTACGCACTGGAAGGGCTGACCGACCTGATGAACAGCATCCAGCGTATCGCCGAACGCCTGAACCCGGCGCTGAAGATCGAAGGCCTGCTGCGTACCATGTACGACCCGCGCATCAGCCTGACCAACGACGTCAGCGCGCAGTTGCAGGAACACTTCGGCGACAAGCTCTATACCACCGTGATCCCGCGCAACGTGCGACTCGCTGAAGCCCCCAGCTTCGGCATGCCGGCGCTGGTCTACGACAAGCAATCGCGCGGTGCCCTCGCCTACCTGGCGCTGGCCGGCGAGCTGGTGCGCCGTCAGCGCGCCGCCCGCACTACCGCACCCGCCTAAGAGATTAAGGAACCCGCATGGCCGCCAAGAAACGAGGTCTCGGACGCGGGCTGGACGCCCTGCTCAGTGGCTCCAGCGCCGCTACGCTGCAGGAAGAAGCCGTTCAAGTGGACAGCAGGGAGCTGCAACACCTGCCGCTGGACCTGATCCAGCGCGGCAAGTACCAGCCCCGCCGCGACATGGACCCGCAGGCCCTCGAGGAGCTCGCCCAGTCGATCAAGGCCCAGGGCGTGATGCAGCCCATCGTGGTGCGCCCCATCGGCAACGGTCGCTACGAGATCATCGCCGGTGAGCGCCGCTGGCGCGCCACCCAGCAGGCCGGCCTGGACAAGATCCCGGCGATGGTCCGCGAAGTGCCCGACGAAGCTGCCATTGCCATGGCGCTGATCGAGAACATCCAGCGCGAAGACCTCAACCCCATCGAGGAAGCGGCTGCCCTGCAGCGCCTGCAGCAGGAGTTCCAGCTGACCCAGCAACAGGTCGCCGACGCCGTGGGCAAATCCCGCGTAACCGTGGCCAATCTGTTGCGGCTGATCGCCCTGCCGGAAGAGATCAAGACCCTGCTCTCCCATGGCGACCTGGAAATGGGCCATGCCCGCGCCTTGCTCGGACTGCCGGAGAATCGGCAGGTTGAGGGTGCGCGACATGTTGTCGCACGCGGTTTCACCGTGCGTCAGACCGAAGCACTAGTGCGCCAGTGGCTCACTACATCCGAGGAACCTGTCAAAACGGTCAGGACCGACCCGGACATCAGCCGCCTCGAACAGCGCCTGGCCGAGCGCCTGGGCGCTCCCGTGCAGATTCGCCATGGCCAGAAGGGCAAGGGCCAGTTGGTGATCCGCTACAACTCCCTCGACGAGCTGCAGGGTGTGCTCGCCCACATACGCTGATACGAAAGGCTATGTAGGGGGTCGTCGGAAATCACTACCTGACGGTTGAACGGGTATGCGGCGCCCCCTATACTCTGCGCGCAATTTTGTCGGCACAAAGTATGCCAAGTTGTTGATTTGTGAAGCCGACACCAGAGGACTGTGAGCTCAGATGGAACCCCGCAAGCCCAATCGTTTGCCCTTCCATCGTCAACCGGCGTTTCGCCTGTTGCTCGTCCAACTGGTGGTGCTGCTTATCGGTGCAGCAACCCTGTGGTTTGCTTGGGGATCGGTCGCAGGTTATTCCGGATTGCTCGGAGGCCTGATTGCGTGGTTGCCGAATCTGTACTTTGCTCGCAAGGCGTTCCGTTATAGCGGCGCGCGTTCTGCCCAGCTGATAGTCCGGTCCTTTTATGCCGGTGAGGCGGGAAAACTGATTCTGACGGCAGTGCTCTTCGCACTGACGTTCGCAGGTGTGAAGCCGCTGGCGCCCCTGGCGCTGTTCGGCCTCTACCTGCTGACCCTCGCGGTCAGCTGGTTTGCACCCCTGCTGATGCGAAACACATTTACAAGACCTTAGAGCGATTGAGGCAAACATGGCAGCAGAAAGCGCTTCGGGTTACATCCAGCACCACTTGCAGAACCTGACCCTGGGTCGTCTGCCGGATGGTTCCTGGGGGTTCGCCCACACCGCCGAACAAGCCAAGGAAATGGGCTTCTGGGCATTCCACGTTGATACCCTGGGCTGGTCCGTATTCCTCGGCCTGGTGTTCATCCTTATCTTCCGCATGGCAGCCAAGAAGGCCACCAGCGGTCAACCTGGCGGCCTGCAGAACTTCGTTGAAGTTCTCGTGGAGTTCGTCGACGGCAGCGTGAAGGACACCTTCCACGGCCGTAACCCGCTCATCGCACCGCTGGCGCTGACCGTGTTCGTCTGGATCTTCCTGATGAACCTGATCGACCTGGTGCCCGTGGACTTCCTGCCGCTCGCGGCCCAGGCGGTCACCGGCAACGAGCACCTGTTCTTCCGCGCAGTAGCCACTACCGACCCGAATGCCACCTTCGGCATGTCGATCGCAGTGTTCGCGCTGATCATCTTCTACAGCATCAAGGTCAAGGGCATCGGCGGCTTCCTCGGCGAACTGACCCTGCACCCGTTCCACAGCAGCAACATGGTGGTTCAGATCATCCTGATCCCCGTGAACTTCCTGCTGGAGTTCGTGACCCTGATCGCCAAGCCGGTATCCCTGGCACTGCGTCTGTTCGGCAACATGTACGCCGGCGAGCTGATCTTCATCCTGATCGCCGTGATGTTCGGTTCCGGCATCCTCTGGCTGGGCGGCATGGGCGTGGTGCTGAACTGGGCGTGGGCCGTGTTCCACATCCTGATCATCACCCTGCAGGCTTTCATCTTCATGATGCTGACCATCGTCTACCTGTCGATGGCCCACGAAGACAGCCACTGATCCAAAGATTCTATGCGCCCACTCCCTCGCGGGAGTGGGCGTAAGAAGAGCTTCACCACCTTAACTTGCTTCAACCTTTAACCAACACGACAAAAAAGTCGGGAGGAAAAATGGAAACTGTAGTTGGACTCACTGCTATCGCCGTTGCACTGCTGATCGGTCTGGGCGCTCTGGGTACCGCCATCGGCTTCGGCCTGCTGGGCGGCAAGTTCCTGGAAGGCGCTGCTCGTCAGCCGGAAATGGTTCCGATGCTGCAGGTCAAAATGTTCATCGTCGCCGGCCTGCTCGACGCCGTGACCATGATCGGCGTTGGTATCGCTCTGTTCTTCACCTTCGCTAACCCGTTCATTGCTCAGGTTGCCCACTAATTTCCGAACAGCGGAAATCTGTGACTGAACAACGAACGAGCGAGGTATTGGCGTGAACATTAATGCAACTCTGATCGGCCAGGCCATCGCGTTCGCCATCTTCGTCCTGTTCTGCATGAAGTTCGTATGGCCTCCGGTCATCGCGGCTCTGCACGAGCGTCAGAAGAAGATCGCCGACGGCCTGGACGCTGCCAACCGCGCGGCTCGTGACCTGGAACTGGCTCACGAGAAAGCGGGTCAGCAACTGCGCGAAGCCAAGGCTCAAGCAGCCGGAATCATCGAGCAGGCGAAGAAGAGCGCTAACCAGATCGTTGACGAAGCCCGTGATCAGGCCCGTGCCGAAGGTGATCGCATGATCGCTCAGGCCAAAGCCCAGATCGAACAGGAGCTCAACAGCGTCAAAGACGCCCTGCGTACCCAAGTGGGTGCCCTGGCTGTCTCCGGCGCCGAGAAGATCCTGGGTGCTTCGATCGATGCCAACGCGCAAAAGCAGCTGGTTGATCAACTGGCCGCCGAGATCTAAGCAGAGGGCGATATGGCAGAACTGACCACATTGGCTCGTCCATACGCGAAGGCGGCTTTCGAGTACGCCCAGGCTCATCAGCAACTGGCCGACTGGTCCGCTGCTCTGGGTGTGCTGGCTGCAGTGTCGCGGGACGACACCGTGCGCCAGCTGCTCAAGGAGCCCCAGCTGACCGCGGCAGCCAAGGCTGACGCGCTGATCGACGTGTGTGGCGACAAGCTCAATGCTCCGGCCCAGAACTTCGTCCGGACTGTGGCTGAAAACAAGCGGCTCGACCTGCTGCCGACCATCTTCGTGATGTTCGAGCAACTCAAGGCCGAGCAGGAAAAATTGGTCGAGGTCGAGGTCACCAGTGCCTTCGCCCTGGACCAGCAACAGCAGGACAAACTCGCCAAGGCTCTCAGCGCCCGGCTCAGTCGCGAAGTGCGACTTCATGCGTCGGAAGACGCGAGCCTGATCGGCGGCGTGGTTATTCGCGCCGGTGACTTGGTAATCGATGGCTCGGTGCGCGGTAAAATCGCGAAACTGGCCGAAGCGTTGAAATCTTGAGTTTGAAGGGGCAGCGGCATGCAGCAACTCAATCCTTCCGAAATTAGTGAAATCATCAAGGGGCGCATCGAGAAACTCGACGTCGCCTCGCAAGCGCGCAACGAAGGCACCATCGTCAGTGTTTCCGATGGCATCGTGCGCATCTTCGGTCTGGCCGACGTCATGTACGGCGAGATGATCGAATTCCCGGGCGGCGTCTATGGTATGGCGCTGAACCTGGAGCAAGACTCCGTCGGTGCTGTGGTACTGGGTGAATACCAGGACCTCAAAGAAGGCATGAACGCCAAGTGCACCGGCCGCATCCTGGAAGTCCCGGTTGGTCCGGAACTGCTGGGTCGCGTTGTCGATGCCCTGGGTAACCCGATCGATGGCAAAGGCCCGATCGATGCCAAACTGACCGACGCTGTCGAGAAAGTGGCACCGGGCGTGATCTGGCGTAAGTCGGTAGACCAGCCGGTTCAGACCGGTTACAAGTCGGTCGACGCCATGATCCCGGTTGGCCGTGGCCAGCGCGAGCTGATCATCGGTGACCGTCAGATCGGTAAAACCGCTCTGGCCATCGACGCCATCATTAACCAGAAGAACAGCGGCATCCGCTGCGTCTACGTTGCCATCGGTCAGAAGCAATCGACCATCGCCAACGTCGTTCGCAAGCTGGAAGAAAACGGCGCCCTGGCCAACACCATCGTGGTGGTTGCCAGCGCTTCCGAATCCGCCGCTCTGCAATACCTGGCTCCGTACTCCGGCTGCACCATGGGCGAGTACTTCCGTGACCGCGGCGAAGACGCTCTGATCGTTTATGACGATCTGTCCAAGCAAGCTGTTGCCTACCGCCAGATCTCCCTGCTGCTGCGCCGTCCGCCGGGCCGCGAAGCTTACCCGGGCGACGTGTTCTATCTCCACAGCCGTCTGCTGGAGCGCGCTTCCCGCGTTTCCGAAGAGTACGTAGAGAAGTTCACCAACGGCGAAGTGAAAGGCAAGACCGGTTCCCTGACCGCCCTGCCGATCATCGAGACCCAGGCCGGCGACGTTTCCGCGTTCGTTCCGACCAACGTGATCTCGATCACCGACGGCCAGATCTTCCTGGAATCCGCCATGTTCAACTCGGGTATCCGTCCGGCCGTCAACGCCGGTATCTCGGTATCCCGTGTAGGTGGCGCGGCCCAGACCAAGATCATCAAGAAGCTGTCCGGTGGCATTCGTACCGCTCTGGCCCAGTACCGTGAACTGGCGGCCTTCGCCCAGTTCGCCTCGGACCTGGACGACGCGACCCGCAAGCAGCTGGAACATGGTCAGCGCGTTACCGAGCTGATGAAGCAGAAGCAGTACGCGCCGATGTCCATCGCCGAGATGTCGCTGTCCCTGTATGCCGCCGAGCGTGGCTTCCTGCAGGACGTCGAGATCGCCAAGGTGGGCGCCTTCGAACAAGCGCTGATCGCCTACTTCCAACGTGAGAACGCCGCTCTGCTGGCGAAGATCAACGAGAAGGGTGACTTCAACGACGAAATCGACGCAGGCATCAAGGCCGGCATCGAGAAGTTCAAGGCCACCCAAACCTGGTAAGCCGCAGCGGGGGTCGGTGACGGCCCCCGCCTGCTAAACCGATAGGTGTGAAATGGCAGGCGCAAAAGAGATTCGCAGCAAGATTGCGAGCATCAAAAGCACGCAAAAAATCACCAATGCCATGGAAAAGGTGGCGGTGAGCAAGATGCGCAAGGCACAAATGCGCATGGCGGCCGGCCGTCCCTACGCGGAGCGCATTCGCCAGGTGATCGGCCATCTGGCCAACGCCAACCCGGAATACCGTCACCCGTTCATGGTCGAGCGTGAAGTAAAACGCGTCGGCTACATCGTGGTGAGCTCCGACCGTGGCCTGGCTGGCGGCCTGAACATCAACCTGTTCAAGGCGCTCGTCAAGGACATGAGCGGGCAGCGCGATCGTGGCGCGGAGATTGATCTCTGCGTGATCGGCTCCAAGGGTGCATCCTTCTTCAAGAGCTATGGCGGCAACGTGGTTGCAGCTATCAGCCACCTGGGCGAAGAGCCGTCGATCAACGATCTGATCGGCAGCGTCAAGGTCATGCTGGATGCCTACCTGGAAGGTCGTATCGATCGCCTGTACGTGGTTTCCAACAAGTTCGTCAACACCATGACCCAGAAGCCGACCGTGGAACAGCTGATTCCGCTGGTGGCCGAGGACAATGCCGAGCTGAAGCACCACTGGGACTACCTCTACGAACCCGACGCCAAGGCCCTCCTCGACGGCCTGCTGGTGCGCTACGTGGAATCCCAGGTGTACCAGGCCGTGGTTGAGAACAACGCCTGTGAGCAGGCGGCCCGGATGATTGCAATGAAGAACGCTACCGACAACGCCGGTGATCTGATCAGTGGTCTGCAACTGATCTACAACAAGGCACGTCAGGCGGCGATCACCCAGGAAATCTCGGAAATCGTCGGCGGCGCTGCCGCGGTGTAAGAACAGGTTCAAAATTCAGAGGAACCAGACATGAGTAGCGGACGTATCGTTCAAATCATCGGCGCCGTGATCGACGTGGAATTCCCGCGCGATGCCGTGCCGAGCATCTACGAGGCCCTGAAAGTTCAGGGCGTCGAAACCACTCTGGAAGTTCAGCAGCAGCTGGGCGACGGCGTGGTTCGTTCCATTGCGATGGGTTCCACCGAAGGCCTCAAGCGTGGCCTGAACGTGGAAAGCACCGGCGCAGCCATCTCCGTCCCGGTCGGCACCAAGACCCTGGGCCGTATCATGGACGTGCTGGGCAACCCGATCGACGAAGCGGGCCCGATTGGCGAAGAAGAGCGCTGGGGTATTCACCGCGACGCTCCGTCCTACGCTGACCAGGCTGGCGGCAACGACCTGCTGGAAACCGGAATCAAGGTAATCGACCTGGTCTGCCCGTTCGCCAAGGGCGGTAAAGTCGGTCTGTTCGGTGGTGCCGGTGTCGGCAAGACCGTAAACATGATGGAACTGATCCGTAACATCGCCATGGAGCACAGCGGTTACTCTGTGTTCGCAGGTGTGGGTGAGCGTACTCGTGAGGGTAACGACTTCTACCACGAGATGAAGGATTCCGGCGTACTGGACAAGGTAGCCCTGGTTTACGGCCAGATGAACGAGCCGCCGGGCAACCGTCTGCGCGTTGCACTGACCGGCCTGACCATGGCCGAGAAGTTCCGTGACGAAGGCCGTGACGTACTGCTGTTCATCGACAACATCTACCGTTACACCCTCGCCGGTACCGAAGTATCCGCACTGCTGGGCCGTATGCCTTCCGCAGTAGGTTACCAGCCGACCCTGGCCGAAGAGATGGGCGTTCTGCAAGAGCGCATCACCTCCACCAAGAAAGGCTCGATCACCTCGATCCAGGCCGTCTACGTTCCCGCGGACGACCTGACCGACCCGAGCCCGGCGACCACCTTCGCCCACTTGGACGCCACCGTCGTACTGTCCCGTGACATCGCCTCGCTGGGTATCTACCCGGCCGTGGATCCGCTGGACTCGACTTCCCGTCAGCTGGACCCGCTGGTCATCGGCCAGGATCACTACGACACCGCTCGTGGCGTGCAGTACGTTCTGCAGCGCTACAAGGAGCTGAAGGACATCATCGCGATCCTGGGCATGGACGAACTGTCCGAGTCCGACAAGCTGCTGGTGGCCCGTGCTCGTAAGATCCAGCGCTTCCTGTCCCAGCCGTTCTTCGTGGCTGAAGTATTCACCGGCTCGCCGGGCAAATACGTCTCCCTGAAGGACACCATCGCTGGCTTCAAAGGCATCCTCAACGGCGACTACGATCACCTGCCCGAGCAGGCGTTCTACATGGTCGGCGGCATCGAAGAAGCCATCGAGAAAGCGAAGAAGCTGTAATCCGTGCGCCCGGCAACGGGCGCTTACGTGAGGCAAGGGTATGGCTATTACTGTCCACTGCGACATCGTCAGCGCCGAAGCGGAGATCTTCTCCGGTCTGGTTGAGCTGGTCGTAGCGCACGGCTCCCTGGGCGATCTGGGTATCGCTCCGGGCCACGCGCCGCTGATCACCGAGCTCAAGCCGGGTCCGATCCGCCTGGTGAAGCAGGGTGGCGAGCAGGAGGTGTACTACATCTCCGGCGGCTTCCTCGAAGTACAGCCGAACATGGTCAAGGTTCTCGCCGACACCGTGATTCGTGCAGGCGACCTCGACGAAGCGGCTGCCCAGACCGCACTGAAGGAAGCTGAGAAGGCTCTGCAAGGTAAAGGTGCAGAGTTCGACTACAGCTCCGCCGCAGCCCGCCTGGCCGAAGCCGCAGCGCAACTGCGCACGGTCCAGCAGGTTCGCAAAAAGTACGGCGGCTAAGCCGCGAGGTCCTTCGGGACTTCAGCGTCAAATGGGAAAAGGGTAGCCTTGGCTACCCTTTTTCTTTTTCCACTCGCGGGTAATCCCGCTCACCAGGACGGTCTCCCACCCATGTCTCTCGAAATCGTCATTCTTGCTGCCGGCCAGGGCACCCGCATGCGCTCGGCCCTGCCGAAAGTCCTGCATCCGGTCGCTGGCAAACCGATGCTCGCCCATGTGATCGACACCGCCCGTGGCCTTGGCCCGTCGCGCATCCATGTGGTGATTGGCCATGGTGCCGACCTGGTGCGTGAGCGCCTGCAGGCGGATGACCTGAATTTCGTGATCCAGGAACAGCAGCTGGGCACCGGCCACGCTGTGGCACAGGCGGCCCCGTTCCTGAGTGCAGACAATGTGCTGATCCTCTACGGCGATGTGCCGCTGATCGAGCAACCGACCCTGGAACGCCTGATGGCCCAGGCCACGCCGGAACAGCTGGCGTTGCTGACGGTCGAGCTGGACGATCCCACTGGCTACGGCCGCATCATCCGCGGCGCCGATGGCGAGGTTCAGGCGATCGTCGAGCAGAAGGACGCCACCCCCGAGCAGCGCAACATCCGCGAAGGCAACACCGGCATCCTCGCTGCGCCCCGTGAGCGCCTGCTGGGCTGGCTGTCGCGGCTGTCCAACTCCAACGCCCAGGGCGAGTACTACCTCACCGACGTCATCGCCATGGCGGTGGGTGACGGCCTGCGCGTGGCCACTGCCCAGCCGCAGGTGGCCATGGAGACCCAGGGCGCCAACGACCGCCTGCAGCTTTCCGAGCTGGAGCGATTCTTCCAGCAGCGCGTGGCGCGCCGCCTGATGGCCCAGGGCGTGACCCTGATCGACCCGGCGCGTTTCGACGTTCGTGGCGAAGTCAGCGTCGGCCGTGACGTCAGCATCGATATCAACGTGATTCTCGAAGGCCAGGTGGAGATCGAGGACGACGTGCAGATCGGCCCGAACTGCTACATCAAGGACAGCACCCTGCGTCGCGGTGCGATCATCAAGGCCAACTCACACCTGGAAGGCGCACATGTTGGTCCCGACAGCGATGTCGGCCCGTTCGCCCGCCTGCGTCCGGGCAGCGTGCTGGAGCGCAAGGTACATGTGGGTAACTTCGTCGAGCTGAAGAATGCACACCTGCAGGATGGCGTGAAGGTCGGCCACCTGACCTACCTGGGCGACAGCGAAGTCGGTGCGCGGTCCAACATTGGTGCCGGCACCATCACCTGCAACTACGATGGTGCCAACAAGTGGCGCACCACCATTGGCGAAGACGTCTTCATCGGTTCCAACAATTCGCTGGTGGCGCCTGTGGATATCGGCACCGGGGCCACGACTGGCGCGGGTTCCACCATCACTGCCGAAGTCCCGCCCGGCACCCTGGGCGTCGGTCGCGCCAAGCAGCGGGTGATCGAAGGCTGGAAGCGCCCGGAAAAGATCAAGAAGTCCTGATTCACAACGCGTCGCCCTGTGGGTAAGTCGTTATCCACAGGGCGATTGCGTCAGTCGATTATCCACAGCCTGTTTCGCCTTCGCGCAGTGGCTGGTTATTCCTGGAGTTTTCCCGGCCATGCTTGGCGTCGCCATCCTGATCTTTCTGATCACCGACCCGTTCGGCAACATCGCGGTCTTCCTTGCCGCCCTCAAGTCGGTCCCCGCCGAACGCCGTCTGAAGGTGGCGCTTCGCGAACTGCTGTTTGCCCTGGGCCTGCTGCTGCTGTTCCTGACCCTGGGCGAGCACATCCTCACTGGGCTCGGGCTTTCGAAGGAAGCCACCGGCATCGCCGGCGGCATCATTCTCTTCGTGGTCGCCATGCGCCTGATCTTCCCCACGCCTCAGGGCGTGCTGGGCGACATGCCGGACAACGAGCCACTGTTTGTGCCGCTGGCCACCCCGGCCGTGGCGGGGCCGTCGGCGCTGGCGATGCTGATCACCCTGCGCAGCACCTACACTGGTCCCTTGTGGGAGCTGTATCTGGCGGTGATCCTGGCCTGGGCCGCGACTGCCTTCATCCTGATGCAGGCGGCATTCCTCCAGCGCTTCCTCGGCCCACGCGGGCTGATGGCGGTGGAGCGTCTGGCGGGCATGCTGCTGATCATGCTCAGCGTCAACATGCTCCTGCAGAACGTGCGCAGCTTCCTGCATATCGCTGCCTGATGCTGTCCCCTTGAGAACTGCCATGACCCTGCGTGTCCTGACCTTCGTGCTCCTCACCACACTGCTCGCCGGCTGCGCCGACAAGGGCCTGCAGATCGATCGCGAGCATGTATCGAGGAACCAGGACAGCCGCATCCAGTACGTCATCGTCCACTACACCTCGGCCGATCTGCCGCGTTCGCTGGCGCTGCTGACCCACGGCGAGGTGAGTGCGCACTACCTGATCGGCGACAACCCGGCGACCATCTACCAGCTGGTGGACGAAAACCGCCGCGCCTGGCACGCCGGTGCCAGCGAATGGCAAGGACGGACATGGCTGAATTCCACGTCCATCGGCATTGAACTGGTGAATCCCGGCTACCGTGATACCCCCAGTGGCAAGATCTGGTACCCCTATCCGGATGCGCAGATCGACGCGCTGATTGCCTTGCTCAAGGACATCACCAAGCGCCAGGGCATCACTCCGGAACATATCCTCGGGCACAGCGACATCGCCCCGCAGCGCAAGGTCGACCCGGGCCCGCTGTTTCCCTGGAAGAAGCTGGCCGACGCCGGGCTGATTCCCTGGCCGAAACCAGGCGAGCTGTCGCGCCGGCTGGCCGAGCTGAATGGGCAGCTGCCGGCGCCGGTCTGGTTCCAGCAGCAGCTGGCACGCCACGGTTACGCGGTGCCGCTCGATGGCGTGATGGATGAGGAAACCCGCAACGTAATCGCGGCGTTTCAGATGCGTTTCCGCCCGGCGCGCTTCGACGGCGAGCCGGACCTGGAAACCGCCGCGCTGCTGCTGGCCGTACCGACTTCTTAAACCGGCAACAGCAGGTAGAAGCGCGAGCCCTTGCCCTGTTGCGAGCGCAGGGCAATGCGCCCGCCATGCAATTGCACGATTTCCCGGCACAGCGCCAGGCCGAGTCCGACGCCGCCTTTCTTGCGGCCCACCTGCACGAAGGGCTCGAAGATACGCCCCTGCTGACTGAGCGGGATGCCGTCGCCGCTGTCTTCCACGGCAATTGCCACGCGCTCTTCCTGGCAACGCGCCTGCAGGCGGATGGTGCCGCCCTCAGGGGTGTGGCGCAGGGCGTTGCCGATCAGGTTGTCCAACACCCGTTCGATCTGCGTACGGTCGATGTTGATGGGCGGCAGGCCTTCGGCGATCTCCAGGTCCAGTTCGATGCGCTTCTCCGCGGCGAGCCCGGTGAAGCGGTGGTTCGCCTGGCGAAGCAGGTCGGCAACGTCGCAGGGCTGCAGCTCCAGCTTCTGAGTGCCGCTCTGGTAGCGGGAGAAATTCAGCAGATCGTTGATCAGCCGTACCAGACGGTGCATTTCCTCGTCCACGGTGCGGACCAGGTCTCGCTCGCGGGATTCTGCGGGGAATTTCAGGCGCTCGGCGAGCAGGCCGAAGGCCATGTGCATGCCGGTCATGGGGGTACGCAGCTCGTGTGAGGCTCGCAGCACGAAGTCGTTGCGCACGCGCTCGAAGGCGCGCTGCTCGGTGACATCGCGCACCACCATCACCGCGCCGATGTTGCGGCCGTCGTCATGGCTGACCGGCGAAATGCCCCAGGTGAGCAGCCGGCTTTCGCCGCTCACTTCCACTACCAGGTCCTGCGGGGTCTCCTCCAGCAGGTTGCCACTCAGCACGCGCTGCACTGCCTGGGTCAGTGCCGGGTTGTTCAGCATTGTGCCGAGGTCCTGGCGCTGGGGGTCGCCGTGGGAGAACAACTGGCGGGTGGCGACCGGGTTGGCGTGCTCGATGCGGCCGTGCCGATCGAGGATCACCAGGCCGTCATCGATGCTGTCCAGCACAGCCAGCAGGCGCTTGCGCCCAGAGCCCAGGGCCTCGGTGTTGCTCGCCCGATAAAGGCGCAGTGCTTCGGCCATCAGGCCGAAGCGGCGGCTCAGGGAAGACATCTCGGCGACGCCGGAGACCGGCAAGGTCACGTCGAAATCCCCCTGGCCTATCTTGTCCGCCGCCTTGGCCAGCGTCTCGATCGGGGCGCCGAAGCGCCGGGCGATGCTATGGGCGGTGATAAAGCCGACGACCAGGATGGCGATGCCGATCAGCCCGAGCAGGCCGCTGATCAGCAAGGTTCGGTCACGGGCCGAGCGTTCGTCGTTGCTGATGTTTTCCATCGCCACCTGGTGCAGCGCCAGCAAACGGTTGCGCAGGACGTCCAGGGTGCGGCTGAGGTCGCTGTCTTCGAGCAACTCCGGGCGGCCCGGCCCAGGCGTGTCGGTCGCCGCGACGAACAGCCGGTGGGCATCGGCGATTTCCGTCATGGCCTGGCGTTCGCCGCTGGTACGCGCCATCGCTCGCCCGCGCTCGAGTGCCTGGGAGAAATGCGTGCGGGCCAGTTCCAGATGTTCAGCGCTCGGTCGCGCGCTGAGAACCTGCACCAGTTCGTCGCCCAGCGCCTGGCGCAGGTGCTGGCTGACCTCGATGGCTTCGAAGTTGCGCTGGATCAGCTGGGCCTGCTGTCGGCCGGTCAGCACCACGCTGAACAGGCCCAGCAGCAGGCCCAGCAGGGCTACCGTGATGAGTGCGGAGATGCTGAGAAACAGCCTCGTGCGCAGCGTCATCGGGATTGGCAGGTTCACAGGCTGTACTGCTTGCGCTTGCGATAGAGGGTGGAAGCGTCGATCCCCAGGGTCTTGGCCGCCTGGTCGAGGGTGGCGCTGGAGGCCATCACGGCGGCTATGTGGGCTTTCTCCAGTTCCTCGAGGCTCATTGCCTCGCCGATGCGCGGTGCGGAGTTGGCGGTTTGTTCCCCGATGGCGAGCTGTTCCACGCCAATGAGATCAAGATTGCAGATGATGCTTGCTCGTTCGATCACGTTGCGCAGCTCCCGCACGTTCCCCGGCCAGTTGTAGCGGCGCAGCAGCGCGCGGGCCTCGTCGGTGAAGCCGCGGGCAGGGCGGCCGTAGTCCTTCACGAAGCGCGCCAGGAAGCGTTCGGCCAGGCCGATGATGTCCTCGGCGCGTTCGCGCAGCGGCGGCAGGTTCAGCACGATGACGTTCAGGCGGTAGAGCAGGTCTTCGCGGAAAGCGCCCTGGGCGACCATGCCGGCCAGATCCCGGTTGGTGGCGGCGAGGATGCGCACATCGGCGTTGCGGGTTACCGGGTCACCGACACGCTCGTATTCCTTGTCCTGGATGAATCTGAGCAACTTTGGCTGCAAAGTAAGGGGAAAATCGCCGATCTCGTCGAGGAACAGCGTGCCGCCATCGGCCTGGCTGATGCGCCCGAGGGTGTTTTCGGTGGCGCCGGTGAAGGCACCGCGGCTGTGGCCGAACAGCTCGCTTTCCATCAGTTCAGCGGTCAGGGACGGGCAGTTGATCGTCACGCAGGATTTCTTCGCGCGCTTGCTCCAGTTGTGGATCGCCCGCGCCAATTCGCCCTTGCCCGAGCCGGACTCGCCGAGGATGAGGATGTTGGCGTCGGTGGCGGCGACCTGGCGGGCGGTTTCCAGCACAGCGGCCATGGCCGGGCTGTGGGATTCCAGCACGTCGCCCTGTTTGCGCATTTCGCCTTCGAGCGCCTCGATGCGCGCGGTCAGCTGGCGCACTTCCAGTTGCTTGGCGGCGGCCAGGCGCAGCTGGTCGGGGCTGCAGGGTTTCACCAGGTAATCGGCGGCGCCGGCCTGCATGGCGTCCACGGCGGTGTCCACTGCCGAATGCGCAGTGACTATCACCACCCGCATCCAGGGCGCCTGCACCCGCATCTGCGCCAGAACGTCCAGGCCATTGTCATCGCCCAGACGCAGGTCGAGGAAGCAAAGATCGAATACCTGACGTTGCAGCAGGTTCTCGGCCTGCTGTGCGCTGCTGGCGGTCGCCACGCTATAGCCTTCGTCCTCCAGGCAATAGCGGAACGAGCGCAGGATGGCGGACTCGTCATCGACCAGAAGGATGCGGCCCTGCTGTTCAGGCGTTGCGTCCATTCAGCGTTTTCCTCGTGTGAATCGTTGTTGTTAAGTGTGGGATTTTGCTTAGTCCAGGGATTTTCGTGCAAGTTGCAAGAATCTTTCGCACCCCTCGGGCAGGGTGCACAGTCAGGGGTGCGGTATGAATTACTCAACACATTGAATTACAAGATTTTTATTCTAATAAACGCACTGGCATGGGGCTTGCGAATCCAATAGCGAAACATCGTTGGACGGAGACCGCCATGCCTAACCCGAAGATCCTTGCCCTGGCCCTGGGTTCCGCGCTGCTCGCCCTGCAGCCGCTCGCCAGCCACGCTGCCGAAGCCGGAATCGCCGCGCAGTTGGCCGAAGCTCGCCAGGAGGGCTCGATCTGGACGGCCATCAATCTCAATCGCGAACTCAAGCCTTACTCCATCAAGGTGGACGTCGAGAACGGACGCGCACAACTGACCGGCGCTGTCGCCAGTGAGGAGCAGAAGGCGCTGGCCGGGCAGATTGCCGGCAGTGTCGAAGGCATCAGCGCTGTGGATAACCAACTGGCCGTCGATGCCTCCCTGGCGGATGCGCAGAAAGGCGATGCCGCCAAGGACGATGGCGTCGTCCAGCGCTGGGACGACGCGACCCTCGCTGCCAAGGTGAAATCCAAGCTGTTGCTGGAAAAACGCGCCGACGGCCTGGATATCAAGGTCACCAGTCGCTCCGGCGCCATCACGCTGGAGGGCACGGCCGCCAGCGAGGACGCCAGCCAGCAGGCTGCTCATCTCGCCGCGCAGACCGAAGGCGTGACCTCTGTGGATAACCGCCTCAAGGTCGACCCGGATGCCGCGTCGACGCAGAAGCTGGAGAAATCCGTCGGCGATGCCCAGGCCGCCGTCAGCGATGCCTGGATAACCAGCCAGATCAAGGCCGGCATCCTCTCAGCCCACGCGCTGGATGGCCTGTCCATCGGTGTTTCCACCCGCGATGGCGTGGTGACCCTCAGTGGCCAGGTACCGAGCGCCGACGAGCGCCAGCAATTGATCGATTCCGCGCGCAAGACCCGCGGTGTGCGTGAGGTGGACGCCACCGCGCTGAAGGTGGCCGGCCAGGCCGCCTAACGCTTCCACCCTTCCTTGCAGGAGTAACTCCCATGTCCCGCATGACCAGTCAGCTCAACGAACTTATCGAGATCACCCGCGACGGCCAGCGCTTCTACCAGCACGCCATCCAGGAAGTGAAGGACGCTCGTCTGCAGAGGCTGTTCCAGTCCATGGCGCAGGCCAAGACCGACGTGATCAATGCTCTCGCCGGCAAGGTTGCCGCCAACCATGAGGACCCCGCCACCGGAGGCACCCTGCTGGGCAAGCTGCGCCAGGTCTACGCCGACACCCGCGCCACCCTGGCGAGCGACGAAGGCGCCACCTACGTCGCCCAGCTGGAGGAAACCGAGGATCGCATCCTCCATGCCTTCGAGGACGCCATGGAGAAAGGCACGCCGGAAACCCAGGCGTTGCTGCGTGCCGAACTGCCCAAGGTGCGGGCCTGCCATGACCAGATGAGCCAGCTCAAGCACTCGCTGAAGTGACGTGGTTCACAGGGCGCAGGGACGCGCCCTGGAAGCGGGGTTGCAAAACGCACGACCAATCCTCCCCCATCGTGCAGGATGCAGCTCAAAGGGACCTTAATACTATATTCAAGTTGTTGATTTATAAGGAAAAAAAGAAAATTCAAGACTGGCACGCGGCGTGCAATTTCTCCGATAAGCCAGTCAACAAACCACCCGCGGCGGCGAGAGCGAAAAGTCCGATAGAAAACGGACCGAAGCTCGAACAAGAAGACCGGAGGCGGGCAGGAGAAACGGGATGAACAGCGGAATGAACAGCCAGGTGCAAGTCGCACGAATCGATGTCTGGAGCCGGATCTTCTTCGCCGGTGCCCTTGTGCTGCTGCTGATCAATCAGGTGCAGCTGCAGATGCAGGTCTCCCGCACTCAGGCCGCCAGCGTTACGGCCGCTTACGTGCCGACCACCTCCAGCACGCCTGGCCTGTACCGCGAAGCTTCGCGTTATCCACAGACCGCGCCGGCTCGCAACCAGCCCCAGGTGCTGCCTGCCCCGCAGGCACAGACCCAGGCGCAGGTGCAGCCGATGGCGCGACCGCAGGGCGGCTGGGTGTTCTGACCGAATTCATGAATCGCCGGCGGGCCGAGGGCCTGCCCGATACGTCCGCAGTGCCCGGAAGCGCCCGGGCGGACAGAGCCTTCCGGAGGCTGCCTTGCGAATACTCCGCGGGCTTTCACTGGAGCAGGCACCTGGAGTGGGTGCCGAACCGACAACGAGAAGAGGAGAGACCCCATGCTTAGCTGGGCACTGACATTCCTGATCATCGCCATCATCGCCGCAGTCCTGGGCTTCGGTGGTATCGCAGGCGCAGCCACCAGTATCGCCAAGATCCTGTTCGTGATTTTCCTGGTGCTGTTCATCGTGTCGTTCTTCATGGGTCGTCGTCGAGGTTGATGCCCACGGATCAGGCTGAAGACGAGCAAGGAGCTTACCGATGAGTTTTACCCGCAGCCTCCTGCTGTCCCTTCTGCTTGCCGGCGCCGGGGCGAATGCCCTGGCCGCCGAGGCGGACAAGGACGCGCAGTACCGCCTCAACGAGCTGATCGCCACTGACGAGCAGTACCGTGAAACCTGGCAATCGGTAGTCAAGGACGAGAGCCGCCTGCCGGACTGGGTGATGAACCTCAGCGGCACCGCCACGCCGATGCAGGCGGTGGACGAGCAGGGTGACAAGTATCTGGTGGGTCAGCTGTGCGAGCAGCACAACTGCGCCGCCGAACGGTTGTACGTGGCCTTCACCTGGGACAAGGACAAGGCCTACGCGCTGTACGTGAAGGTTCCCGAGAACCTGCCGGCGGACAAGTCGCCGAGCAAGCACGCCAGTTTCCGCTGGCTCGGCGAGCCGGACGATTCGGTGAAACGGATCCTCGACGACCAGCTCAAGAGCGATCCCAACTGGTATTGATGCACCGATTTCGAATACCGCGTCGCCATTACGGCGTACGCATGGCCAGGGGGCCGGGACGTTCGGGATGCGCCATGTCTTGAGCGACCTAGGGGTACAGGGAGTACCTCCGCGTCAGCGGGCTGGGTCAGGCAAGGCGTACGGAACCGGGGCGACGCGCTCGCACCGGTTCCGGAGCGCCATCACAGGTCAGGGCTTGAAGTTGGCCGCGTCGCGCGCCCAGCCATCGAGTACCGGCTTCAGGTCGTCGAGGGTGAGGTGAGTGCTGGAGTTCTCCAGCGTCTTGCCTGCACCCTTGCGCACCACCTTGGCGACCGGCTTGCTGGTCGCGCCATCCAATGCCTCGAATTCCACGAAAACCTCGGTGTCCTGGTCACGCGTGCCGATGGCGGTCGATGTTGCCGCTACCACCAGAGCGATCGGGATGACTTCATAGGCGTGCAGGCCTTCGTTCGATACGTCCACACCGCTGATCGCGGTGCGCAGCACCAGCGTGTCGCGGTCAGCCTGCTGGACGATGCGGTAGCGGCTGCCCAACTGCAGTTCGACCTGCTTCTTCAGGTAGTCGGGAATTTCGTTGAGGGTTTTCTGATCGAGGTTTTCGTTCGGCTTGGGCGGCGGGTAGTAGACCGGCCGCTCGACCAGCACCGAGCTGTAGTTTGCGAGCTTCAGGTTCGGGTCGACCCAGCGCAGCACCGGCTGGCCACTGGGCGAAGTGGCGGGCTTGAGTTGCGAGTAGTCGCCGAGGAAGCCCGAGTACTGCGAGGCGTCCGGTTTCTGGCTGGAACAACCGGCCAGCGCGAGTGCGCCGGCAAAAAGCAGGGTGGGTACTACAGAGCGTCGCGTCATGGAGCGTCCTTATTCAGAGTGTCACCGCGTTGTGTTTTCACCACATCGAACAACCCATTGCTTACCCGGCTGTCGCGGCGGCAGGGTATCCGCACCCTTGCTCGAACCCGCTCGAACTTCACTGATGTCGGTCAATTCGGACTCCGGCGGATCCGTCCTAAAATGCATCGCCGATCCCCGTCGGCCGAATCGACGGCCGTCCGGCATCCCAATAATGAAGAGCGGAATCCGACACTTATCCACAGTGCCTGCTTTCCCGCCAGCCTCGCAGTCGAAGGGCCCTTTTCCTCGCCCTCGGCCATCCATGACGGTCCCCTGGCGGCGACCGTACATCCGGTAACAAGAACCCGCCCGTGAGCGCGCGCGGACTTCTTATCCGAACAATCCGGGCCATTGATGGCCAATCAGCACCAAGCCTAGACGGCTTTGCAGAGCGCTGCGTGACAGGCATCGAGGAACCTGGGTCATGCAGAAAATCAAGGGTCTTACGACCTGGAACCAAGGTTTCAGATGCCTTTTCCTATGCCGATTGTGCATGGGGTAGGCGTTTCCGGCATTAGACGGGAAAGGGGTGGGTCGGAATCATGCGCCCCTTTTTTCGCTGGCCGTCGGCATCCCGATGGTTCGGCGACCCCGACTTCCACAAGAATCAAGGGTGACTCACTATGGGCAAAGCCAAGCTCAGCCTCGCCTGGCAGATCCTCATCGGCCTGGTACTCGGAATTGCACTGGGCGCCGCGCTCAACCATTTCAGCGCGGAAAAGGCCTGGTGGATCAGCAACATCCTCCAGCCGGCGGGCGATATCTTCATCCGCCTGATCAAGATGATCGTCGTTCCGATCGTCATCTCCTCGCTCATCGTCGGCATCGCCGGCATGGGTGATGCGAAGAAGCTCGGGCGGATCGGCCTGAAGACCATCATCTACTTCGAGATCATCACCACGGTCGCCATCGTGGTCGGCCTGCTGCTGGCGAACATCTTCCAGCCCGGCGCCGGCATCGACATGAGTACCCTGGGCACTGTGGATATCTCCCAGTACGCGCAGACCGCCAAGGAAGTCGAACACCACCACGCGTTCATCGAGACCATCCTCAACCTGATCCCGTCGAACATCTTCGCGGCCATGGCCCGTGGCGAAATGCTGCCGATCATCTTCTTCTCGGTGATGTTCGGCCTGGGCCTGTCCTCGCTGCCGGCGCCGACCCGCGAGCCGCTGGTGAAGATGTTCCAGGGCGTGGCCGAGGCCATGTTCCGCGTCACCCACATGATCATGCGCTACGCCCCGATCGGTGTGTTCGCGCTGATCGCCGTGACGGTGGCCAACTTCGGCTTCGCCTCGCTGCTGCCGCTGGCCAAGCTCGTGGTGCTGGTGTACTTCGCCATCGCCTTCTTTGCCTTCATGGTGCTGGGCCTGGCCGCACGGCTGTTCGGCTTCTCCATCATCAAGCTGATGCGCATCTTCAAGGACGAGCTGGTCCTGGCCTATTCCACCGCCAGCTCCGAGACCGTTCTGCCGCGCATCATCGAGAAGATGGAAGCCTACGGCGCGCCGAAGGCGGTCAGCAGCTTCGTGGTGCCCACCGGGTACTCGTTCAACCTCGATGGCTCGACCCTGTACCAGAGCATCGCGGCGATCTTCATCGCGCAGCTCTACGGCATCGACCTGTCCATCGGCCAGCAGTTGATGCTGGTGCTGACCCTGATGGTCACCTCCAAGGGCATCGCCGGCGTGCCGGGCGTTTCCTTCGTGGTGCTGCTGGCGACCCTCGGCAGCGTGGGCATTCCGCTGGAAGGCCTGGCCTTCATCGCCGGCGTCGACCGCATCATGGACATGGCGCGCACCGCACTGAACGTGATCGGCAACGCCCTGGCGGTGCTGGTCATCTCCAAGTGGGAAGGCGTGTACGACGCGCAGAAAGGTGCCCGTTACTGGCAGGCCATGCAGAACGGTCGCGTTGAAGCCTTCCTCGAAGGCGAGAGCGCGGATGGCAAGGAAAGCCCCGCCGCGCACTGACCCGCAAGGGTTATCCACAAGGCCCCGGCAGCGTCCGGGGCCTTGTCGTTTCTGGCGTCGGTGGGGCCCGTGCCGCTATCATCCGGGCCATTCCAAGGGGGACGATCCATGCTCAACGGCCTGTGGCTGAGCTTTTTCATTGTGGCGGCGGTCACCGCGCTTTCCCGCTGGCTGCTGGGGGGCGAGGCCACCGTCTTCGCCGCCATGGTGGAAAGCCTGTTCGCCATGGCCAAGCTGTCGGTGGAAGTCATGGTGCTGCTGTTCGGCACCCTGACCCTCTGGCTCGGCTTCCTGCGCATCGCCGAAAAGGCCGGGCTGGTGGAAAAGCTTGCGGTCGTCCTTGGCCCGCTGTTCCGCCGCCTGATGCCGGAAGTTCCCGCCGGCCACCCGGCCATCGGCCTGATTACCCTGAACTTCGCCGCCAACGGCCTGGGCCTGGACAACGCCGCCACGCCGATCGGCCTCAAGGCCATGAAGGCGCTGCAGGAGCTCAACCCCAGCAGCACCACTGCGAGTAATGCGCAGATCCTCTTCCTGGTGCTCAACGCTTCCTCGCTGACGTTGCTGCCGGTGACCATCTTCATGTACCGCGCCCAGCAGGGCGCGGTGGACCCGACCCTGGTGTTCCTGCCGATCCTCCTGGCCACCAGCGCCTCCAGCCTGGTCGGGTTGCTCAGCGTTGCCGTCATGCAGCGCCTGAGACTGTGGGACCCGGTCGTGCTGGCCTACCTGATTCCCGGCGCGCTGGCGCTGGGTGCCTTCATGGCACTGCTCGCCGGGCTGTCCGCCACCGCGCTGGCGCAACTGTCCTCGTTGCTGGGCAACCTGACGCTGTTCGGCATCATCATGCTGTTCCTCGTCGTCGGCTGGCTGAAGAAGGTGCCGGTATACGAAACCTTCGTCGAAGGCGCGAAGGAAGGCTTCGACGTTGCCAAGAGCCTGCTGCCGTACCTGGTGGCGATGCTCTGTGCCGTTGGCGTGTTGCGCGCCTCAGGTGCTTTGGAGATGGCACTGGACGGCATTCGCTGGGTGGTCGAGGGCGTGGGCTGGGATACCCGCTTCGTCGATGCGCTGCCCACCGCGCTGGTCAAGCCGTTCTCCGGCAGCGCCGCGCGGGCGATGCTGCTGGAGACCATGCAATCCCATGGCGTGGACAGCTTCCCGGCCCTGGTAGCCGCCACCGTGCAGGGCAGCACCGAGACCACCTTCTATGTGCTGGCTGTGTACTTTGGCGCCGTTGGTATCCAGCGTGCACGCCATGCCGTGGGTTGCGCGCTGCTGGCAGACCTGGCCGGCGTGCTGGCGTCCATCGGTGTGTGCTACTGGTTCTTCGCCTGAAGCTGGCGGGCCGCCCCGCGCTTCGTCTGCTCCTGGAACAGCAGCCATTCGCGCTGGATCACCTGATAGGGCACGAAGACACTGAGCCGCTCCATTCCGGCCAGTTCCGGTCGGTTCGCCGGTGGCGTCCAGCCGGCGCGGTAGCCGATGTTGATCCCGAGCACGCTGCCATCCCCGGCCAGCAGCGGGCCGCCGGACATGCCCTTGGCCATCGCGGCATCGTGCACGCCGTAGCGCTCGGTACTTTGCGATCCGGAGTTGATGAACGGGACCGGCCAGACCCGACCCTGGGAACTCACCGGGATCATCAGCGTGCTGCTGCCGATGGCGGTCACCCGTTCACCCGGGCGGAAATCCCGCCAGTGCGGAACTTCACCCGCAGCCTTGTGAGCGATGAACAGCAGGTCGCAACCGGTGCTGCAGCGGTACGCCTGGTTCATCAGAAAAGGGGTATGGGCGGCGGTCACTGCGTAGTCGGCGTTCCACTGCACCGCAGAAGCAACCAGCAGGCCGGGCAGCGGCGGGCCTGACAGGACCTGAAAGTACCGCTCGGTCAAGCGACTGTCGGTTTCCGGCGATACCCAGCCATTGCATCCTGTCAACGTCAGGATGAGCAGGAAACTCCATTTCATATCATTAGCCTTTTCCGTTTAATTTGTGGGAAAAGTTAATGATTATTGAAAGAAAATTCCTATATAAAATTAGGATTTATTACGCGGTAAAACAGCTTGCTAATAATCTTATATGGCGAAAGTTTCCTAGGAAGTTTCTGAAGGAAGTTAATGTAAAGTTTCAGGAATAAACTTGTGTGTCGAAAAACCAAGTGTCCATTTGTCACTGTCAAGACGTTGATGGTTTTTGCCGACGAACAGCATCGAAGCTTTCACGAAACTTTCAAACCCATGTAATTCACGCCTTTCAGCCATTTTTCGATTGTCTGATGGCGGTCATTACACATAGGGTTACAAATACGTCGGCCCTCCACTGCCCCGATCCACCCGGACGGCGACTGTCGATTTCCCTCGTGGAAATTTCCCGTGTGTCAGCCTGAGTGATGTCCCCATGGCCTCGAACAATTCCAAAGCCAAAGCCGTCTTCCGCGTGGTAAGTGGCAATTTCCTCGAGATGTACGACTTCATGGTGTATGGCTTCTACGCCACCGCCATTGCCAAGACCTTCTTCCCCGGCGACGACCCCTTCGCCTCCCTGATGCTGTCGCTGGCGACCTTCGGCGCCGGCTTCCTGATGCGCCCGCTGGGCGCCATCTTCCTTGGCGCGTATATCGACCGTCACGGCCGTCGCCAGGGCCTGATCATTACCCTTGGCCTGATGGCCATGGGCACCCTGCTGATCGCTTTTGTTCCGGGCTACGCCACTCTTGGTGTCGCAGCACCCTTGCTGGTGCTGTTCGGCCGGTTGCTGCAGGGCTTTTCCGCCGGCGTGGAGCTGGGCGGCGTGTCGGTCTACCTCGCGGAAATCGCCACCCCGGGCAAGCGCGGCTTCTTCGTCAGTTGGCAGTCGGCCAGCCAGCAGGTCGCCGTGGTGTTTGCCGGCCTGCTGGGCGTGATCCTCAACCACTGGCTGAGCCCGCAGGACATGGGCGAGTGGGGCTGGCGCGTGCCCTTCTTCATTGGCTGCCTGATCGTCCCCGCGCTGTTCATCATCCGTCGCTCGCTGGAGGAAACCCCGGAGTTCCAGCAGCGCAAGCATCGTCCGACCCTGGGCCAGGTGCTGCGCTCCATCGGCCAGAACTTCGGCCTGGTGCTGGCCGGCACTGCCATGGTGGTAATGACCACCGTGTCGTTCTACCTGATCACCGCCTACACCCCGACCTTCGGCAGGAACGAGCTGCACCTGTCGGACTTCGACAGCCTGCTGGTGACCATGTGTGTGGGCCTGTCCAATTTCATCTGGCTGCCGCTGATGGGGGCGGCGTCCGATCGCATCGGCCGCAAGCCGCTGTTGCTGGTCGCCACCGTGCTGGCGCTGGTCACCGCCTACCCGATGTTGTCCTGGCTGGTGGCGGAGCCCAGCTTCGCTCGCCTGCTGGAGGTGGAGCTGTGGCTGTCCTTCCTCTATGGCAGCTACAACGGTGCGATGGTCGTCGCGCTCACCGAGATCATGCCGGCCGATGTACGCACCACCGGCTTCTCCCTGGCCTACAGCCTGGCGACTGCGACCTTCGGCGGCTTCACCCCGGCGGTCTGCACCTGGCTTATCCACACCCTCGACAACAAGGCCGCGCCGGGAATCTGGCTCAGTGGCGCGGCGGCCCTGGGCCTGCTCGCCACCCTGGTGCTGTTCCGCAAGGGCGCCCGTGCGCGGGAAGGGGCGCTGGCCGCTGGGGTCTGAGACCCTCTGCGACGTTCTGCCCCAGCGCGGTTTCGGGCGGCATTGACTCAAGTCAGGCTTGCCCGGGCCGCGCAGGAGAAGGATAGGGTCAACCCAATCCCTCTTCTCCAGCGGAGAACGCGACATGATCACCCACCCCACCGCCGAGCTCGCAGCCCTCGGGGCTGTTGGCGCCGATCATTGGATAGAAACCCTCGAAGACGGCAGCCATGTGCTGATCCGCCCGTTGCGCGCGGAAGACCGCGAGCGCGAGCGCCTGTTCCTCGAGCGCCTGTCCCCCATGACCCGCAAATTCCGCTTCCACGGAGAAGTGAAGATCGACGACAGACTGCTCGATCGCCTGATGGACGTGGACTACCAGACCACCATGGCTTTCATCGCCCTGACCCATGTGGACGGTGAGCTGCGCGAAGTCGGCATCAGCCGCTATGCGGCTGTGGATAACCAGCAGTGCGAATGTGCGGTGACCATCGCCGACGAGTTCAAGCAGTTGGGCCTCGGCCTCGCACTGATGCGCCACCTGATCGACGTGGCCAAGCGCAATGGCTTCCACCAGATGTATTCGATCGACTCGTCCATGGACCGCGACATGCGCGACATGGCCCGCGAGCTGGGCTTCCGCGCCCAGGTCGACCCGGACGATTCCTGCCAGGTCATCCGCCGCCTCGCCCTCTGAGGCTTATCCGGCCCGGCGGGTAATCAGCCCCGCCGGCGCCAGAGCGCCAGCCCGACCAGTACCGCCAACAGCAGCGCGCCCAGCGCTGCCAGTGGATAGACCATATCGTCGTCCAGCAGCGGTTTCTCGATACGCAGATACCCCTCGTCCTTGAACAGCTGCTGCGCCACGTCGTTGGCTTGCTTGAGGCTGACCCTTGCCAGACGCTTGTCCTCGTCGGGGAACTTGCCGTCATCGAAGTCCGCCAGCGCGCCCCAGTAGTAATCCGCCAGCGTCGAGTTGCCCGGCGTGCTCCAGGCCAGTTGCGCGCGCGCCACGCGCTGGATGCGGGCAAAGCGCTGTGGGTCGAGGCCGTCGTGGCGGATCTTGTCCACCAGGTCCTTCAGGGCCTGTTGGGTCACCTTCTCCTGATCGCGCTCGACATCGGCGTTCAGGCTCATGAAGCCCTGGTTGGCCCAGGCGGTGCGTTCGCTCCAGGGCCCATAGGAGAGCTCCCGGCGTACACGCAGCTCGGTGTAGAGCGCATCGTTCAGGTAGGCCTGCAGCAGGTCCAGCGTGGCGCCGTCGGCTTCCGCTGGCTCGGGGAAAATCCAGTGCAGTACGGCGCTTTCGCCGAACAACCCGGTGGTCAGGCTGCGCTGGCGCTCGGCCCCCTTTTTCATCTGGGGCAGGTCGCGGCGCTCCGGGGTGTCGTGATCGACCAGGGCGCCGTAGGTACGGCCCAGGTAGACCGGCAGGCGCGGGTCGAGGTCGCCGACGATGATCAGGGTCATGTTGCTGGGGATGTACCAGTCCTTGCGCAACTGCTCCAGCTGGGCCTGGGTCAGGTTATCCACAGGCGCGCGCTCGTCGCACGACAGCCCCAGTTCCACGGCCAGCTGTTCCTGGCCGGCGCGGCTGACGTTCTGGTGGTCCAGCCAGCGCTGCAGGTGCGAATAATGGCCGCCGTCTTCGCGCACCAGTACCTGTTTGGCGGAGTCGATCTTGCGTTGGTCGAGCTGGGTGCGGGTGATGATTTCCAGCAGCAGGTCCAGCACCTGGCGCTGGGTGGTAGCGGGGGATTCGACGACGAAAGCGGTGTCGCCCTCGCTGGTGTAGGCGTTCCATTGGCCGCCCAGGGCCTGCATGCGCGCTTCCAGGTCGGCTTCGTCGCCGCCATCCAGGCCGCTGAAGAACAGGTGCTCCATCAGGTGCGGAAGCTGCCGGTCACGGCAAGCGAAATCACTGAAGCCAACGCCGACGATCAGGCGGATCGACACGTGGCCCTTTTCGCGGGTGGGCTTGAACAGCACGCCCATGCCGTTCTCCAGCTGATAGGCCTCGACCGTCTGTCGCTGGTCGGCAAGGGACCAGGTGTTGAGCAGCAGGGACAGCAGGGGGACGAACAACCAACGCATGAGCGGTGAGCCTGGACGCAAAGCCGTGAGGATAGCGGATTGACCGACGTGAACCCACCGCGTTCAACCTTTGTCGGGTGGCATCTTTGGTCATGGGGCTGGCTTGTGAGGTCACTGTCGGTGCTGGCGCAGTGGAACTACGCTGCAAGCACGCACCCCTTCAATAGCCCAAAGTTCGCTGCATGCCCGAGCGATCTGGAGGTTTCATGCGCGTATTGATCACCGGCGCCGCTGGCTTTCTGGGGCAGAGCCTGCTCAATGAACTGGCCGTGCAGCACCTGGATTGGACGCTGATCGCTGGAGACGTCAGGCTCATCAATACCCAGGGCCTGCGACCCAACATCGAGCCGGTTGCGCTGGACCTGGGTGTGGCTGCGCAGGTGAATGCGTGCGTAGAACAATGGCGACCGGACGCCATCGTCCATCTCGCCGCCGTGGTCAACCCGCCGCGGGAAATGACCCCGCAGAAGCTGCATGCCATCGAAGTCGGTGGTACTCGCGCGCTGATCGAGGCGGCACGGCAGACCGGCGTCCAGCAACTGATAGTCACCAGCTCCGGCGTCGCCTATGGCTTCCACCGCGACAACGCCGAATGGATCGACGAATCCCATCCGCTGCGCGGACACCCCCAACTGCTCCATGCGCGCTGCAAGCAGGAGATTGAACAACTGCTGGCTGATGCGCGGAAACGTTATCCACAGCTCAAGCAGTTGATCCTGCGTCCCGGCACCATCCTTGGTCGACGTGTGCATAACCCGCTGAGTGAACTCTTTGCCCGGCCCACCATGGTGGGCGTGCTGGGGCACCGCAGCCGCTTCGTGTTCATCTGGGACCAGGATGTCGTGAACGTGATCCGCCAGGGGTTGGAACGCGGTAGCGAGGGCATCTACAACCTCGCCGGCGATGGTGCGTTGTCCTTGCGCGAAATCGCCGGCCTGCTCAACAAACCCTATCGGTCCATGCCTGCAGGCCTGATGCGCATGGGGCTGGGGCTGCTCAAGCCGCTGGGTTTGTCGCGCTTCGGCCCGGAGCAGGTGGACTACCTGCGCTATCGGCCAGTGCTGGACAATCGCCGGTTGAAGGAAGAGTTCGGCTACGAGCCGCGCTATTCCAGCCGCGAGGCCTTCCTGGCCTATCTCGCCGCGCGGGGACCGAACGGCTGAATCTCTGGCTGTGGATATCTTGTAGACAAGTCTGTTGAAAAGCTTGCTGGCCGCTGCTTGTCGATGCCGGCTAACTCCCTGACTGCCGCCTCCGCTGGCGGTACTCGCCCGGTGTCAGTCCGGTCCAGTGACGGAAGGCACGGAAGAATACGCTGGGTTCGGAATAGCCGAGCAGGGCGGCGATATCCGTGGCCGGCAGGTTGCCTTCGCCCAGGTAGCGTTCGGCCAACTGCCGGCGGGTGTCGGCGAGCAGCTGTTGATAACTGCTGCCTTCTTCCGCCAGCCGGCGCTGCAGCGTGCGCTCGCTCAGGCCCAGTTCGTTGGCAACCGACGCGCGGCCCGGTTCCCCGCGGGCCAGTTGCTCGCCCAGCAGGGCGACGACACGGCCGCTGATGCTGGCGCTGGGCAGCCGGGCGAGCAGGCCTTCGGCGTGCTGACGCAGCAGATCGCGCAACGGCGGATTGGCCTGGGGCAGTGGAGCGTCGATGACTGCCCTGGGCAGCCCCATGGCATAGTCAGGCGCTTCAAACTGCAGAGGGCAGCCGAAGGCCTTTTCATATTCTTCGAGATTCTCCGGCTGGCTGTGCATGAAGCGGCAGCCGGCCAGTTGCAGGCCGCTGAGCAGGGCGCGCAGCTGGCGCGCCCAGAACCCCAGCAGCGCCAGGGCGCGGGCGCGAGTCGCTGGCGGCTCGGGGCTCAGCGGGCGGTAGGTCACCCAGATGATCTCGGCTTGCGCCTCGATGGCCACCTGGCCGCCTTCGCCTACCAGGCGCTGGTAGCGCATGGCCGACTCGAGAGCGTCGCCCAGCGTGGTGCTCGACTGCAGCAGATAGCCCAGCGCGCTGAAGGATGCCGGCGACAGGGCGCGGCCCATGGCCAGGCCGGGCTCATCGTGCTTCAGGTCGGACTGGATCACCTGCCACATGCGCTCCTGCAGCGCGAAGTCGATACGCGCATCCGGATCGCTGAGCTGGGATTCCTGAATGCCGCTGGCAGCGAGCAGCGCATCGCGGTTCATACCGAGACGCACGGCCGCCAGCAGAATGGCCTGGGTCAGGCTGGCGCTGACCGAGGGAGGGCGTTGGGATTGAGTGCATGCTTCCATGGCGGCGGATTCTGCCCGAACCCTGGGCGTCGTGATATCAGGACTTTGTAGGGGCAGGCGAACGCTCCGACGAAGCGCTCGCCCAGTCCCTGGCCGTCAACCCGTCGCGCTGGAGCCGGGCGGAGCCGGCCGCTGCTGATCCTGTACCGCTTCGACTTCGCGTTCGACGAAGTCATCGTCTTCCCCAGGTTCAGTGATTGCCGAACTGCTGGCATCCGGGTTGTCCAGAACAGCATAGGCGATGGCGCAGAACAGCGAGTTCAAGCGCTTCATGTCGCTGATCAGGTCCAGGTGCAGCGAGCTGGTCTCGATGCTCTGCACCACCTGCTGGCGCAGCCGGTCGACATGCGAGTGGGCGAAGCGCCGCTCCTGCAGGCGGAAACGCTGCTTGGCACGGCGTAGGCGCTTGGCGCCTTCCTGGTCACCATTGAGGAACACCGACAGGGACAGGCGCAGGTTGGCCACCAACTGACCGTGCAGCACGGTGATCTCTTCCAGGCCATTGTCGGAGAACGATCGGCTGCGCGAGGTCTTCTTGTCCTGCACGGCGCCGAGCATGTGCTCGATGATGTCGCCCGCCTGCTCGAGGTTGATCGCCAGCTCGATGATCTCCGCCCAGCGACGGCTGTCGGCTTCGCTCAGGTCTTCGCGGGGCATGCGTGCCAGGTACAGCTTGATCGCGGTGTAGAGGGCGTCGACGTCGTCGTCCTGCTTGCGGATCTCCTTGCCCAGCAGCGGGTCGCCGCTGTGGATAACCTGCATCAGGTTGTTCAGCATCTGCTCGACGATATCGCCCATGCGCAGGGTTTCGCGCACCGCATTGACCAGCGCCAGGCTCGGCGTGTCCAGCGCGCCGGGATCGAGGTGGCGCGGGCGCACGATATCTTCCGGCGAATGGCGGTCGGGCATGATGCGCGTACAGAAGGCCGCCATCTGCCCGGTCAGCGGCAGGCAGGCGAGGCAGCGGGTGGTGTTGTAGAGCACGTGGAAGGCGATCACCAGTTCGGCGGTGCTGAACTGCCAGTGGTCGATCCAGTCGGCCAGCGGGCCGACCAGCGGCAGCACCAGGGCGCAGCCGGCAACCTTGAACAGCAGGCTGCCCAGCGCCACGCGGCGGCCGGCGGCGTTCTGCGAGGAGGCACTGATCATCGCCAGGATGCCGCTGCCCAGGTTGGCGCCGATCACCAGGCACAGCGCCACTTTCAGCGAGATCACCTTGGAGGCCGCCAGCGTCGCGGTAAGCAGCACGGCCGCCAGGCTGGAATAGGAAATCATCGCGAACAGCGCGCCGGTGAGCGCATCCAGCATCACGTCGCCGGTGAGGCTGGAGAACAGCACCTTGACGCCCTTGGCCTGGGTCATCGGCTCCGCCGCGGCGACGATCAGCTGCAGCGCCAGGATGATCAGCCCCAGGCCGATGAACACCCGGCCGAGCTGGCCCAGGCGCGACTTTTGTCGGCCGAGGAAGAAGACCACCCCGAAGAAGATCAGCAGCGGTGACAGCCACGACAGGTCCAGGGTCAGCACCCGCGCCATCAGCGCCGTGCCGACGTCGGCGCCGAGCATGATCGCCAGCGCTGGCGCCAGGGCCATCAGCCCGGTGGCGACGAAGGAGGTAGCCAGCAGCGCCGTGGCGTTGCTGCTCTGCACCAGCGCGGTGACACCGATGCCGGCGGCGAAGGCCAGCGGGCGCTTTTCCACGCTGCGGCTGAGGATTTTTCGCAGATTACTGCCGTAGACCCTGAGGATGCCGGTGCGGACTATGTGAGTGCCCCACACCAACAGGGCGACGGCAGAGAGCAGATCGAGCAGTTTGAGCATGTCGGGCCCCCTTGCACGCAAATGGGCCCGCGGGCGGAGCGTCCGTCGACGGACCCTGTAACGACCTCGCCCGCGGCTCCGTACAGACAGCGCGGAGGGCCGAGAAGGACACGGCAGCATTCAGGCGATTGTCACAAGACTGTCATGGTAGACCCTCGTTCTTCCCTGAGGGTTCGCCAAATCTCTGATTTGCCGGGATTCCTGTCTGTCAGTAAAGCCGATCAAACACGGGTGCGAGAGGCTTTGCATCGGTTATTTCGCACGGATCGGCGGACGGATATGTCTAGACTGCCTAACCATTTGCTGACAGAAGTGCTCATCGACATGGATGCGCCACAGGCCGAGGAGAAGTCGCATGCGTAGGTCGTTCCCCCTCCTGATCGTACTGGCGGTGGCCGGTTGCGGCGACAAGTCGGCTCTGCCGTTCACCGCCGGCACCGGACCTCAACCGCAATTGCCCGAACCCCAGAGCAGCGTGCTGCCCACCGTCAACATCGCCACCGCCACCGGCTGGCCCGCCGGGCAGATGCCCCGTGCTGCTGAAGGCCTGGAGGTGCAGCGCTTCGCCGACAAGCTGGAACACCCGCGTTGGCTTTACGTGCTGCCCAACGGCGATGTGCTGGTGGCGGAAAGCTCGGCACCGCCCAAGGAAGAGTCCGGCGGATTGAAGGACTGGGTCGCCGGCAAGGTCATGGCCAAGGCCGGGGCCTCGGTACCCAGCGCCAACCGCATCACCCTGCTGCGCGACGCCGATGGCGATGGCGTGCCGGAACAGCGCAGCGTGCTGCTGGAAGGCCTGTTCTCGCCCTTCGGCATGGCGCTTGTGGATAACTGGCTGTATGTGGCCAACGCCGATGCCGTGGTGCGCTTCCCGTACAAGACTGGCGAGACGACGATCAGCGCACCGGCGGAAAAGGTCGTCGACCTGCCGGGCGGGCCGATCAACCACCACTGGACCAAGAACATCCTCGCCAGCCCTGACGGCCGTTACCTGTACGCCACCGTGGGTTCCAACAGCAACGTCGGCGAGAACGGGCTGGACGCGGAGAAGAACCGCGCGGCGATCCTGCAGATCGACCTCTCCAGCCGAAACGTGCGGGTATTCGCCTCCGGCCTGCGCAACCCCAACGGGCTGGGCTGGGAGCCCAACACTGGCGCCCTGTGGACAGCCGTGAACGAGCGCGACGAACTGGGCAACGACCTGGTGCCCGACTATATGACCTCGGTGAAGGACGGCGGCTTCTACGGATGGCCCTGGAGCTACTTTGGCCAGCATGTGGATAAACGCGTCGAACCGCCGCGCCCGGACATGGTGCAGAAGGCCCTGGTGCCCGACTACGCCCTGGGTTCACACACCGCCTCCCTCGGCCTTGCCATCTATCAGGGCAGCCTGCTGCCGGAGCGTTATCGTGGCGGCGTGTTCATCGGCCAGCACGGCTCGTGGAACCGCAAGCCACGCAGTGGTTACCAGGTGGTGTTCATCCCCTTCGGCAGCGGCAAGCCCAACGGCCAGCCGGTGACGGTGCTGGACGGTTTCGTCAACGACCAGGAAGAAGCCATGGGCCGTCCTGTCGGCGTCGCTGTGGATAAGTTTGGCGGCGTGCTGGTGGCCGATGATGTGGGCAACACCGTGTGGCGGCTGCGCCCGGCTACCCTGAAGTGAATCGACGAGGAGACCGCATGGCCAAGCTACATCGCCTGATCCTGATGGCCGCGCTACTGATGCTGGGCGCGTGCAGCAGTCTGTTCGGCACGCGCGATCCGTTGCGCATCGATCTGGTCGGCCTGGAACCGGCGACCGGGCAGGGCATGGAAGCGCGCTTCACGGTCAAGCTGCGGGTGCAGAACCCCAATGACCAGGCCATCGACTACAACGGTATCGCCCTGGACCTTTCAGTGAACGGCCAGCCGCTGGCCAGCGGGGTGAGCGACGCCAGCGGGCAGGTGCCGCGTTTCGGCGAAACGGTGATCAGTGTGCCGGTGAGCATCTCGGCTTTCTCTGCACTCCGCCAGGCCTGGGGCCTGTCCGGCGGCCCGCCGCGCCAGGGCATGCCCTACGAGATCAGCGGCAAACTGGCCGGTGGGTTGTTCGGTACGGTGCGCTTCAACGACAAGGGCGTGCTGAACTGGCCGGAGCCGGTCGCACGCCCTTGAGGGGACCTTGCTGTGGATAAACCGGGCTGTGGATAGCCCGGTTTTTTATTGCCTGCCTGTGGACTACTGGCCTGGGATGTCCTTGCGCAGTTTCACCGGGTCCACTTCCTTCTTCCCACGCGCAGTGCGCATGCGGATGTTCAGCGCTTCCACCGCCAGCGAGAAGGCCATGGCGAAGTAGACGTAGCCCTTGGGCACATGGACTTCGAAGGCTTCGGCGATGAGCACGGTGCCGACCACGATAAGGAAGGACAGCGCGAGCATCTTCAACGACGGGTGCTTGTCGATGAAATCGCTGATGGCGCCGGCGCAGAGCATCATCACCATCACCGCGACGACGATGGCCGCGACCATCACCGGCACATTGGAAACCATGCCCACGGCGGTGATCACCGAATCCAGCGAGAACACGATGTCGATGATGGCGATCTGGATGATGGTGCCGATGAAGCCGCCCATCACGCTCTTGGGTTCGCCCTCGGTTTCATCCTCGCCCTCCAGGCCGTGGAAGATTTCGCTGCTGCTTTTCCACAGCAGGAACAGGCCGCCGAAGAACAGGATCAGATCGCGCCCGGAGATGCCCTGGCCGAACACGTGGAACAGGTCGGCGGTCAGGCGCATGACCCAGGTGATCGAGAGCAGCAGCAGGATGCGCGTGACCATCGCCAGCGCCAGTCCGAAGAAGCGCGTACGCGGCTGCATGTGCTTGGGCATGCGGCCGACCAGGATGGAGATCATGATGATGTTGTCGATGCCCAGGACGATTTCCAGGGCAGTCAGGGTGAAGAACGCAATCCAGATTTCAGGGCTGGTCAGCCATTCCATTGTCGCGGTACTCGAAGTCGGTCGTTGATCGGTCAGTCATTGAACAGCGGGAACAGGCCCAGCAGCAGCGCGGCGGCGAGGATCGCCAGGCACACCAGCACGGCCCATTTGAGGGTGAAGCGCTGATGATCGCCGAAGTCGATCTTGGCCAGGCCTACCAGCAGGTAGGTCGAGGGCACCAGCGGGCTGAGCAGGTGCACCGGCTGGCCGACGATGGAGGCGCGGGCCATTTCCACCGGCGTGATGCCGTACTGCGCGGCGGCCTGGGAGAGTACCGGGAGCACGCCGTAGTAGAAAGCGTCGTTGGACATGAAGAACGTGAACGGCATGCTCACCAGCGCCGTGATGGTCGCCAGGTACGGCCCCAGCGCCGGCGGGATCACCGCCAGCAGGCTCTTGGACATGGCTTCGACCATGCCCGTTCCGGAGAGGATCCCGGTGAATACGCCCGCGGCGAAAATCAGCGAGACCACCGCGAGAACGTTCTCGGCGTGAGCACCGATGCGCTTCTTCTGCTCAAGGATGCAGGGGTAGTTGACGATCATCGCGATCCCGAAGGCGATCATGAACAGCACCGGCATCGGCAACAGGCCGGCGATCAGGGTGCCCATCAGCACAACGGTCAGCACGGCGTTGAACCACAGCAGCTTCGGCCGACGCGCCTCGGGGTATTGCGACACACTTACGTCCGCCATCGCTTCGTGGTCGGTCGGCAGGTGCAGCTCGCCCAGGCGGGCGCGCTCGCGCTTGCCGTAGACCCAGGCGAGGGCGAAGATCGCCGCGATCCCGGCCAGCATGGCCGGGATCATCGGCACGAAGATGTCCGCCGGGTCGACGTGCAGCGCGCTGGCTGCGCGGGCGGTGGGGCCGCCCCAGGGCGTCATGTTCAGCACGCCGCTGGAGAGCATGATCAGGCAGGCCATCAGCAGCGGGCTCATGCCCAGGCGGCTGTACAGCGGCAGCACGGCGGCCACGCAGATCATGTAGGTGGTCGAGCCGTCGCCATCCAGCGAGACGATCATCGCCAGCGCGGCGGTGCCCATTGACACCTTCAGCGGGTCGCCCTTCACCAGTTTGAGGATGCGCCTAACCGCCGGGTCGAACAGGCCGGAGTCGATCATGATGGCGAAGTAGAGGATGGCGAACATCAGCATCACGCCGGTTGGCGCCAGCGTGCGGATGCCGTCCAGCATCATCGGCCCCAGGCCCTTGGCGAAGCCGCCGAGCAGGGCGAAGGCGATCGGGACCAGGATCAGCGCGATCAGCGCCGACAGCCGCTTGGTCATGATCAGGAACATGAAGGTCGCCACCATGGCGAAGGCGAGGAAAGTCAGCATGGGGATAACTCCGTCTCGGCGCCGAGGTTCAGCAGCGGCTGTGGATAAGCATCAATGGTGCGGACGGAGTGGGAGCGGGGGCGGCCAGGAAATGGGGCATGAGCGATCACCGATTGTTGTTTTTGTACGCTGCGCGAACGCAGGTCCGGCCGGGAGGACCGAGGCGGCGATGCTAGGGGGTCAAGCTTTCAGCAGGCTTTCGCAGAAAATTTCCGCAGATCGGTGGGGATTTGTGTAGGAGCGAGCTTGCTCGCGAATCGAGGCGATGTGTGGATAACTCGCGGTCCAACGCGCAGGAAGAACACTTCGTAGGATGGCGTGGAGCGTAGCGATACCCATCGATATCGGCGCGTGAGCAGCATGGGTATCGCAAGCTCCACCCATCCTACCCGGGCGCTCCCTGGACAACTTGGCAGAAGATCCGGCCCGAGTCAGCCCAGCGCCTGGATCGCACCCATCACCAGCAGCAGGCTGGCGCCGGCCAGCAGTGTCTGCAGGGTGATGATCCCCGCCATCAGCCCGCTTTCGCCGCCCAGCTGGCGGGTCAGTACGTACGCTGTCGGGGCTGTGGGTAAGGCGAAGAACATCACCAGCAGCGCGCTCTCCAGCGGCGGCAGCGCCAGCAGGCGAGCGATGGCGAAGGCCAGCAAGGGCATGGCCAGCAGGCGGATCGCGCAGTTCCAGCCCAGTGCCGAGGCTTCCGCGCGCAGCTCCTGGGGCTGCAGCGCTGCCCCCACGCAGAGCAGGCCCAACGGCAGGCTCGCTACGGCCAGCAGGTTGAACAGCCGGTCCGTACCGCCGGGCAGGCCGATGCCGCTCACATTCAGCAATGCGCCCACCACGCAGGCGAGGATCAGTGGGTTCCTGATGATCGGCAGCAGTAGCGAACGCAGGCTGATGCCGCGTTCGGCGGTCAGTGCCCAGACTGACATCACGTTCACCGTCGGCACCATCAGCGCCAGCATCAGCGCGGCCAGGGTCAGGCCCGGTTTGCCATAGAGGCTGCCCACGGCAGCCAGCCCCAGGTAGGTGTTGAAGCGCAACACGCCCTGGGCGATGGCGCCGAAGCGTGCCGCATTCCAGCCGCGCAGGCGTTTGGCGATGAGCAGAGCAATCCAGGCGATACCCAGCCCGAGCACCACTGCCAGTGCCTGGCGGGCGAGGCCGGGGTCGTTCAGCGGCGCGCTGGCCAGGCTGCTGGCCAGTAGCGCAGGGAACAGGATGAAGTAGTTGAGCCGCTCGGCCGCCGGCCAGAAGGCCTCGCCGGGGAAACCCTTGCGGCGCAGCACGAAGCCGCCGACGATCAGCGCGAACAATGGCCACAGGGCCTGGAACAGAGCGGTCACGGCAACCCCAAGAGGGTGGTGGGAGCGGGCATCTTGCCGAGGGTGAGTGGGCAAGGGCAAGGCGTGTGGATAAGTGCCGATCCTTGCCCGACGTGGTTTTCCACAGGCTCAGGCGGTGTGGAAAACCTTGTCCACACCCTCAGCGGCGGAAACCGCCACCGCCAATGTGGCCGCCACCGAAATGCCCGCCACCGCCCCATTGCCGCTGCGTCTGGTTGAAGCGCTGCTGGCCGACCTGCCGCGACTGGTACTGCTGCTCCAGTTGCCCACGCATGTTGGCCTGGTTCGGCTGGACCGGCTGCCAACCATTGCTGGTGTGTTGCTGCCAGCCGTTGTCGGTGTGCTGGTAGACGTTGCCATCGTGGCCGGCGTAGATGTCGCCATTCTTCCAGGCCACGGCGTTGCCGGTGCGCCGGTTGTAGGTCACGCCACGGTTGTCGTGGTCGTAGCTGCCGCGGCCGTCATCCACATCGCCGGATACCCCGCGTTCGGCGATGGTGGTGCGACCGGTCTGGGCGTTGTGCTTCACGCCCTGCTGGCCGGCCTTGAAGTCGCCGCTATCGGCATCGTAGGCCACGCCACTGCGCCCTGCGGCGGAGATACCGGTGGAAGCATTGGAATAGGCCCCGCGCCGCCCGGCCACTCCCTGGTCGGTATAGGGGTTGAACGCCGCGCCCTGGCTGCCGGCGAAGCGGGTACCGGTGCGCGGGTTGTAGCCGGCTGCCGAGCTGCCCTGCCACTGGGTGCCGGTCCAGGCGTTGTAGCCATAGGCGTGGGTGACGGTGCCCTGGCCCCAGCGCCCGTAGAAGTTGGCCTGGTTGATGTTGGTATAACTCCAGCCGCCCTGTGGATAAGGTCCCCAGTACGGTCCCCAGCAAGGCTCCGGCGAGCCCCACCAGGCTCCGGCGGCATAGCCGAAGGCGAAGCCGGTCAACGCGCCGACGGCAAAGCCCGCGCCATAGCCGTAGGTCGGTGGATAACCGTAGTACACGGTGCTGCTGACATAGGCGGGATAGGTGTAGCCCGTGCCGTACACCACCGTGCCGTCACTGTTGACCACCACACCCAGGTAGCCCGGCGTGTAGCCGACAACCACGGTTTGCGGGGTCACCGAGTAGATGTGCACATACGTCACGTAGTACACCGGCGAACTGGGCGGGATGCCGTAGATCGCCGCGGGTACTTCGGCTGCCACCTGCCACGGGCCGGTCGGGCTGGGCGCGGTGAACCAGACGCCGTTGCTTACGGCGAAGAACTGGTTAGCCGCCACTTCGATCACCGGTGTCGGCGTGTTCACCGCGTAGTTCAGGCTGGTGCCGGTGATCGGCTGGAAGTTCGGCGCGCCGTCGTAGGTCACCTTCAACGTGGCTTTGCTGCGCGAGACGCTGGCGGTCTGCGGGATGCTCGCGGCGATGGCGGCTTCCTTGGCCTGGGGCGTACCGGGAACCGACACGAGGACGTTGGCTTTCGGGTCCTTGGCGGAGATCTTCGCGAAGTCGGCGGGCAGGTCCTTGCCGGGCACATAGGTCCACGGGCCTTTCTCACCTGGGCCGCTGAACCAGCGGCCGGATACCAGCACGTACCAGGTGTTGTGGGTCGGATCGACGAACACCGCGTGATCGGCATTGTTCAGGCTCAGCAGGCTGACGCCGTCCACCGGCGCCATCTGCGCGGTGCCGTCGCTGACGATCAGTTCGGTGGGCTGCGTGGCCACCAGGACGGCCGGCGCCTTGCCCGGCTTCTTGCCGTTCTTGGGCAGCAGCGCGTCCACCGGGCCGGCCTTCTCCGCCGCCTGCTGGGCGCTGACCAGCGCCTTGGGCGGTTGGCTGAGCACCAGCCAGGTGCCGTCCAGCGCCAGCGCCGTGTACCAGTTACCGGCGGCGTTCAGGTAGTTGTTGCCCTGGGCGTCGCGCAGGAGCAGTACGCGGCTGTTGATAACCCGCTCGAAGTCGCTGCCCGTCAGGGCTTGCCACTTCGGCTGGCCGTCGATCATCACCAGCACGGTCGGGGTGCTGGCGAAAATGATCTGCGGTGCGTCGTTCTTCACTTCCACGTGGCGCAGCTTGTCCAGTTGCTGGTTCACCGCGTAGCTGGCCTGCAATTGGTCGAGGGAGACTGTCAGGCCTTCTTTGGGCAGCCGCGCCACCAGGGCATCGCGCACCTTGTCGGCGCTGTCTGGTGCGGTGGGGACTTCGACCTTTTCGATGCGCAGGTCGGTGAGTTGCACCAGGCCGCTGGCCTTGTCGATGGCGGCGGCGGCGGAGAACTGCGCCACCCCGTAGGTGGGCGCGGCATTGGCGGCGCCGATGGCGATGGCCGCCCGGCCGCCCATGCGGGTGCCGTCCCAGTCTTCGATCTGCGGCTGGAATATCTGCACGTGCTGGTCGCCCAGGGCGAAATCCCGTGGCCATTTCAGTTCTTCGGCGACTGCCGGCGAAGCGGGCGCACTGGCCTGTGGTTGGCCCTGGGCGGCAACGGCGGCAGCGGGATGCAACGACAGCCCGGCGACGAGCGCCAGGGCCGAGAGAATGGGGCGGGGGGCCATGCTGGAAACCTTCCTTGAGGAGAGCTGCGTTCAACCATAGTGCAGCGCGGAACAACCCGCGCGCGGCCGAGCTCTCCCCTGCGCCATGCTGGTGCAATTTCGCCGGCAAGGCAGCTTTTTCTTATGGCGCAACGACATATTTAATAATTTTCCGAGCCTCCCGCTTCGGCCACCATCGGCCTGTCAGACATGTCGCGAGACAAAGCCTTCAGACGCTGGGCCATAGAGCCCGATGCCGCCCATGTCCCGGTTCTACCGGCCTCCTGGCCACTGCCGCAGTAAATCAACAACAAAGCCAAACGGCTGTGGGAGTGCTTCATGATCAAGTCCTTGCTCGTGCGTTCCATCGCGTGTTCCGCCCTGGCTCTCGCCGCCGCTTCTGGCGCGCAGGCCGGCACCCTGTCCATCGGCCACACCACCTGGGTTGGCTACGGCACGCTCTACCTCGCCCGCGACCTGGGCTACTTCAAGGAGCAGGGCCTCGACCTGCAGCTGACCACCATCGAGGAAGCCTCGATGTACATGGCGGCCCAGGCCTCCGGCCAGCTCTCCGGCTCCGCTTCCACCATCGACGAGATCCTCAAGTACCGGCCGAAGTTCTGCTTCAAGGCCGTGGCTGCGCTGGACGACAGCCACGGTGGCGACGGCGTGCTGGTGGGCAAGGACGTCACCTCCCTGGCCCAGCTCAAGGGTCAGGAAGTGGCGGTCAACGAAGGCTCCGTCTCGCAGTTCTGGCTGGCCTACCTGCTCAAGCACGCCGGCATGAGCATGAGCGACATCAAGGTGCAGAACATGACCGCCGACGATGCCGCCAGCGCCTTCATCGCCGGCCGCGTACCCGCCGCTGTGACCTGGGAACCGCACCTCTCGCTGGTACGCGAGAAGCAGCAGGGCAAGGTGCTGGTGGACAGTTCCACCACCCCCGGTGTGATCGTCGACGTGGTCGCCCTCAACTGCGACGTGATCGAGAAGCAGCCCGAGGACGTCAAGGCCCTGGTGAAAGGCCTGTACAAGGCCGTGCAGTACACCAAGGAGCACCCGGACGAGGCCTACGCCATCATGGCCAAGGGCGTCGGCGGCTACCTCTCCGATCCCAAGGCACTGGCCGATGCCGCCAAAGGAGTGCGCTTCTACGACAAGGCCATGAGCGAGCAACTCATTGGCACTCCCGGCAAGCCCGGCGACATCAAGGGCTTGATCCGCCTCGCCAACGAAACCTGGAGCGGCCTGCAGGGCAAGCGTCTGGAAGTCAGCTACGACGACCTGGTCGACCCGCGCTTCGTCTCCGAGTAACCGTCTCACTCTTGTCCCCGCGGGCGGCGCCGTGCCGCTCGCCTGGAGGAATCCGCGATGCCTCGTCGTTCGCAATCCTGGCTCAGCCGTTGCCTGACGCCCAAGGTCGACCTGCCGCTGAAGCTGGTCTGGTCCGCCGGCACCCTGTGCTGGCTGCTCGTGTTCGGCCTGTGGGCCGGGCTCTCCTATGGCGGCGTGGTGCCGGCGATGTTCCTGCCCACCCCGGACGCGGTGCTCGCGGCCGGCGTGCGCCTGGCCAGTGACGGCACCCTCGCCACCCACGTGATGGCCAGCGTCAAGGTGGTGATGATCGGCTTCATCATCTCCTCGCTGGTGGCGGTGCCGCTGGGCCTGTTGATGGGCAGCTTCCGCATTGTCCAGGCCTTCCTCGAACCGCTGGTGAACTTCATTCGCTACCTGCCGGTGACCTCCTTCGTGCCGCTGTTCATCCTGTGGATCGGCATCGGCCTGGAACAGCGGGTCACCGTGATCATCTTCGGCGTGTTCTTCCAGCAACTGGTGATGATCGCGGACGTTTCCCGCGGCGTCGCCAAGGACCTGGTCAACGCCTCCTACACCCTGGGCTGCAACCGCCGCGACGTGGTCCTCCACGTGCTCGGCCCGGCGTCGCTGCCGGGCGTGCTCGATACCTTACGCGTGACCATGGGCTGGGCCTGGACCTACCTGGTCGTGGCCGAACTGGTCGCCGCCTCCAGCGGCCTGGGCTACATCAGCCTCAAGGCCATGCGCGGCTTCCAGGTCGACGTGATCTTCCTGGCCATTGCCATCATTGGCCTGCTGGGCCTGATCACCGACCAACTCTTCCGATTCATCCGACTGAAGGTGGCGTCATGGGCGCAGTAGCGATCAAGCAGGAAGAAGCGGCCGTGACCGGTCAGGAACAAGCCAGGCCACCGCGCCTGCGGGTGGAGAACGTCAGCCTGCGCTACCGCACGCCCGAGGGCGGCACCTTCAGCGCGCTGGAGAGCGTCTCCTTCGAAGTGCCGGACCAGCAGTTCGCCGTCATCGTCGGTCCATCGGGCTGCGGCAAGTCGAGCCTGCTCTACCTCACCGCCGGCCTGGCCGAACCCACCGAAGGCGACATCTACGTCGGCGGGCAACTGGTCGACGGCCCGGGCGCCGACCGCGGCATGGTGTTCCAGAGCTACACCCTGTTCCCCTGGCTGACCGTGCGCCAGAACGTCGAGTTCGGCCTCAAGCGTCGCGGCATGCCGGCGGCCGAGCGCCGCGAGATCGTCGACTACTACCTCGACGAAGTCGGCCTGCGCCGCTTCGAGAACAACTATCCCAAGCAGCTTTCCGGCGGAATGATGCAGCGCGTGGCGATCGCCCGCGCGCTGGCCAACGACCCGCAGATCCTGCTGATGGACGAGCCCTTCGGCGCCCTCGACAGCCAGACCCGCATGCAGATGCAGCAACTGCTGCTGCGCGTGTGGGACCACAGCAAGAAGACCGTGGTGTTCGTCACCCACGACATCGACGAGGCCATCCTGCTGGGCGATCGCGTCTACGTCATGGGCGCACGCCCCGGCCGCATCAAGCGCATCCTCGACGTGCCCATCGAGCGCCCGCGCTCGCTGGACATGGTCATGGACCGCCAGTTCATCGAGATGAAGCGCGAGATCCTCGGGCTGCTGCACGACGACCTGGAAGAAGCGCACTGACCTGCCGCCGGCTGGCGCCCCCTGCAGGGCGCCGGCCGATGCGGTGATTCGCTGCAGCACCGTTCGGCCCCCTCTCCCTCGGGAGAGGGTTGGGGTGAGGGGTTCTGCCATTCACGCACGACTCCAAAGGGAGCCCCCATGTCCTCCTCCAACGATTCCACCTACGACTACCTCATCGTCGGCGCCGGTTCTGCCGGCTGCGTGCTGGCCAACCGCCTGAGCGCCGACCCGTCCGTGCGCGTCTGCCTGCTGGAAGCCGGCGGCAGCGATGCCAGCCCACGCGTGCAGACCCCCGCCGGCACCATCACGCTGTACAAGAGCAAGATCTTCAGCTGGAACTTCTATTCCGCGCCGCAGAAGCGCCTGAACAACCGCTCGCTGCACTGCCCGCGCGGCAAGGCCCTGGGCGGCTCCAGCTCGATGAACAGCATGATCTACATCCGTGGCCACGCCTCCGACTACGACCGCTGGGAGCAGGACGGCTGCCCCGGCTGGGGCTGGAAGGATGTACTGCCGTTCTTCAAGAAGTCCGAGCGCAACCTGCTGGGCCAGGACCCGGCGCTGCACGGCACCCTCGGCGAGCTGGTGGTGGACAAGCCGCGTGACCCCAACCCGTTGTCGAACCTGTTCATCAAGGCTGCCGAACACCTCGGCCTGCGCCGCAACGATGACTTCAACGGCCGCGAATTCGAGGGCGTGGGCATCTACAACGTGACCCAGAAGGACGCCAAGCGCCTGAGCAGCTACCGCGCCTTCGTCGCGCCGCTGCAGCGGCCGAACCTCACCGTGCTGACTGGCCGCCAGGTGGGTCGCCTGCTGCTGGAAGGCGAGCGCGTCACCGGCATCGAACTGCGCAGCGGCGAACGCCTGCTGGCGCGCCGCGAAGTGATTCTGTCGGCCGGCTCCCTCGGCTCGCCGCAGATTCTCCTGGCTTCGGGCATCGGTCCGGGCGAGGAATTGAAAGCTGCCGGCATCGCGGTCAAGCACGACCTGCCGGGCGTGGGCAAGAACCTCCAGGACCACCTCGACGGCCTGGTCACCGTGCGTTCGCCCAGCCCGTTGAGCCTGGGTTTCTCCCTGGGTTCGCTGCCGCAGATCCTGCTGTCGCCGTTCAAGTACCTGCTGGCGAAGAAGGGCTGGCTGACCACCAACTACGTCGAGGCCGGTGGCTTCGCCCGCACACCATTGGCCGATTCGCTGGCCGACGTGCAGTTCCACTTCGTCCCCGGTTACCGCAGCCACCGTGGCCGCCTGTTCGAGTGGGGCCATGGCTACGCCGTGCACACCTGCGTATTGCGTCCGAAGAGCATCGGCGAGCTGCGCGTGAAGCCCGGCGGCGACATCGAGATCGACTACAACTTCCTCGCCAACGAGGAAGACGGCCGCGTGCTGGTGGAAGGCGTGAAGCTGGCGCGCAAGATCCTCGCCCAGCCGGAGTTCGACAACATCCGCGGCGCCGAAATGCTCCCCGGCCCGCAGGTGCAGACCGATGAGCAACTGCTCGAGCACCTGCGCGAATACGCCGCCACCGTGTTCCACCCGGTGGGCACCTGCAAGATGGGTGAGGACGCGATGGCGGTGGTCGACCTGCGCCTGCGCGTGCACGGCCTGAAGGGCCTGCGCGTGGTGGACGCGTCGATCATGCCGACGCTGATCAGTGGCAACACCAACGCACCGTGCATCATGCTCGGCGAGCGCGCGGCGGCGATGATCCTGGAAGACAGCCGCATCTCCTCCACCGTTCCCGCCCGCGCCGTCCCCGCCTGACGGCACTTTGTAGGAGCGAGGGGGGCGCCTAGCCCTTGCTCGCGAACCAGCGCGGCTCATGGAGTCGCCGGCTGAATCCGTTCGCGAGCAAGCTCGCTCCTACAGTTCCTGCTTGCTCGATCGTAGGATGGGTGCCATCGGTTGTGCCTATGGATAGCGTTTCCTACAGCCCCAGCTCGCTCAGCGACGGATGCTCATCCGGCCGGCGCCCTTGCGGCCAGCGGAACAGGCGTTCGTCCTCGCTGATCGGCAGGTCATTGATGCTGGCGTGGCGCTCGAACATCAGGCCGTTCTCGTCGAAGGCCCAGTTCTCGTTGCCATAGGAGCGGAACCAGTTGCCCGAATCGTCGTGCCATTCGTAGGCGAAACGCACGGCGATGCGGTTCTCGGTAAACGCCCAGAGTTCCTTGATCAGCCGGTACTGCTGCTCGCGCACCCACTTGGCGGTGAGGAACTGGACGATCTGCTCGCGGCCCTGGACGAAGGTCGCGCGGTTGCGCCAGCGGCTGTCCGCTGTGTAGGCCAGCGACACGCGGTGCGGATCGCGGCTGTTCCAGCCGTCCTCGGCGAGGCGGACTTTCTGGATGGCGGTTTCGCGGGTGAAGGGCGGAAGAGGGGGACGGGCTTCGCTCATGGTGGCCTCCGAAAGGCAGTGGGGTTTGGAGCCTGGTCTCCATACTCCGCCCGAGCTGCCATGGGGTAAATGACGGCGATCCCACAGATATTGCCAATCGCTTTTGCTCTTTGTAGGAGCGAGCTTGCTCGCGAACAGCGTCAACCGGCGGCACTTTGGTTGGGCGGTTCGCGAGCAAGCTCGCTCCTACGGGTTTTCAGGCCTTGGCCACCGCCTTGCGCAACCCCACCCGATCCTGGCTCGGGCATACGCCAAATTTCGCCCGGTAACTGCGCGACAGGTAGGAAGGCGTCTCGAACCCGCAGGCCACGCCGATCTCCAGCACGCTCATGTCGGTCTGGCGCAGCAACTGGCGCGCCTTATCCAGGCGCAGGCCGAGGTAGAAGTTCGATGGCGTGTCGTTGAGGTGCAGGCGGAACAGGCGCTCCAGCTGGCGCCGGGTGACCTGGATGCGTTCGGCCAGCTCCAGCGTCGTCAGCGGTGGCTCGGTGTGGCGCTCCATCTCGCCGATCACCTGCACCAGCTTGCGGTTGGAGACGCCATAACGGCTGGCGACCTGCAGGCGCTGGTGGTCCTGGCGGGGGCGGATGCGCCCGACCACGAACTGCTCCGACACCTGCACGGCCAACTCCGGCCCATGGTCCTGGGCGATCAGGTCGAGCATCAGGTCGATGGACGCGGTGCCGCCGGCGGAGGTGATGCGCGGGCCGTCGATCTCGAACAGCTCCTGGGTCGCCTGCACCTGTGGATAAGTCTCCCGGAAGGCGTCCAGCGCTTCCCAGTGCACCGTGCAGCGCTGGCGCTGCAGCAATCCGGCCTCGGCCAGCGCGAAGCTGCCGGTGTCGATGCCACCCAGCGTCACGCCGTCACGATCCAGCCGTTTGAGCCAATGCAGCAGCGCCGGCGTGCAGGCGCGCAGCGGGTCGAAACCGGCCACCACCAGCAGCGTATCGCCTTCGCGCAGCGCTTCCAGGCCGCTGTCGGCGTTCATCGACATGCCGTTGCTGGCCAGCACCGGGCCGCCGTCCAGGCTCATCAGGTGCCAGCGGTACAGCTCGCCGCGGAAGCGGTTGGCCACCCGCAGCGGCTCGACGGCGGAAACGAAACCCATCACCGAAAAACCGGGCAACAGCAGGAACCAGAAGTCTTGGGACATGGCGGGTACCGTGCGATTGGAGGGCGGCGTAGTGGCAGCCTGCCCATGCTTATGGACCATGGACGTCGCCCTGGCAATCGGGGAGGTCGCTGCTGTGCAAGAGCTGGTCGCCACTGTGCGACTCACCGGGGCGGCGCCTGCGTAATTTGTTCTCCAGCCCCCGTGAGGGCCGCATGACGTACAACAACGATAACCAACGCCGCAAAGGCCTTGAGGGAGAAGTCATGAAGCTATCGATCCGAGCGTTCGGCTGTGCCGCGCTCATGCTCGCCGCCAGCACCACCTGGGCCGCCGAGCCCGCCCAGTGCCAGAACGTACGCATGGGCACGGTGAACTGGACCGACGTGGTGGCCAGCAGCGCCGTGGCCGAAGCCGTGCTCGACGGCCTGGGCTACAAGGTCAAGCAGACCAGCGCCTCGCAGCAGATCATCCTGGCCGGCATGGCCGACAAGCAGCTCGATGTCTTCCTCGGTTACTGGCAGCCGACCATGCAGCCGGTGGCCAAGCCCTACCTCGACAAGCAGCAACTCGACGTGATCACCCCGCCGACACTGCCCGATGCGCAGTCCACCTACGCCGTGCCGACCTACGTCTACGACGGCGGTCTGAAGACCTTCGCCGACATCGCCAAGTTCAAGGACAAGCTGGGCAACAAGATCTACCTGATCGAGCCCGGCAGCGGCTCCAACCGCATCACCGCGAAGATGATCGCCGACGACAAGTTCGGCCTGAAGGGCTTCCAGATCGTCGAATCCAGCGAGGCTGGCATGCTCACCGCGGTCAAGCGCGCCATCAAGCGCAAGCAGTGGGTGGTGTTCTTCGGCTGGAAGCCGCACCCGATGAACCTGCAGATCGACATGAAATACCTCACCGGCAGTGACGACGTATTCGGCCCGAACGAAGGCTCCGCCACCGTCTCGATCATGACCGCCGGCGGCTATCAGGCGCAGTGCGGCAACGTCGCCAAGCTGCTGCACAACCTCAAGTTCAGCAGCCAGCAGGTGAGCCAGGTGATGGTGCCGATCCTCGACCGCAGCCAGCCGGTGGATGCCGCCAAGGCCTGGCTGAAGCAGAACCCCGAGCCGCTCAAGGCCTGGCTCGACGGCGTGACCACCTTCGATGGCAAGGACGGCCTCGCCGCCGTACAGGCCTCGCTCAAATAACCCTCTACCAGCAACTCCCTGCGCGTCGCCTGGCGCGCAGTGGGTTCGTTCGACCTCAAGAAGGACAGCCACCGTGAACTACGAAGTCATTGTCACCTGCGCGGTGACCGGCGCCGGCGACACCGTCGGCAAGCACCCGGCCATTCCCGTCACCCCGAAGGAAATCGCCGCCGCCGCCATCGAGGCTGCCAAGGCCGGCGCCACCGTCGCCCACTGCCACGTCCGCGACCCGCAGACCGGCAAGCCCAGCCGCGACGTGAAGCTCTACCGCGAAGTGGTCGAGCGCATCCGCGAAAGCGACACCGACGTCATCATCAACCTCACCGCCGGCATGGGCGGCGACCTGCAGATCGGCCAGGGCGAACAGCCGCTGGAGTTCGGCGCCGGCACCGACCTGGTCGGCCCGCTGGAGCGCCTGAAGCATGTCGAGGAACTGTTGCCGGAAATCTGCACCCTGGACTGCGGCACCCTGAACTTCGGCGATGGCGACTTCATCTACGTCTCCACCCCGGCCCAACTGCGTGCCGGCGCCAAGCGCATCACCGAACTGGGCGTGAAGGCCGAGCTGGAAATCTTCGACACCGGCCACCTCTGGTTCGCCAGGCAGATGCTCAAGGAAGGCCTGCTGGAAGACCCGCTGATCCAGATCTGCCTCGGCATCCCGTGGGGCGCCCCGGCCGACACGACCACCATGAAGGCCATGGCCGACAACATCCCCGATGGCCTGACCTGGGCCGGCTTCGGCATCGGCCGCTCGCAGATGCCGATGGTCGCCCAGGCCATGCTGCTGGGCGGCAACGTGCGGGTCGGCCTGGAAGACAACATCTGGCTCGACCGCGGCGTGCACGCCACGAACGGCCAACTGGTCGAGCGTGCCATCGAGATCATCGAGCGCCTGGGCGGCCGCGCCCTGACTCCGGCCGAGGGGCGCAGGAAGATGAACCTCAAGCCGCGCTGATTTACGAGCCCCAACACCGTAGGGCGAATAACCCGGAATGGGTTATCCGCCGCCGCACCAAAACGGCGGATAACGCTGCGCGTTGTGCGCCCTACACAACTGATCGCCTGGCACCGACCTTGAACTGACTCTGTAGGAGCGAGCTTGCTCGCGAACCAGCCCCGCTGCGGACTTTGTTCGCGAGCAATAACGAGGGCGTCTCCCTCGCTCCTACAGGCCTACCGAAATCATAGGAGTGTCTTCATGCCCTTCATCACCGACATCAAAACCTTCGCCGCCCTCGGCAGCGGCGTCATCGGCAGCGGCTGGGTCGCCCGCGCCCTGGCCCACGGCCTCGACGTCATCGCGTGGGACCCGGCCCCTGGCGCCGAAGCCGCCCTGCGTGCGCGCATCGCCAATGCCTGGCCGGCGCTGGAAAAGGCCGGCCTTGCCCCCGGCGCCTCGCAGGACCGCCTGCGCTTTGTCGCCACCATCGAGGAATGCGTGCGCGACGCCGACTTCATCCAGGAAAGTGCCCCCGAACGCCTCGACCTGAAATGCGAGCTGCACGCCAAGATCAGCGCTGCCGCCAAGCCCAACGCCCTGATCGGCTCCAGCACCTCGGGCCTGCTGCCCAGCGAGTTCTACGCCGACGCCACGCACCCCGAACGCTGCGTGGTCGGCCACCCGTTCAACCCGGTGTACCTGCTGCCGCTGGTGGAAGTGGTGGGCGGTGCGAAGACCGCACCCGAGGCCGTCCAGGCCGCGATCAAGGTCTACGAATCCCTCGGCATGCGGCCGCTGCATGTGCGCAAGGAAGTCCCCGGCTTCATCGCCGACCGCCTGCTCGAAGCCCTCTGGCGCGAGGCGTTGCACCTGGTCAACGATGGCGTGGCCAGCACCGGCGAGATCGACGACGCAATCCGCTTCGGCGCCGGCTTGCGCTGGTCGTTCATGGGCACCTTCCTCACCTACACCCTGGCTGGCGGCAACGCCGGGATGCGCCACTTCATGGCCCAGTTCGGCCCGGCGCTGCAACTGCCCTGGACCTACCTGCCCGCTCCGGAGCTGACCGACACCCTGATCGACCGCGTGGTGGAGGGCACCAGCGAACAGCAAGGCTCGCGCAGCATCGCCGAGCTGGAACGCTACCGCGACGACTGCCTGCTGGCGGTGCTCGGCGCCATCAAGGACACCAAGTCCAAACACGGCTTCGCCTTCGCCGACTAACCTCTCTGATCACCGCCCACTCGGAACGGCTTCCTCTCTCTTCAGGGGGGGACGCCTAGTTAGAGGGATGGGGAGAGGGGACCTAAATAGAGAGCCGAAAATGCACGCCCTGAAAACCTGGGAAACCCCCATCCTCGCTGAGTGGACCGACTACAACGGCCACCTGCGCGACGCGTTCTACCTGCTGCTGTTCAGCTACGCCACCGACGCCCTGATGGACCACCTGGGCCTCGACGCGGAGCATCGCGCCGCCACCAACGATTCCCTGTTCACCCTCGAAGTGCACCTCAACTATCTGCACGAGGTGAAGGAGGGCGAGCAGGTCGAAGTGCGCACCCAGATGATCGCCCACGACCGCAAGCGCCTGCACGTTTTCCACAGCCTGCACCGTGCGGGTGAAGACCTCGCCCTGGCTGCCAGTGAACAGATGCTGCTGCACGTGAACCTCGACGGCGGTGCACGCTCGGCGCCCTTCGAAGGCGTGGTGCTGGAGCGCGTGCTGGCGCTGGCCGAAGCGCACCGCCCGCTGCCGCGTCCGGACTACGTCGGCCGCGTCATCGGCCTGCCGGGATGAGTGCTCCGTGACGCGGCGCTATCCGCTGTCCGCTGCCATGCAGGCGTTCATCGTGCGCACGCAGTCGATGGCCGTCGATGAGCCCTCGCTCGTCGCCCAGCGCGAAGGCTATGAGCGCATGGCAGAAGCTTTCTGCCCGCCACGCCCGCCGGGGCTGTGCATCAGCGAGGTGCTGCTGGAGGGCCTGCCGGAAATCCGCCTGTACCGGCCCGCTTCGCTGCCGCCGCCAAGCGGCTGGCCCACGGTGCTCTATCTGCACGGTGGCGGCTGGACGCTCGGCAATGCCGGCAGCCATGACGTCATCTGTGCGGAATTGGCCGTACAGCTACAGGCGCTGGTGGTTGCCGTCAGCTACCGACTGGCACCGGAGCATCCCTATCCTGCCGCTCTCCAGGATTGCCTGGCGGTCTGGCGTCGCCTGCGCTCCGGCAGGCTGGGCGAGCCGGTGGACAGCTCGCGTCTGGTGGTGGCCGGCGACAGCGCTGGCGGCAACCTGAGCGCCGCACTCTGCCTCGCCCTGCGCGACGCGGGTGAGCCGCTACCGGGTGCCCAGGCGCTGATCTACCCCGCACTCGGCGACCAGCCGACACCCTCGCGTACGCAATGCGCCGACGCGCCCCTGCTGACCAGCGAGGATGTGGATAACTGTTTGAACGCCTACCTGTCGCGGCCTTCCGATCGCCGCGATCCCCTTGCACTGCCGTTGCTGGCCGAAGACCTGCGCGGCCTGCCGCCGGCCTTCATCGCCGTCGCCGAGTTCGACCCGCTGCGCGACGACGGCGCGCTCTACCGTGATCGCCTGCGGGCCGATGGCGTGGAAGTGGAGTACTTCGCCGGGGCGGGACTGGTACACGGTTGCCTGCGCGCCCACGATGTTGCGGAAGTGGTGCAGCTGCGCACCGCCTTGCTGGGGGCCTTGCGCCGCCACCTGCGCTGAGCGCAAAAAAATCCCCTGCGGCGCCCGACGCGCGGCAGGGGACAAATCGAGCCGAAACAGGCTCTCAGTGTGCGAGGCCCCGCCAGCAATGCCGGTGCCGGCCAGCGGGGTATGCAGCCAGTCTGCGCGCCGTGTCGCCGCCCCGGTTAGCCGAAAACGACCTGTGCTTGCCCGCCGCGGACATTCCGTCGGACAGGTGCTTGCCGCGCCCCGCCGGGCTTACCAGAATCGAGGCAGACCCTGCCGCTCCCAAGGAGACCCGCGATGATGCACGCCGACCTGATCGACCAGGACGATTTCCGCGAACGCCTGCAAGCGCTGGGCTTCGCCGTGCCGCCGGACGTCACCGCGGAGCAGGCCTGCGAATACGCCGTGCGCGGCCTGACGCCGGAACGCTCGCTGGCACTGCGCCGCCTGGTGGAGGAAATGCTCGCCGGCAACGCCACCCTGCTGCCGGCCGTGCGCGAGGCCATCTCTCGCCAGCTGCTGCCGGCGCTGGTACCCAAGGCGTTGTGATCGCCGCTGGCGCCGGCCCTGCCTTCAGGGCTGGTCGGCGGCCACTTCCAGCGGTGACAGCGGGAAGGTGTCGCCAATCGGATCGCCCAGCAGGGCCAGGTAGCGTCGGCCCTGGTCTTCCACCGTGACCTTGCGCCCGCCATCCAGCGGCAGTGTCGGGCACAGCACGCGCAAGCCATTCCCTTCAGGCAACAGCAGGCCGTGGCGTGGCGCGCTTTCCTGCAGTTTGCTGCGCAGGCTGAGGCGGCAGGGGCGCGGCTGCGAGGACAGCCAGGCGCCGCGCAACTCGTAGCGTTCGCCGCCGAGCATGCGGAGGCTTTCCACCTGTGCCAGGTGCCAGGAGCTGCTGGCAGACTGACGGATGCCAAGCAACTCGCCGACGGCGGGCGGTGGCGAGCCCTCCCAGTGGCCAGTGAAGTGCCGGTCGCTGCTACGCGGCTGCGTCAGCGGCCAGACAGGTGGAAGGCTGGCCTTGAGCACCGGGCGGCTGAATTCGATGTCGTGCGGGTGCGCGACCACGTCGTCCAGTCCGCCGCGGCCGCCAGGTTGCTGGGCCCAGACATCGCTCACCTGTTGCTGGCGCTCGAAGTGGCGCGCATCGAGGCGGGTATCGTCAGCGACGCCCAGGTGCGCGAGCAGCGCCGGCAAGCCCCGGCACACGTGCCAGGGCTCGGCACCGGCACTGGCCTGGTTCCAGCAGGCGAGCAGGTGGGCATTCAGGTCAAAGGCTGCGTCGCCCGCACTCGCGGCGGTGAAGCGCTTGAGCATGTCCAGCAGTTCGTCGAGCTCCAGGGCGAGGCCGTGCTCATGGCTGGCAGCGTCGGGGTCGCGGAAGGGGCGGTCGACCTCGCGTTCGAGCCGCCAGTGGCTGCCAGGCTGCTCCGGTCGGATGTGCACGATGGAGGAGAAGACCTGGGTCGATTCGATCAGTGCCGGCAGGTATTGCACTGGTATCTCCTGCGGCCGGGAGCCAACCACGAGCAGGCAGTGCAGATAGCCAGCGGCGATGGTCTGGCTGCGCGGCTCGAACGCTTCGCCGTCGTCGATGGGCAGGTGCTGGACTTCGATTCGCAGGGCACGCCCGTACACCTGGTGCAGCAGGCTCCACAGCCCTGGCGGGGCGGGGTGGTGGTTCTGCAGGCAGTTGAAGTGGATTTCCTGCAGGCTGCGGACCATGCGTTGCATCAGCAGCGCGGCGGTCTTGCGCTCGGCGCGGCGGGTGCGCAGCAGGTGCCAGTAGCCACCGAGCAGCCGGCGGTGCAGGGCGAGGATGAGCTTTTCCGCCTTGTCGGCCCTGGCCTGTTCGAGCGCGCCGGTGTGCTCGCCGAAAAGGTCGGTGAGGTGGCGGCTGACGTCGAAGATTTCCGGGCGCAGGCGTTCGAGTTGGCGCAGCAGCTGAATGCCGGTCAGGCTCGCGTGGTCCTGTTCGATGGCCTTGCGATAGAGCTCCCGCGTTCGCTGGGCCAGGTATTCGAGGGCGGTGTCCATGTGTCCCGAGGTTCCGAAGGATGCTGGCGAACCCTTCGGAGACTGCGAGATTCAGCGCAGTATGAGATTCAGACGAATCTGAATGATGGGGACCAATGCGTCACAGGAATGAAAAAGGGAGGCCATTGGCCTCCCTTTTCGTTTCCCGGCTCCCTGGACTCAGAGCACCCGCACGCTGGCAAAGGTGGATTCGCCCTGGGCTTGGCTGAGCGCCGAGATGGCCGAGGAGTTGGGCATGAGGGCGAGGTCCTGCGGGATCGGCATGACCATGACCGGTTGGCCGATCGGCTGGCCCTGGCGCTCGTCGCGCGGCGGGATGCCGAAGTATTCGCGGTAGCACTTGGAGAAGTGCGGCGTGGAGACGAAGCCGCAGACCGAGGCGACTTCGATGATCGACATCGACGTCTGCTTGAGCAGCTGGCGCGCGCGGATCAGGCGCAGCTTCAGGTAGTAGCGCGACGGTGAGCAGTGCAGGTACTTCTGGAACAGGCGCTCGAGCTGGCGGCGCGAGACGTTGACGTAGACGGCGAGTTCGTCGAGGTCGATGGGCTCCTCGAGGTTGGCTTCCATCAGCGCGACGATTTCCTGCAGCTTGGGCTGGTTGGTGCCGAGCATGTGCTTGAGCGGCACGCGCTGGTGGTCCTGCTCGTTGCGGATGCGCTCGTAGATGAACATCTCGGAGATCGCCGCCGACAGCTCGCGACCGTGCTCGCGGCCGATCAGGTGCAGCATCATGTCCATCGGCGCGGTGCCGCCGGAGGAGGTGAAGCGGTTGCGGTCGATGGAGAACAGGCGGGTGCTCATGGCCACGCGAGGGAAGGCTTCCTGCATGGCGGCCAGGCATTCCCAGTGCACCGAGCAGTCGTAGCCGTCGAGCAGGCCGGCGCGGGCCAGGGCCCAGCTGCCGGTACACACGGCGCCTAGCTTGCGCCCCAGGCGTGCCTGGGCCTGGAGGAAGGTGGTGTGTTCGCGGGTGACGCTGCGCTGGATGCCGACGCCGCCGACCACGATCAGCGTGTCCATCTGCGGGGCGCTGTCGCAGGCCGCGTCAGGGGTGATCTGCAGGCCATCGCTGGCCCAGACCTGGCGGCCGTCGAGGCTCAGGGTGTGCCAGCGGTAGAGTTCGCGTCCGGACAGCTGGTTGGCCATGCGCAGCGGTTCCACCGCCGAGGCCAGGGAGATCAGGGTGAAGTTGTCCAGCAGCAGGAAGCCGATGGACTGCGGAGCTCGGTTTTGCGGCGGAACTCCGGGGTTGAACGCGTTCATTCAGTCACCTCACGCTAGTCACAGTCGCCTCACGGGAGGCGTTTCTTATGCTTGTTCTTCTGTTGGGAACTGCGCCGTGGGTTGGCCCCGGCTGTTCCTCTGATTGCTCGCTTCTACCAATAGCAAGGCAAATGCCGTGCCTAGGTTGAATGGCTGTTCAATTAAAAAAGAAAACGGCATGGGAATGCCGCTTTTGCAGGCCCGGATTGCGACGCCTCGAAGGTCGCAAATACGCATGGATCTTGGGCTGGGGTTTTTGGTAGCACTCACCGGTCACGCGACCGGCGGTGCTGTGCCCGGAACGGTAACGCCCTTTGCTTGTCGGGACGGGCGTTCCGCTTGCGCCATCAGGGGGCGCGCCGGGCCGGGCGTGGTCGATTCGGGGTCAGCACTCGATGATGCTGACGGCCAATCCGCCGCGCGAGGTTTCCTTGTACTTGTCGTGCATGTCGGCGCCGGTGTTGCGCATGGTGCGGATCACCTGGTCGAGGCTGATGAAGTGCTGGCCGTCACCACGCAGGGCCATCTGCGCGGCGTTGATGGCCTTCACCGCGGCGATGGCGTTGCGTTCGATGCAGGGCACCTGGACGAGGCCGCCGACCGGGTCGCAGGTCAGGCCGAGGTTGTGTTCCAGGCCGATCTCGGCGGCGTTCTCCACTTGTTCGGGAGAGGCGCCGAGCACTTCGGCGAGGCCCGCGGCAGCCATGGCACAGGCGGAGCCGACTTCGCCCTGGCAGCCGACTTCGGCGCCGGAGATGGAGGCGTTCTTCTTGCACAGGATGCCGACAGCGGCGGCGGCCAGGAAGTAGCGGGTGACGTCGTCGTCGCTGGCGTCCGGGTTGAAGCGCATGTAGTAGTGCAGCACCGCGGGGATGATGCCGGCCGCGCCGTTGGTGGGCGCGGTGACCATGCGCCCGCCGGCGGCGTTTTCCTCGTTCACCGCAAGGGCGAAGAGGTTGACCCATTCCATGGCCGAGAGCGTCGAGCCGATGACGTTGGGCTTGCCGATGTCCTGCAGGCTGCGGTGCAGGCGTGCGGCGCGGCGCTGCACGTTGAGGCCGCCGGGGAGGATGCCTTCCTGACTCAGGCCGTTGTTCACGCAGTCGCGCATGGCCTGCCAGATGACCTTGAGGCCTTCGCGGATGTCGGTTTCGCTGCGCCACATGCGCTCGTTGGCCATCATCAACTCGGACACGCGCAGGTTGTGGCGGCCACAGAGCATGAGCAGTTCGGCGGCGCTGGCGAAGTCGTAGGGCAGCACGGTGCTGTCGGTGTCGAGGCTGCCGGAGGCGGCCTGTTCCTCGTCGACCACGAAGCCGCCGCCGATGGAGTAGTAGGTGTCGCTGTGCAGCACGTGGTCGCCTTCGATGGCGGTCAGGCGCATGGCGTTGGGGTGGTAGGGCAGGTTCTCTTCGAGCAGGCGCATGTCGCGAATCCAGTCGAAGGGGATTGTTCTTTCGCCGGCCAGCAACAATCCGCCGCTCTTTCGAAGCTCGGCCATGCGCGGTTCGATCTGGCGCGGGTCGATGCGGTCCGGCCATTCGCCCATCAGTCCCATGATCACTGCGCGATCAGTGCCGTGGCCGACGCCCGTGGCGGACAGTGAGCCGTACAGGCGAACTTCCACGCGGCTGGTGCGTTCGAGCATCTGCCGCTCGCGCAGGGCGCCGACGAACAGCGCGGCGGCGCGCATGGGGCCGACCGTGTGCGAACTGGAAGGGCCGATACCGATCTTGAACAGGTCGAACACACTGATTGCCATGCCGGACTCCGGGCGAGCTGCGCATCCTTGAAGGAGCATCTCTTGAAGGGATGAGGAGGCACGTCCCTGTGCCCGCGATGCCCGGCCATGATCGACCCAAGTCCAGCACCGGCTGCGTCCATCGGCGACGCGGCCGTATCCATTAACGCCGCTTGCGCGCCCCGTCGGTGCAGGGCTCGGGAGCGCGTGTTCCGGCGCCGACGAAAGCTTGTCCCATTACGACATGAGCCGCGCGAACCACGACCGGTCGATAGGCGCGGGCGCTCGCGCTGTTCCATGATCCGCCACCGACGAACGGCAGCGTTCGCCCGTATCCACCCCCCTTCTCCGCAGTCAGAGGCTGGCCTCATGAAGAGTCTTGTGTCGTCGCTGTTGGCGTTATCCGTGGTACTACCGGGCGCTGCTCGCGCCGCCGAACCCAAATCCTGCGCCGTGGTGCGCTTCGCCGATGTCGGCTGGACCGACATCACCGTGACCACCGCGGTGACCCGCCTGGTGCTCAGCCACCAGGGCTACCGCACGCAGGTAGTGCGGCTGTCGGTGCCGGACACCTACAAGGCGATGGCGGAGAAGAAGATCGACGTGTTCCTCGGCAACTGGATGCCGAGCATGGCGAACGACATCAAGCCGTTCGCCGACAAGGGCCAGGTGGAAACCGTGGGCGCCAACCTCGAGGGCGCCAAGTACACCCTGGCGGTGCCGCGTTACGCGTACGAGGCCGGGCTGAAGACTTTTGCCGATATCGCAAAATTCAGGGAGCAGCTGGGCGGGCGCATCTACGGCATCGAGCCGGGCAACGATGGCAACCAGCTGATCCAGAAGATGATCAAGGAAAAGGCCTTCGGCCTGGGCGACTTCAAACTGGTGGAATCCAGCGAGGCCGACATGCTGGCCTACGTTAAGCGAGCCGGGGCCTTGAAGCAGCCCATCGTGTTCCTGGGCTGGGAACCGCACCCGATGAATACCCGAATCCAAATGAACTATCTGGAGGGAGGGGATTCCTACTTCGGTCCCAACTATGGCGGTGCGACGGTCTTCACCAACGTCAGAGCAGGCTATCTTCAGGAGTGCCCCAATGTCGCGCGGCTGCTGAAGAACCTGAAATTCGACCTGGCGATGGAGAACCAGTTGATGGATGCGGTGCTCAACGAGCGACGCAATCCCCGCCAGGCCGCCAAGAGTTGGTTGAAAGCCAACCCGCAGGTGCTCGATGGCTGGTTGCAGGGTGTCGCTCCCGGCTCATCGGGCGCGGCGCCAGGGGGCCAGAAAACCGCCGCCATGGATTGATCCGGGCCTCTGGAAGTCGCTGGAACCGGGCCTTTCCACTGGATGCGACATGGCTGGTGCTGAATACGACTTCGCCTGCACTGGATGCGACCCACCCGGTATGCGACGAAATTTTCCTGCTCCATGATCGTTTACGAAATGACAACAAAAGGGCCCACCCCAGGCCCCAACCATAATTCAGACCGCCGCGCCCCACCGTGGGCAGCGCCGGCGCCCCACCCCGCAGAGGAGTACGCTCATGAATGGTTTCAAGTCTTTGCTGCTGGCTGTGTCCATTTGCGCGCCGCTGGCGGTTCAGGCCGCTGAACCTGACTCGTGCGGCACGGTACGTTTCTCCGACGTCGGCTGGACCGACATCACCGTGACCACCGCTACTACCCGACAGGTGCTGGAGTCCCTTGGCTACAAGACCAAGGTGACCATGCTTTCCGTGCCGGTGACCTACAAGTCGCTGGCGAACAAGGATCTGGACGTCTTCCTCGGCAACTGGATGCCGAGCATGGCCAACGACATCAAGCCCTACGCCGACAACGGTTCGGTGGAGACGGTGAAAGCCAACCTCGAGGGCGCCAAGTACACCCTGGCCGTCACCCAGGCGGCCTATGACGGCGGCCTGAAGTCCTTCGCCGACATCGCCAAGTTCGCCGACAAGCTCGACAACAAGATCTACGGCATCGAGCCGGGCAACGACGGCAACCGCCTGGTCCAGGGCATGCTCGACAAGAACCAGTTCGGCCTGGGCAAGTTCAAGCTGGTGGAGTCCAGCGAAGCCGGCATGCTCTCGCAGGTCGGGCGCGCGGACCGGCGCAACCAGTGGATCGTGTTCCTGGGCTGGGAACCGCATCCGATGAACACCCGCTTCAAGATGAAGTACCTCGAAGGTGGCGATGACGTGTTCGGCCCCAACTATGGCGGCGCGACCATCTACACCAACGTGCGCAAGGGCTACGCCCAGGAATGTCCGAACGTCGGCAAGCTGCTGACCAACCTGACCTTCACCCTGGACATGGAGAACAAGCTCATGGACGCCGTGCTCAACGGGGGCAAGAAGCCCGAAGAGGCGGCCAAAGCCTGGTTGAAGGACCATCCGGAACTGCTCGACGCCTGGCTCGCCGGCGTGACTACCCGTGACGGCAAACCGGCCTTGGCGGCAGCCAAGGTGGCATTCGCGAAGTAATTGCCGTTGGCCGATTCCTCAAGCTTCTGATGGGCCCGCATTATGTTTCTGACTGACCACAAGCTACCGCTGGGCGAGCATATCGCCGCCTTCGTCGACTGGCTCACGCAACATGGCGCGTCGGTGTTCGACAAGATTTCCGACACCCTCGAGTTCCTCATCCACGGCGTCACCAACAGCCTGCTCTGGTTCAACCCGCTGGCGCTGATCGCGCTGATGGTCTTCCTGGTGTTCTACATCCAGCGCAGCTGGGGCCTTGCCGTATTCGCCCTGGCTTCGCTGCTGCTGATCCTCAACCTGGGGTACTGGCAGGAGACCATGGAGACCCTGGCGCAGGTGATCTTCGCCACGGTGGTGTGTATCGCCATCGGGGTGCCGCTGGGCATCCTGGCGGCGCACAAGCCCTGGTTCTACACCGGGCTCAGGCCACTGCTGGACCTGATGCAGACGGTACCCACCTTCGTCTACCTGATCCCCACCCTGACCCTGTTCGGCCTGGGTGTGGTTCCGGGCCTGATCTCCACGGTGATCTTCGCCATCGCCGCGCCCATCCGCCTGACCTGCCTGGGCATCCAGGACGTGCCGGCGGAACTGATGGACGCCGGCAAGGCCTTCGGCTGCTCGCGCTGGCAACTGCTGACGCGCATCGAGCTGCCGCATGCCATGCCGAGCATCGGCGCGGGGATCACCCAATGCATCATGTTGTCGCTGTCGATGGTGGTTATCGCCGCGCTGGTGGGTGCTGATGGCCTCGGCAAGCCGGTGGTCAACGCGCTCAACACCGCGGACATTTCCCTCGGCTTCGAGGCCGGTCTGGCCATCGTCCTGCTCGCCATCCTGCTCGACCGGGTGTGCAAGCAACGTTCGCTGCGGGGGAGGTAAGCACTATGTCGGCGATTCGATTCGAACATGTGGATGTGATTTTCGGCACCCACACCAAGGAGGCGCTCAAGCTGCTGGACAAGGGCCTGGGCCGCGAGGAAATCCTCAAGCGCACCGGCCAGGTACTGGGCGTGGAGGATGCCTGCCTGGACGTCAATCGCGGCGAGATCTGCGTGATGATGGGGCTCTCGGGCTCGGGCAAGTCCAGCCTGCTGCGCTGCATCAACGGCCTCAACCGGGTCAGCCGCGGCAAGCTGCTGATCGAGCACGAGGGCCAGCAGGTGGATATCGCCAACTGCTCGCCGGCGACGCTCAAGACCATGCGCACCAAGCGCATCGCCATGGTGTTCCAGAAGTTCGCGTTGATGCCCTGGCTGACCGTGGCCGAGAACATCGGCTTCGGCCTGGAGATGCAGGGCCGCCCGGCCAGCGAACGGAAGAAGGTGATCGACGAGAAGCTGGAGCTGGTCGGCCTGTCGCAGTGGCGCGACAAGCGTCCGGACTCGCTCTCCGGCGGCATGCAGCAGCGCGTCGGCCTGGCCCGTGCGCTGGCCATGGATGGCGACATCCTGCTGATGGACGAACCCTTCTCCGCGCTGGACCCGCTGATTCGCCAGCAATTGCAGGACGAACTGCTGGTGCTGCAACGGCAGCTGCACAAGACCATCGTCTTCGTCAGCCATGACCTGGACGAGGCGCTGAAGATCGGTACGCGCATCGCGATCATGAAGGACGGCCGCATCATCCAGCACGGCAAGCCCGAGGAAATCGTGCTCAGCCCGGCGGACGACTATGTGCGCACCTTCGTTGCCCACACCAACCCGCTCAACGTGCTCTGTGGCTCCAGCCTGATGCGTGGCCTGGACCAGTGCCGACGCCAGGCCGACGAGGTGTGCTTCGACCAGGGCCGCGATTGCTGGCTGGGCCTTACCGAGACCAACCAGATCAAGACCGCGCGCCAGGGCAGCAACATCATCGACCTGCAGCAATGGCGCCCGGGCGACCCGGTGGAGAAGCTCAAGCACGAGCCAACCCTGGTGGACGTCAATATCCGCATGCGCGACGCGCTGCAGATTCGCTACCAGACCGGCCACAAGCTGGTGCTGCAGGAGCAGAGCCGCGTGGTCGGCGTGCTCGGCGACAGCGAGCTGTACCACGCGCTGCTGGGCAAGAACCTGGGCTGATTCTTTCGGCTGAATGAAAACGCCGGCTCCCTGCGAGGGGAGCCGGCGTTTTCGTTGGTGCTCCTACAGGTCCGCGCTGTACCGCGTTTGCAGGATGGGTGGAGCGGAGCGATACCCATGCTGGCGGCGGGAGGGATCGATGGGTATCGCTTCGCTCCACGCCATCCTACGGTTCCCCCCGACTCTCAGTGCTTCAGGTCCGCCAACCCCTTGAGCAGTGCCTCGTGGAAGCGCTTCGGGTCCTGGATCTGCGGCGCGTGGCCCATGTCGTCGAACTCCACCAGGGTGGCGTTGGGGATCGCCTTGGCGGTCGCCTTGCCCAGTTCGGCGTAGTTGCCCAGCTTCGGCTTGAGCTCGGCCGGAGCGATGTCCTTGCCGATGGCGGTGTTGTCCTTGGTGCCGATCAGCAGCAGGGTCGGCATCTTCAGCTGGCCGAATTCGTAGACCACCGGCTGGGTGAAGATCATGTCGTAGAGCAGCGCCGAGTTCCACGCCACGCGCTCATGGCCGGCGCCGTTGAACAGGCCGGCGAGCATGTTCACCCACTTGTCGTACTCCGGCTTCCACTGGCCGGCGTAATAGGTGGCCTGCTCGTACTGGCGGATGCTGTCGGCGCTGGTCTTCAGCTCGCGCTCGTACCACTGGTCCGGGGTGCGGTAGGGGACGCCAAGGGCTTTCCAGTCTTCCAGGCCGATGGGGTTGACCATGGCCAGCTGCTCGACTTGCTGCGGATACATCAGCGCGTAGCGGGCGGCGAGCATGCCGCCGGTGGAGTGGCCCAGCAGGGTGATCTTGCCGATCTTCAGGTGGTCGAGCAGCGCGTGGGTGTTGGTCGCCAGCTGCTGGAAGCTGTACTGGTAGCGCTCGGGCTTGGTGGATTTGCAGAAGCCGATCTGGTCCGGTGCCACCACGCGGTAGCCAGCGTCGCTCAGCGCGGCGATGGTGGTTTCCCAGGTACCGGCGCAGAAATTCTTGCCGTGCAGCAGCACCACGGTGCGGCCGTTGGGCTGTTTCTTTGGCTTCACGTCGATATAGGCCATGTGCATGTGGTGGCCCTGGGACGCGAAGCTGTAGTGGCCGACCGGGTAGGCGTAGTTGAAACGCTCCAGTTCCGGGCCATAGGTGGGTTTGGATTCGGCGGCGTGCAGCGGCAGGGCGGCGGCCAACAGCAAGGCGGGAAGCCAGCGGCGGGGCATCGGGAAGCTCTCCTGGTGGTGGGGCACGGGTCAGACAGCGGAAACCGCCATAGGTTGGCAGATTTCCGGGCGTGTTGCCGCATTGGCGGCACGCCTTTTTGTAGGAGCGAGCTTGCTCGCGAACCTGGTGGGCACGGCGTAAGGTGTTCGCGAGCAAGCTCGCTCCTACAGGCTCGGGTCAGGCCGCGGTAGCGTCGCCGGTCAGCCAGTCGATGAACAGTGAGAACAGCTCCGCCTGGGAGTTGATCTCCAGCTTGGTATAGAGGTGCTTGCGGTGCATGCGCACCGTCTCGGGCGAGATATCCAGCACCCGTGCGCTGGATTTCACCGAGTGGCCGCGCAGTAGCAGGTGGGCAATTTCCCGTTCGCGCTCGGTCAGCCGGTCGGCGCCGAAGTTCATGAAGGCGGCGCGGATATGCCGGTTCAGCGGCGCCTGCTCGTCCGGGTCGTTGACACTCACACCGCGCCCGGCCAGCAGCAGGTCCAGCCCGCCATTGCGCTCGAACTGGCGGAACAGTTCGCGCACCAGCGGCAGCACGGTGGCCAGCAGGTCCAGCTGGGTTTCGCTGAAGCGCGCGCCGCTCCTGCCCTGGTACAGGCACAGCGAGACCTTGCGCGCCTCGCCCAGGTCGATGATGAAGTGGCAGTCCTCGGTGCAGCCGAACTTGAGGTAGTAGGTCTTGTAGTACTCGCTGGCGAAGAAATCGTCCGGGGCGATATCGGCCAGTGGGTAGAAGCCTTCGGTGAGGCCGTCTTCCATGGCCAGGCAGAAGGGGTCGAGCAGGTAGCCGCGGGCGTAGTAGCGGTCGATCAGCGCCTCGTGGTGCTCCGGGTCGATGCCGCGCTGGTACAGCGGTTGCGGCGGCTGGCCGCGCTGTTCCAGGCCGAGCATCACCGATTCCAGTGGTACCAGGCAGCCCAGGGCGTCTGCCAGGCGTTCGACGAAGACGACCTCGCCGACACTGGCCATGACGCGCGCCAGCCCCGCATGCCAGGCATGCAGGGCCAGTGCGTCGGACGTTTCGCTCAGTGCCTGAGATTCGCTCATGCCAGGCAGCATAAAGGGCTGCCGGGGTGTAGGCAAAATCCTAGGATCGATCATCAGTGCCCCGCGTAATCACCGCAGCGCTGGAGGTCAGCGGCGGCCTCCAGGATCGACTCGCGCAGGGTGTCGACGATCTCGTCGACCTGCGCGCGGGTGATGGTCAGCGGCGGCGACATCACGTTCAGGTGCACGATCGGCCGCACCAGCAACCCCTTGGCCTGGGCGCGCAGGTGGATCTTCTCGCCGATGTTCAGCTCCTCGGGGAAGAGCGCCTTGCTGCGCTTGTCGGCGACGAACTCGACGCAGGCCATCAGCTTCTGGCAGCGCACGCTGCCCACCAGCGGCAGGTCGGCCAGTTCCTGCAGACGCTGCTCCAGATAGCCGCCGACATCCTTCACGTGCTCCAGCAGATTCTCACGCTCGATGATCTCGATGTTCTTCAGCGCCGAGACGCAGCTCACCGGGTGCCCGCTGTAGGTGAAGCCGTGGGCGAAGCAACGGCCCTTGTCGGCTTCGCCGATCACCTTCCAGATGCGGTCGGAGAAGATGCACGCACCCAGCGGCAGGTAGCCGGAGGTCAGGCCCTTGGCGGTGGTGATGATGTCCGGCTGCATGCCGAACACGTCCTCGGAGGCGAAGAAGGCGCCGAGGCGGCCGAAGGAGGTCACCACTTCGTCGGCGACGTAGAGCACGTCGTACTTCTGGCACACCTGCCACATGCGCTGGTGGTAGCCCTTGGGCGGGATGATCACGCCGCCCGAGCCCATGATCGGCTCGGCGAAGAAGGCGGCGACCTTGTCTTCACCCAGTTCGAGAATCTTGTCTTCGAATTCCTTCACCAGGAATTCGAGGAAATCGCCCTCGGTCATCCCTTCCGGCGCGCGGTAGGGGTTGGGGCAGGAAATGTGGTGGATGACGTCCTTGAGGAAGTCGAACTCGGCCGGGTGGTCGGCGACCTTGCCGCCCAGCGACATGGTGAGGAAGGTCGAGCCGTGGTAGGCGTTGACCCGGCTGATGATGTGCTTCTTGTCATGCTTGCCGCGGCAGTTCTGGTAGTACTGGATCAGCCGGTAGGCGGTGTCCACGGCGGTGGAGCCGCCGGTAGTGAGGAACACGTGGTCCAGGTCGCCAGGGGCGAGCTGCGCGAGTTTTTCGCAGAGCTGGATGGCGGTGACGTTGGCCATGTCGCAGAAGGGGTTGGAGTAGGCCAGCTGGCGCACCTGCTCGGCGATGGCGTCGGCCATTTCCGCGCGGCCCAGGCCGATGTTGGTGCACCACATGCCGCCTACGGCATCCAGGTAGCGATTGCCCTTGGTGTCGTAGATGTAGGCGCCCTCGCCGGCGGCGATGTTCAGCGCACCGTTGACCCGGTGATCGTCGAACACGTGGTAGCCGTGCATGTAGTGGGCTTTGTCGGCGGCGACCAGCTGCTCGTCGTTGAACTGGGCGAAGAAGGCTGGGGTGGTGGTGGTCATTGTCTGTACCTCGAAATTACGGTTCGTCGTGCGAGTCCTTGCCCTCTCCCTGACCCTCCCCCTGAAGGGAGAGGGGACCGTTCGGAGTACTCGGTGACTACGTCGGTCATTGCGGGCACGCAGTCAGCGACATCACAGGAAGACGACTTCCTTGAACGTGGCTGCGGGCTGCCCCCTCTCCCTTCAGGGAGAGGGCTGGGGAGAGGGGGCTGTGGTCTTGCGCTATCAGGTCCCGGTCTTCACCGCGTTCCAGGTACGGGTGATCAGGCGGGTGGCCTTGGGGTTCTGCACTTTCTGGGTGAACAGGCGGGCGCGGGTCTCCGCGTCGGGGTAGATCGCCGGGTCGTTGCGCACTTCGGCGGCCAGCAGCGGGGTAGCGGCGGCGTTGCTGGAGGCGTAGCGGATGTAGTCGGCGACACCGGCAGCGACCTTGGGCTGCAGCATGTATTCGATGAACTTGTGGGCGTTTTCCACGTGCGGCGCGTCGGCCGGAATGTAGAAGTCGTCGAACCAGATCAGCGAGCCTTCCTTGGGCACGAAGTAGCCCAGCTTGACCTTGGCGCCGGCTTCGTCGGCGCGGGCCTGGGCGGTGGCGTAGTCGCCGGACCAGGTCATCGCCATGCACTGGTCGCCGTTGGCCAGGCCGTTGAGGTAGCTGGTGGAGTCGAACTTGCGGATATACGGGCGGATCGATTGCAGCAGGTCCTGGGCGGCCTTCAGGTCCTCGGGCAGCGCGCTGTTGGGGTCGCGCTTGAGGTAGGCCAGGGCCAGCGGGATCACATCGGTGGGGGAATCGATGATGGTCACCCCGCAATCGGCGAATTTCGACACGATCTTCGGATCGAACAGCATCGCCAGCGAGCCGATGGGCGCATCGGGCATGCGCTGCTTGATCTTGTCGATGTTGTAGGTGATGCCGTTGCTGCCCCAGGTGTAGGGCGCCGAGTACTTCACACCCGGATCGTAGTGGTCCAGGTGCTTGAGCACGTCCGGGTCGAGGTTGTTCCAGCTGGGCAGCTTGGACTTGTCCAGCGGCTGGAAGACGCCGGCCTTGAGCAGCGGCGGCACCAGGGCGGCATTGAGCACCACCAGGTCGTAGCCCGAGCGGCCGGGCAGCAACTTGCCCTGCACGGTCTCGTAGGAATCGAAGGTGTCGTAGACCACCTTGATCCCGGTTTCCTTCTCGAAGTCGGCAACGGTGTGCTCGCCGATGTAGTCGGTCCAGTTGTACAGCCGCAGCGTCTTCGCGCCGGCGGCATCCTCCCCGTGACCCAGTGCCGGCAAGGTCGCCAGCGCCGCGCTGAGTACTGCTGCGAGCGTTTTCTGCATGTCAGTCCCACCTTTGATTTTGTTATGGATTGGAGATATCGCGGATGAAGCCACTCTCGACCAGGGGCGGTGCCCGGACCATTCCCCGAACGGGTAGGTACTGGCGCCTAATCGAACAATCGTTCAGATTGGCCACCTGACACTTTAGGAGCCAGGCATGAACGAGGAAGTCCGCTTTACCCGACTGGAGCCGGAGCAGCGCAAGGCGCTGCTGATCGAGGCGACCCTCGCGTGCCTGAAGCGCCATGGCTTCCAGGGAGCTTCCATTCGCAAGATCTGCGCCGAAGCCGGCGTCTCGGTGGGGCTGATCAACCACCACTACTCGGGCAAGGACGAACTGGTGGCCGAGGCCTACCTGACCGTCACCGGGCGCGTGATGCAGTTGTTGCGCGAAGCCATCGCCGAGGCCGCGCCGGATGCGCGCGCGCGGCTGTCGGCGTTCTTCCGTGCGTCGTTCTGTGCCGAACTGCTCGACCCGCAACTGCTGGATGCGTGGCTCGCGTTCTGGGGTGCGGTGAAGACCGCCGAAGCGATCAACCAGGCGCATGACCATTCCTACGGTGAGTACCGCACCTTGCTGGCGCAGGCGCTGAAGGATCTGGCGCAGGAACAGGCATGGTCCGATTTCGACGCCGACCTCGCCGCCATTGCCCTCAGCGCCTTGCTCGATGGCTTGTGGCTGGAATCCGGGCTGAACCCCAATACCTTCACCCCGGAACAGGGCGTGCAGATCTGCGAGGCCTGGGTAGACGGCCTCCAGCATGGCGGCCGGCAGCGTTTCAGCCGGTCGCCGGCGGCCTGTTGATCGATTGTTCAGCGAGCGGTAACCTGCGGCCATCTGCAGGACCGCTCCTACAGCTCTACCTCCACGCATAACAAGAATTGCCCCGCCACGAGCGGTGGCGTCAGCAGGGTATTGCGATGACTTCCCGTGTACTGATCGTCGACGACGATCCGGTGGTTCGCGAGCTCCTCCAGGCCTACCTGGGCGAGGAGGGCTATGACGTGCTCTGTGCCGGCACCGCCGAACAGGCCGAGGCGAGCCTGGCCGAAGCCGAACAGGGCGGGCAGCCCATCGACCTGGTGATGCTCGACATCCGCTTGCCCGGCAAGGACGGCCTGACCCTGACCCGCGAGCTGCGCGTGCGCTCGGAGGTCGGCATCATCCTGATCACCGGCCGCAACGATGACATCGATCGCATCGTCGGCCTGGAGTGCGGCGCCGATGACTACGTGATCAAGCCGCTCAACCCGCGTGAGCTGGTGTCCCGCGCGAAGAACCTGATCCGCCGCGTGCGCCACGCCCGCCAACCCAACGCCATCTGTGTTCCGGGCGCCCGCCAGCACCACAAGCGCTTCGCCCAGTGGACACTGGACCCCGACCGCCGGCGCCTGATCGACCGCGATGGCAGCGAAACCCCGCTGACCCACGGCGAGTTCCAGCTGCTCGGCGTGTTCCTGCGCAACACCGGCCATACCCTGAGCCGCGACCAGCTGATGGACCAGATCCGCAACCGCGAATGGCTGCCCAACGACCGCTCCATCGACGTGCTGGTCGGCCGCCTGCGTCGCAAGCTGCGCGACGACCCGGCCGAGCCGGAGCTGATCATCACCATCCACGGCGCCGGCTACCTGTTCACCGCCACGCCTGCCGACACCTGAGCCTTACTCCGTGTTTCGAGCGCGTACCGTACGGCTCCCTCTCCCTTCGGAGCGGGGCGCGCAGCCAGGGCTGGGGAGAGGGAAACCCCCGCTCCAATTCCTCCTGTATTTCCTGGCTTTGCTCTTCTGCACGGCAACCCAAGCCGCCCAGCCCATCCGTTACTGCGACTACCCCGTCTACCCGCCCATCTCCTGGAGCGACGGCCACGAAGTACGCGGCCTGGCCCCGCAGACCGTGCGCAGCATCCTCGGCGAACTGGGCTACGAGGTGAAGACCGTGGTGCTGGGCAACTGGAAGCGTTGCCTGCTGGACGCCGCCGAAGGCCGCGTCGACATAGTGCTCGCCTACCAGACCCCGCAGCGCGACGACGGCCTGCTGTTCTCCCGCGTGCCGGTGCTGCGCGAGGAAGTGGCGATCTTCTACAACCGCCGCAAGCCGGTGCGTTTCGACCAGTTGGGCGACCTGGCGAATTACCGCGGCGGGCTGCTCTTCGGCGAGAGCTACGGGTCTGAGTTCGATCGTTTCGTCGCCGAGCACGGCAACGTCGAATGGGTCTCCGACAGCCGGCAGAACTTCGGCAAGCTGATTCGCCAGCGCATCGACTTTATCGCCCACGAGCGCCGCACCGGGACGCTGTTCGTCGAGCAGTTGGCGGGTGGGGAGGACATCGTCGCGCTGTCGAAACCGCTGACCGTGGACTACCTGCGCATCGCCGTCTCTCGCCATTCGCCGCTGGCCGCGCGGATGGACGAGATCGACGCCGTGCTGAAGCGGCGCGTGGACGACGGCAGCATCGCCCGCTGGCTGGACGAGAGCGAGCGCGGTTACCGCGCCATGCTCGCTGGCGACGGGGTGCCGCGTTGAAGCTGCCCGGCGGCCTGGCCCGGCGCCTGCTGCTGCGGGTGCTGCTGTTCAGCCTGTGCTTCACCGTGCTGGCCAGCGCCGTGCAGCTGTACTTCGAGTACCGCCGCGAGATGCGCGACATCGATACACGCCTGGAGCTGATCCGCGTCGGCTACCTCGCCAGCTTCGAGCGCAGCCTGTGGGACCTCAACCAGGAGCAGCTCAACGTGCAGTTGCACGGCCTGGCCGACTTCCCTGACATCGCCCAGGTACGCCTGCGCAGCGCCGACTTCAACCTGGTGCAGGATGCCGACGACACACGCGGGCCGTTCCGTACCGAGCGCTACGCCCTGGCCTTCCAGCCGCCGGACGGCGAGCGTCGCGACCTGGGCGAGCTGGAAGTCAGCATCGACCTGGGCGCCGTCTACCTGCGCCTGCTCCACGGCGGTCTCGCCAGCCTGCTGTGGATGGGCGTATTCCTCTGCGGCCTGGCGGTGGCGCTGAGCTGGCTGTTCCACAGCCTGGTCACCCGGCACCTGCGTGCCATGGCCGATTTCGTCCGCGGCCTGACGGGCGGCGACCTGGGCACCGAGCTGGCGCTGGATAAAAAACGCTCAGGCGAAGAGGACGAAATCGACACCGTGGCCGATGCCCTCGATGGCTTGCGCCGGGCGCTGCGCGCCGAGTTGCGGCGCCGCGAGGCGGATCGCGAAGCGCTGCAGAGCAAGCGTGACGAATTGCAGCGGCGGGTCGAGCGGCGCACCGCCAGCCTGCGCCGCGCCAAGGAGGAGGCCGAGGCCGCCAACCGCGCCAAGAGCCGCTTCCTTGCCACCATGAGCCACGAGATCCGCACGCCGCTCAACGGCATCCTCGGCATGGCCGAACTGCTGCGCGCCGCGCCCCTGGGTGAGCAGGACCGGCGCCGGCTCCAAGCGTTATCCACAGCAGGCGAAGGACTGCTGGCGATCCTCAACGAGGTGCTGCACTTCGCCAAGCTGGAGGACGGCGCCAGCCAGCCGGAGCCGGTGGACTTCTCCCTGCGGCGCCTGCTGGACGACGTGGTGACCCTGCTGGAGCCACGCGCCGACGACAACGGCACTTGCCTGCGCCTGCGTATCGAACCCCAGGTGCAGGACGGGTGCCGGGGTGCCGAGCAGTTCCTGCGCCAGGTGTTGAGCAACCTGCTGGCCAACGCGGTGAAGTTCACCGAGGAGGGCGAGGTGTTGCTGGAAGTCGCACTGCTCGAGGGCGGCGACGCCGGCCAGCGGCTGCGCTTCACGGTGACCGACGACGGTATCGGCATCTCTGCCGAGCAGCAGGAGAAGATCTTCCAGCGCTTCACCCAGGCCAGCGACGAGGTAGCGCGGCGCTACGGTGGCACCGGGCTGGGGCTGGCGATCAGCAAGCGGCTGGTGGAAGCCATGGGCGGCGAGATCGGCGTGGAAAGCCTGGAAGGCGAGGGCAGCACCTTCTGGTTCGAGATCGTGCTGGCGCCGGGCGTGGTCCCGCGCTCCAGCGTGGCCGTCGAACAGGCGCCAGCGCTGGACGTGCTGGTGGTGGAGGACGTCGCCCTCAACCGCGAGGTCGCCCAGGCCCTGCTGGAGCGCGACGGTCACCGCGTGCAACTCGCCGAGGACGCGGCGCCGGCGCTGGCGCTCACCGCCGCGCGGCGCTTCGATCTGATCCTGCTGGACATGCACCTGCCGGGCATGAACGGCCTCGACCTGTGCCGGGCGATCCGTGCTCAACCGGGCGGGTTCAACGTCAGCACACCGATCCACGCCTTCACTGCCAGCGTGCAGCCGGGCATGGTCCGGCGCTATTTCGAGGCCGGTATGCAGGGCGTGCTGGGCAAGCCGCTGCGCCTGGACGACCTGCGCCGTGCGCTGTCCGGCGTGGCCTGGGAGCTGTTGCCGGAGGCTGTGGATAACGGCCCGCTGGATCGCCAGGTACTCGATACCCACCGCCGGTTGCTGGGCGAGCACAAGCTGAATGAACTGCTGGCCAGCCTGTGGAAGTTGCTGGACGAGCAATGGCCGCTGCTACTGGATGCGCTGCGCCAGGATGATGCCGTGGAGGCTGCGAGCTTGGCGCATCGGCTGGCCGGGAGCTGCCGGTCCATGGGGTTGCGCGGGTTGGGGGATTGCCTGGGTGAGCTGGAGGAGGCGGCGTTGGCGGGGGCTTTGCTGGGGGATTGGGCGGAAAAGCTGGAGCGGGAGAGAGCGGTTGTCTTTGAGCTGTTGAAGAGCGATCAGGTTTAGCGTCGGCGTGGTGTCTTGCCCTCACCCCAGCCCTGGCTGCGCGCCCCGCTCCGAAGGGAGAGGGAGCCGTTCGGCGTGTGCGGCTGTTTCAGAGTCAGCCGGCGAGCGCGGATATTCAGGCTCACACAAGACAGTCCCCTCTCCCCTCGGGAGAGGGCTAGGGTGAGGGGATCGCCCCTAGCGCCTTGTCAGCCAGGGAGCGCAGAACACTGTAGGACCGAGGGTGCGCCTAGCCCTTGCTCGCGAACTCGCCCAACACCTTCATCAGCCGGCTGAATCCATTCGCGAGCAAGCTCGCTCCTACGAAGAACAACGTACTGAAAGCCCCGCCCCACGCGCCCCGCACAAAATCCTTACATCTTTCTACAACTTCGATCCGTAGGAACAACGGGGTCTTACATCGCGTTCCAATAATCCGGTGGCATCCGTGCCCGAGCCACGGCCTCTGATTGATTGGAGATAACAATAATGATCCAACGTAGAGTTCCGCTCCGTCGCGCCCGCCGTTTCCCGGAGGTGCGCCATGTCTGAGCCCCATCACGCCACGAACGGCGAAAAAATCCAGCTCACCCGCGCGCTCAAGAGCCGCCACATCTTCATGCTGTCGCTGGGCGGCGTGATCGGCACCGGCCTGTTCATGGGCTCGGGCGTCACCATCAGCTCCGGCGGCCCGATGGGCGCCATCCTCGCCTACCTGGTCGCCGGCCTGCTGATGTACCTGGTGATGGTCTGCCTGGGCGAGCTGTCGGTGCAGATGCCCGTCTCCGGCTCCTTCCAGGCCCACGCCACGCGCTTCATCGGCCCGGCTACCGGGTTCATGATCGGCTGGGTCTACTGGATGAGCTGGGCCTCCACCGTCGGCCTGGAATTCACCGCCGCCGGCATGCTGATGACCCGCTGGTTCCCCGAAGTGCCGATCTGGCTGTGGTCGGGCTTCTTCGTGGTCGTGCTGTTCTCCCTCAACGCCCTGGCCACCCGCGCCTTCGGCGAGGCCGAATACTGGTTCTCCGGGATCAAGGTTGCGGCCATCCTCGGCTTCATCGTGGTCGGCCTGCTGGTGATCTTCGGCGCCATCCCGCTGAACAGCGGCGAGGCCGCGCCGGGGCTGTCCAACCTGGTCGGCGACGGCCTGTTCCCCAACGGCCTGTCCGCTGTGTTCGCGGTGATGATGACGGTGGTCTACGCCTTCCAGGGCTGCGAGATCATGGGCGTCGCCGCCGGCGAGACCGACCAGCCGGAAAAGAGCATCCCGCGCGCCGTGCGCAACGTGGTGTTCCGCGTGCTGATCTTCTACGTGCTGGCGATTGCCGTGCTGTCCTGCATCGTGCCGTGGAAGCAGGCCGGGCTGATGGAAAGCCCGTTCGTGCAGGTGTTCGACATGGTCGGCATTCCCTACGCCGCCGATCTGATGAACTTCGTGATCCTCACCGCGATCCTCTCGGTGGGTAACTCCGGCCTTTACGCGTCGACCCGCATCCTCTGGGCCATGTCCAAGACCGGCATGGCGCCGCGCAAGCTGTCCAAGCTCAGCGCCCGTGGCGTCCCGCTCTACGCGCTGCTGATCAGCCTCGGCTTCGCCCTGCTGTCGCTGCTCACCAGCGTGGTCGCCGCCGACACCCTGTTCATGGTGCTGATGGCGGTGAGCGGAATGGCCGGCACCGTCACCTGGATCGTCATCGCCTACGCCCAGTACCGCTTCCGCCGCGAGCACATGGCCAAGGGCGGCACCGTGGCCGACCTGAAGTACGCAGCGCCCTTGTTCCCGCTGATCCCGCTGGCGTGCATCGCGATCTGCTGCTCGCTGTTCGTGTTCCTCGCCATGGACCCGACCCAGCGCCCGTCGCTGTACTGGGGCTTCGGCTTCATGGGCGCGTGCTATCTCGCCTACTACCTGCTCAAGCGCAAGCGGGGCCAGGTGCTGAGCGAGGAGGCGCTGCCGAGTATCGGTTGAGTCTTCCTGCATCGGAAAAGCCCCGTTTCGCGGGGCTTTTTTTTTGGCTCTTTGTAGGAGCGAGGGGGACGCCTAGTTCTTGCTCGCGAACCCGCCCAACTCCGGAACCGCCGGAAAATCTGTTCGCGAGCAAGCTCGCTCCTACAAGGATTCCACCGCTCCCGGAGGCGCAGGAGCGGACTCTGTCCGCGAAGGCCCGCAGGGCCGTTTGTTCGAAGTTGTAACAAGCTCTCGGGGAAAACCCTGGGGAAACCCCTCAGCCCCCGCGTCGCGCGGCCTTCCCGCCGTTCGGCGGCACGTTACAAGCCACCCATTCGGGTGGATTGCGAGCTTGCTGAACACTTGTTTAGTATTGGCTCCAACGCTTCATCCGCCTCAGCAAACGACTACAAGAACGAGGGCAGCATGACTCAGCCATCCCCGCTCAGCCGGGTCCAGGACGGTATCGCCTGGATCACCCTGAACCGCCCCGAGCAGCGCAACGCGCTCGACGTCCCCACGCTCAAGAACCTGCTGGCCCTGCTTGACGCCTATGAGGCCGATGCGGCCGTGCGCGTCATCGTGCTGACCGGCGAGGGCCGCAGCTTCTGCGCCGGCGCCGACCTCGCCGAATGGGCCGAGGCCGAAGCCCGTGGCGAACTGGAAACCTACGGCTGGACCGAAACCGCCCACGCCCTGATGCGCCGCCTGCACAGCCTGGACAAGCCGACCATCGCCGCCGTCAACGGCACCGCCGTCGGCGCCGGGATGGATCTGACTCTGTGCTGCGACTTCCGCATCGCCGGCGCCTCCGCGCGCTTCAAGGCCGGCTATACCGGCATGGCCTACTGCCCGGACGCTGGCGCCAGCTGGCACCTGCCGCGCCTGATCGGCAGCGAAGCGGCCAAGCGCCTGCTGTTCCTCGATGAACTGTGGAACGCCGAACGCGCGCTGAACGCCGGCCTGGTCGGCGAAGTGGTCGCTGACGATCAATTGCAGGCTCACGTCGGCGAATTCGCCGCACGCCTGGCTGCCGGCCCGACCTACGCCTTCGGCCACACCAAGCGCCTGATCCGCGAAGGCGCCAGCCGCACCCTGGCCCAGCAGCTGGAAGCCGAACAGGCCGCCGGGCTGCTCTGCGGCCGCAGCGAAGATGCCGCCGAGGCGCTGCGCGCCGTGGCCGAGAAACGCTCCCCCCAATTCAAAGGCCGCTGACGGCTGCAGGTGATGTGATGGATTTCCAACTGACACAAGAACAGGAAATGCTCGTCGAGGCGGTCAAGGCTTTCGTTGAGAAAGAGCTGCTGCCCTACGAGGAAGAAGTGGACCGCACCGACGCGGTGTCCCCGGAGCTGGCCGCGAAGATTCGTGGCAAGGCCCTGGCAGCCGGCTTCTATGCCTTCAACATGCCCGAGGAAGTGGGCGGCGGCGGCCTGGATTACCTGTCCCAGGCGTTGGTCGAGCGCGAGCTGTCCAAGGTCTCCTGGGCGCTGCATGTGTTCGTCGCGCGCCCGTCCAAGATCCTTATGGCCTGCAAGGGCGAACAGATCCAGAACTACCTGCTGCCGGTGGTGCAGGGCGAGAAGATCGACTGCTTCGCCCTCACCGAGCCGGGCGCCGGTTCCGACGCCAACTCGATCAAGACGCGCGCCGTGCGTGATGGCGAAGACTTCGTGATCAATGGCTCCAAGCACTTCATCAGCCATGCCGGCCACGCCGACTTCGCCATCGTCTTCGCGGTGACCGACACCTTCGAGCGCAACGGCAAGAAGCGCAACGCCGTGACCGCCTTCCTGGTGGACAAGGGCACCGCCGGCATGACCGTGCGCCGCGGTCCGAAATGCGTGAGCAACAAGGGCTACCACACCTACGAAATCTTCTTCGACGACTGCCGCGTACCGGCCTCCCAGGTCCTGGGCGAAGTCGACAAGGGCTGGGAAGTGGCCAACGCCTGGCTGACCGCCGGCCGTGTGATGGTTGCCGCCAACTGCGTCGGCCAGGCCCAGCGCGCGCTGGACCTGGCGCTGCAATGGTCCGCCGACCGCAAGCAGTTCGGCGCGGCCATCGGCAGCTACCAGGGCATCTCCTTCAAGCTCGCCGACATGGCCACGCAGATCCGCGCCGCCGAACTGATGACCCTGCACACCGCCTGGAAGATGGACCGCGGGACCATGACCGACGGCGAGGCCGGCATGGCCAAGCTGTTCGCCAGCGAAGTGCTGGGCAAGGTTGCCGACGAGACCGTGCAGATCTTCGGCGGCATGGGCCTGATGGACGAAGGCCCGGTGGAACGCATCTGGCGCAACGCGCGCATCGAGCGCATCTGGGAGGGCACCTCGGAAATCCAGCGCCACATCATTTCCCGTGAACTGCTGCGTCCGTTGTTGCGCTGAATCCTTCGCTCCCTCTCCCTCTGGGAGAGGGTTGGGGTGAGGGATCGACATTGCCGAGACAAGACATGAAAAGAGAAAACCTCCAGCGCCTGTTGGCTCCCCGTCACGTCGCCTTTATCGGCGGCCGCAGCATGGCGCGCGCGCTCAAGCGCTGTGCCGAAGGCGGCTTCCCGGGTGCGATGTGGCTGGTCAACCCGCAGTACGACGAACTCGAAGGCGTGCCCTGCGTGCGCAGCGTCACCGACCTGCCGGAAGGCCCGGACGCGGTGTTCGTCGCCACCAACCGCGACCTGACCCTGCAGGCCGTCGCCGAGCTGGCCGCCAAGGATGCCGGCGGCGCCATCTGCTATGCCTCCGGCTTCGCCGAGACCGGCGCCGAAGGCGAAGCGCTGCAGCGCCGCCTGCTCGAATCCGCTGGCGATATGGCCCTGCTCGGCCCCAACTGCTACGGCCTGCTCGACTACCTGCACGGCTCCGCGCTGTGGCCGGTGGCCCACGGCGGGCACATGGTCGAGAAGGGCGTGGCGGTGCTCACCCAGAGCGGCAACTTCGCCTACAACCTGTCCATGAGCGACCGCTCGCTGCCCATCGCCTACATGGCCTCGGTGGGCAACCAGGCGCAGCTGGGCGTGGCCGAACTGATGGACGTGCTGCTCGACGAGCCGCGCGTGACCGCCATCGGCCTGCACCTGGAAGGCCTGAAGAACGTTCCCGGCTTCGCCCGCGCCGCCTTCAAGGCGCTGCAGAAAGGCATCCCGGTGATTGCGCTGAAGACCGGCGTTTCCGAGATCGGTGCCGAGCTCGCGCTCAGCCACACCAGCTCCCTGGCCGGCTCCGATGCGCTGTACGACGCGCTGTTCGACCGCCTTGGCGTGATCCGCGTCAGCGGCCCGGTGAGCTTCATCGAAACCCTGAAGGCCGCCGCCTGCGGCAACCTGCCGGCCGGCCCGAGCCTCGCTGCGCTGGCCTGCTCCGGCGGTGACGCCGGGCTGATCGCCGACTACGCCGAACGCAACGGCCTGAGCCTGCCCAAGCTGGTCGACGCGCAGCGCGCCGAGCTGGTGCAGGTGCTGCCGGACTACGCCAACATCGCCAACCCGCTGGACTTCACCACCGCCATCTGGGGCGACGGCCCGGCGCTGGAGCGCATGCTCGACAGCGCCCTGCAGACTGAAGCCGACGCCGCCCTGCTGGTGCTCGACTACCCCGGCGAAGAAACCGGTGAGCGCCCGCAGTGCGACCTGCTGCTGGAGCTTTACTGCGCCGCGCTGGAGCGCCACGGCAAGGTCGGTTTCATCGCCTCTGCGTTGCCGGAACTGCTGCCCAGGCACGCCCGCGAACTGCTGCACTCCCACGGCGTCGCCGCGCTGCAAGGCGTGGAAGACGGCCTCGCCGCCTGGGGCCGCATCGCCCATTACCGCCAGCGCCGCGAAGCGCTGCTGGCCCGCGGCGAAGCCGCCCTGGTGCCGCTCTGTCCGCAGGCGCTGGAAGGCGAAGGCCGCCTGCTGGACGAGTGGCAATCCAAGCAGGCGCTGAAACCTTTCGGCCTGCCGCTGCCGCGCGCCGCGCTGAGCACGCCGACCCAGGCCCGCGAAGCGGCCGCCGATGTCGGCTTCCCGCTGGCGTTGAAAGTGGTCAGTGCGCAACTGCCGCACAAGACCGAAGCCGGCGGTGTAGCGCTCAACCTGCGCAACGAGGCGGCGCTGGAAGCAGCACTGTTCGACATGCGCGAGAACATCGCCCGCCACGCGCCCAAAGTGCCGTTCGATCAGGTGCTGCTGGAGCGCATGGCCAACCCGCCGCTGGCCGAGCTGATCGTTGGCATCAAGCGCGAGAACGGCTTCGGTCTGGCGCTGGTGCTGGGCGCCGGCGGCATCCTCGTCGAGCTGCTCAAGGACAGCCGCAGCCTGCTGTTGCCGACCACCGACGCAGCGATCCGCGATGCCCTGCTGAGCCTGCGCAGCGCACCGCTGCTCACCGGCTTCCGTGGCCGCGCGCCGGTGAACCTGGAGGCGCTGGTCGAGGCGATCCGTGCGGTGGCCGACTACGCCTGCGAACACGTGGACAACCTGCTGGAACTCGACGTGAACCCGCTGCTGGCAGACGCCGATGGCGCCGTGGCGGTGGATGCGCTGATTCGCGTCGCCGAATGACCGTACCTGTAGGTGCGAGGGGGACGCCTGGTCCTTGCTCGCGAACCTGGCCCCGCACCGGGGTTCGTTCGCGAGCTTGCTCGCTCCTACAAAGAGCAATTCGGTACTTGAAGGACGAATACGAACGCTCCCCTCTCCCGCTTGCGGGAGAGGGGGCAAAAGCGGCGCACGCCGGACACTCGGCGTAGGCCCCCACGAGTAGGGCGAATAACCGCTTGCGGTTATCCGCCGAAGAACAGTTCGGGAGATCGTTCATGCAAAACGACAAAACCCTCACCGGCGGCCAGGCCCTGGTGCGCCTGCTGGCCAACTATGGCGTCGACACCGTGTTCGGCATTCCCGGCGTGCACACCCTGGAGCTGTACCGCGGCCTGCCCGGCAGCGGCATCCGCCATGTGCTGACGCGTCATGAGCAGGGCGCCGGCTTCATGGCCGACGGCTACGCGCGCGTCAGCGGCAAGCCGGGCGTGGCCTTCATCATCACCGGGCCGGGCGTGACCAACGCCGCCACCGCCATCGGCCAGGCCTACGCCGACTCGATCCCGATGCTGGTGATTTCCAGCGTCAACCACACCGCCAGCCTGGGCAAGGGCTGGGGCTGCCTGCACGAGACCCAGGACCAGCGCGCCATGACCGCGCCGATCACTGCATTCTCCGCCGTCGCCCTGAGCGCCGAGGACTTGCCCGAACTGATCGCCCGGGCCTTCGCCGTGTTCGACAGCGAACGCCCGCGCCCGGTGCACATCTCGGTGCCGCTGGACGTGCTCGCCAACCCCGTCGCGCGCGACTGGACCCATGAAGTCGTGCGCCGCGCTGGCCGCGGCCAGCCCAGCGCCGAGGCGCTCCAGCAGGCTGTGGATAAACTCAAGGCGGCCCAGCGCCCGATGATCATCGCCGGCGGCGGCGCGCTGCATGCCGCCGATGCCCTGGCCGCGCTGAGCGAGCGCCTGGCTGCGCCGCTGTTCACCAGCGTCGCTGGCAAGGGCCTGCTGGCACCGGAAGCGCCGCTCTCCGCTGGCGCCACCCTGTGCACCCAGGCCGGTTGGGACATGATCGCCGAGGCCGACGTGGTCCTCGCCATCGGCACCGAGATGGCCGACACCGACTTCTGGCGCGACCGCCTGCCGGTCAACGGCGAGGTGATCCGCGTCGATGTCGATTCGCGCAAGTTCAATGACTTCTACCCGAGCGCCGTGGCGCTACTGGGCGATTCGAAAGCCACCGCCGAAGCCCTGCTCGCTGCACTGCCGAGCGCAGCCCGTGACGCGGCGAAAGCGCAGTCGCGGATCGCCGAACTGCGCGCGCAGATCGACGGCGGCCACGCCCCACTGCAACTTATCCACAAGTCGATTCTGGAGCGCATCGCCAAGGTCCTGCCGGACGACGCCTTCATCGCCAGCGACATGACCCAGCTGGCCTACACCGCCAACTACCTGTACCCGAGCAAGGCCCCGCGCGGTTGGCTGCATCCCACCGGCTACGGCACCCTCGGCTACGGCGTGCCGGCCGGCATCGGCGCCAAGTTCGGTGCGCCTGAGCGCCCCGGCCTGGTGCTGGTGGGCGACGGCGGCTTCCTCTACACCGCGCAGGAACTGGCCACCGCGACGGAAGAACTGGACAGCCCGCTGGTGGTGCTGCTGTGGAACAACGATGCGCTGGGGCAGATCCGCGACGACATGATCGGCCTGGACATCGAGCCCATCGGCGTCCTGCCGCGCAACCCGGACTTCGCCCTGCTCGGCCGCGCCTACGGCTGCGAGATGCGTCAGCCGCAGAGCCTGGACGAACTGGAACGCGACCTGCGCAGCGGCTTCGCCCATCCGGGCGTGACGCTGATCGAGCTGAAACACGCCTGCGCCCAGTAGGACCTGTTGCACCCGCCGGGGCCCCTGGGCCCTGGTGCCTTGAAGGATGAACACCATGCGCTACTCGAACTTCACCCAACGTATCGCCGGCGACGGCGCCGCCGCCTGGGACATCCACTACCGCGCCCTGGCGCGCATGGAGCAGGGCGACGACATCCTGCTGCTGTCGGTGGGCGACCCCGATTTCGATACTCCCGTGCCCATCGTGCAGTCGGCCATCGACAGCCTGCTGGCCGGCAACACCCACTACGCCGACGTGCGCGGCAAGCGCTCGCTGCGCGAGGCCATTGCTCGCCGTCACAGCCAGCGCAGCGGCCAGGCCGTCACCGCCGATGACGTGGTGGTGCTGGCTGGCGCCCAGTGCGCGCTGTATGCCGTGGCGCAGTGCGTGCTCAACCCCGGCGACGAAGTGATTGTCGCCGAGCCGATGTACGTCACCTACGAAGCGGTGTTCGGTGCCTGTGGCGCCAAGGTCATCCCGGTATCGGTGCGTTCCGAGCACGGCTTCCGCGTGCAGGCCGAGGACGTCGCCGCGCTGATCACCCCGCGCACCCGCGCCCTGGCCATCAACAGCCCGCACAACCCCTCCGGCGCCAGCCTGCCGCGCGCCACCTGGGAAAAGCTCGCCGAGCTGTGCGTGAACAATGACCTGTGGATGATCTCCGACGAGGTCTACAGCGAGCTGCTGTTCGACGGCGAACACATCAGCCCCGCGAGCCTGCCGGGCATGGCCGAGCGCACCGCGACCCTCAACAGCCTGTCGAAATCCCACGCCATGACCGGCTGGCGCGTGGGCTGGGTGGTCGGCCCGCGCGAGCTCTGCGCGCACCTGGAAAACCTCGCCCTGTGCATGCTCTACGGCTCGCCGGACTTCATCCAGGACGCCGCCTGCACCGCGCTGGAAGCCAAACTGCCGGAATTGGAAGCCATGCGCGAGGCCTACCGCCAGCGCCGCGACCTGGTGCTCGACTGCCTCGCCGATTGCGTCGGCGTGCGCGCGCTGCGCCCGGATGGCGGCATGTTCGTGATGGTGGATATCCGCGCCACCGGGCTCTCCGCCCAGGACTTCGCCGACGTGCTGCTGGATCGCCACGGCGTCTCCGTGCTGGCCGGCGAAGCCTTCGGCCCCAGCGCCGCGGGGCACATCCGCCTGGGTCTGGTGCTCGGCGCCGAACCGCTGCGCGAAGCCTGCCGCCGCATTGCCCTGTGCGCCGCCGAACTGCTCCAGGAGAAACGTTATGCGTGATCGTTCTCAGCTTTACATCGATGGCGCCTGGGTGGCGCCGCAAGGGCAGGGCGTGGCCGAGGTGCAGAACCCCGCCACCGAGGACTGTGTCGGTCGCGTGCCGCTGGGCGGCGAAGGCGACGTGAACCGCGCGGTGGACGCCGCCCGCCGTGCCTTCCCGGCCTGGTCGCAGACGCCGTCCCACGTGCGCGCCGGCTACATCCGCGCCCTCGCCGAACAACTGAAGAGCCGCGCCGACGAAATGGCCGCGCTGATCACCGCCGAGCTGGGCATGCCGGTGCAGTGGTGCCGCATGGTGCAGGTCGACGGGCCGATCGAGGGCCTGGAAAGCTATGCCGCGATGGCCGCGCACATGGACGAAGTGCGCGAGGTCGGCAACTCGCTGATCGTCAAGGAAGCGGTGGGTGTCTGCGCTTTCATCAACCCCTGGAACTACCCGCTGCACCAGCTGATCGGCAAGCTCGCCCCGGCGCTCGCCGCCGGCTGCACCGTGGTGGTCAAGCCGAGCCAGGACACCCCGCTGCATGCCTTCCTGCTGGCCGACATGGTCCACGCCATCGGCCTGCCAGCCGGTGTGTTCAACCTGGTCAGCGGCCCCGGCTCCAAGGTCGGCGAAGCGCTGGCACGGCATCCGGACGTGGACATGGTCTCGTTCACCGGCTCCACCGGCGCGGGCGTCAAGGTTTCCGAAGCCGCGGCGCCGACGGTCAAGCGCGTGTGCCTGGAGCTGGGCGGCAAGTCGCCGTTCCTGATCACCGCCGATGCCGACCTCGCCGCCGCCGTGCGCCATGGTGTGCAGGACGTGATGATCAACTCCGGGCAGACCTGCACCGCGCTCACGCGCATGCTGCTGCCGGCCCATCGCTATGCCGAAGCCGTGGAAATCGCCCGTGCCGAAACCCTCGCGCTGAAGATGGGCGACCCGCTGGACGCTGACAGCTTCCTCGGCCCGATGTGCTCGGGCGGCCAGCGCCGCACCGTGCTCGACTACCTTCGCGTCGGCCAGGAAGAGGGCGCGCAGCTGGTCTGCGGCGGCGCCGAACGTCCGGCCCATCTGGAGCGCGGGCACTATGTGCAGCCGACGATCTTCGCCGGGGTGAACAACCAGATGCGCATCGCCCGCGAGGAAATCTTCGGCCCGGTGCTGTGCCTGATTCCCTATGCCGATGAAGCGGAAGCCATCGCAATCGCCAACGACTCGCCGTTCGGCCTGTCCAGCGCTGTCTGGGCGGGCGACCGCGAAGATGGCCTGCGCCTCGCCCGGCAGATGCGCGCCGGCCAATGCTTCGTCAACGGCGGTGCCTTCAACTACCGTGCGCCTTTCGGCGGCTACAAGCAGTCCGGCAACGGCCGCGAATGGGGCGAGCAGGGCTTGCACGAGTTCGTCGAGCTCAAGGCCATCCAACTCTGAGCGCCTGAACAGCACCCTCTCCCCAGCCCTCGGCTTTGGCATCCTGCGTCGCTCTACCTCCTGCATCCATGCAGTCGTCTCCCGCTTGCGGGAGAAGGAGCCAAGCGGTTCGGCGCGGCGGCGAAATCTCGCGGTGGCACGGATAGCTCCCCTCTCCCTTCAGGGAGAGGGGCTGGGGGGAGAGGGTAGCCACGAGCGCCGAAGTCAGATCATCAAGGAACTCCCATGAACGTACTGATCGTCCACGCCCACAACGAACCGCAATCCTTCAGCACCGCGCTGTACCAGCTCGCCGAGGAAACCCTCCGCGGCCAGGGCCACGAAGTGCAGGTCTCCGACCTCTACGCGATGAACTGGAACCCGGTGGCCAGCGCCGCCGACTTCGGCGCCCGCGCCAACCCCGAGTACCTGGTCTACGCCCTGGAACAGCGCGAAGGCGCCAAGGCCAAGACCATCGCTGCCGACATCCAGGCCGAGCTGGAAAAGCTGCTCTGGGCCGACCTGGTGATCTTCAACTTCCCGATCTACTGGTTCTCCGCGCCGGCCATCCTCAAGGGCTGGTTTGACCGCGTGCTGGTCTCGGGCATCTGCTACGGCGGCAAGCGCTTCTACGACCAGGGCGGCCTTGCCGGCAAGAAGGCGCTGGTGACCGTGACCCTCGGCGGGCGCGACCACATGTTCGGCGACGGCGCCATCCACGGTCCGCTGGAAGACATGCTGCGGCCGATCCTGCGCGGCACCCTGGCCTACACCGGCATGAGCGTGCTGCCGCCGTTCGTGGCCTGGCACGTGCCCTACATCAGCAACGACGCGCGCCAGGACTTCCTGCGTCAGTACCAGGATCGTCTGCAGAAGCTGGAAAACGACCAACCGCTGGAGTTCGTGCGCCTGGAGCAGTTCGACGAGCGCCTCTACCCGCTGCCGCGCTGAGGGCTTTCCTGTAGGAGCGAGCTTGCTCGCGAACAGATTCCCGGCGACTCCGCAGTGAAGTGTATTCGCGAGCAAGCTCGCTCCTACAAGGGCAGCTAGCGCTGGAGAAACGAAAAAGGGCGGCCATCCGAAGAAGGCCGCCCCTGGAGAAAGAGTCAGTCGCTGCAGCCAGGTATGCGCGGGGGAGAGGGCCGTCGATTGGTGTATCGGCGGCCGTACGATGAGCCTGGTATGCCCAACGTTGCTGCAGCGACTTGTCCGGCACTATACGTGGTAACAATCGCTAAAAAACGACCCTATACTGCGATTCAGTTTTGCGGCGCGGACAATAATTGTCGTCGTTTCCTACAAGACGGATAAGCAGGGGGAAGGATGGACGTACTTCACGCGATGCGGGCTTTCGTCCGGGTGGTGGATGCTGGCAGTTTCACCGCCGCCGCCAACGCCCTGGGGTTGTCCACCGCCCAGGTCTCGCGCGTGGTTTCCGACCTTGAAGCGCAACTTGAAGCCCGCCTCCTGCACCGCACGACAAGGCGCCTGGCGCTGACCGAAACCGGCGAGCGCTACCTGCTGCGCTGCCGGGAAATCCTCGCCGACGTCGAAGAGGCGGAAGCCGAGGCCAGCGGCGCGCACCTCAAGCCGCGCGGCCGGCTGCGCGTGCACTCGCTCACCGGCCTCGGCCAGCAACACCTGATCCCGCTGATCTCGCGCTACTGCGAATCCTTTCCCGAGGTCTACATCGAGCTGACCCTGGCCCAGCGCCAGCCGGACATCCTCGAGGAAGGCCAGGACGTGGTGATCACCCGCGACCGCGAACTGCCCGACTCCGAGTTCGTCGCCCAGACTCTGGGCACCATCTACAGCGTGCTCTGCGCCAGCCCCGAGTACCTCAAGCGGCGCGGCACCCCGACCAGCGTCGCCGACCTGCACCAGCACCAGTGCCTGCGCCTGCAGGACCCGACCTTCCCCGAAGGCTGGGCTTTCGAGGAGGGCAATGAGGAGAGCGTGATCCGCCCGCGCGACACCTTCATGGTCAACGTTGCCGAGGCGCTGACCGGCGCAGCTGCCGCCGGTATGGGCATCTGCCTGCTGCCCAGCTATGTCGCCGCGCCCGCCCTGCGGCGTCGCTCGCTGGTGCGCGTGTTGCCCCGGCACAGCCTGCACGTGAGGCACATCTACGCGCTGTACCCGTCGCGACGCTTCCTCGACGCGAAGATCCGCACCTGGGTCGAGTTCCTCAAGATGGAATTGCCGAAGATGTTCGAAGAGGACGAAGCAGCGCTCAACGATCCCGTCAACTGGGCATAAGGCCATCTCGGACCTTGGGCGCTAGCGCGGCAGATCGTCGCAGCCGCTCTATATCAACGTTCTCGGACGATCGGCGCGGATTGTTGCTTTTTAGGCAATGCTTTGTTGGTTAGCTAGCTATTTTTCTACTCACTGTTGCGCCGTAACCTTTCTTCAACCCCGACCAATCGGGTGTTCAGAAAGGATCACCGTCATGTCCCGTTCGCTTTATGTTGCTGCCCTGCTGTCCGTCTGCTCGCTGTCCTTCACTCAGCTGAGCTTCGCCGAAGAATCGCGCCTGATGACCGACAAGATGGTCAAGGCCAACGAAGCAGTGATCGCCCAGCAGCAGGCCCAGTCCGCCGAGCAGACTGCCAAGGCCGCTGCCAGCAGCAACGCCGATTCCTGATCGGCCGCTTCCCCCGGGAAGTCCGGAGCGTGAGCCGGGCTTCTCAACACCTTGCGCCGCATACGATATGCGGCGTTTTTTTTGCCTGCGTTTCGGCCACCGGAAGGCGACTGTTACAGATGCTGTAACAGTCTTTCGCCGCCAGTGATCTGTATTCCTGTCTGATCGGTCAATATACTTGACCCAACAGCGCGGCTTTCGAGCAGCGCTGTTACCGGCCTCACCGCCGGCAAGCTTCCCGACGCCGATTCTTGATTGCTCCAGATCGACGTCCGTCTCAAGGCCGCTGCTGTCAGCGGCCTTTTTTTATGCGCTGTGGAAAAGCGCCGGCGGGCTGGTAGGCTGGGCACACTCCGCGCCGCAGGCCGGATTCGACAAGGATGCCGAGATGACCAGTGACAATCCCTTTGCGACACCCCAGGCACCGCTCACCGCGCCGTTCGATGCTGTGGCGCCGGTCGGCCGCGAGCCCCTGCAGTTCGTCGCCGCCATGATCGTGGCCGCGGCCGTGGTGTTCTTCGGCAGCAATGCCGTGCAGTGGATACTCAACCTGGGCAGCTACCGCGAACGCCTGCCGCAGTACTTGCCGACCATGCTGGCGAACTGGCTGGGTGGGCTGGTGTTCTATGCCGCAGCGGTCCTGCTGCTGGTGCATTACCAGCGCGAGCGCCACGGTATCGCACGCTTCCAGCCGCTGGCCGGACTGTTGGTAGGCTTCGGCGTGGCCTATCTGATCGCCACCATGGTCGTCAGCACCGCCGTGTCCTACCTGAGCGTGTCCTTCTACCAGTGGGCGTTCGAGCAGGGCTCCCGGACCCTCTGGATAGCCCTGTATGGCCAGGTCAATTCGCTGATCAACCTGGCCCTTGGCTGCCTCCTGCCGCTCTGGCTGGTCCTGCACCTGGCGCGCTCGCGCTGTGAACCGATGGCGCCGGGCCAGGCCGCCACGCTGCCCTCCTGGCATGTGGCGCTGGCGGTTGCGCTGTGCTTCACCGCGGTGATCTACAAGCTGGCCACGGCACTCGGCTACGGAGTGCTCTACCTGTACAGCGGCGCTGACGGCTGGCAGTCAGTATTCATGCTGTCGAGCTGCGTACTGCCTTTCGTCATCGTCATGACGGCCGTGCGGACTCGCCTGCCCGCCCGGCTCTCGCGCTTCGCCGCTGGCCGCGTGCTGGCCTGCGCGCTGGTGCTGCTGGCGTTGTGGATGGTCGCTATCGTGCTGGCGTCGGTCCTGGTGGCCTTCGCCGCCTACAGCTCGCTCAACTCCAGCAACCTGCCGCTCTACCTGCTGCCGCCGGCGATCCTGCTGCTCGCACTGCTCTGGCCGCTGGCGCGCTGGTGTACCGGCTGGTTCTTCGCCGAACAGATGGCTCAGTCCTCGCCCAGGTAGTCCCCACGGCTCAGCCCGTGGCGCTGCATCTTCTCGTTGAGGGTGCGGCGCGGCAGGCCGAGCAGTTCCATCACCGCCTTGATGTCGCCCTTGCACTGGCCCAGCGCCTGGCGGATGCACTGCGCCTCGTAGGCTTCCATGCGCTCGAACAGGCCGTTGCCGGCGGGCGCTTCCGGCAGCTCGGCGCGGTCCAGGCCGAGCACGTGGCGCTCGGCGGCGTTGGCCAGTTCGCGGACGTTGCCCGGCCAGTCGTGGGCGAGCAGGCGGGCCAGTTGGGTTGCCGAAAGCGGCGCAGCTTCGCGGCCGAACTTCTCGCTGGCCAGCAGCGCGTAGTGCTCGAACAGCAGCGGGATGTCCTCGCGGCGTTCGCGCAGGGGCGGCAGGCGCAGCTCGGCGACGTTCAGGCGATAGACGAGGTCCTCGCGGAAGCGCCCGGCGCGGGCCTCTTCCAGCAGGTCCGGCTTGGTGGCGGCGATCACCCGCAGGTCTACCTTGATGCTCTGGTTCGAACCCAGGCGTTCCAGCTGCTGTTCCTGCAGCACGCGCAGCAGCTTCACCTGTTGGGCCAGCGGCATGCTTTCGATCTCGTCGAGGAACAGGCTGCCGCCGTTGGAATGCTCCAGCTTGCCGATGCGCTTGCCCTGGGCGCCGGTGAAGGCACCGCTTTCGTGGCCGAACAGTTCGGTCTCGAACAACTGCTCGGGAATCGCCGCGCAGTTCAGCGCGACGAAGGGCTTGCCGGCGCGCGGGCCGAAGTCGTGCAGGCAACGCGCGACCAGTTCCTTGCCACTACCGGTGTCGCCACGAATCAGCACGTTCACCGGCGTACCGGCCAGCGCCATGATCTGCCGGCGCAGGGTTTCCATCGGTCGCGAGACGCCCAGCAGGCGCGATTCGATCTGGTCCTTGAGTGCCGCCTGTTCGCGCAGCTGGCGGTTCTCCTGCACCAGCCGGCGTTTCTCCAAGGCGCGGCGCAGGCTGTCGAGCAGGCGTTCGGGGGTGAAGGGTTTCTCGATGAAGTCGTAGGCGCCCTGGCGCATCGCCTGCACCGCCATGGGCACGTCGCCGTGGCCGGTGACCATGATCACCGGCAGGTCGCGGTCGAGCTGCTGCAGGCGCTCGAGCAGGGCCAGGCCGTCGGTGCCGGGCATGCGTACATCGCTGATGACCACGCCGGGCAGCTCGCGGGCGACGCTTTTCAGGCACTCGTCGGCGCTGCTGCACAGGCGCACTTCGAAACCGGAGAGTTGCAGCCATTGCTGCACGGCGTCGCGGATGGCGGCTTCGTCGTCGACGAAGAGAATGGTCTCGCTCATGGTCTGGATTCTTCGCTGGCGGCCGGCAGGCTGAGCCGGAATACGGCGCCGCCGGAGGGCTGGTTGGCGGCGCCGAGGCGCCCGCCGAGTTCGTGGACGATGCCGTAGGATACCGCCAGCCCCAGGCCCAGTCCTTCGCCCACCGGCTTGGTGGTGAAGAAGGGGTCGAAGACGCTGGCCAGGTGCGCCTCATCGATGCCCGGTCCGTTGTCGGCGACTTCCAGGCACCAGTGCTCGCCGTCGCGGCGCAGGGTCAGTTCGATGCGTGGCTGGGCGCTGTTGGCCACTGCGTCCAGGGCGTTGCGGATCAGGTTGACCAACACCTGCTCCAGGCGGATCGCGTCGCCCAGCACCCAGGCCGGTGACTCCAGCGCCTGGCGGATGTCCACGCCTTCGGTACGGATGCGCACGGCCAGCAGCTGCAGCGCCTGCTCGACCACGTGGCCCAGTTCGATGCGTTCGCGCAGGCCGCCGGGGGTCTTGCGGGCGAAGGTCTTCAGGTGCCCGGTGAGCGCGGCCATACGCTCAAGCAGTTCGTCCACGCGCACCAGCGCGGCGCGGGCGTCATCCTGGCGGCCGGCGTCCAGCAGCAGGCGCACGCTGGCCAGTTGCATGCGCTGGGCGGTGAGCGGCTGGTTGATTTCGTGGGCCAGCGCGGCGGACATCTGCCCCAGCGCCGCCAGCTTGGCCGCTTGCACCAGGCCGTCCTGGGCAGTGCGCAGGGCGGCGGTGCGCTGCTCGACCAGGCGCTCCAGTTCTTCCTGGTTGCGCTGGCGCAGGCGGGCCAGGCGCCGTCGCTGCTGCAGCCAGAGGACTAGGAATACCAGTGCCATCCACGCACCGGCGGCGGCCAGGCGGGCGCTGGTGACGTCCGACTGCACTCCGCGGGTGTCGCGCAGCAGGTGCAGGGTCCAGTCTTCTTCCGGCAGGCCGACCGATTGCCAGAGGTAGTCGCCGCTGATTTCCTGGCCGTCGACACGCACCATGCGCGCATGCTCGCCGAGGCTTTCCAGCGTCCGGTGCGGCAACGCGCTGAGCGGCTGCCTGTGGTACTGGCGGGTATCGGCCAGTTCCGCGCGGGCCACTGCGTCCAGCGGCATCAGCTCGCGGTAGCGCCAGCGCGGGTGATTGGCGAGGAACACCACGCCCTTGCTGTCGCTCACCAGCACCACGTCCGGGGTCTGGCTCCACTGCCGTTCGAGGTCGGGAAACTCCAGCTTGACCACGATGGCGCCGAGGAAGGTGCCCGCGTCGTCACGCAGTGCGTTGGACAGGAAGTAACCGGGAATGCCGGTGGTCACGCCGACCGCGTAGAAGCGCCCGGCGCCCTGGGCGATGGTCTGGCGAAAGTACGGCCGAAAGCTGTAGTTGTGGCCGACGTAGCTGGTCGGCAGGTTCCAGTTGCTGGCGGCCACGGCGAGGCCGCTGCGGTCCAGCAGCTCCAGCGTCGACGAGCGTGCCGCGCCGTTGATTTCCTGCAGCTTGAGGTTGATCCGGTGCTGCACTTCCTCTGTCAGCGGGCCACGCATGGCCGCGCGCAGTTCCGGGTCCAGCGCCAGCACGGAGGGAATGCTGCGGAAGCGCTCGATCAGGGTATGCAGGGAACTGGCGTAGAGGCCCAACTGCTCATGGGCGGTTTCCGCCTCGGCCAGCAGCGCGCGGTGCCGCGCCTTCTCGCCCGCCCAGAACACCGACAGCACCAGCCCGGCCAGCAGGAACAGGCAGATCAGCAGCAGGCGAAGAGGGCGGGTAGGCGACATGTTCGACGGTGTTCGACCAAGGGTCGGCGACAATAGCATGACCGCGCGCTGGTCCGGCGCCCCGCTGCCTCGCTAAACTGCCGCATCCCGATGGAGAGCTTCGATGCAGTTGTCGTCCTGGACCCACGAAGGGTCCGCCGGTTTCACCCTGCGCGGCTGGCGCAGCGAGCCCAGTGGCAAGCCGCTGCTGCACTTCCTGCATGGCAATGGCTTCTGTGGCCGTGCCTACGAGCCGATGCTGAAAGTCCTGGTGGAGGATTTCGACCTCTGGCTGTGCGACGTCCAGGGCCACGGCGACAGTGACCACGGCGGGCGTTTCCATGGCTGGAACCGCAATGCCGAGATGGCGGTGGAGGCCTTCCAGGCCGGCAACAAAGCCTTTGGCGACGTGCCGCACTACGCCGCCGGGCACAGTTTTGGTGGCGTGCTCACCAGCCTGATCCTCGGTCGTCATCCCGAGCTGTTCCGCCGCGCGGTGCTGCTCGACCCGGTGCTCTTTACCCCGGCGATGATCGGCGTGATGGCGCTCTCCGAAGTACTCGGCCTGCACAAGCGCCGCACCATGGTGCAGAAGGCGCGCTCGCGGCGCAGCCAGTGGCCGGACCGCGAGGCGGCCTACGCCGGCTTGCACGGCCGCGGTATCTTCAAGGGCTGGACCGACGCTGCGCTCCAGGCCTACGTGGAGAACGCGATGAAGCGCACCGAAGCAGGTGTCGAACTGAAATGCCGGCCCAGCCGCGAGGCGGAGATCTTCAGTTCCTTCCCCAAGCGGCTGTGGCCGTCGCTGGGCAAGGTAGTGACGCCGACCCAGGTGTTGTTCGGCGAGCGCACCTACCCGTTCGTGCCCAAGTCGGTGGCACGCTGGTGCGCTTCGAACACGGTGGTGAGTGGCCAGTGCGTCGACGGTGGCCACTGCTTCATGCAGGAGTTTCCCGAAGACAGCGCCGAGCGCGTGTCGCGCTTCCTGCTGGGCCACGAATGAACGACCCGGCCCGCGAATCCGTCTGGCTGGCGCTGTCCGAGCTGTGGCTGGATACCGAGCTGGACGACAGCGGCCGGGCCGCCATCGCTCGGACCCTGGCAATCAGCGGCTACCCGCCGGAAGAACTGGAGGCGATTTATCGCCTGGAAGTGGCGCCGGTGGTTTGGGGCAATAGCTGGGTGACGGCGGGGGTGTGGGACGGCTTCGATCCCGACTGGCTGTTCGAGGGCTGCCGGCGCAACCAGATGCGGCGCTATTCACTCTGGCATCGCGGGCGCTGCCGGCTGCTGCGCAAGGCCATGACGGCGGCGGTGGAAGAGGACTGGCGGAAGATCCGCGCGCAGCTCTAGTCGCCGACCTTCTTGCCCTGGTGCGCGCGGCGCCATTCGTCCAGGCGCACCACTTCTGCCTTGGCGCGCGGCGGTGCAGGGGTATCGTCGAAGACCGCGTCGACTATCTCTTCGTCCACCGGCTGGGCGGCGGGATGGAAGGTGGCAACCGGCGAGACCGGCATGCGCGGCTCGGGCTCCATGCGGAACGGCGCCAGCTCGACGCGGCCCAGGTGCTGGCCGAACATGGCGATAGTGCCGGCGTAGCGTTCCTGGCCGGTGGCGGTGAACTCGAAGGCGTATTCGCGGGCCAGGCGCAGGTTGCCCCGGCCGTCGCGCTGGAAGCGGAAGCGCTGCAGGGCCATGGCGTCATCGAGCAGTTCCACGCCCTCGCGCGCGCAGTGCTGCTTGGCCAGGGCCAGCGCACGCTCGCGGATGCCATGGGCGCGCCACCACCAGGCGGCGCCCGCGACAACCAGCATGAAAATGAAAAGATTGCCCAGGTCCACTTCGGCTTCCTCGGAATCGGCGCATCAGCTTACTCACTCCGCCGCCGGGCGGCGAGAGGGGGATGTTCACAGCGTGTGAATTGCGCCCCATACTGCCCCATTCTGTAGCAGGACACCGTTATGTCGCGCACTCCCCACGTTCTCGCCATCCAGTCCCACGTCGTCTTCGGCCACGCCGGCAACAGCGCCGCCGAGTTCCCCATGCGACGCGTCGGGGTGAACGTCTGGCCGCTGAACACCGTGCAGTTCTCCAACCATACCCAGTATGGCCACTGGACGGGCCAGGTGCTGCCGCCGGAGCAGATTCCGGCGCTGGTGGACGGCATCGCTGCCATTGGCGAGCTGGGCAATTGCGATGCCGTGCTGTCGGGCTACCTGGGCAGTGCGGCGCAGGGCCGTTCGATCCTCGAAGTGGTGCGCCGTATCCGCGAGGTGAACCCGCGTGCGGTGTACCTGTGCGACCCGGTGATGGGCCATCCGGAAAAGGGCTGCATCGTCGCCCCGGAAGTCGGTGAGTTCCTGCTCCACGAGGCCGCCGCGGTGGCTGACTACCTGTGCCCGAACCAGCTGGAGCTGGACAGCTTCTGCGACCGCCAGCCGACCTCCCTGGAAGACTGCGCGGCGATGGCCCGTGGCCTCCTCGTGCGCGGCCCGAAGGCGATCCTGGTGAAGCACCTGAACTACCCCGGCAAGCCGGCGGATGCCTTCGAGATGCTGCTGGTGACCCTCGACGAGACCTGGCACCTGCGCCGCCCGCTGCTGGCCTTCCCGCGCCAGCCGGTCGGCGTGGGCGACCTGACTTCCGGGCTGTTCCTCGCACGCCTGCTGCTGGGCGATGACCTGCGCACAGCCTTCGAATTCTGCGCCGCCGCCGTGCACGAAGTGTTGCTGGAGACCCAGGCCTGCGGCAGCTACGAGCTGGAGCTGGTGCGCGCCCAGGACCGCATCGCCCATCCGCGGGTGAAGTTCGAGGCGGTGAAGTTGGGGTGATTCTCCGACTTCCCTTGCCGGAACAACGCTCTTTGCCTGTTACCTGGTGCTGGGGATTTCCCTCTCCCTAACCCTCTCCCTGAAGGGAGAGGGGACTGTCCTGAGCTGCAGAACAGCCAGAAGCTTGCCGGCTGACTCTGTCGACCTGCCGGACGCCGGACGGCTCCCTCTCCCTTCAGGGAGAGGGCTGGGGAGAGGGCAGGCCACTGCGCCGGAACCTGAGCTGTAGGAGCGAGGGGGACGCCATCGTTATTGCTCGCGAACAGATTTCCCGGCAGCTCTGGCGCTGGGCGGTTCGCGAGCAAGCTCGCTCCTACACAATCCCGCCTGCCGCCTGCCGCCTGCCGCCTGCCGCCTGCCGCCTGCCGCCTCAGAGCATGTACTTGCCCAGCAGCAAGCCGCCTACCACCATCGCGGTGAGCAGGCCGAACGCCAGCCCCAGGCGTTTCTCGATGGCCTCGCGCAGCGCCGGGCCGGCCCAGAACAGCAGGGCGCAGGTCGCCGCGAAACGCAGGGTACGCGCCACCACGCTCAAGGCGATGAACAGCACCAGATCGAGCTGGGTCACCCCGCTGGTGAGGGTGATCAGCTTGTAGGGCAGCGGGGTGAAGCCGCCGCCCAGCAGCACCATCAGCCAGCCGAGCTCGTTGTAGCGCTCGGCGACCTCGGCAAAGTTCTCCTGCAGCCCGTAGAAGGCGAGGATCGCCTGGCCCACCGTTTCGAACAGCAGCAGACCGATGAAGTAGCCGGCGATGCCGCCCAGCACCGAGCTGACGATGCAGATCGCCGCATAGCGCCAGGCCTTGGCGCGGTTGGCCAGCACCATCGGCACCAGCAGCGCATCCGGCGGGATGGGGAAGAACGAACTCTCGGCGAAGGTCACTCCGCCCAGTGCCAGCTCCGCCCGCGGATGGCCCGCCAGGCGCATGGTCCAGTCGTACAGCCGGCGCAGCATGGCGTCAGGCCGACTGCGGCAGGTGGTCGTCGCCCGGCGCCGCGGCGGCGTCCTCGCGTTCGACCCGCTCGACCATGCCGCGGGCGATCTCGCGCTCGCCCATGATCACCAGGCTGGCGCCGTTCTGCTCCAGGTAATCCACCTCGGCGTCGAAGTGGGCACGGGCGATGATGTCCAGGCTCGGGTTGATCGCCCGCGCGTGGCTGGCAATGGTCCCGGCCTCGAAACCGTTGGGAATGGCGATCAGCAGCCAGCGCGCCGAAGTGATGTTGGCCTGGGTCAGCACATCGGGATTGGCGGCATTGCCCACCACCACGCAGAGGCCGTGCTCGCGCAGTTCGGCGGCCTTCTCGCGCTTGTCCTCGATGACCACCACCGGCACCTTGTCCTTGCGCAGCCGCTCGCTCACCAGCGCGCCGACGCGGCCGTGGCCAATGAGGATCGCGTGGTTGTGCTCCAGCACCGGCGGCGGCAGGTCCTGGGGCTCCACCTGGACCACGCCGGGCTCGCTCTCGGCCTTCTGCTCCTGGCGCGCCTGCAGGCGGTCGATGGCGATGAACAGCAGCGGGTTGACCAGGATCGACAGGATCGCACCGGCCAGCACCAGGTCGCGACCGGCTTCGGGCAGCAGGTTCAGGGTGACGCCCAGGCCAACCAGGATGAAGGAGAACTCGCCGATTTGCGCCAGGCTGGCGGCGATGGTCAGCGCGGTGCTGTTGGGGTGGCCGAACATGCGCACGATGACGTAGGCCGCCACCGACTTGCCGAAGACGATCACCAGGAAGGTCGCCAGCACCGGCAGCGGCTCCTGGATCAGAATCGCCGGGTTGAACAGCATGCCCACCGAGACGAAGAACAGCACGGCGAAGGCGTCGCGCAGCGGCAGCGAGTTCTCGGCGGCCTCGTGGCTCAGCTCGGACTCGTTGAGGATCATCCCGGCAAAGAACGCGCCCAGGGCGAAGGACACACCGAAGATCACCGCCGAGCCGTAGGCGATGCCCAGCGCGATCGCCAGCACAGCGAGGGTGAACAGCTCGCGCGAGCCGGTCTTGGCGACGCGCTCCAGCACCCAGGGCACGAAGCGGCGGCCGCCGACGATCATCACCGCGACGAAGGCCGCGACCTTGCCCAGGGTCAGCAGGATCGGCATCAGCAGGCCGCCGTCGCCACCGTCGGAGGTGCCGCCCAGGGAGCCGGCCAGCGCCGGCAACAGGACCAGGGTGAGGACCATCGCCAGGTCCTCTACGATCAGCCAGCCGATGGCGATGCGCCCGCGCTTGGTGTCGATCAGCTGGCGCTGCTCCAGCGCGCGCAGCAGCACGACGGTACTGGCCACCGACAGCGCCAGGCCGAAGACCAGCCCGCCGCCGAAGTTCCAGCCCATCATCCACGCAAGACCCAGGCCGAGCAGGGTGGCGACGCCGATCTGCACCACCGCACCGGGGATGGCGATGGCTTTCACCGACAGCAGGTCCTTGAGCGAGAAGTGCAGGCCGACGCCGAACATCAGCAGGATCACGCCCAGTTCGGCGATCTCCACGGACAGCGCCTGGTCCGCGACGTAGCCGGGGGTGAACGGCCCGGCCAGCACGCCGGCGAGCAGGTAGCCCACCAGCGGCGAGATACGCAGGCGGTTGGCCAGGGCGCCGAGGACGAAGGCCAGCACGAAGCCGACGGCGAGGGTGGTCAGTAACGGGGTGTGATGCATGGTCTGGGCTCCGGGCACTCAGGGAGCGGCCGGACTGCGTATCAGCACCAGGCCGCTCGACGGTGGGTCACGGGGGCAAACCCGCGTGTGAAAAGTTTAGGCGTAGTAATGAATTCCTACCTTGCTTTCACGCAAGGGTAACCTGTTGACGCATTGGGAAATTTCCACGACACGCGGGATTTCTTTTCAGGAAATGTCGCGAACGTCCGTCATTCGTCGCGAAGCTCCTTGTAGCGCTGTTCCAGTTCCTGGCGAATTTGCCGACGCTGTTGCGCCTGGGCGAAGCGACGTTTTTCGTCCTTGGTCTGCGGGTCGAGTTGCGGCACGACGATCGGCGTGCGCTCGTCGTCCAGCGCCACCATGGTGAAGAAGCAGCTGTTGGTGTGGCGCACGGACTTCTCGCGGATGTTCTCGGTCACTACTTTCACGCCGATCTCCATGGAGGTGCGGCCGGTGTAGTTCACCGAGGCGAGGAAGGTAACCAGTTCGCCGACGTGGATCGGCTGGCGGAAGATCACCTGGTCCACCGACAGGGTCACTACGTAGTAGCCGGCGTAACGGCTGGCGCAGGCGTAGGCGACCTCGTCGAGGTACTTGAGCAGGGTGCCACCGTGGACATTGCCGGAGAAGTTGGCCATGTCGGGGGTCATCAGGACGGTCATGCTGAGCTGGTGGTTGCCAGGTTCCATGGAATTCTCGGGCAATTGTCTGGGAAAAAGGAAAGGGCCTCACTCTGGACAACCCGAGCGCGGCTGGCGACACAGTTTTTTCTATATCCCTGATTGGCCAGCGGCGCCAGTGGACCATTCGCCAGCGGTGTATCTGCCGTTCGAACAACGTCCTGAACGAAAACGGGCGACCCCTGGCCGCCCGTTCACGTCGCTGCGCTTCAGCGCCCGGCCGAGAGGCCGAAGTCGATGGCCAGGTCCGCACCGGTGATGGCTTCGGATTCCGGCTTGCAGAGGTACCAGACCAGCTCGGCGACTTCCTCCGGGCGGATGAAGCGTGCCACCTTGCCCTGTGGATAATCCTTCAGCAGCTCGCGCTTGTAGGCCGCCGGGTTGCCCTGGCCGTAGCGTTCGGCCTGGTAGTCGAGCATCGGCGTGGCGATGTCGGCCGGCGAGATGGCGTTGACCCGCACGCCGGATTCGGCGAGTTCCAGGGCCAGCGTGCGGGTGAGCATGGTCAGCGCCGCCTTGCTCGCACAGTAGGCAGCGGAACCGCGATAAGCCTGGCGGCCGGAGTCGCTGGAAATATTGACGATGCTGCCGTGGTTTTCCTTGAGGTAGGGCGTCGCGGCCTGGCACATGTAGAAAGCTGCCTTGAGGTTGACCCCCATGACCAGGTCGAAGTCGTCCTCGTTGAAGTCCTCCACCGGGCCTTCGCGCCAGACGCCGGCGGCGTTCACCAGGGCGTCGAGGCGGCCGGTGCGGGCGAGGATGTCGGACATCAGGCTGTGGCAGTTGTCCGCTCGTCGCAGGTCGCCGACGGCGGTGGCGTCCAGCGGTACTTGCGCGTTCAGCGCATGCAGGCCGGCTTTATCCACATCGGTGGCGGCGATGCGCCAGTGGCTTTGGGCGAAACGTTTGGCGATGGCTTTTCCGAGGCCACCGGCAGCGCCGGTGATCAGTACGACGGGAGTGCTCATTGTCTACGGGTTCTCCCTGCCTGAGAGAGGACGGCGGCCGGCAGGCAGACCGGCGGGCGCCGCATCGATCGCAGAGCGCTCAGGCGCTCCGTGCAACTACAGACCAAGAAAAGACCAGAATCTTCACTCTGGCAGGGTAAATTTTTCGTAAGACTTTCGCGTGTCAGCGGGTGAGCTGATTGTTGGGCGCAAAATGGCGGATAACGCTTCGCGTTATGCGCCCTACGGGAGCCCAGGGGACATCTTACGTAGGGCGAATAACCGTTCACGGTTATCCGCCGTTTCGGTCAGTCGTTCAGGCGTGATGCAGGTACCAGCGCCAATCCTGCTCGCCGACCTCGCCCATGAACTGGCGGAACTCTTCCCACTTGATCGCCAGGAACACCTTGAGGAATTCCTCGCCCAGCGCCTCGCGGGCCCAGGTGGAGGCTTCCAGTGCGCGCAGCGCAGTGAGCCAGTCGGTGGGGAGGAATTCGGTGGCTTGCTCGTAGCCGTTGCCGACGATGGGCGCGCCCGGGTCGATCTGCTCGCGGATGCCTTCATGGATCGCCGCGAGGATCGCCGCCGCCGCGAGATAGGGGTTGGCGTCGGCGCCGCAGATGCGGTGCTCGATGTGCCGGCTCTTCGCCGGGCCGCCAGGCACGCGGAACGACACGGTGCGGTTGTTCACGCCCCAGCTCTTGGCCAGCGGCGCATAGCTGTTGGCCTGGAAGCGGCGGAAGGAGTTGGCGTTGGGGCAGAAGATCGCCAGGGAGTCCAGCAGGCGCGCCATCATGCCGCCGATGGAGTGGCGCAGCAGCGGGGTGCCGTGAATGTCTTCGCTGGCGTAGAGGTTGTTGCCCTCGGCATCCGCCAGGCTGACGTGCAGGTGCATGCCGGAGCCGGCGCGGTCGCCGAACGGCTTGGCCATGAAGCAGGCCTGCAGTCCGTGCTTGTTCGCCACGCCCTTCACCAGGCGCTTGTAGCGCACGCCTTCGTCGATGGCCTGCATGACGTCGAAACGGTGTTCCAGGGTCAGCTCGACCTGGCCCGGGGCGTATTCGGAAATCGCCGTGCGTACCGGCAGGCCCTGCACTTCACACGCGGCGTAGAGGTCGTCGAGGAACGGCTGCAGTTGTTCCAGCTCGTAGACGCCATAGACCTGCGGCGCTTCCGGACGGATGCCGTTCATTTGCAGCGCCGGCTGCGGGCGGCCGTTGGCGTCGCGTTGCTTGTCCAGCAGGTAGAACTCCAGCTCCACCGCCATCACCGGGTGGAAGCCGTCGGCCTTCAGCCGGTCGACTACGCGGCTCAACGCCTGGCGTGGATCGGCCGGGGTGGCCGGCAGGCCCTGGGTCGGGTGCATGCTCACCTGCAGCTGGCCGGTGGGCGAGCTGCGCCAGGGTTGCAGGGTCAGGCTGCCGGGCAGCGGGTAGGTCCAGCAGTCGGCGTCGGCTACTTCCCAGACCAGCCCGGTGCCTTCGACGTCCTCGCCCTGCACGGTCAGCGCGAGGATCGAGCTGGGCAGCGGGCGGCCGTTGTCGTAGATCGCCAGTAGCTCGTCGCGGTGCAGCAGCTTGCCGCGCGGGATGCCGTTGGAGTCGATGATGAAGAGTTCGATGCTGCGCACGTCCGGGTGGGCGGCGAGGAAGGCTTCGGCTTCCTTTCGATCGGCGAATTGCATGGTGGTCCTCGGTGGGCGCGGGGCGCGCCGCAGAATGCTTGTCGTAGGAGCGAGCTTGCTCGCGAACGCTCTTTGGCAAATCCGCTGCGGGGCGGGTTCGCGAGCAAGCTCGCTCCTACAGGGGGAGTTTCAATCAGGCCTCACGCGCGCCGGGAATGGCCAGCAGCTCGGTGATGCCGGCATCGAGGGTCGTGATCAGGCGATCCACGTCCGCTGCGGTGGTGTCCGGGCAGCACAGGGTCATGTTGTGGAACGGCGTGATCAGAATGCCGCGGTTGATCAAGTACAGGTGCAGGGCCATCTGCAGCTCGTCATGGAACGCCGCTTCGGCTTCGGCGCCGGTGCGCGGGGAGACGGGGCAGAACTGAAATTCGCTGCGCGCGCCCAGCTCGGTCACCGACCACTTCAGGCCGTGCTTGGCGATCAGTGCGCGGAAGCCGTCGGCCAGGCGCTTGGCCAGCGGCAGCATGTGGTCGTAGGCCGCCTGGGTCATCACCTGTTCCAGGTTGGCGCGCATGCAGTGCATGGCCAGGGCGTTGGCCGAGAGCGTGGTGCCCATGCCGCTATGGCCGTGACCGTGGCTGTCTTCCTGGGCGCTCTGGCGCGAGGCGGCCATGCGGTCGGCCATCTCCGCGCTGCAACCGAAGATGCCGCAGGGCACACCGCCGGCGATCGGCTTGCCGACCACGAAGAAGTCCGGGTCGAGGTTCCACAGCTGGGTGCAGCCGCCGATATTGGTGGAGATGGTGTGGGTTTCGTCGATGATCAGCAGCGAACCGTACTTGCGCGTCAGTTCGCGGCACTTCTGCATGAAGCCCGGGTCGGGCAGGACCATGCCGATGTTGGTCATCGCCGGCTCGCACAGCAGGGCGCAGACGTCGCCCTGGGCCAGCGCGGCTTCCAGAGCCTCGACGTCGTTGAAGGGGATAGAACGGCTGTGCTGGGTCAGGTCGTAGGCCTGGCCGACCAGGCCGGAGCGGTGCACGGTTTCGCCGTCGCGGTAACGCACCATCACGTCGTCCACGGTGCCGTGGTAGCAGCCGTCGAACACCAGCAGGGTATTGCGCTTGGTCACTGCGCGGGCCCAGCGCAGCACGTAGCGGTTGGAGTCGGTGGCGGTAGCGGTTACCTGCCAGTAGGGCAGGCCGAAGCGCGCGGCGAGCAACTCGCCGCAGACCACCGCGTCTTCGCCGGGGAGCATGGTGGTCAGGCCACGGGCGCCCTGTTCGGCAAGGGCGCGGGCGATCGGCGCCGGCGAGTGGCCGAACATGCTGCCGGTATCGCCGAGGCAGAAGTCCACGTAGTCATGGCCGTCCACGTCGTAGAAGCGGGCGCCCTGGGCGCGTTCGACGAACAGCGGGCAGGGCGTGGACCAGTCGGCCATCCAGTGCATCGGCACACCGGCGTACAGCGACTGGTGCGCACGCTCGGCGAGGGCGACGGACTTGGGGTTCTGTTCCAGGAAGCGCTGGCGCTCGCGGGCGGTGAAGAGATCCACGGCCTGTTGGGCGATTCCGCTGGCGGTCATGTTGCACACCTCGTTTGTTATTTCGCACATCTTCCATTTGTGATCACAAAAATGTCAATACAGCGAATCATCTGCCTGATAATCTGCCCTGTAACGAATTTTGTGATCACAGAATGGAGCCGTATCCATGCATGACGTCACGAACGCATCGCCCTGGGGCGGCCAGGTGGCCCTGGTCAGTGGCGCCGGCAGCGAATCCGGCATCGGTTTCGCCAGTGCCCGCCGCCTGGCGCGCAACGGGGTGAAGCTGCTGCTCACTGCCAGCAGCGAGCGCGTCCTGCTGCGGGCGGAAGAACTGTGCGGCGAAGGTTTCGACGTCCGCGCGCTACCGGCCGATCTGACGGACGAAGGCGATGTCCGCCGGCTGGCCGAATGGGCGCAGGCGCAATGGGGAAGGGTAGACGTGCTGGTGAACAACGCCGGCATGGCCATGCAGGGCAGCCCGGAACCCTTCGTCGAGCTGGCGGCGATGGACCTCGCGACCTGGAACCTGTCGCTGGCGCGCAACCTGACCAGCGCCTTCCTGCTCACCCGCGCATTGTTGCCGGGCATGTTGGAGCGCGGCTACGGACGCATCGTCAACGTCAGCTCCACCACCGGCACGCGGGCCAGCAATCCGGGAGAGTCGGCCTACAGCGCGGCCAAGGCCGGAATGCTCGGCATGAGCATGGGGCTGGCGCTGGAAGTGGCGCAGCGCGGGGTGACGGTGAACAGCGTGGCGCCGGGCTGGATTGCCACCGGCTCCAGCAGCGAAGAAGAAATCCAGGCCGGGCGGCGCACGCCGCTGGGTCGTTCCGGGCGACCGGAGGAGGTGGCCGCCGCCATCGCCTTCCTCGCCTCGCCCGAGGCCAGCTACATCACCGGCGAAGTGCTGGTGGTGGATGGCGGCAACTGTCTGATCGAAAACAAGGGATAAGCGAGATGAAGCACGACTGCAGCCTGACCTTCGCCCAACTGCCGGCGCCGCCGGCCGGGCGGGAGTGAAACCATGGCCGACAACCTTCAGGAACAGCTCTACCAGAACCTCCGCCAGGCCCTTTTGAGCGGGCGCTTCCAGCCTGGCGAGCGGCTCAAGATCCGCGACCTGGCTGACGAATGGGGAACCAGCCCGATGCCGGTCCGCGCCGCCCTGCAACGCCTGGTGGCAGAGGGCGCGCTGGAAGGCGAACCGCAACGCTCGCTACGGGTGCCGGTGATGACCCGCGAGCGCTACCTGCAGATCCTGCAGGTGCGGCAATCCCTGGAGGGGCTGGCGGTGGAGGATGCGGCGCGGCACCTGCGGCCCGCCGACATGGCCGTGCTGCGCGATTGCACCGAGCGCATGGAAAACGCGCTGAACGCCCGTGACGTCCATGGCTACCTGGAAGCCAACAGCCTGTTCCACCTGACGCTCTACCGCGCCTGTGGCAACCCCACGCTGCTGCGCATGATCGAGGCGCTGTGGCTGCAGGTGGGGCCGTTCTTCAACCGGCTGTTCACCGAGGCCGACCTGTCGCTGCGCCTCAACGACTTCCACGAAGACACCCTGCAGGCGCTGGAGCGTGGCGATGGCGCTGGAGCGCGCAAAGCCATCGAGCAGGACCTGGGCTACTGCGGCCAGTACCTGCTCAATCTGCTGGAGTTGGAAAGCGGGGGAAGGCTGGGAGCCCGTTGAGATTTCGCGGTCGGCGGGCAGCGTCGGAAAGGGCGTATCCGTGTATCGGATGTGTCCGCTAGGAATGCGGCCGCTCTCGCGCGAGATTCGGCAGCCACTTCACTATTTCGAGCTTGCCCGTGACCATTCCTTTCTGGCGGAACATGGCTGTCCCGGCATGCCTGCTGGGCGGCCTCTACATCCTCAATCCCTTGGGCGTGCCGAGCCAGGACCCGCGCCTGCGACTGCTGGGTGGTTCGACCTTTTCCATCAAGTCGTCATCAATGACGCCGGGTCTGCAGCCGGGCGATTACATCCTGGTCAACGCGGCCACTTATGCCTTTGGCGAGCCGGCCGACGGTGAGGTCGTGGTGTTCCGGCCACCGGACAATCCGGCGCAGATCTACATCAAGCGTATCGCCGGCCGCCCCGGCGATCGACTGAGGATCACCGGCGGGAAGCTGTTCGTGAATGGCCGGGAAGTCACCCAGTCCTACCTGGATGCGAGCCAGAACCAGCGCGAGGACTCGCGCCGGATGCAGGAGCAGGTTGTCCCCGAAGGTCAGTACTTCATGCTCGGCGACAACCGCGACAACTCCCAGGACAGCCGCTACTTCGGCTACGTGCCCAGGGCCAACCTGATCGGTCGCGCCGCGTACGTCTGGTATGCGAAGGATTCCACGCGGATCGGCCCTTTGCGCTAGAGGCCAGATAGGACACGACTGGCGCTCTTCACGGCGTCTTGATGAAGCGGACGTTGTCCTTCTTGATCAGGATCGTCTCGCCGTTCAACTGCTCGAACTCGTAGTAGTCATTGTATTTGTCGTAGTCGGAGTGATCCTTCACCAGGATTTCGCTGCCGTCCTGCAGCGTCACCACGGCCTTGTCGGCGCATCCGGCGAGGCCGAGCAGCAACAGGCAGGTGAACAAGGCTTTCAACTTCATAGTTTCTCCACGGGGCATCGTACCCGCCCGGGCAGCAAGGGCTGGAGGTACGCTGGGTTGCCTGTGTGACCATGGAAGTTTCAGGAAATTCCGACATGGGGCTTCAAGTATCGAGCCATACGTCGCGTGCCCAGGTCCAGACGGAGTCCCAGGTTTCCTCGGTGAGCTCGCCGTCGGCCCAGAGAATCACCTCGCCGTCCTCGGCGACCGCGTAGTAGTCGTCACCGTCGGCGCAGAGCGGGATCAGCTCGCGCGGCAGGCCATTGGCCCAGGCCACGGCCGCGACTTCCGGCAGGTAAGTGTGGGACTGTGGATCGGTCGCCGTGACGGGTTCCAGGCGGCCATAGACGACGTCGCTGACCAGCAGGAGGAATTCGCGGAATTCCGACGGAATGCCGATCAGTAGTGCTTCCTCGATCTCCACCAGCAGTTCTTCGTCGGGCAGTTCCAGCGGTACCGGAACCGGCTCGTTCGCTTCACGCAGTTTCTCGATCACATCTTCCACAGACGGGGCCTCTCTATATTCGACGAATGGCGCGCTTTATACAGTAGTAGCCGGCCCTCCGCGCAAGACCACTGCGCGGGCGCCGTCCGGACGAGCGGCGTGGGCAGGGCAGCCTGTGGCCGATGTGCAAAAACGAAAAAGCCCGGCAATTGCCGGGCTTCTTCTTCACGCGCAGGGTCAGTTCTGGCGGATGCCAGCCACCAGCCAGGGCTGGTTGTCGCCCTGGGCGCGCTCCATGCGCCAGCTTTCGCTGAAGGGTTCGCCCTGGTCGAAGCGCGAGGACTTCGACACGCCGCTGAAGGTCAGGGTGGCGATGGTCTTGTCGGCCTGGTCGTCCACGCCCTCGAGTTGCACGTCGAGGTTGTCGATGTAGGTGGACTGGTAGCTGTCGCCCAGGTCCGCGCGCTCCTGCTTGAGGAACTGCAGCATCTGCGGGGTGACGAATTCGGCGATCTTGTCCATCTCGTTGGCGTCCCAGTGCTGCTGCAGGGACATGAAGTGCTCGCGGGCGGCGCCGATGAAACGGGACTCATCGAACCAGCTCGGGGCGTTGATCACCGGACGGCTGTCCATCACCGGGCGGGACGCGCCACCGAAGATCGACGGCGGAGCAGCCGGCATTTCACGCTGCATCGGCGCGTGGCCGCCGGCTATGGCGGGCTGCTGGCCCTGCTGCTGGCGGCGACGCGAAGCGATGAAGCGGAACGCGATGAAGGCGATCAGCGCGATGATCAGGATGTCGAGGAACTGCATGCCCTGGAAGCCGTCGCCCATGAACATGGAGGCGAGCAGGCCACCGGCGGCGAGGCCGGCCAGCGGGCCGAGCCAGCGCGAAGCGCCGCTCTTGGCAGCGGCGCCGGCAGCGCCTGCGGCGGCACCGGTCGCGGCCGGGCCGGCGGCAGTTGGGGAATTCGGCGCGGCGTTGGGTTGCGCCTGGCGGGTCTGGTGGCTCGGCGCAGAGCCCATGCTCTTGCCGCCACCGAAACGTTTGGCGGCGTTGACGTCGAGGCTGAGCGTCACGGCGACACAGAAGGCCATGGCAAGGCTGAGAAAGCGCTTCATCGTTGTCATTCTCTTGGTTGGTATACGACGCACGTCATGTTGCAGGCCGGGGCCGGTGAGGGCCAGCCGGATTTTGTTTCGTGCTGTTGCCCTGTCCGGGCCCGACCCCTGATATGGGGGCGGTTGAATCCCTTTCCAAATCAGTCTGTTACTGATTCTTTCAGAGCCGCCTGTCGGAAGGCTCGGATGGTAGGCTTCGCTGAGCGAGGCCGTCAGCCGCGCGATCCCCTGACCCCACGCCGCGAGGACCGCCGACCATGCATGCCATCGACTTCATCCAGGACCTCGCGGTGATCATGCTGATCGCCGGTTTCGTCACCATCCTCTGCCACCGCTTCAAGCAGCCGGTGGTGCTGGGCTACATCATCGCCGGGGTGATCATCGGCCCGCACACCCCGCCCTTCGCGCTGGTGCACGACGAGGACACGATCAAGACCCTCGCCGAACTGGGGGTGATCTTCCTGATGTTCTGCCTGGGGCTGGAGTTCAGCCTGCGCAAGCTGTTCCAGGTCGGCGCCACGGCCTTCATCGCCGCGTTTCTGGAAATCACCCTGATGATCTGGGCCGGCTTCGAGATCGGCCGCCTGTTCGACTGGAGCACCATGGATTCGCTGTTCCTCGGCGCGATCCTGGCGATGTCTTCCACCACCATCATCATCAAGGTCCTGGGCGACCTGAAGATGAAGAACGAGCGCTTCGCCCAGCTGATCTTCGGCGTGCTGATCATCGAGGACATCCTTGGCATCGGCATCATCGCGCTGTTCTCCGGCATTGCCGTGAGCGGCACGGTGGAGGCCGACCAGGTGTTCTCCACGGTCGGCAAGCTGAGCCTGTTCATGGTCGTCGCGCTGGTCGTCGGCATCTTGCTGGTGCCGCGCCTGTTGGCCTATGTGGCGAAATTCGAAAGCAACGAGATGCTGCTGGTGACGGTGCTGGGGCTGTGCTTCGGCTTCTGCCTGCTGGTGGTGAAGCTGGAATACAGCATGATCCTGGGTGCCTTCCTGATCGGCGCGATCATGGCCGAGTCGCGCCAGCTGATCCAGATCGAGCGCCTGATGGAGCCGGTGCGCGACATGTTCAGCGCGATCTTCTTCGTCGCCATCGGCCTGACCATCGACCCCAAGGTGCTGGTGGACTATGCCGCGCCGATCCTGGTGATCACCCTGGTGGTGGTCGCCGGCAAACTGATCTCCTGCGGCGCCGGCGCCTTCATTGCCGGCAACGACGGGCGCACCTCGATGCGCGTGGGCATGGGCCTTTCGCAGATCGGCGAGTTCTCCTTCATCATCGCCGCGCTGGGCATGAGCCTGGGCGTGACCAGTGACTTCCTCTACCCGGTGGTGGTCGGCGTGTCGGCCATCACCACGCTGCTGACGCCCTACCTGATCCGCTCCGCCGACCCGCTGGCGCTGTACCTGGGCCGCAGCCTGCCGTCACCCATGGTGCGGGTGTTCAGCCTGTACGGCGAGTGGTTGCGTAGCATCAAGCCGCGGGGCGACAAGGCGATCCTCGCCGGGATGATCCGGCGCATCCTGCTGCAGGTCGGGGTCAACCTGACCCTGGTGATCGGCATCTTCTTCGGCCTGGCGTTTTTCGCCGGGCAGATCGGCCAGTGGCTGGCGCAGTTCGTCGAGCCCGAGGCGCTGCACAAGGCGTTGATCTGGGGCGCCGCCCTGCTGCTGTCGCTGCCGTTCCTGATCGCCGCCTACCGCAAGCTCAAGGCGCTGGCGATGCTGCTGGCGGAAATGGGCGTGAAGGCGGAAAGCGCCGGCCGCCATACGGCCCGCGTGCGCCGGGTGATTTCCGAGCTGATCCCGCTGCTGTCGCTGGGCGGCATGATGCTGCTGCTGGCGGCGCTCAGTTCGAGCATCCTGCCGCCGGGCGAGCTACTGGTGGTGGTGGCGCTGATTGCCGCGCTGGTGATTGCGGTGTTCTGGCGCTGGTTCATCCGCGTGCATTCGCGGATGCAGGTGGCGCTGATCGAGACCTTCGAACAGAACGGCGGCGGGCATCACTGAGCCCGCTGTTTCAACCCAGGGTTTCCTCCAGGACCGCAGTCGTAGGGTGAATAACGCGCCAGCGTTATCCGCCTGCGAGGTGCCGGCGGATAACCTGTCCCAGGTTATGCGCCCTACTGTCCTGTAGGAGCGTGGGGCGCCTAGTTCTTGCTCGCGAACCGGCCCCGTTGCGAAGGTTGTTCGCGAGCAAGCTCGCTCCTACAAAAAACGGATCAGATCGCTTCCAGCTTCGCGTAACCCATCATCAGCCACTTGCTGCCCTCGCTGTCGAAGTTCACCTGCACCCGTGCCTGGGCGCCGGAGCCTTCGAAGTTGAGGATCACGCCGTCGCCGAACAGCGGGTGGCGCACGGACTGGCCGAGGCTGAACGGGGTGTCCGGCACGCTGGCGCCGCTGAACAGGTTGCCGCTGCGCTGGTTGCCCGAGAGCGGGCGGCTCACCGAGTTGGACAGGCGTACTTCCTGGATCAGGCTCGGCGGGATTTCGCGGACGAAGCGCGACACCTTGTTGTAGGTCTCGCTGCCATACAGGCGGCGGGTTTCCGCGTAGGTCATGACCAGGCGGTGCATGGCGCGGGTGATGCCCACATAGGCCAGGCGGCGTTCCTCTTCCAGGCGGCCGGGTTCTTCCAGGCTCATCTTGTGCGGGAACAGCCCTTCCTCCACGCCGGCAAGGAACACCAGCGGGAACTCCAGGCCCTTGGCGCTGTGCAGGGTCATCAGCTGCACGCTGTCCTCGAAGGCGTCGGCCTGGGTGTCGCCGGATTCCAGCGCGGTGTGGTCGAGGAAGGCCACCAGCGGCGGGGTGTCTTCGTCGTCCGGGGTCTCGAAGGCGCGGGCGGCGCTGACCAGTTCTTCCAGGTTTTCCACCCGGGCCTGGCCTTTCTCGCCCTTCTCTTCCTTGTGGTAGGTGACCAGGCCGGACTGCTCGATGACGATCTGGGTCATCTGGTGCAGCGGCATGCCTTCCACTTTCACCGCGAGCAGGTCGACGGTTTCCAGGAAACCATTGAGCGCGCTGGCGGCGCGGCCGGCCACGGCCTTGGCGGCGATCACGTCGTTGATCGCGCGCCACATGGAGGTGCCGTTCAGGCGCGCGGCGTTGCGGATCGCCTCGACGGTCTTCTCGCCGATGCCGCGCGGTGGCACGTTGATCACCCGCTCCAGCGCGGCGTCGTCGTCGCGCAGGCGGATCAGCCGCAGGTAGGCCAGGGCGTTCTTGATCTCGGCGCGCTCGAAGAAGCGCTGGCCGCCGTAGATGCGGTAGGGGATCTTCTCACGCAGCAGCGCCTCTTCCAGTACGCGGGACTGGGCGTTGGAGCGGTAGAGGATGGCGATTTCGCTGCGCTTCAGACCATCCTTGCGCAGGGCGTCCTCGATGGTCTCGACGATGTAGCGCGCCTCGTCGTGCTCGTTGAAGCCGGAATACAGGGTGATCGGGTCGCCGTCGACGCCGTCGGTCCACAGCTCCTTGCCCAGGCGCCCGCTGTTGTTGGCGATCAGCGCGTTGGCGGCCTTGAGGATGGTGCCGGTGGAGCGGTAGTTCTGCTCCAGGCGGATGTCCTCGGTGCCGGCGAAATCGTCACCGAACTGCTGGATGTTCTCGATCTTCGCGCCGCGCCAGCCGTAGATCGACTGGTCGTCGTCGCCCACCACCATCAGGCTCTCGCCGCCCTTGCCGAGGAAGCGCAGCCAGGCGTACTGCACGGCGTTGGTGTCCTGGAACTCGTCCACCAGGATGTGGCGGAAGCGCCGCTGGTAGTGCTCCAGCAGGCTCGGTCGGTCACGCCAGAGGTCCAGCGAGCGCAGCAGCAGTTCGGCGAAGTCGACGACGCCAGCGCGGGCGCAGGCGTCTTCGTAGGCCTGGTAGACGCTGACCATGGTCGACAGGTAGAGGTCTCCGCCGGCCTGGATGTTCTGCGGGCGGTTGCCCTCGTCCTTCTGCCCGTTGATGAACCACTGCGCCTGGCGCGGCGGCCAGCGCTGCTCGTCCAGCCCCATCTCGCGCACCACGCGCTTGACCAGGCGCAGCTGGTCGTCGCTGTCGAGGATCTGGAAGTTTTCCGGCAGCCCGGCTTCCTGCCAGTGCGCGCGCAGCAGGCGATGCGCCAGGCCGTGGAAGGTGCCGACCCACATGCCCGCCGGGTTGATCCCCAGCAACTGCTCGATCCGCGCGCGCATCTCGGCGGCGGCCTTGTTGGTGAAGGTCACGGCCAGGATGCTGTGCGGCGAGGCGTTCTCGACCTGGATCAGCCAGGCGATGCGGTGCACCAGCACGCGGGTCTTGCCGGACCCGGCACCGGCGAGTACGCGCTGGCGCCCCAGCGGCGCGGCCACGGCCTGGCGCTGCGGGTCATTGAGGGAGTTGAGCAGGTAGGAGATGTCATCGTTCATGGGGAGGCATTCTACCGACGGGCGGTTTTCCCCGGCAAACCGGGCCGCCGTCCGGCGTCTTCCCGACGAAAGTTGGGAGGGCTTGCAGCCAATTGCCTTCATCCTGCTTGGGTGGGGCTACCTCCTCGGGTATGCTCCGCCGACGCCTAGGCCAGAACCTACAAGAAAAACGCCTATGACCGCTTATGTAGAGCCTTCGGCGATCCCGGTGAGCCATGCCGAGATCCGCCAGCAGTACGCTCACGAAATTGCCGTCGAACGCACGCGCCTGCTCTACCAGGGCTCGCGGGTGCCGACCCTGCTCATGCTGCTCAATGGCCTGGCCTGCACCGGGCTGCTGTGGGACTACGTGCAGCCGGGGCTGCTGGCCGGCTGGCTGGTCTGGCTGGTGCTGCTGGCCGTGCTGCGGCTGATCCAGGTCTCCGCCTTCAATGCCGCTTCCGCCGAGCGCCAGGCCAGCCCGCACTGGCAGCGCACCTTCCTGTTCGGCGCCGGGGCTTCGGGCCTGACCCTGGCTTTCGCTGCGATCGCCCTGGTCCCGCCGGATGCCTTCCTCCAGCAATCCCTGGTGTTCGGCCTGATCGCCGCGGCCATCCTGTCCGCCAGTGTCGCCTACGCGGTCAGCCTGCCGGCTTTTCTCACCTTTGCCTTGCCCTGCCTGTTTCCGTCAATTGCCTATTTATTGATCAGCGATAACCCGTTGCAGCAGGGCTGGGGCGTGCTCGGGGTGATCCTGCTGGCTGCGCTGCTGGTGGTGGCCTGGCAGATTCATCGGGTCGTCCACGTCGGCCTGCTGCGGCGTTTCCAGGCCCAGGCGCTGGTGGCGCACCTGGAGCGCGCCAACGCACAGACCGAGGCGCTGAACCAGGACCTGGAGCGTGAAGTCGAGCAGCGCCGCCGCGCCGAGCGCGAACTTTGCCGCGCCCGCGACGCGCTGCAGGAGCGAGTGGAGGCGGGCAGCGCCAAGCTCAGCCACACCGAGGCGCGCCTGGCCCTGGCGCTGGAGGCCAGCGAACTGGGCCTGTGGGACTGGAACCTGCTGACCGATGAAGTGCACCACTCGCACCTGGAGGAGATCTTCGGCATCACCCAGGAATCGGTGAAGAGCGTGCGCAACGACCTGCGCCCGCGCCTGCACCCCGACGACGTACCGCTGCTGCGCCGCGCGCTGGTCGAGCACCTCAAGGGCCGCACCGACGGCTACCGCATCGAATACCGCGTGCGCCACGCCGCCGGCCACTGGGTCTGGGTGGAAGACCGTGGCCGGGTGATGGAGCGCGATGGTCGCGGGCAGGTCACGCGGATGGTCGGCACCCGCGCCGACATCTCCCCGCGCAAGCTGCGTGAGGAAGAACAGCGCCTGGCTGCCACGGTGTTCGAGGCCGCCAGCGAAGGCATCATCATCCTCGACCCCGATTACCGCCTGATCGCCATCAACGAGGCCTTCACCTCACTCACCGGCTACCGCCGCGAGGAACTGCTGGGGCACAACGTCGCGCGGCTGATGGGCTCGGCGGAGAGCCTGCGGCGCTACCAGTCGATCCGCACCGAGCTGGAGCGCCAGGGCACCTGGCAGGGCGAGCTGATCGAGACGCGCAAGAACGGCGAGTTGTACCCCCAGTGGCTGCAGCTCAACGTGGTGCGCGACAGCCGGGGAGCGGTGGCCCATGTGGTCGGCTTCTTCGCCGACCTCACTGCTCGCCGCGATGCCGAGGAGCGCCTGCGCTACCTGTCGCACTACGACGAACTCACCGGGCTGGCCAACCGCACGCTGTTCAAGGAGCGCCTGCACGAGGCCAGCCAGCGCGCGCGCCAGGAAGGCCGCACGGCGGCGCTGCTGCTGATCGACCTGGACCGCTTCAAGCTGCTCAACGACAGCCTCGGACACGAGGTCGCCGACCAGTTGCTGCGGCAGATGTCGCGGCGCATGACCCAGACGGTACCCGAGGCCGACACCATCGCCCGCTTGTCCGGCGACGAGTTCGCCGTGCTGATCGACTCCTACGCCAGCCTCGCCGCGCTGGCGCGGCTGTCCAGCCGCCTGCTGGCCAAGCTGCGCACGCCGATGACCGTGGGCGGCCACGAACTGGTGGTCAGTGCCTCGGTCGGCATCAGCCTGCTGCCGGACAACGCCTGGGAAATCTCCGCACTGATGAGCCAGGCGAACATGGCCATGCAGCATGCCAAGCACCTGGGCGGGAATACCTTCCAGTTCTTCACCGACAACCTGCAGGCCTGCACCCTGGAGCGCCTGCAGCTGGAGACGCGGCTGCGCAAGGCCATCGACGAGGGGCAACTGGACGTGCACTACCAGCCCAAGCTGAACCTCGCCAACGAGCGCCTGGACAGCGCCGAGGCACTGGTGCGCTGGCGCCACCCTGAGATGGGCATGGTGCCACCGGGCGACTTCATCGGCTTGGCCGAGGAGACCGGGCTGATCGGTGCCATCGGCGAGTTCGTCCTGCGCCGCGCCTGCCAGCAGGCCCGCGCGTGGCAGCGCCAGGGGCGCGAGCTGCGGGTGTCGGTCAACCTGTCGGTGCACCAGTTGCGCACCGGCAACCTGGTAGACCTGGTGCGTACCGTGCTGGAGGAAACCGGCCTGCCGTCGCACCTGCTGGAGCTGGAATTGACCGAAAGCCAACTGCTGGACAACGTCGAGAGCGTCACCGCGACCTTCCGCCAGCTGCGCGAGATGGGCGTGAAGCTGGCCATCGACGACTTCGGCACCGGCTATTCCTCGCTCAGCTACCTGAAGCGCTTCCCGGTGGACTACGTGAAGATCGACCAGACCTTCATCCGCGACCTGTCGGAGCGCGGCGAGGACGCGGCCATCACCCGCGCGATCATCGCCATGGCGCACAGCCTGGAGCTGAAAGTGGTGGCGGAGGGCGTCGAGCACGCCGAACAGCTGCGCTTCCTGCGCGCCCACGGCTGCGACGAAATCCAGGGTTACCTGATCAGCCAGCCCGTACCAGCGGATGCGTGCCTGGCGTTGCTGGAGAGAAGCGACACGCTGGTTCAGTGATGCTGGTGGTAGCCCGACACGCCCTGTAGCACGCTCTGGTCGATTTCGCTGAAGCGCAGCACACGTCCGCCTTCGGCGGTGGCCATGCGATCGGCGTCGGCGCGGTCGGCGAATGAGGCGAGCGTGGCGCCCATGGCGCCGGGGCGCTTCACGCCGACCACGTAGAACGCGCTGGTGGCGTCGATCAGGTGGCGGTCATCGGGATGGTTCCAGTCGCTGCGGGCCATGTCGTGCACGTACAGGCGCGCGCCGCTGTGCTGGTTTTCAGGCTGCAGCCACCAGCCCAGCAATTCGGCGGTGGAGCAGAATTTGTGCACCGCGCCGGGGGCCACCGCCTCTCCCTTGGGACCGGCGAAGTCGCTGATGACCATGCCGCAGACGTGGCATTCCTCGCCGTTCTGGAAAGGCACCGGAGCGAGATTGGCGTTTTGCTGGGCGGCATCGTCGCAGCCGCCGAGCAGCAGGGCGAGGATGCCGGCGGTAAAAGCCAGGCGAAGGGAGCGGGACAGCAGCATGGTGAAACTCCTCAAGTCAGATCGGGCGCCGGCGGAACAGCGCGTAGGCCAGCGCCAGCGCGGCCAGGGTCCAGGCACACAGCGCCAGCCAGAGTGCCGCGACGGGAACGGCCAGATCGCGGCCGAGGGTCAGCACGCCGCCCAGTTCGGAAGCGAAATCAGGCAGGTTGATCAGCCGGTAAAGATCGGTGGGGTTGAGCAACAGCAGCCAGGGCAGCAGGTTGGCGCTGAGCTGGCCCTTGCCGATCACCAGCAGGGCGAGCAAGGCGAGGTCGAACAGCAGCACGAAGAAGAACCACACGCCCAGCGCCAGGCCGGCGGCGGTGGACTTCTCGCTGACCCGGGCGCTCAGTGCATAGGCCATGGCCAGGAAGGTCCAGCCGAGCAGGCAGGACGAGAGGATGAAGCGGGCGAAGGAACCCAGCAGTTGCCCCAGCGGGATGCCCGGTACCAGTACGGCAATGGCCAACGCGGCGGCGGAGAAGCCCAGCAGCGTGGCGAGACCGAGAATCAGGCCATGGCCGAGGAACTTGCCGACCAGAAGCTGCCCGCGTCCCAGCGGGTAGGTCAGCAGTAGCAACAGGGTGCCACCTTCCTCCTCGCCGACAATGGCGTCGTAGGCCAGCAGCAGGGCGATCAGCGGCATCAGGAAGGTTGCCAGGCTGGTCAGGCTGGCCAGTGTTGCCGGTAGCGAAGTGAAGCCCACTTGTCCGCTGGCGGCCGCGCCAAGCCAGGCGATACCGACGGCCAGCAGGGCGAACAGCAGGCTGATGGCGAGCAGCCAGCGATTGCGCAGGCCGTCGGCGAGCTCCTTGCGGGCGATGTTCCAGATCATGGTCATGCCGGGACTCCCGCGTGCGCGCTTTGCATGTGGTGCCGATAGAGGTCTTCCAGCGACGGCGGCAACACCTCGAGCTCCTGTGCGTGCTCGGCGAGCAGCACGCTGAGCACTTCGTGCTGGTGCGCTTCGCCGACCCGCAGCTCCAGCCGGCGGCCATCCAGGGCGGTGACGCCATGGCCAGCCTCGCGCCAGTGTTGCGGCCAGTCGCCGTCGAGTCTGCCGGCGTAGCGGATGCGTACCGGCAGCCCGGCGTCGCGGCGCAGGTCGGCAAGGCTGCCGGCGGTGAGCAGCCGGCCCTTGGCGAGGATGGCGGCGCGGTCGATATGCGACTCCACGCCAGGCAGCACATGGGAACAGAGGATGATCCCGGTGCCCTGGGCGCGCAGGCGGTCCAGCCACTGATAGAGCTCGATGGTGGCCAGCGGGTCGAGGCCGACGGTAGGTTCGTCGAGCAGCAGCAGTTGCGGCTGGCCGAGCAGCGCCTGGGCCAGGCCAAGGCGCTGGCGCATGCCCTTGGAGTAGGTCTTCACCCGGCGCTGCGCGGCGTGGCTGAGGCCGACCTGCTCGAGCAGTTCATCCACCTCGGCGGGCCGTGCGCCCTTGAGTCGGGCGAAGTGCTGCAGCGTCTCGCGGCCGCTGAGCTGCGGGTAGAAGGTCACGTTCTCCGGCAGGAAGCCGATGCGCCGGCGCACCGCCGGGTCTCCCGGCGACTGGCCGAAGACGCGCACGCTGCCTCGTGTCGGACGCAGCAGGCCGAGGATCAGCTTGATCGTGGTGGTCTTGCCGGCGCCGTTATGCCCCAGCAGGCCGAGGACTTCGCCGGCGCCCAGTTGCAGGTCGAGGCCATGCAGCGCGGTGAAGCCGCCGTAGTCCAGGGTTGCGTCTTGGATCTCGACGGGGTTCATGGTTGCGCCTCCAGATCAGGGGCGCGCATCAGCGGGAAGCTGTCGCGCACGCCGGGTGGGCGGGTGACGGGAAACGCGCGCTGGACCCAGCGCAGCAGTTCGATGGCGGGGCTGGTCATCAGCAACTGCACTTGTGGGTACATCCACAGCAGTTGATCGACCTTGTCGTTGGGTTCGTAGACAACATCGCCGACGCCGTCGGCATTGCGGTCCCAGCCCAGGTAGTCGCTCCAGTAGTTGCCGCGCCCGCCGGCGGACCATTCCTGGGTGCGGCTGGCGACGTACTTGACCTGCTGGCGGTTGCCGATGAAGGCATTGCCGCTGATGCGGTTGTCCTCGGAGCCGGCGGTCAGGTGGATGCCCAGGGCGCTGCTTTCGAAGCGGTTGTTCTCGATGCGGTTGAACAGCGAGTTGTAGATGAACAGGGCCTTGCCCTCGGCCCCGGCGATCATTGCGTCGCCGCCGCCATCGCCGCTGCGCACGGCTTCGACACGATTGCCGTTGAGGGTGGAATAGGTGATGTAGTTCATCAGGATGCCGTAGTTCTGGTCGTCCACCGAACGGTTGCCGATCACGGTGAGCCTGCGGCTCTGCATCAGCGCATAGCCTGTGCGGGTGTGCCGGGTGGTGTTGCCGATGACGCGGCTGTTATGGGTGAACATGTAGTGCACGCCGTAGCGCAGGTCTTCGAAGAGGTTGCCTTCGATGGTGCTGTCGTTGGAGGTGTCGATGTACACGCCGTCGCGGGTCTGGCGGACCTGGTTGCCGCGCACCAGGGCATTCTTCACCGCGTAGAGGTGGATGCCGTTGCCGCGGTCCTGGGAGCGCACGCTGGGGTCGCCCTGGATGCGGTTGTCGAGCACCTGGACGTCGGCCGTTGCATCCAGCCAGATGCCGAAGCCGGCGCCTTGCAGGTCATTGCTACGCACCACGGTGCCGCGTGCGGCCTTGTCGACGAAGATCGCCGCGTCCATGGCCGTCAGGTCACGCCCCCAGTTACGCAGGGTGCAGTCCTCGATGGTCACGCCGGGCACGCGCACATGCAGCGTGCTACCGGCACCCTGGCCGTCGATCACGGCGCCGGGCGCACAGCGCAGATGCAGTGGCTGGTCGATGGTGAAGTTGCCGGTGTAGGTGCCGGCCGGCAGGGTGCGGATGTCGCCATCGCCCTGCAGCGGCAACTGGTCGATGGCTTGTGGTTGCGCCTGGGCGCTTGCCGCGAGCAACAGCGACAGGGCAAGGCCAGGCCTGGTGAGTCCCATGCAACACCTTCTCGTCGATGCCCCGCCAGCGGCTGCCGGCGGGGCCAGGGGCGCGGATATCAGGCCTTTTCCACCAGCATGCGGCCGACCATTTCCATGTGCAGCGCATGGCAGAACCAGCTGCAGTAGTACCAGTGCAGGCCGGGCTTGTCGGCGGTGAAGGTGATGGAGGAGGTCTGTTGCGGGCTGATCTCCATGCTGACGCCGTGGTTGACCACGACGAAGCCGTGGGAGACGTCCTCGATCTCGTCCAGGTTGGTGATGGTGACGGTCACTTCGTCGCCCTGCTTCACGGTGAACTCGGTGAGGCCATAGGCGGGAGCGGACGAGGTCATGTACACGCGAACCTTCTTGCCGTCGCGAATGACTTTGTTGTCCTGCATCAGGTCGATGCCGTCGCGTTTGGCGATCGCCACGGTCTCGGCGAAGAAGGGATCGTCGCGCGTCCAGATCTTGCGGGTCTTGATCTGGTCGCGGCGGGCCAGGATGCAGTCATGCGGCTCGGCGAACGTGGGGCCGTCGTGCACCAGTTTCATCTCGTCGCCGGAGATGTCGATCAGCTGGTCGTTCTCCGGGTGCAGCGGGCCGGTGGGCAGGAAGCGGTCCTTGGAGAACTTGCTGAGCACGACGATCCACTTGCCGTCGGCCTCCTTGGTCTCGGTCAGTGTCGCGTGGTTGTGGCCAGGCTGGTAATGCACGTCGAGCTTCTGGCGGATGTAGTCGACCTTCTCGCCCTGGTAGGCGCGAATCGCGTCATCGATGTTCCACTTCACCAGTTGGCTGTCGATGAACAGCGTGGTGTAGGCGTTGCCGCGCCCGTCGAAGGTGGTGTGCAGCGGGCCCAGGCCCAGTTCCGGCTCGCCGACGATGACGTCGCGCGGGTCCTTGAGCTTGCCGGCGAACAGGTCGGGCAGCTTGTCGATGGCGATGATGCTGCAGGTGGGCGAGAGCTTGCCGTTGGCGATGAAGTACTTGCCGTCCGGCGAGGTGTTGAGGCCGTGGGGGTTCTTCGGCACCGGAATGTAGCGGGTGACTGCGCTGTCCTTGCCATCCTTCTTGCGGCCATCGACCACCGGTACCTTGCTGTCGCCCAGGGTGATGAAGCGCTTGGCCTTGATTTCCTTCTCGATCGCCGGGACATCGAATACCACGACCCAGTCGCGCTCGTTGCGCATCATGCCGGCGAGGTCCGTGGCCTTCTCCGAGTTGTAGCAGGTGGAAGCGGCGAAGCGGCCGGTGTAGTCCATGTCGCTGTTGTCGAGGTTGCCGTCGACAATGACCTGCCACGCCACTTCCATGGTTTCGGCATCGAGCGCGTTGTACATGGTGAAGGCGTTGTCGCCGGTGATGTCGAAGGTCGAGCCGTCATTGGGGTGCGGGATGATGAACTCGGCGTTGCAGAACACGTATTGGGTGTGCGGCACCTTCTGCAGGCGCAGGCCGTGGATGGCCTGGACGTTGGGAATGGTGGTGATCCTGTCGCACTTCATGATGTCCAGGCGGATGCGCGCGACGCGGCTGTTGGCCTTGTCGTTGATGAACAGGTACTTGCCGTCGTATTTGCCGTCGGTCATCGAGATGTGCGGGTGGTGGCAGTCGCCGTTATGGAAGCGCGCGCTGTCGCCGAGGATGCGCTTGCTCTCGTTGGTCAGACCCCAGCCAGTGGCCGAGTCGACGTTGAACACCGGGATGCGCATCAGCTCGCGCATCGAGGGAATGCCCAGTACCCGCACCTCGCCCTGGTGGCCGCCGCTCCAGAAGCCGTAGTACTCATCCAGCTCGCCGGGGGCGACATTGATCTTGTCCTGCGCCGACTTCACCGCGTCCGCCCAGGCCTCGCGCGATGTGAAAGCACCCATCGAGCCCGCCGTTACCAGCGCTGCGGCACCGGTTACCGCGGAGGCGCCGAGGAATCCCCGCCGGCTGAGCCCGGCAATCTCGTCCTGTTGCTGCTTCTTGTCAGTCATGTCCTGCTCCTTCCTTAAGGCAAATGGTCAAATCTGTTGCACCGCGATCAGCTGGTCGTCGTCACTGGTGGCCGTGCGCTTGCCGCGCTTCTTGCGCTTGTTCACCAGCGGTGGGCACTTGTGCTCGTTGTGGTAGGTCATCTGGCAGTCGAGGCAGTAGTGGCACTCGTTGGCGTTGATCCTTCCATCGGGGTGGATGGCCTGGATCTCGCACTCCTTGGCGCAGAGCTGGCACGGCTGGCCGCATTCCTTGCGCCGCTTGAGCCAGTCGAACAGGCGGGCCTTGCCGGGGATCGCCAACGCTGCCCCGAGCGGGCAGACGTAGCGGCAATAGACCTTGCGGGTGAACAGGTTGATGACCAGCAACACCACCACGTAGGCGACGAACCACCATTGGCGATCGAAGTGCAGGGTGATGGCGGTCTTGAACGGCTCGACCTCGGCGAAGCGCTCGGCGGTGGACAGTGACTCCAGGGAGAGGCCGAACAGCACCAGCAGGACGATGTACTTGATCGCCCAGAGCCGCTCATGGACGGCAAAGGGCAGCTCGAACTGCGGCACCTTGAGCTTGCGTGCTGCCTCGTTGAGCAGCTCCTGCAGGGCGCCGAACGGGCACAGCCAGCCGCAGAACACGCCACGTCCCCAGAGCAGGATGCTGGCGGCGGTGAAGGTCCAGAGGATGAACAGCACCGGGTCGATGAGGAACAGTTCCCAGCGGAAGCCTTCGAACAGCGAGTGGGCGAAGGTCAGCACGTTCACCACCGAGAGCTGGCCCAGGCAGTACCAGCCGATGTAGGTCAGGGTGAACAGCAGATAGCCGCGGCGCAGCCAGTGCAGCAGCTGCGGCCGACGGGCCAGGTTGTCCTGCAGGAAGAGGATCCCCGCCAGTAGCCCCAGGGCGCCGAGCAGCACGCCGATCTGGAAGCTTTTCTGGTACCAGACGCGCAGCCACATTGGCCGCTTGGCATCCTCCAGGGCCTCCAGTTCCGCCGCGCTGGGCTGCGGCCGGTCGAGGTAGCCCTCCGGCGTCTGGTAGCCGAGGTCGAAGGTGGTGAACAGGCTGTCCACCGGGCCGGTCTGGCGCCGCACCAGCAGTTCCAGGTCGAAGGGTGTGCCGGGGTCGAAGCGTTGTGCGGCGCGGACGATGAAGATCGCCATCTCGGCGAAATGCGGCATGCCCTCTGCGTAGGTATCCGACAGGCGCTGGTAATCGAGGTCGCGGAAACTGAGGATGTCGCCGAACTGGCGAATCTGCACCCGGTCGAAAATGCCGCCGCGCACATAACCCGAGCCCTTGAAGGAGTACTCGCCGCTGCCCAGTACCACGACGGCATATTCATTGGGCTTCAAGGACTCCATCAGCTCGCGGTATTGCTTGTCGCCGAGCAGGTTGCGGCCGACGTTGGGCGGGTTGAGCAGGGCGGTGTAGAGATCGATGAAGGTGTCTTCGCGCTGTTGCGCATCGCGGGCCTGGTTGACCTTTTCGGCGGCGGTGCCCTTGAAGGCGTCGTCGATCTGCCCGCGGGTCAGTTTCAGCTGGCGGATCGCGCCATTGCCCAGCAGCTCGCGCCAGCTCGCCGGTTGATAAACGTCGGTGCGGACGATAGCGGGCTTGGGTCGCACCTGGCCGTCGTCCTTGATCAGCTTGAGCGACACCGCCACGGTACGGGCAGCACGCATGATGATCTCGTTGACCACCATGACCGTCACGGTGGCGCCGGCGACAGCATCCACGGTCACTGTCTGCGGATCGCCGGAGCGCCCCACGGCCACGCGCTGGTCGGCGCGCAGGCCGCTATAGCCGGCGGTGAAGGCGTGGAGTTTTTCTTCGGGAATGCCGATCAGCAGGATCGGCTCGTGGTGTTCGAGGACGTAGCTGTCGCGGATCACTGCCTGCGGATCGAGGATCACCTGGACGTTGATTGGCTTGCCGGAATACGCGGGAATACGAGTGACACGAATGCTCTGGAAGGCGTAGCCCAAGAGTTTGTCGCCGTGGGACAGACGCCGCACGCCGTACTCGCCCTCGGGCTCGCCAATGTGGTCGGCCTGGGGGAACACCTGCTGGATGCGCGTTCGCTCCAGATCGCTGAGGTCGGCGCTGTGCGCCGCCAGGCCAAGCATCAGCAACAGGCAGCCGAGCAGCGCCCGGTACAGATCGCGAACGCCCGCCATGGGGCCTCCTTCCTCCATCGCCCGGTCGGGCGGAACTGCGTCAGAAGGCGGTGGGCGCCGATCTCACGCAACGGGTCACTTGAGGGTGACGATCCACTCGGCCAGGGTCTTGGCTTCTTCCGGGCTCACGGCGTTGGCGGGCATCGGGATCGGGCCCCAGTTGCCTTTGCTGCCGGTCTTGATGCTGTTGGTGATGTGGGCAACGCCGTCGGCCTGTGGACCGTACTTGGCGGCAACGTCATGGAAAGCGGGGCCGACGAGCTTCTTGTCGACCGAATGGCAGGCCACGCAAGCCTTCGCCTTGAACAGCTCCTCGCCGGTGCTGGCCATCGCGGTTGTCTGGACCAGCAGGCCGCCGAACAGCAGGGCTACCAGGGCTTTGTTCATGAACGTTTCTCCTCACAGGCTGGCGCTTCGAGGCGCCGATCGTTTTCGCCGGCTTCCCGCCCGGCGTCTGTGGCGATTCTAGGAGCGGCCCCTGCGGCTTCCGCTTGATGCCAATCAAGAAGTTCCCGCGCCGTGCTTGAGGCATTGCGCCGCGCTGGCTAGCGTGCGAGCCGACAACTGCCAACCGAGACTCGCCCGCCATGAACGCCCCCGCGCAGAACGATCCGCCGCTCTTCTACCAGCCGACCGGCAACGAGGTGGCGCTGTTCACGCAGGCATCCGCGCAGGGTATGCCGGTGTTGATCAAGGGCCCGACCGGCTGCGGCAAGACCCGCTTCGTCCAGCACATGGCGCAGCGCCTGAACCTGCCGCTGTACACCGTGGCCTGCCACGACGACCTGTCGGCTGCGGACCTGGTCGGCCGCCACCTGATCGGCAGCGACGGCACCTGGTGGCAGGACGGCCCGCTGACCCGCGCGGTGCGCGAAGGCGGCATCTGCTACCTCGACGAAGTGGTGGAGGCGCGGCAGGACACCGTGGTCGTGCTGCACCCGCTGGCGGACGATCGCCGCGAACTGTTCATCGAGCGCACCGGTGAATCCCTGGTGGCGCCCCCCGGCTTCATGCTGGTGGTGTCCTACAACCCCGGTTACCAGAACCTGCTCAAGGGCATGAAACCCAGCACCCGCCAGCGTTTCGTCGCCCTGCGCTTCGACTATCCGGCGCCGGAAGCGGAGGCTGCGATCATCGTCCGCGAGGCCGGGGTCGCGCCGGAACTGGCGCAACGCCTGACGCAGCTGGGCGTGGCCCTGCGCCGGCTGGGCCGGCAGGAGCTGGAGGAAGTCTGCTCGACACGCTTGCTGGTGCTTACCGCGCGGCTGCTCAACGCCGGCGTGGCGCCCCGCGATGCCTGCCGCGCCGGGCTAGCCGAGCCGTTGTCGGACGACGAGGCCACGGTCGCCGCGCTGATGGACCTGGTCGATGTCCACTTCGCCTGACGCGACACTCGATGCCCGGCACCTGCCGGGCGACCTGGCGATGTGGTTGTTCATCCTCGCCGAGCTGACCGTCTTCGCCATCCTCATCATCGTCTTCGCCGTGGCCCAGTACCTGGACGTCGAAGGTTTCCGTGCCGGCCGCGCGCAGCTTGACCTGTCCACCGCCCTGACACTGACCCTGACACTGCTTACCGCTGGCGTCTGCGCAGCGCTGGCGGTGGAGCAGGTGCGCCACGGCCGGCAGCAGCGTGCGGCTGCACTGCTGGGGGTTGCCGTGTTGCTGGGGCTGGTCCACGTAGTGCTCAAGTCCGGCGAATACCATCACCTCGCCGCGCAGGGGCTGGACCTGGAATACAGCACCTTCTTCACCCTGTTCTGGCTGATCACCGGCTTCCACTTCCTGCACGTACTGCTGGGGCTGGTGATCCTCGGCTGGATGGCGCTGCGCTGCCTGCGCGGCGCCTACCGCGGCGATGCCCTGGGTGGGCTGGAGTCCGGCGCGCTCTATTGGCACATGGTCGACCTGGTCTGGGTGGTGCTGTTCCCGCTGGTCTACGTGCTGGCGCCTGGCTCGTGAACACGCTGCTGCTTGCCTGGCTGCTGATGCTGCCGATGTCCGTTGCCGCCGTCTGGCTCGGTCACCACGCGCCCGATGCCCTGTTGCCGGTGGCGGTGATCCTGCTGCTGGGCCTGGGCAAGGCATGGCTCATCGTGCTGCGTTTCATGGAGCTCGGCCATGGCCCGCGGCTGTGGCAATCGCTGCTCCTTGGCTGGCCGCTGGTGGTCACCGGGGCGATCCTCGTCCTACATGCAACTCACTGATTTCATGTAGGAAAAATACCCGACTAGAAGCATTGGTCTTTCTTGATTGCCATCAAGCGAGGCGGCCAGGGACGGTTTCTACAATGGCCCCGACCGTGACCTAGGAGGGCCCCATGTCAGAGACATTTACCAAAGGGATGGCGAGGAACATCTACCTGGGAGGAGGCGTTTTCTTCTTCCTGGTGTTCCTCGCGCTGACCTATCACACCGAAACCACCTTCCCCAAGCGCACCAACGAGAGTGAGCTCACCGAGTCGGTGGTGCGCGGCAAGCTGGTGTGGGAACAGAACAACTGCGTGGGTTGCCACTCCATCCTCGGTGAAGGCGCCTACTTTGCGCCGGAGCTGGGCAACGTCGCGATCCGCCGCGGTGGCGATGCCGCCTTCGGCTCCTTCCTCGCGGCCTGGATGAAGATGCAGCCGCTGGGCGTCCCCGGCCGCCGGCAGATGCCGCAGTTCCACCTGAGCGACCAGGAGGTCACCGATCTCGCGGCGTTCCTGCTGTGGACCTCGAAGATCGACACCAACAAATGGCCGCCGAACAAGGAGGGTTGAGCATGACCCCGGGCAATCCCTATCTGAAATTCGCCTCGCAGTCGGTGGCCAAGCCGTACTTCGTGTTCGCCCTGATGCTCTTTGTCGGGCAGATCGTCTTCGGCCTGATCATGGGCATGCAGTACGTGGTCGGTGACTTCCTGTTCCCGGCCATCCCGTTCAACGTCGCACGGATGGTGCACACCAACCTGCTGATCGTCTGGCTGCTGTTCGCCTTCATGGGTGCGGCCTACTACCTGATCCCCGAAGAGGCCGACCGCGAGCTGTACAGCCCGAAACTGGCCATCGTGCTGTTCTGGGTCTTCGCCGTCGCCGGCGTGCTGACCATCCTCGGCTATCTGTTCGTGCCGTACGCGGGTCTCGCCAGGCTGACCCACAACGAGTTGCTGCCGACCATGGGCCGGGAGTTCCTCGAACAGCCGACCATCACCAAGATGGGCATCGTGGTCGTGGCGCTGGGCTTCCTCTTCAACATCGGCATGACCATGCTCAAAGGCCGCAAGACCGCCGTCAGCGTGGTGATGATGACCGGCCTGGTGGGCCTGGCGGTGTTCTTCCTGTTCTCCTTCTACAACCCGGAGAACCTGTCGCGCGACAAGTACTACTGGTGGTGGGTCGTGCACCTGTGGGTGGAAGGCGTGTGGGAACTGATCATGGGCGCGATGCTGGCCTTCGTGCTGATCAAGATCACCGGCGTCGACCGCGAAGTCGTGGAGAAATGGCTCTACGTGATCATCGCCATGGCCCTGATCACCGGCATCATCGGCACCGGCCACCACTTCTTCTGGATCGGCGCGCCGCAGGTCTGGCTGTGGCTGGGCTCGATCTTCTCGGCGCTGGAGCCGCTGCCGTTCTTCGCCATGGTGCTGTTCGCCTTCAACATGGTGAACCGCCGCCGTCGCGAGCACCCGAACAAGGCCGCCGCACTGTGGGCGCTGGGCACCACCGTAACCGCCTTCCTCGGTGCCGGCGTGTGGGGCTTCCTGCACACCCTGGCCCCGGTGAACTTCTACACCCACGGTTCGCAGCTCACCGCCGCCCACGGGCACCTGGCCTTCTACGGCGCCTACGCGATGATCGTGATGACCATGATCAGCTACGCCATGCCGCGCCTGCGGGGCATCGGCGAAGCGCCTGACGCCCGTGCGCAGAGCCTGGAGATCTGGGGCTTCTGGCTGATGACCATCTCCATGCTGCTGATCACCCTGATGCTCACCGCCGCCGGCATCGTCCAGGTCTGGCTGCAGCGCATGCCAGCCGATGGCGCTGCCATGCCGTTCATGGCCACGGTCGAGCAGCTGAAGATCTTCTTCTGGCTGCGCCTGTACTCCGGTGTGGGCTTCTTCATCGGGCTGATCTGCTACCTGCTTAGCTTCCGTCAGCGCGGTCGTATGGCTGTCGCTTCCGGCGTGGCACAGGTGGGCTGATCGATCTCGTCATCCCGGGCCCGTCCGCTTTGCGGCGGGCCTTTTTCGTTCTGCAGGGGGCGTCATGACCATCCACCTCGAAATCGAAGAAGGCTTCGGCCGCGCCTGGCACCGCTTCATCACCCGCCGCGCCAGCCCGGAGTTCGAAGAGGCGGCAGTGGCCCTGGAGGAGGTGCGGCGCAGCCTGCTGCTGCTGTTCCGTGGCACCGGCGGCGAAGCCGGGGTCGGCGTGGAGGCGGCCAGTGCTCGCGAACTGCTGGTGCGCCGCAGCCTTCTGCAACAGGTCGCCGGGACCTGCCAGCAATTGCCGGTGGCCTGGTTCGACGCCGATTCCCTGCGCCTGCCCGCGCAACTGTCGGTGTTCCCCGACGCCGAGCTGAACCGCGAACTCTACCGCTGGCTGGCGCTGCTCGCCGCCCACAGCCAGCCGATGCGCCACTGGGCCCGTGATAACCAGGCCTGGACGCGAACGGTGCTGGAGCGTTACCCACTGCTGCGCCCGCGCTATCAGCGTCTGGTGAACGCCCTGCTCAGCCTGCGGCCCGATCTCGGCACGCTGCCGCCTGCCGAAGCCGAGCTGGAGCTGGCGCTGCAACAGGCGCTGCGCGATCCGGGCAGCATCGAACGTCTGCCCCGAAGTGAAAAGGCGCCCTGGCCGGTGCCGCTGTGGCTCTACCCGCCGCAGCGCCTGGCCGCGCCGCAGCACACCGACCTGATTGAAGGCGACGAGCAGGGCCGCTCCGCCCACAGCGAAGCCAAGGGCCTGGCGCGCAAGCGTGCCGAGCGTGTCGAACAGGACCCTGGCCGTGGCGGGCTGCTGCTGTTCCGTCTGGAGAACCTGTTCAGCTGGTCCGAGCACATCGAGCTGGATCGCGCTGGTGACGACAGCGAAGACCTCGATGCGGCGAAGGTTGCCGACGACCTTGATCATCTGAGCCTGTCCCGGCAACGGCAGAAGAAGGGCGGCGGGTTGAAGCTCGATCTCGATTTGCCCGCCGCCGACTTCGACGACGTGCCGCTGGGCGAGGGCATCCGCCTGCCGGAATGGGATTACCGCCGCCAGCAACTGATCGAAGACCACGTCTGCCTGCAGCCGATGCTGCCTCGCGATGCCGTGCCGGCGCCGCTGCCGGACGCCCTGGCGCCCATCGCGCGGCGGCTGCGCCGGCAGTTCGAAAGCCTGCGCCAGCAGCCGCAGTGGCTACGCCGGCAACCCCAGGGCGCCGAACTGGACCTGGAGGCCTGGCTGGATTTCAGCGTCGAACGACGCCTGGGCGCCTGCAGCGAGCCGGGGCTGTTCCTGGAACGCCGGCAAACTCGTCGCGACCTGGCGTGTCTGCTGCTGGCGGACCTGTCGATGTCCACCGACGCGCACATCGACAACGACCACCGCGTCATCGACCTGATCAGTGACAGCCTGTTGCTCTTCGGCGAGGCGCTGCAGGCAGTTGGCGATCGTTTCGCCCTGTACGGGTTCTCCTCACTGCGCCGGCAGCAGGTGCGCCTGACCCAGCTGAAGACCTTCGACGAGCGCCACAACGACACCGTGCGCGGGCGCATCCGCGCGTTGCGTCCTGGCTATTACACACGCATGGGCGCGGCGATCCGCCGGGCCACGCAGTTATTGCTGGAGCGCAAGGAACGCCAGCGCGTGCTGCTGATCCTCACCGACGGCAAGCCCAACGACCTGGATTTGTATGAGGGACGCTATGGCGTCGAGGACACCCGCCAGGCGGTGCTGGAAGCCCGTCGTGCCGGACTGGTGCCGTTCTGCATCACCATCGATCGCGAGGCCGCGGATTACCTGCCGCACCTGTTCGGCAGCCAGGGCTACCTGCTGCTCAACGACCCGGCGCAGTTGCCGGTGCAACTGCCGCAGCTGTATCGGCAGCTCACCCGTCGCCAGGGATGACCAGCAAGGAATGTAGGGCGAATGAAGCGGAACGCTTCATTCGCCGCGGCGGATAACGCCTGGGGCGTTATGCGCCCTACGAAGCTGATGGGGCATTCTGTAGGAGCGAGCTTGCTCGCGAACCTGGCCCCGCTGCGGGATTCGGTTCGCGAGCAAGCTCGCTCCTACAGGGATTCGGGTATTGGGCTCAGCGCGGCAACCAGACCATCATCACTGCGCAGAACACCGCGAGCATCGCGCAGTACCAGGCGAAGCGCTTCAGCCGGCGCTGCTTTGCCAGCTCCTGATCAAGCGGCAGAGGCATCCCGCACTGCGGGCAATCGGCAGCGTCCTCGGGGCTCTCGTGCTGGCAATACAGGCATTGGCGCATGGACCTACTCGAACTGTTCCAGCCGCGCGACGTCGAGTACCTGCACGTTGCGCCCGTCGAGGTCGATGATCTTTTCGTCGATCAGCCGCCGCAGCACGCGGGAAAAGGTCTCCGGCTGGATCGACAGGTGCCCGGCCACCAGTTGCTTGGCCATCGGCAGCTCGAAGCGGTTGCCTTCGCTGCCCTGGCGATTGAGCTGGGTGATCAGGTAGCGCACCACGCGGTGGGTGGAGTTCTTCAGCGACAGCGTTTCGATCTCGTTGATCCGCCGGTGCAGGCGTACGCAGAGGGTGGCGAGCAGGGAGAAGGGCAGCTGCGGGTTGCTGTGCAGCAACTCCATGTAGGTGCGGTTGGCGAAGCGATAGACCTGCGTGGGCTCCAGCGCCTGGGCCGAGGCCACGTAGTCGGGGGTATCCATCAGCATCATGGCTTCGGCGAAGGTCTGCCGGCTGCCGACCACCTCCAGCACCTTCTCCTGGCCCTCCGGCGTCAGGCGGTAGATTTTCACCGCCCCGGAAATCACGAAGTAGAAGGCATGGGCCGGCTCGCCCTGGAGGAACAGCTTGTCGCCCTTCTCCAGGTTGAGCAGCGTGCTGGTGGCGAGCAACTGCTCCAGCTGTTCCTCGTTGAGCACGTTGAACAGGTGGTGGCCGCACAGAATCTGGTGGTGGACGCGATGCGCTTGCATGGCGGGGCGCTCCTGGGCGGGGACAATCCCGCCAGTATGTGCGATGCCGCCGGGCAGCGTGGTGAGACAAGCTGTCACTGGTCGCCCTCCTGGCTCCCGGTCCGGCGCTCAGGCCGGGTGGTTGGCGCCGAGGAACAGCAGGTTGTTCTCCAGGTGGATGTGCTGCATCAGGTCGCGACGCAGTTCTTCCAGGCCACTGTAGAGACGCCGCCAGCTGTTGCAGCCGTCCGCTGGCACGGTGAGGTCGTCGGTCAGGTCGGCCAGCACGGCGAGGGATTGCGAGTGCTCGTCGTGCTCATGGCGCATCACGCCGATCGGGCCCTGCACGTGGGACAACGGGATGCCCTGGCGCAGCCAGGGGAAGAGCACGCTCTCCTCCTTGCACATGTGCCATTCCAGCTCTTCCTGGATGGTCTTCAGGTGCGCCGTCAGGCCGGTGGGGCACTGCGGGTGCGCGGCGTGGGTCTTCTCCACCCGTTCGGCCAGCGGGATCAGCGCCGGCAATTGCTCACGGTGGACCTTGTGGTAACGCTCGAGGATGTGGTCGATGAGCTGGTCGTTGCTGGTCAGGCGCCAGTCGGTCTGATCATTGGCCGGCGGCAGCGCCTGCAGTTCTTCGGCGATGCGCTGGGCATCCAGGCCCTGCTCGCTGGCGGCCTCGCCCAGGCTGCGCTGGCCGGCGCAGCAGAAGTCGAGCTTGTAGTCGTGGAACAGCGCACAGCTGCCCGGCAGGCTGAAGGCCAGGTCGCTCAGGGTGCGTTCGGTGAGGATTTCGGTCATGGCGGGCCTCGGGTGGAGTGAGCACGGCGGCCGCAGTCGTCGTGGCCGTCAATCTTGGCAAGGAGGCGGCCAGTCTAGGGAAGGGCGCGCGTCGCGCTCCTTGATTGCAGTCAAGGGCCCTCGACCAGCACTTCCCGCTCGTCGCCGCTGGCCACCCGCATCAGTTGCTGCGGGTTGCACACCAGCAGTTTCTGCCGGCCACCGCGCACCAGGCCGCGTTCTTCCCAGGCGCTGAGGATGCGCGAGACGGTGTGCAGGGTGGTGCCGGTCATCTCGGCGATGTCCTGGCGGGTGACCGGGAAATCGATGCGGATGCCGTCGGCTTCCGCTCGGCCGGACTGCTGCACCAGGCGCAGCACGGTATGCGCGACGCGCCGTTCGACCTCTTCGGTGGCCAGCTCGCAGAAACGTACGTGGGCTTCCTGCAGGCGCTCGCCGATGGCCTGGACGGTGTTCAGGGCGAAACCGGGGTGGCGCGCCAGCAACGGTTCCCACTGGCTGGTGGGCCAGGCCAGCACGAGGCTGTCCTGGCTGGCGGTGGCGGTCGCGGGGTAACGGCTAAGGCCCAGGGCGCGCACGAAGCCGAACAGATCGCCAGGATTGACCACCCGCACCAGCACGCGCTGGCCATCGCCGGTGAGCTGGGTGGCCTTCAGCCGGCCGTGCACCAGCAGGTAGAAGTTGCTCGCCGGCGCGCCCTGCTCGAACACGGCCGCGCCGCTGATCAGGCGCAGGATGCTGGCCTGGCGGAGGATGTCGTCCTGTTCCTCGCGGCTGCTGTTGGCGAAGGGCGGCAAGCTGCCCAGCCAGGCGCGGTGGAGCGAGAGATTGGCGGTCACGGCGATGATTCCCGTCAGTTCGCCGCAGCATACCGGCTAAGGGCCGTGGCAGGACTTGAGGGGAATCAAGGGATGTCCCTGACCAGGCGGAAACCGAGGTTGTCCGGTGGTTGCCCGGCGCTGCAGCCGCCACCGCGGGCATCGCGGACGAAATCGTTGATCGCCGCCCGGTGGCGGCCTTCGGCAATGCGGATCGAGCAGTACTCGGCGCGTTCGGTCTGGGCACCCCGGACGTCGAGGTTGACCCGCTGGTGGCAGCTCTGGGTCCATTCCCAGACATTGCCGCCCAGGTCGGCCACCCCGTATTCGTTGAATCCGTGATCGCCGCGCGCCAGCGGCAGCGCCGAAGCGCTGGTGCGGGCCTCCGCTTCCAGCCGGTAGCGCGCCAACCAGCGCCGGGCCGGGTTGCTGCCATCATCGTCGTCGATGCGCAGGGCATCGTCGGCCCAGCGCGAGCCGGCGAAGAAGGCCCACTCGCGGTCGGTCGGCAGGCGCCATTGCTGGCCGGTGCGCTTGGACAGCCAGTCGGCATAGAGCTGCGCATCGAGCAGGCTGGCGCCGGTGAGAGGCAGGTCGTCGCGGGGAGCGCTGTTGTCCAGTGCCAGGCAATCGCCTTCGGCCACGCAGCGGGCGTACTCGCCCTGGCTGACCTGGAATTTCATGACTTCGAATCGCGGGGCGAGGTGTTCTCGCCGCGAAGGCGCGTCCACTGCCTGTTTCTCCAGCCAGTAGTCGCCCGCCGGACGGAAGTCGAAGTCGCGGGGTTCGAGTCTCACGGTTTGCGGTGCGAGTTCCGGTGCGTACTGCGGCCGCAGGAGGAGGAATGCCCCGCCCAGCAGCAGCGCGACGGGTACGCCGATCAGGATGGTCTTGCGCATGGTCTGCCCGGTCGCCGGTATCGTTTACTGGGAAAGGGCCGGCCCACAGGGGCCGGCCTCGGGCTTACTTGATCGCAGTTGGCGGCTGGATCTGGCTCATCAGGTCGTTGTTCCATTGGCCTTCGACCTGGATGTGCGCCGCGGCGCCCAGCAGCACCGCTTCGATGAGGTTGTGGTTGAGGTAGGTGTACAGGCCAGGCTGCAGGAAGGTGTACAGCGCCGCGCCGGCTGCACCGCCCGGGATGAACCAGGTTTCCAGGTCTTCTTCCGGCGGATTGTGGAACTTGCCGCTGGCCCAGACATGATCGCCATGGCCGCCGATCAGGTGCGGGCGGGTGTCGCGGTTGGCCTGGGAGTGGACGATCAGCAGGGTCTCGCCGACATTGGCCTTGAGCGCATTCTTGCCGGTCAGGGCGCCGACCTTGCCGTTGAACACGACGTGGCTGGGAATCAGCCCCTTCATGACCTGCTGCATGTCGTTGTAGCTTTCCATGGGCGTGCCATAGCGCTTGAAATTGCCGTCCTTGTCGCGCGGGACGTAGAAGTCCTGCTCGCCGATATAGACCACCTTGTCGTACTTCAGCGCCTTGCCGTCGCGGTCTTTCAGGCCGTCGCGCGGCAGCACCATGATCGCCCCGTTCATGCCCGAGACCACGTGCCAGGGGATCATCGCGCCGCCCGGTGCGCAGTGGTAGACGAACACGCCGGGGCGGGTGGCACGGAAGCGCAGTTTCACTTCCTCGCCGGGCTGGATGATGGTCAGCGCGCCGCCGCCCAGGGCGCCGGTGGAGGCATGGAAGTCGATGTTGTGGGTCAGGGTGTTGGTCGCCGGGTTGACCAGGGTGAGTTCCAGATAGTCGTCCTGATGCACCACCATCATCGGCCCGGGCACCGAACCATTGAAGGTCATGGCGTGGATCTCGGTGCCGTCGTCGTCAACGACGTGCTTCTTCTCCTCGATCACCATGCGGAACTGGACGACCTTGGGCTTGCCCTTGGCGCGCTGCTCGTGGGCATGGACGAAGGGTGGCGCGACCAGTTCGACCTGGACGTGTTCCAGTTTCGAGAGGTCCACGGCCGGCCCCATGTTCTTCGGCGCTGCTTCCCCGTCGGCCATTGCCGTACTGCTGCCAAGCATGCTGCCGGTGACACCAAGGACCACGGCGCCGGCCAGCAGGGTGCGGCGGGAAAGCGAAATCTCTTCCTGATCAAGCATGGGTAATTCTCCATAATCGACGATCTGTCGTTTGGAGAAGAAATACCCTGTCGGCAAATTCCTTCTTTGAGCCGGAACAAAGAAGGATTCAGCTGGACAACGTGTCGCAGGTGCTGCTGTGCGGTAGATCGCGTTTACAGTCTTCTCCCCATGCAGGCGGGCAAGACCGGGCTCGGCGAGGTAAGATTCTTCCTGCTCTGAATTCCAGCCCGGCGTGCGGGCTCCAACGGACAAGGATCATTCATGCGTCTGTACGGACTGACCCTGCTGGCCCTGATCACCGGCTGCCTCGGCATGCAGGAGGCGCACGCGAGCAGCGATGACTCCTGTTATCCGAGCTGGAACCTCAAGCGCGACACGCTGGACGTGTGCAACAGCTTGCCCTTCCTGAGCCCGGGCAACGACAGCCGGGTCAACCTGCAACTGCTGCTGGCCGACGCCGGCCAGGCCAGCATCCCCAACCGCGCGCTGACCGACGACGAGCAGCAGCTGGGTTACGGCCAGGTGCCTTTCCCGCTGGCACGCTGGCTCGACGGCGCGGCACCGGAAGATGCGACCGACAGCACCAGCACCGCATCCCTGGCCGATCTTGCCGCGCGCATCGGCCTGCCGGCGGATGCCGTGCAGTCCTCCGCCGACAGCTTCGCCAGTGGCGAAGGCAGCCGCTGCCGCAGCAACAATCCACTCACCGCCCAGGACTTCCTCAGCCAGCTGCTGCTGGCCGACAGCCTTACCGCGGGTGAACGCCAGGGCCTAGCCCGCGCTCGCCTGACCCTGCTGGGGGCCTGCCAGTGGGACGAAACCCAGCTCAGCGTGCTGCTGCCGGGCGACCTGCAGAGCGCCCCGGCCAAGGCCTACCGCACTTACCTCAAGGGTGCGGCGGACTTCTACAGCGGCCGTTTCGCCGATGCGCTGAAATCCTTCCGTAGCCTGCAGGACAGCGACCAGGCCTGGCTTAAGGAAACCTCGCGCTACATGGTCGCCCGCGCACTGCTCAACCAGGCGCAGCAGAACGCCTTCGACGAGATGGGTTACCCGGACCTGCGCAAGGTCGACAAGAAAATCCTCGCCCAGGCCGAATCCGCGCTGGGCGACTACCTCAAGGCTTATCCACAAGGCCGCTACGGCGCCTCGGCCAAGGGCCTGACGCGGCGTGTCTACTGGCTGATGAGCGATGAAGGCCGGCTGGCCGGCGAGTACGCCGAGCTGTTCGCCCGCGAGGATGCCGACGATCTCGCCCAACTGGTGCAGGAGGTCGACAACAAGCTGCTGGTCACCGCGCACCCGGCCGATGTGCGCGATGCGCGCCTGCTGGCGGTGCTCGACCTGATGCAGATGCGTCACCACGAACCCAGCGAGCCCCGCGCCCTGGACGCTGCGGGACTGGCCGCGCAGAAGGACCTCTTTGCGAAGAACCCCGGCCTGCACGACTACCTGACGGCGGCCTTCCAGCTCTACGTCGAGGAAAAGCCCGCCGAGGCGCTGAAGTCGCTGCCCGAAGAGCTGCCCTCCAGGCTCGACTACCTCGCCTTCAGCCAGCAGGTCCTGCGCGGTTTCGCCCTCGAGGCCGGCAACGACTGGATCGCCGCCGAGAAACTCTGGCTGCGCCTGTTGCCGCGGGCGGTGCAGCCACTGCAGCGCGACCAGCTGGAGCTGGCGCTGGCCTTCAACTACGAGCGCAGCGACCGGCTGGTGAAGGTGTTCGCCGAAGGCTCGCCGGTACGCACGCCGATCATCCGCGAAATCCTCCTGCGCCACATCGCGGGGCCCGAACTGCTGCGCCAGCAGGCGAAATCCACCAGCGTCTCGGTGGAAGAGCGCGATACCGCGCTGTTCGCCCTGCTCTACAAGGACCTGCTGCACGGCCAGTACCAGGCCTATATCGACGACCTCGCCCTGCTGCCCACAGACGGTAGCGGCAAGCCGCTGGGCGCCAGCATCGGCTACCTCTACGGCAGCATGCCGCTGTCGCTGTTCCAGTGGCCCGGCGGCAAGAACGACAGCGGCTACGAGTGCCCGGCGATCGTCGACGTCGCCCGCGAACTGCTGCAATCCCCGCAGCCGCCCAAGGCGCTGAACTGCCTGGGCGAGTTCATCCTGCGCAACGGCCTGGACGGCTTCCCGCTCGACACCCAGCCCAGCGAGCGCGAACTGGGTGGCGGCGAGTCGCTGTTCCCCGGCACGCCCTACTCGCGCATGGACGGCTACCTCAAGGTCATCGCCGACAAGCAGGCGGTGGAAGAGGACCGCGCGTACGCGCTGTTCCGCGCCATCAACTGCTTCGCGCCCAGCGGCTTCAATGGCTGCGGCAGCCAGGACATTGCCCCGGCGCAGCGCAAGCAATGGTTCCGCACGCTCAAGGGCCAGTACTCCGCCACGCCCTGGGCGAAGGCGCTGAAGTACTACTGGTAAGCCCTGTGCGGCGCGCCCTGGCACTGGCCCTGGCGTTGCTCGCAGGCAACGCCTCGGCGGCCGGCGTGGATGCCGCCGAGCACGATGCCTTCTGGCTGTGGAGCGGCGTCGCCGCGCAACCGGTGCTGGCCCAGGCTCGCACGCTCTATGTACTGCAGGGGCAGGTCAGCGCGCCGCGCCAGCGCGACGGCCAGGCTCGCCTGATCGCCCAGGGCATTGCCATTCCGCGCCTGAAGCAGGGCGAGGTCTGGGTGGTCTACCGCGCCCATACCCTGCGCTGGAACGAGGGCATCTACCGCACCCTGCTGTCCCAACTGCGCCGCTGGCGTGCGGCGGGCAATCCGGTCGTGGGTGTGCAGATCGATTTCGATGCCCGCACGCGTTACCTGCACGAGTACGTCGACTTCCTCCAGGACCTGCGCACGCGCCTGCCTGAGGACTGCAAGCTGAGCATCACCGGGCTGATGGACTGGGGCAGCAATGGCGCACCGGACACCATCAACCGCCTGGTCGGCGTAGTGGACGAAGTGGTGGTGCAGACCTACCAGGGCCGCCAGACCATTCCCAACTACCAGGCCTACCTGCCTCGCGTGGCGCGACTGCAGTTGCCCTTCCGCATCGGCCTGGCGCAATACGGGGAGTGGCAGGCGCCGGACTACCTGGCCAGGAGCCGGTGGTTCAGGGGGTATGTGGTGTTCCTGCAGAACCCGTGAGCAGGGCGGACTGGGCAGAGGGCGCTCTTTGTAGGATGGGTGGAGCGGAGCGATACCCATGCCCCGGTGCACGACATTGATGGGTATCGCTGCGCTCCACGCCATCCTACGTTCATAGCGACAGGTGGGTGGATCAGTTGCCGCCACACCCACACTTGCCGCAATCGTTCCCGCAACCACCAGCCGCGGCCGGCTCGCGCGAATCGCGTGTGGTGCCGCTGTTGAGGTTGCGCATCAGCAGCGCGTACTCCAGGTCCAGCCCGTCGGGCACGGGGATGTAGACGACGTGGCCATCGCCCGGCGCGACGCCAATGGATTCGCCTCGTGTGTTCTCCAGCGCATGCAGCCGGAAGGTGCGGTTGCCGGCCGGAGTCATCAGCTCGACGCTGTCGCCCACTTCAAAGCGGTTCTTCACCCGCACTTCGGCCAGCCCGTGACGGCGCTCGCCGGTGAATTCGCCGACGAATTGCTGGCGCTCGGAGAGGGAGTGGCCGTACTGGTAGTTCTGGTACTCGTCATGCACGTGGCGGCGCAGGAAGCCCTCGGTATAGCCGCGATGGGCCAGGGATTCGAGGGTGTCCATCAGGCCGAGGTCGAAGGCGCGCCCGGCGACGGCGTCGTCGATGGCCTTGCGGTAGGCCTGGGCCGTGCGCGAGACGTAGTAGTGGGACTTGGTGCGGCCCTCGATCTTCAGCGAATGCACGCCCATCTGCGTCAAACGTTGCACATGCTGGATGGCGCGCAGGTCCTTGGAGTTCATGATGTAGGTGCCGTGCTCGTCCTCGAAGGCCTCCATCAGCTCGCCGGGGCGGTTGGCCTCTTCGAGCAGGACGATCTCCTTGGTCGGTGCGCCGATGCCCAGGGTCGGCTCGACGTTGCGCACAGCATGGCCCAGTTCGTCCTCATGGGCGGCATGGGTCTGGTATTCCCAGCGGCAGGCGTTGGTGCAGGTGCCCTGATTGGGGTCGCGGCGGTTGATGTAGCCCGACAGCAGGCAGCGCCCGGAGTAGGCCATGCACAGCGCGCCGTGGACGAAGACTTCCAGTTCCATCCCCGGCACGCGCTCGCGGATTTCGCCGATTTCCTCCAGCGACAGCTCGCGGGAGAGGATTACCCGCTTGAGCCCCTGCTGGCGCCAGAACTCCACGCTGGCCCAGTTCACCGCGTTGGCCTGCACCGAAAGGTGGATATCAACCTCAGGGAAATGCTGGCGAACCAGCATGATCAGGCCGGGATCGGACATGATCAGCGCGTCCGGGCCTAGGGCGATCACCGATTCAACGTCCTGCAGGAAGGTCTTCAGCTTGGCGTTGTGCGGGGCGATGTTCACCACTACGTACAGGCGCTTGCCCAGGGCATGGGCCTCGTTGATGCCGGTGGCGAGGTTGGCATGGTCGAATTCGTTGTTGCGCACTCGCAGGCTGTAGCGCGGCTGGCCGGCGTAGACGGCGTCGGCACCATAGGCGAAGGCATGGCGCAGGCTCTTCAGCGAGCCGGCGGGGCAAAGCAGTTCGGGGGCAAATGGAGTGGGGGACATGGCAATGCAGCGGGTAGTGGGAAAAAGGCTGCCACTCTAGGAAATCCGCGGGTTGTGCGTGCTGAGCGAGGTCAACGGATTTTGCATCCGCGCCCGGTGGTGATAGGCCCGACGTGCTCTTTCTAGGATGGGTGGAGCGTAGCGATACCCATGCTGTCGGCGCGCCAAAATGATGGGTATCGCTACGCTCCACGCCATCCTACGGAGTGTTCTTCCGGCAATATCCGGAGGGGATCATTCCAGCCAGCGGCGCCCCTGCAATTCCAGCAGGGTCTGCGCCTGCTCCGGCCCGTTGCTGCCGGCCGGATAGGGGCGCGGGCTCTGGTAGTGCTCGTGCCAGCCGGCGAGGATCGGGTCGACCCAGCGCCAGGCCGCTTCCACCTCGTCGCGGCGCATGAACAGTGTGGAGTCGCCCTCGATCACATCCAGCAGCAGGCGTTCGTAGGCGTCCCAGCGGCGCTTGTTGGTGCTGAACGCCTGGGCGAGGTTGAGGTCCAGCTCCACCGGCTCCAGCTGCATGCCCTTGCCCGGCGCTTTGGCCATCAGCTGCACGCTGATGCGCTCCTCCGGCTGCAACCTTATCCACAGGCGGTTGGCCGCGCCGGCACCGTTGCCGATCAGGCTGTTGGGGACCGGTTTGAACTGGATGACGATCTCCGAGCATTTCTTCGCCATGCGCTTGCCGGTGCGCAGGTAGAACGGCACGCCAGACCAGCGCCAGTTGTCGATCGCCGCCTGAACGGCGACGAAGGTCTCCGTATCGCTGTCGTTGTCGACATTTTTCTCGAACCAGTAGGCCGGCACTTCCTGCCCGCCAATATGCCCGGCGGTGTACTGGCCACGGACGGTCTTGTCCTGCACGTCCTGCCCGGTGATCGGCTTGAGCGCCTGGAGGATCTTCACCTTCTCGTTGCGCACCGCCTCGGCATCGAAGCGCACCGGCGCTTCCATGGTCACCAGGCAGAGCAACTGCAGCAGGTGGTTCTGCACCATGTCGCGCATGGCCCCGGCATGGTCGTAGTAGCCGCCGCGGTTTTCCACGCCGAGGGTTTCGCTGACGGTGATCTGCACGTGATCGATGGGACCGTTGCGCCACACCGGCTCGAACAGGGTGTTGGCGAAGCGCAGGGCCATGAGGTTCTGCACCGTCTCCTTGCCCAGGTAGTGGTCGATGCGGAAGACGCGGGATTCGTCGAACACCTCGCCGATGGCCTGGTTGATCGCCAGCGCCGACTCCAGCGAATGCCCCAGCGGCTTCTCCAGCACGATGCGCGCCAGCGGGCCGGCCAGGCCGGCGATCTTCAGGTTCTGTGCAATCGGCGCGAAGAGGCTTGGCGCGGTGGCCAGGTAGTGCACCAGCACGCGACCTTCGCTGCGCTTGAGTGCCTTGGCCAGACGACCGAAGTCGGCGCTTTGTGAGGCGTCCATCGCCACGTATTGCAGGCGCTGGGCGAAGCTGCGCCAGGCTTCGGCGGAGAAATCGCTGCGCGCCACCTGGACCCGGCAGTTGCGTTCGGCGAGTTCGAGGTAGGCCGCGTTGTCACGCTGGCTGCGGGCGAGGGCGAAGATCCGCGTATCGGCCGGCAGGCGGTTTTCCCGATGCAGGTGGTAGAGCGCCGGCAGCAATTTGTGCAGCGCCAGGTCACCGCTGCCGCCGAACACCAGGATATCGCAGGAACTGGGAAGACTAAGGCTGGCGGGCGTATTCAAGGACTTATTCCCTGGGCTTGGCGAGTAGTTTTGTAGTATAACTACAACAAGACTACATAATTCTCAGACAACTATCACCGAGCCTATCCCTGTGAACCTTTTGCAGCACATTGCCCAGTCGCGTCATCTGCTCCGCAAGTCGGAGCTCAAGGTTGCCGATCACGTGATGCAGGACCCTGCATCGGTCATGCACAGCTCCATGGCGGACCTCGCCCATGGCGTCGGCGTCAGCGAGCCGACCATCGTGCGCTTCTGCCGCGCCATTGGCTGCAGCGGGTTCCAGGACCTCAAGCTCAAGCTGGCGCAGAGCCTGGCCGCCGGTGCCAGTTTCGGCCAGTTCTCGATCAATGAGAGCGACTCGGTGGCGGACTTCAGCCTGAAGATCTTCGACACCACCCTGCACTCGCTGATGGAAGTGCGCGAGCACCTCGACACCCATGCCCTGGAGCGCGCCGTCGCGGCCATTGCCCATGCCCAGCGTGTCGAGTTCTATGGCTTCGGCGCTTCCGGCGCGGTGGCGGCGGATGCCCAGCACAAGTTCTTCCGCCTGCTGCTGTCGGCTGCGGCGTATTCCGACCCGCATATGCAGGCCATGTCGGCGGTGACCCTCAAGCCTTCGGATGTGGCGATCTGCATCTCCCAGTCCGGCCGCTCCAAGGACCTGCTGGTGACCGCCAATCTGGTGCGCGAAGCCGGCGCCACGCTGATCACCCTCTGCCCCAGCCAGACCCCGCTGGCCGACCTGGCCACGGTGAACCTGGCGGTGGATGTGCACGAAGACACCGACATCTACACCCCGCTGACCTCGCGTATCGCCCACCTGGTGGTGATCGACGTGCTGGCAATGGGCGTGGCCATGGCCCGCGGTCCGGACCTGGTGAACCACCTCAAGAGCGTGAAGCGCAGCCTGCGTAGCCTGCGCCTGTCGCCCAAAGTGGTGAAGAACCACGAGGAGCGCCCGGAAGAGGCGTCCTGAGACCATACCTGTAGGAGCGAGCTTGCTCGCGAACAGAGCTAGCCGGGTGTTCCAGGGCTGAGCGGTTCGCGAGCAAGCTCGCTCCTACAAAAGCCCGCCTTCTGGGTTGGCCGATGTAGCGGCTCGCCGACCGCCCGTCGGCGTCACCGGCGCTTCACCACCACGTCGTCAAACGGTCATCCGTCCCCAGCATGCTGGCGTCTCCAGCCCTTCGGCCTTGGGAGATGCGAGATGCCCCGCCATATCGACGACACCCAGCTCCAAGTGGATAGCAAGACCCGCCGCAAGCTCGAAGACCAGCGGCGCATGCAGTTCCGTCGCGCCATCGAGGACCGCATGGAGGCCCAGCGCCTCGCCCTCGAAACCTCCGATTACCCCGACCTGATCGCCGCCGCCTACCTCACTTCGGCGAAGGCGGGCCGGCGAAGCGTTCGGCAAGCTGGCTGATCAGCGCCCGCTCTTCACGGATGAAGGCGACGAACGCCTGGGTCACCGGACTCAGGCGCTTGCCGCGGGCGTGCACCAGACACCAGCTGCGGTAGAGCGGCAGCTCTTCCACCGGCAGTTCGTGCAGCAGCCCGGACTGCAGCTCGCGGCTCACCGCGTGGCGCGGCAGCAGCGCCAGTCCCAGTCCCGCCAATACCCCTTCCCGTGATCCCTCCAGCGAGGCGAACTCCAGCGTCTGCGCGAAGTGCGCGCGTTTCTGCTGGAAGTGTTCCTCACAGGCCTTGCGCGTACCCGAGCCGGGCTCGCGGATCAGCAGCGGATAGGGTTCCAGGTCCTTCAGCGAAAGCTTCGCGGCGTTGCACAGCGGGTGGTCCGGCGGTGCCACGGCAACGATCGGGTTGTTCAGGAAGGGCAGGAACTCCAGCGCCATGTCCTGCGGCACCAGGGACATGATCACCAGGTCGTCGCGGTTGTCCGACAGGCGCTTGATCACCTGGGCGCGGTTGACCACCGTGAGGTTCAGGCTGACATCCGGGTGCTGCGCGTGGAACGCGGCGAACAGGTGCGGGGTGATGTACTTGGCGCTGGATTCCACCGCCAGGCGCAGCTGGCCCTGCAACGAACCCTTGAGGTCGGAGAGGTTCATATCCAGCACTTCCAGGCGCTGGAAGATATCGGTGGTGGCGCGCAGCAGGGCGTCGGCGGCATCGGTCTGGTAGAGCTTCTTGCCGATGTACTCGAACAGCGGCTGGCCGACCAGTTCTTCGAGCTGGCGGATCTGCAGGCTGACCGCCGGCTGGGTCAGGGCCATTTCCTCGGCGGCGCGGCTGTAGGAACGGCTTTCGCACACCGCGCGGAAAACCTGCAGCTGGCGAAGGGTCATACGCATCAATGACTTACGCATAGAAGCCTGCTCGATGGCGACATTTTCCAGCGACTATAAAGCATTCTTTATGGCTACCCCAATAATTATTGATTTTGGTTAATCCTCCCTCCCGCGCTAGGGTAAAAACACGCCGGAACCCGCTCCGGCCACGAATATCCACAAGAGAATCCAGCTGCCTGAACGGGGCTGCCGATTGGTCTTTACGCCGGGGTCCACAAGGCCCGGGCCGAGGGAAAGCCGCAGTGATCAAGAAAATCCTGATCGCCAACCGTGGGGAGATCGCTGTCCGGATCGTGCGCGCCTGCGCCGAGATGGGCATTCGTTCGGTGGCCGTCTATTCCGACGCCGATCGCCACGCCCTGCATGTGAAGCGTGCCGACGAAGCGCACAGCCTGGGCGCCGACCCGCTGGCGGGTTACCTCAACCCGCGTGCGCTGGTGAACCTGGCCGTGGAAACCGGTTGCGACGCCCTGCACCCCGGTTACGGCTTCCTCTCCGAGAACGCCGAACTGGCCGATATCTGCGCCGAGCGCGGGATCAAGTTCATCGGCCCGTCCGCGGAAGTCATCCGCCGCATGGGCGACAAGACCGAGGCCCGCCGCAGCATGATCGCCGCTGGCGTGCCCTGCACCCCCGGCACCGAAGGCAACGTCGCCGACCTGGCCGAAGCCTTGTCCGAAGCCGAGCGCATTGGTTACCCGGTGATGCTCAAGGCCACCTCCGGTGGCGGCGGCCGCGGTATTCGCCGCTGCAACAGCCGTGAAGAGCTGGAGCAGAATTTCCCCCGGGTGATCTCCGAGGCCACCAAGGCTTTCGGCAGCGCGGAAGTCTTCCTCGAGAAGTGCATCGTCAATCCCAAGCACATCGAGGCGCAGATTCTCGCCGACTCCTTCGGCAACACCGTGCACCTGTTCGAGCGCGACTGCTCGATCCAGCGCCGCAACCAGAAGCTCATCGAGATCGCCCCCAGCCCGCAGCTGACCCCCGAGCAGCGCGCCTACATCGGCGACCTGTCCGTGCGCGCCGCCAAGGCCGTGGGCTACGAGAACGCCGGCACCGTGGAGTTCCTGCTCGCCGATGGCGAGGTGTACTTCATGGAGATGAACACCCGCGTGCAGGTGGAACACACCATCACCGAGGAAATCACCGGCATCGACATCGTCCGCGAGCAGATTCGCGTGGCGTCGGGGCTGCCGCTGTCCGTGAAGCAGGAAGACATCATTCACCGCGGCTTCGCGTTGCAGTTCCGCATCAACGCCGAAGACCCGAAGAACAACTTCCTGCCGTCCTTCGGCAAGATCACCCGCTACTACGCGCCCGGCGGCCCCGGCGTGCGCACCGACACGGCGATCTACACCGGCTACACCATCCCGCCGTACTACGACTCGATGTGCCTGAAGCTGGTGGTCTGGGCACTGACCTGGGAAGAGGCGCTGGACCGCGGCCTGCGTGCGCTGGACGACATGCGCGTGCAGGGCGTGAAGACCACTGCGGCCTACTACCAGGAAATCCTCAAGAACCCGGAATTCCGTAACGGCCAGTTCAACACCAGCTTCGTCGAAAGCCACCCGGAACTGACCCAGTACTCCATCAAACGCACCCCGTCGCACCTGGCCATCGCCATCGCTACCGCCATTGCCGCCCACGCTGGCCTGTGAGGATCACGTACATGACCGTTGCCAAGAAAGTCACCGTCACCGATACCATCCTGCGCGACGCCCACCAGTCGCTGCTGGCGACCCGGATGCGCACCGAGGACATGCTTCCCATCTGCGACAAGCTCGACAAGGTTGGCTACTGGTCGCTGGAAGTCTGGGGCGGCGCCACCTTCGACGCCTGTGTGCGCTTCCTCAAGGAAGACCCGTGGGAGCGCCTGCGCAAGCTCAAGGCCGCGCTGCCCAACACCCGCCTGCAGATGCTTCTGCGCGGGCAGAACCTGCTGGGCTACCGCCACTACAGCGACGACGTGGTCCGTGCCTTCGTCGCCAAGGCGGCGGTCAACGGCATCGACGTGTTCCGCATCTTCGACGCGATGAACGACGTGCGTAACCTGCGCGTCTCCATCGAAGCGGTGAAGGCCGCTGGCAAGCACGCCCAGGGCACCATTGCCTACACCACCAGCCCGGTGCACACCATCGATGCCTTCGTTGCCCAGGGCAAGGCCATGGCCGACATGGGCGTGGACTCCATCGCCATCAAGGACATGGCCGGCCTGCTGACTCCGTATGCCACCGGCCAACTGGTCAAGGCGCTGAAAGAGGCGCTGCCGCTGGACGTGGTGGTGCACTCCCACGACACCGCCGGCGTGGCCAGCATGTGCCAGCTCAAGGCTGTGGAAAACGGCGCCGACCGCATCGACACCGCGATCTCCAGCATGGCCTGGGGCACCAGCCACCCGGGCACCGAATCCATGGTCGCCGCCCTGCGCGACACCCCGTTCGATACCGGCCTGGACCTGGAGCTGATCCAGGAAATCGGCATGTACTTCCACGCCGTGCGCAAGAAGTACCACCAGTTCGAGAGCGAGTTCACCGGCGTGGATACCCGCGTGCAGGTCAACCAGGTACCGGGCGGGATGATTTCCAACCTGGCCAACCAGCTCAAGGAACAGGGCGCGCTGAACCGCATGCCCGAAGTGCTCGCGGAAATCCCCCGCGTGCGCGAAGACCTGGGCTTCCCGCCCCTGGTCACCCCGACCTCGCAGATCGTCGGCACCCAGGCGTTCTTCAACGTGCTGGCCGGCGAGCGCTACAAGACCATCACCAACGAGGTGAAGCTCTACCTGCAGGGCCGTTACGGCAAGGCGCCGGGCAAGATCAATGAGCAACTGCGCCGCCAGGCCATCGGCAACGAGGAAGTCATCGACGTGCGCCCGGCCGACCTGATCAAGCCGGAGCTGAACAAGCTGCGCGAAGAGATCGGCAGCGTCGCCAAGTCCGAAGAGGACGTGCTCACCTACGCCATGTTCCCGGACATCGGCCGCAAGTTCCTCGAGGAGCGCGCGGCCGGCACCCTGAAGCCGGAAGAACTGCTGCCGATCCCCAACGGCAAGGGCGTCGCTGCGGCTGGCGGTGAAGGCGTGCCGACCGAATTCGTGGTCGACGTGCACGGCGAGAGCTACCGCGTGGACATCACCGGCGTCGGCGTGAAGACCGACGGCAAGCGCCACTTCTACCTGTCGGTGGATGGCATGCCCGAGGAAGTGGTGTTCGAGCCGCTCAACGAGTTCGTCGGCGGTGGTGGCAACAAGCGCAAGCACGCCAGCGAGCCGGGCCATGTCAGCACCACCATGCCGGGCAACATCGTCGATGTGCTGGTGAAGGAAGGCGACAGCGTGAAGGCCGGCCAGGCCGTGCTGATCACCGAAGCGATGAAGATGGAGACCGAAGTGCAGGCGGGCATCGCCGGCACCGTGAAGGCCATCCACGTAGCCAAGGGCGACCGGGTCAACCCCGGTGAGATCCTGGTTGAAATTGAAGGCTGACCAAGGACAGACGGGTCTTTAAGGTTCAGTCCCACGGGGGAGCACGATGCTCCCCCTTTTTTTGCCCGCAGATTTTTCAGCCGACGGCGCGTTTGCTTGATCTGCGTCGGAAACTTCCTTCAGAAACCCATTAGCGTCGACGCTGGGAAAACTGACCAGGGTGCGGTGATGGGGAGAGTCGTTCTGTGGTGGGTGCTGCTGTGTGCGAGCGCCCAGGCATTGGCGCAGTCATCGGAAATGATGGATCGGCTTGCTGCCCTGGAGAAGGACCCGACCAAGCGCGAGCAGGCCTATGCGGCCGCCGAGGAGCGCATCCTGCTGTGCAGCAAGTGCCACGGCAAGGACGGCAACAGCAAGCGCGATTACATCCCCAACCTGGCCGGTCAGAATCCGCAGTACCTGTTCGATGCCTTCGAGAAGTACGTCGATGGCCAGCGCACCGACTTCGTGATGAACCAGGCGGCCAAGCTGCTGACGCTCAACGAGCGGGTGAATATCGCTTACTACTTCAGCCAGCAGGCGGTCCTGCCTCGCACGGAAGCCCTGCCTGACGCGGCGGAGATCGAGCAGGGCGCCCAGCGTTTCGCCACGGTCTGCGTGACCTGCCATGGTGCCCAGGCGCTGGGTCATGATGGCTTCCCGCGCATTGCCGGGCAGCCCAGGCCTTACCTGACCCACGCGCTGCAGCGCTACCGTGACAAGGACCCGAGCCGGGCCGGCTCGCCGATGCTGGCGGTAGCCGGGCTACTCAGCGATGACGACATCAAGGCGCTGGCGGCTTACGTCAGCCAACTGCAGCCCTGAATCAACCAGCCGCCCTGCGACGGCTGGCTGGAGTGTGCTGTAAAGGCCAATGAACCCTTACTGCTGCTTGTCTTCGGCCGGCTTGTTGGCGGTCTCGACTTGCGCTTGCGGTGCGGCCTGTTCGGCGGCTGGCTGCTCTGCCGGGGCGGCTTGTTCCTCAGTGGAGGTGGGTGCGGGCTGCTCTACCGGCGCAGGCTTGGCTTGCTGCTGGGTGGCGGCAGCGGGCACTGCGGTTTGCGAGGTCGGCTCGGGTTTCTTGTCGCAGGCGGCGAGGACGGTGCAGGCGGCGATCAGGATGCAAAGCTTTTTCATGGAGTGCTCACTCATCAAACGAAAGGCAAATGCCGGTCGGCTGACCGGGGGCGCAAGCTTTGCCGCGAGTGGCGGGTGAGACCATGTGCCTTGCTCCGAGAAAGATCAGGAAGTTTCCGAATCTCGCGTAACAGGGCGGGACGAAAAAGCCCGGCGGCTGCCGGGCTTTTCGTGACGTGATCCGGAAGATCAGAACGCCATCTGCCACTGGGCGATCAGCGCGTGGTTCTGCGCATTGCTGCCCATCTGCCCGCTGTAGCCGATGCCGACGGTATTGCGCGCGGACACGCCAAGGTCGAAGCCGACGTCCAGCAGCAGGCTGTTGCGGTCCAGCGCGGTGCCCTGGACGCTGAAGGCATCACCGCCGGCAATGAAGGACTGGCGGGTTTCGCTGTCGATGTCGCCGAAGGTGTGACGCCAGCCCAGGCCCAGGCGCGGGGTGAAGCTCATGCCGTTGCTCAGGGTGTCCAGGCGGGCGATGCGCAGGCCCAGGGTGCTGCTCAGGTTGTCCTGGTCCTGGGAGTCGACGTGCAGTGCGGCGGCGCCGCCCTTCTCGTTGTACGAATCGCGCTCGTAGCGCTGGTAGTCCAGGCGCGCGTAAGGCTCGGCGCTCAGGCGGCCGCTGCCCATGGCGTAGCCAGTCTCGGCGAAGGCCTGCCAGCTGTCGGCGTCATAGTCACCTTTGGGGCGATCGCTGAAGCCGTCGAACTCGACCCGGCGTTTGCTCTCGCCGTCGTGGCTGCTGTAAGCCGCGCCCAGTCGCACGGCCAGCGGGCCGCTCTGGTGCAGCGCGTAGGCGCCCAGGTGCCAGCTGTCGATATCGCCGGAAACACCGCCGCTGCCATCCAGGTCAGTGTGCGAGTAGCCGCCCAGCACGCCCAGGCGCCAGTCCGGGGTCACCGCCCAGTCGGCACCGAGCAGGGTGCCGCCGGTGTTCTGTTGCAGGTCGCCACTCTTGTCGTGTTCGTCGAGCTTGCCGTGGCTGCCGATGCCCTGCACCCATAGGCGGCCGGCGGCGTTCGGGTCGTTCAGGTTGCGCGCTTCGCTGGGCACGCCGGTGGCGGCGAGCATCGGTGTATCGTTGCGCTCGGTGGCAGCCAGCAAGCTGCTGCTGCCCAGTTGGCGCACGGCGTTGAGCATGGCGCTGCCGACCTGCTGGCTGCCGGCGATGGTCGCGGCGGCGAGGCTGGCGTTGCTGGTGCCGGCCAACTGCTCCAGGGCAGCGCTGGCGTTGCTCGCATCGCTGGTGACCAGCGCGTTGTACAGCGCGCCGCCGTTCTGGCTTTGCAGCGCGGCGCCGGCATTGCGGCCGTTGCTGCTGCTGGCAAGGTCGCCGAACTGCACGTCGTTGCGGGTCAGTTGCAGATCGACGCTGTTGGCGCCGTAGCTGAGCGTCGGGGTGAGGAAGGCGAAGTTGCTCTTCACGTCGGCGAACTGCCCGCTGACGCCGCCCGTAGCGCTGATGACCTGCACACTGCTCTGCCACGGCCAGTTGCCGCTGCCGGCCTGCACAGCGAGGTGCGAGCCAGCGATGCTGGCGGTGCCGTCCACCTGCACGGTGGCGTGGGCGCCGCTGGGCTCCACGCCGAAGGACAGCGTCGAGCCGTTCTGCAGGCTGAGGTTACCGGTGACGTGTGCAGCGCCCAGGGCCGGCGAGGTGATCAGGGTGCCGGCAACGTTCAGGCCGCCGACACTGCCGCTGCCCGAGTAGGTGGCGCCCTGGTCGACCTGCAGGGTGCCGAGGATGCTGCCGGTGTTGCTCAGGCTGGCGCCGCTGAAGACTTCGCCGCCTTCGCTGAAGTCGTTCACGCTGGAGAGGGCCCAACTGCCCTGTTTCACGTCCAGCCATTCGAAGTGGGTGCTGTTGCCGAAGCTGCCGCCGGCGGCGTCGTCCAGGGTGACGGTATCGCGGCCGGTGCCGCCGTCCACCAGGCCTTCGAAGCGGCTGCCGGAGAGCAGCACCAGGCTGTCGTTGCCGCCGCCCATTTCCAGGGCGATGCCGTTGCCGCCGTGGATCAGGCCGTCGTTGATCACGGTGTCGTCGAGATCGCCCGAAAGGGTCACGCCGGAGAGTTTTTCGCCGGAGATAGTGCCGTGGTTTTCCAGGTAGGTCTTGCCGAAGCCGCTGTTGCCATTGCCGTCGTCGACCAGGATGCCGCGGTCGACGCTGCGGATGACCGCGCCGGCGTAGTTGATGATGGTGCCGCCGCCCATGGCGATACCTTCGCTGCCGTTGGGCGAGCCGTCCTTCGAGCCGGCTGCGCCGAGGCCTTCGATGATGCCGTGGTTCTCGATGTCGCCGGTGTAATCGATGTCCACGCCGTCGCCGTCGCCGTCCGGCACCAGGCCGTTGTAGGCGCCGCTGATGCGCCCGTAGTTGACCACGGTGCCGTCGCCGTCCGAGCCGAAGCCCGAGCCGTTGCGGCCGATGATCACGCCGTCCGCATAGTTGATCAGGGTGGCGCCCACATCGGTGGTGATGCCGTGGCGGCCGCCGCTGATCAGGCCGTGGTTTTCCACGTGGCCGCCCGCGGCACCCTGGAAGTCGATGCCGTCGTTCTTGGTGTCGGCGGTGACCATGTCGGAGCTGCTGATCTCGCCGTAGTTGGTGATGCTCGCGTTGCCGCCGGGGCGAATCGCGTCGTTGCCGTCGCTGTGGATGACCCCGCTGGCGCGGTTGATGATCGTGGTGGTGGCGGCGCTCTGCAGCTTGTCCAGGTCCAGCGCCTGGCCGGTGGCCGAGGTGATGCTGCCGGCGTTGTCGATCAGCAGGCTGCCGGTGCTGAACGGGTTGTTCATGCGGATGGCGTCGTCGTAGCCGACGATCCGGCCGCCTTCGCGGTTGATGATCTGGTAGAAGCGCGTGGTGCTGTCGCTGCCGGAGGTATCGACCACGCGGCCAGTGCTGGACTGCAACAGGCCGCTGTTGTCGATGACCACGCCGCTGCCGGTGGCTGCGCCCTTGAGGTCGAGGCTCTTGCCGCTGGTGACCAGGCTGCCGGTGCGGGTGACCGTCAGGGTGTCCTGGTTGGCCAGGGTCCGGCTGCTGGTCTGCGCGTCGCTGATGATGGGCGATACCGGAACGGCATTGGCGGTTTCGGCGGCCAGGCTCGCCAGAACGACGGCGATGCTCAGCGCGAGCGGGGAGGGCTTGTGCAGCATGGCAGGGCGTCCTTTTCTTATCGAAGTGGCCGCCTGTTATAGCGATGGATTCTTACGCTTTTGTAACGCTGCTGGCCTTGTGCCTTGCCTGCGTGCCCAGCGGGAAGACGAGAAACCTTATATACTCTGCGGTCTTTTTACCGTTTCCACTGTGAGAACCGCCGTGAGCCAGCTGCCGCCCTGCCCCAAATGCAACTCCGAATACACCTACGAAGACGGCGCCCAGCTGGTCTGCCCCGAGTGCGCCCATGAGTGGTCCGCCGATGCATCCGCCGAGGCCGACGGCGACGCGCGCGTGATCAAGGATTCGGTCGGCAACCTGCTGCAGGACGGCGACACCGTCACCGTGATCAAGGACCTCAAGGTCAAGGGCTCGTCCCTGGTGGTGAAGGTCGGCACCAAGGTGAAGAACATTCGCCTGGTGGACGGCGACCACGACATCGACTGCAAGATCGACGGCATCGGCGCGATGAAGCTGAAGTCGGAGTTCGTGCGCAAGGTCTGAGCCTTCTGCGCAGATACAAAAAGCCCGGTCAAGTGCCGGGCTTTTTTATGTTCACTTCGTTCGCCTCAGCTCATCGATTTCCTCGAGCAAAAGCTGGAGCGACTCCTGGTAGGCCTCATTAGCTGTGGTCAATCTTTCTGTGAGTTTCTGCAACTCGGTTTGGTACTCCGGCTCAGACAGCATTTCAACCAGCTCGATATTCCACTTGCCGTATAGATCGGCCTCCAGTGCCGAGGGCAAAAGCTCCAGAACCCGTTTGTCCCGGCGTTTTGCCAGTCCCGCGAGGGCCTCGCCACGTACTTCGTCGACACTGTCCGAGTAGCCGAGCCAGAGCGCTTCACGAATCTCCGGGGTGTCAAGATCCCACAGTGAGCCCAGGCCGAACATTGCCCAATTGCGGATGTCGTCATCCGCATCTTTCACCAGTGCCAGCATGGCCGGTATTGCCTGCACGTCCTGATTGCTGCCCAGCCCGAAGGTGGCTGCATAGCGCAGTTCGCAGTCAGGAGCGGATGCCAATTCGATCAGCCGGCCCAGACAATTCGGACATTCGCGATGGCCCGTGGCAAATGCAGCAGCGGCGACCACTTCTCTTTGCGGATCATCGAGCCCGGCCCGGATCAGGTTGTGGGAAGCGTCTTGCGCATATTCCCGATGATCCGGGTACTGCAACTGGCAAATCACATTCACCGCCAGCGCTCTCTTGCGCCAGTTCTTTGAAGCGAACAGTTGCTGGCAGTACCGGACGGTTTCTGCTTCGGGGCGAAAGCGAAGAGCAAAGATGGCGTCCCAGGAATACTTGCTATCCCATCGCTGGAGCGCCATGCCGATCAGGCTTTTGCTACTGAGGTGCTGGTGGTTTGGCATGGTGGCCATCCCTGAGGCCATGCTGGCAACTACTCCTTGTAATAAACGATCTGGTTGCTGGTCGCCAGCAGCGCGCCGGACTCGCTCCAGAGCTGGGCGCTCTGGTCGAAGAAGCCATTGCGGAATTCCTGGGCGCGGGCGTCGCCCAGCAGGTAGCCGGTGCCGACCTCGGCCAGTTGCGCAGCGTCGGTGTGGAAGTAGGTGGTGATCGACACGGTGCCGGCCGGTACCGGCGTGGCGCGGCGCAGCCAGACGCGTGGGTAGAAGATGTCGCTCAGCGCCGCCAGGGACAGGAAGTCCAGCGGGCGCGGTTGTGCATCGCGCAGCCAGAGCTGGCTGCGGCTGGTCTCGCCGCTGCCGTCCCATTTGGTCGGGAAGGCGCCGGAGACCGGGCGCATCTCGTACTGTCTGGGCCAGGCCACGCCCTTGGCGGCCGGACTCATCGGCTCGAAGTCGCTGGCGGGGGCAAGGTCAGGGAAGGGCAGGTCGGTCAGGCTCCAGGTCTCGCGGCGCAGCGCAGTGACCAGGGTAGCGGTGGTGGTGACCTGCTGTTCACCGGCGTCATCGGCCTGGGTCAGTTGCAGCAGCCAGTGCTGGGTGGAGCGGTTGGTGCGCACCGGAATGGCTTCGACCTGGAAGGCGCCGGCCACGACCGCCGCGGCGTAGTTCACCGTCAGCGACACCGGGCTGCCGAGCAGCTGCGGGTGACGCAGCGCGCCCTGCAGGAGGACCGCGGCGGTCACGCCGCCGAAGGGGCCGACCATGTTCCAGTAGTCCTGGCTGGTGTGGCCTTCGTAGAGGTTGGGTTGGCCGGCAACGGGTTGCAGGGCCACGGCGCGGTCGAACGGGTGCAGGGCGGTATCGGTCATGACTCTCTCGGCGCTTTTGTTCTCGGGAGAGGCTCTATGTAGAGGAAAGCGCCGAGGCGGGTCAAGGATACCGAGCGGTCAGGGCGTGACCTCGAACCGCAATGTGCCGATGACTTGTCCGGCTTCGGTGAGCACCTGCACCTGCCACTTGCCGCTGGGGTCGCTGGGGAAGTTCTGCTTGTGCGTCCAGGCGCGGTAGCCGGCTTCGCGGCCGCCCTTGATGTCCAGGGCGATGCGGTCGACTTCCTGGCCGTCCTTGCGCCAGGCGTGATAGATGCGCTCGTTCAGCCCGCGCGGAGCGTTGATCGCAGTGTAGGCGTAAAGGCCCTGGCTCTTGATCTGCGCGACGCTGACCGTCTCCAGGCTGTCGCCTGGGGTGCGCTGGGCGTTGTCGAAGCTCTCGGTCACCGCCATCTCGGTCATCCATAGGGTCGAGGGTGGCACCCAGGCGCGGGCGAACCAACCCACCGCGCCGATGGACAGGGTCAGGCCGATGAGGGCGAACCAGCGCCACCATTTATGGATCTTCACCGTCACCGCGAGGCTGGGGAACGACAGCAGCACGGCGATGCCCAGCGCCGCCTCGTAGCTTTGCGGGGTGCTCAGGTGGAGGATGATCGGCAGCGCGGTGAGCAGCACCGCGAACAGCGTCAGGGTGTGATAGCCGAGGAAGGTCCAGCGCCGCACCGACAGCCACTTGTAGTAGATCGGGTCGGTGATTGCGGCGAGCCCCGCCAGTGTCAGCACGCCAGTGAACAGCGCCTGGCCGCTGTTCCAGGTGGTGGTGACGAAGAAGAACGGCAAGCAGAAGAACAGGCTTTCCTGGTGGATCAACTGGGTCGCGTAGCGCAGCAGGCCGGGCGGTACTTCCCAGCCGAAGCGGCTCTTGAAGCGCTTGGTGAGCAGGTTCTCCAGCATCAGCCAGATCCAGCTGACCAGCATGACGATGGCCATGGCGCGGGCGAAACCGGCGCGGTGGCGGTCGACCATGACGAAGCTGAACACCCCGGAGCAGAAACCGAAGAGGGCGATCAGGCGCGGGTAACGCTGCAGCAGGCCGAGGACGAGGGAGATCAGGCGCTGCAGGCGCTCTTTCCAGATGAGCATGGGGACGATGGGACAACGAAAACGAAAGGGGGCGAGATTGTAACGCCGGATGTCGGCGAGGGGCACGGGGAGTGACGGGAGGGGCGCGGTGTTCGGGCGTTTCCCTCACCCCAGCCCTGGCTGCGCGCCCCGCTCCTGAGGGAGAGGGAGCCGTCCGCAGCGTTGGGTCGTAACGGAGTCAGCCGAGGAGTGCTGAGCATTCAGAGCCTACCGAACAGTCCCCTCTCCCTCCGGGAGAGGGTTAGGGTGAGGGCAGGCCGCAGCGCCGAAGTCGGTTCGCGAGCAAGCTCGCTCCTACGAAGAGCGGGCTTCAATGCTTCCCGCTCAACTCCTCCCGCGCGAAGTCGACGAACAGCTGCGCCGGTTTGGTCAGCTGGGCGCGCTTGAGCCAGGCGGCAACCAGGCCGGAGGCGCTGACGTCCTCGGCGATGTTCACCATCACCACCTTCTTGCCGTCGTAGGTGCACTCCGAATGCGGGCGGGTGACCAGCACCGAGAAGCCGAAACCCTGGCCAACCATGCCGCGCACCATCTCGATGGAGGGCGAGCTGAAGGCGATGTGCGGGTTCAGCCCCAGTTCCTCGAAGATGCGGACGAAGTAGGTGCGGCTGGGTTGCACGTCCAGCAGGATCATCGGTTCCAGCACCAGGTCGCGCAGGGAGACCTTGTCCTGCTTGGCGAAGCGGTGGTTCTCCGGCAACAGCGCGTAGGGACGCTGGGCGGGCATCAACGGGTCGGTGGAGATGGTGGCGTCGAGGTCGTGTTCGTAGAGCAGTGCCAGGTCGAAGCGGCCGGCGGTGAGGCCCTGCACCAGTTCCTGCTGCTCGCCGTCGCTGATGCGGATTTCCACGCCCGGATAGCGCTCGCGGAAGCCCGAGATCAGGCGCGGCAGGTAGAGCGGGGCGACCGTCTCGAAGCAGCCGATGTCGATCTGCCCAGCGACCACGTCGTTGTCCGCCAGGGCGTTCTGCTCGAACTCGTGGGCCATGCGCAGCAGTTCCTGCGCCTTGCGGTAGAAGCGCGCGCCGCTGGGGGTGAGCGACACGCCCTGGGCGTGGTGGCGGATGAACAGCTGCACGCCGAAGCTCTCTTCCAGGCCCTTGATCGCCGTGGAGATGGACGGTTGCGCGATGTACAGCTTGCGCGAGGCTTCAGCCACGCTGCCGCACTCCACGGTGGTCACGAAATACTTCAGTTGCCGCAAGGTATAGGAAGCCACTGCACGCCTCGTTGATGCTTTTTTATACAAGATACCGCGTTGAGCCGGCCGGCGGGGGCGGCCCGTGGCGAAGATTTTCCTCGCCGGGGACCACATTTTTCATGGCCTTGGCCGCCTGCTGCGTCCCTCCGGGCGCGGGCATACTCCGCCCAAACCCTAAATGCACCCTGCAAATCCCATACACGCGGACTGGAGTAAAGCCCATGCGCATGGCCCTATGGCAGACCTGCGGACTTCCCGGCGACGTCGCCGGCAACCTCGACCAACTGGAGCGCCAGGCGAGCGCGGCCGCCGCTGCCGGCGCGCAACTGCTGCTTTGCCCGGAGCTGTGGCTGGGCGGCTACAACGTCCCGCAGCGGATGAACGAGCTGGCCGAAGCGGCGGACGGGCCATCCGCCCGGCGTATCGGCGAGCTGGCGCAGCGCTTCGGGCTAGCCATCGCCTACGGCTACGCCGAACGCCACCCGCAGGGCGGCAAGCCGTACAACTCGGTGCAGGTGATCGGCCCATCCGGCAAGGCCATCGGGCACTACCGCAAGGCGCACCTGTTCGGTGCCATGGAGCGCGAAGTGTTCAGCGCTGGCGATGTGCTGGAAGCCCCGTTCGACTACGCCGGCTGGCGCATCGGCCTGCTGATCTGCTTCGACGTGGAGTACCCCGAGGCGGTGCGCACCCACGCACTGAACGGCGCCGGGCTGATCCTCATCCCCACCGCACTGACGCCGGAGTACGGCGCGGTTCCGGGCGTGATCGTCCCGGCGCGGGCGGTGGAGAACCAGCTGTTCGTCGCCTACTGCAACCACTGCGGCGTGGAGGACGGGCTGGCCTTCCTCGGCGGCTCCTGCATCGTCGCGCCGGACGGCGAGCGCCTGGCTGCCGCCGGGCCCGCGGAGAGTCTGCTGATCGTCGATCTCGACGCGCAGCAGCGTGCCCGCCAGGCCGGCACTTTCCCTTACCTGCCGTGCCGCCGCCCGGAGCTGTACGGTGCGCTGACCCGCTGAATACGGGCCCTGCAGCGGTGCGCAGGCGCGCTCCGCGATGGCGCGCCATGCTCCGTGCTGGTGCGAGGCTGCCCAGCTTTTTCATATACCCCGAAGACAAATTTAATAATTTTCCTTGGCAAGGCCTTGGGCGACCATCCAATCCACATTCCAACAACAACGATCCTCTACGGAGTGCCCTGGTGTACGAGCTCAACGATTGGCGGCAGCGTGCTGCCCGGCAGACCTTCATCGACAGCGCGCTGATCGGCGGCCGCCGCGTGGCTGCGCAGGACGGCGCGACCTTCGCGTCCATCGACCCGGCGACCAATCGCCTGCTGGCCAATGTCGCCGCCTGTGGCGCGGCCGAGATCGACGCCGCCGTGCGGGTTGCCCGCCAGGCCTTCGAGACCGGCCCCTGGGCACGCATGGCGCCGCGTGAGCGCAAGGCCGTGCTGCAGAAGCTCGCCGAGCTGATGATGGCCCACCGCGACGAACTGGCCCTGCTCGACACCCTGAACATGGGCAAGCCGGTGATGGACGCCTGGAACATCGACGTGCCCGGCGCCGCTGGCGTGTTCTCCTGGTACGCCGAAAGCCTCGACAAGCTCTACGACCAGGTCGCCCCGACCGCGCAGAATGCCCTGGCCACCATCACCCGCACGCCGCTGGGCGTGATTGGCGCCGTGGTGCCGTGGAACTTCCCTCTCGACATGGCTGCCTGGAAGCTGGCGCCCGCGCTGGCCGCCGGCAACTCCGTGGTGCTCAAGCCCGCCGAGCAGTCGCCGTTCTCCGCACTGCGCCTGGCCGAACTGGCGCTCGAAGCCGGCATCCCCGAAGGCGTGCTGAACGTCGTGCCGGGCCTGGGCGAAACCGCCGGCAAGGCGCTGGGCCTGCACCCGGACGTGGACGCCCTGGTGTTCACCGGCTCGACCCAGGTCGGCAAGTACTTCATGCAGTATTCCGCGCAGTCCAACCTCAAGCAGGTCTGGCTGGAGTGCGGCGGAAAGAGCCCGAACCTGGTGTTCGCCGACTGCCGCGACCTCGACCTCGCCGCTGAAAAAGCCGCCTTCGGCATCTTCTTCAACCAGGGCGAAGTCTGCTCGGCCAACTCGCGCCTGCTGGTCGAGCGCTCGATCCACGACGAGTTCGTCGAACGCCTGATCGCCAAGGCCCGCGACTGGACCCCGGGCGACCCGCTGGACCCGGCCAGCCGCGCCGGCGCCATCGTCGACAACAAGCAGACCGCCGGCATCATGGCCTGCATCGACCGCGCCCAGAGCGATGGCGCGCAGCTCGCCTGCGGTGGCCGCCAGCTGAGCTTCAACGGCTCGGACAACTTCATCGCACCGACCATCTTCACCGGCGTGCGCCCGGAACAGTCCCTGGCCCGCGACGAAGTGTTCGGCCCGGTGCTTGCAGTCATCCCCTTCGACAGCGAAGAGGAAGCCGTGCGTATGGCCAACGACAGCATCTACGGCCTCGCCGCCTCCCTGTGGAGCGACGACCTGCACCGCGCCCACCGCGTAGCCCGCAAGCTGAACGCCGGCACCGTGTCGGTGAACACCGTGGACGCGCTGGACCCGGCGATTCCCTTCGGTGGCGGCAAGCAGTCCGGTTTTGGCCGCGACCTCTCGCTGCACTCGTTCGACAAGTACACCCAGTTGAAGACCACCTGGTTCCAGCTGCGCGACTGAAGACAACACAGGCCGCCGGGGGTCGACCCCGGCGCTTGAGCAACACCCCGATTGCTAACCGAACCGTTCGAGACGGCCGGTGAGACTGCCCAGGTAAGTCCGTCGCCCTCGATCCCCTGAAGACCCCTCAGGCCGGCTGCCGGAGCACCGCCGAGGGATAGAGGAGAAAGTCGATGACCGACAACACCCGCGCCCCGCGCGACACCCGTGAATACCAGAAAGCGGATGCGGCGCACCACATCCATGCCTTCCTCGACCAGAAGGCGCTGAACGCCGAAGGCCCGCGCGTGATGGTGCGTGGCGAAGGCCTGCATCTGTGGGACAACGACGGCAACAAGTACATCGACGGCATGTCCGGCCTGTGGTGCACCAACCTGGGCTACGGCCGCAAGGACCTGACCGCCGCCGCCACCGCCCAGCTGGACGAGCTGCCGTACTACAACATGTTCTTCCACACCACCCACCCGGCGGTGATCGAACTCTCCGAGACGCTCTTCAGCCTGCTGCCTGACCACTACAGCCACGCGATCTACACCAACTCCGGCTCCGAGGCCAACGAGGTGCTGATCCGTACCGTGCGCCGCTTCTGGCAGATCGAAGGCAAGCCGCAGAAGAAGATCATGATCGGCCGCTGGAACGGCTACCACGGCTCGACCCTGGCGGCCACCGCGCTGGGCGGCATGAAGTTCATGCACGAAATGGGCGGCCTGATCCCGGACATCGCGCACATCGACGAACCCTACTTCTTCGCTGCCGGCGGTGACCTGACCCCGGCCGAGTTCGGCCGTCGCTGCGCGCTGCAGCTGGAAGAGAAGATTCTCGAACTGGGCGCCGACAACGTCGCCGGCTTCATCGCCGAGCCGTTCCAGGGCGCCGGCGGCATGATCTTCCCGCCGGAAAGCTACTGGCCGGAAATCCAGCGCATCTGCCGTCAGTACGACGTGCTGCTGTGCGCCGACGAAGTGATCGGCGGCTTCGGCCGTACCGGCGAGTGGTTCGCCCACCAGCACTTCGGCTTCCAGCCCGACACCCTGTCCATCGCCAAGGGCCTGACCTCCGGCTACATCCCCATGGGCGGCCTGGTGCTGAGCAAACGCATCGCCCAGGCGCTGGTGGAAGAGGGCGGCGTGTTCGCCCACGGCCTGACCTACTCCGGCCACCCGGTGGCGGCAGCGGTGGCGGTTGCCAACCTGCGCGCGCTGCGTGACGAGGGCTGGGTAACTGCGGTGAAGAACGACACCGGCCCGTACCTGCAGCAGTGCCTGCGCGAAGTCTTTGGCAACCACCCGCTGGTGGGCGACATCCAGGGCACCGGCTTCGTCGCCGCGCTGCAGTTCGTCGAGGACAAGGCCACCCGCAAGCGCTTCGACAACGAGAACGACATCGCCTGGCGCTGCCGCACCATCGGCTTCGAGGAAGGCGTGATCATCCGTTCCACCCTCGGCCGCATGATCATGGCCCCGGCGCTGGTCGCCGGCCGTGCCGAGATCGACGAGCTGGTCGACAAGACCCGCCGCGCGGTGGATCGCACGGCCCAGGAAATCGGCGTGCTGTAAGCCGCTTTCCCTGTAGGAGCGAGCTTGCTCGCGAACAGAGCCCGCAGCGGGGCTGGTTCGCGAGCAAGCTCGCTCCTACAAAAAAGAACACCAACAACAACGCCGCGAGCGCAAAGACGCCCGCGCGATGGAACCCTTTTGCCCGGCTTCTGGCCGGGAGTACTGCCCAGCAACACAACAACGCCAATCCGGCTGTGGGAGTCGTTCCATGAAAGTGTCCTTGCTCACGCGCATCTCCATCACCTGTGCCCTCGCTGCCGCTGTCGGCAGCGTCAATGCCCAAGCTTCAACAGGGCCCCAAAGCATCACCGTCATCTCCTTCGGCGGCGCCACCAAGGCGGCCCAGGAGCAGGCCTACTTCAAGCCCTTCGAGGCGAGTGGCGCCGGCAAGATCGTTGCCGGCGAGTACAACGGCGAGATGGCCAAGGTGAAGGCCATGGTCGACGTCGGCAAGGTCACCTGGGACGTGGTCGAGGTGGAAAGCCCCGAGCTGCTGCGCGGCTGTGAGGAAGGCCTGTTCGAGCGCATCGACCCGGCGGCCATCGGCGACGAGAAGAACTTCGTCCCCGGCACCCTCAGCGAGTGCGGCGTGGCGACTTACGTCTGGTCCATGGTCATGGCCTACAACGGCGCCAAGGTCGCCAAGGCCCCGCAGTCCTGGGCCGACTTCTGGAACACCGCCGAATACCCAGGCAAGCGCGGCCTGCGCAAGGGCGCCAAGTACACCCTGGAAATTGCCCTGCTGGCCGATGGCGTGAAGCAGGAAGATATCTACAAGGTGCTCGGCACGAAGGAAGGCGTTGATCGCGCCTTCGCCAAGCTCGACCAGCTCAAGGGCAACATCCAGTGGTGGGAAGCCGGCGCGCAACCGCCGCAGTGGCTGGCCGCCGGCGACGTGGTGATGAGCGCCGCCTACAACGGCCGCATCGCCGCCGCGCAGAAGGAAGGCGTGAAGCTCGGCATCGTCTGGCCGGGCAGCCTGTACGACCCGGAATACTGGGCCGTGGTGAAAGGCACGCCGAACAAGGCGCTGGCCGAGAAGTTCATCGCCTTCGCCAGTCAGCCCCAGACCCAGAAGACCTTCTCCGAGAACATCCCCTACGGCCCCGTGCACAAAGGCACCCTCGACCTGCTGCCGGCGGACGTGCGCGACGCGCTGCCCACCGCGCCGGCCAACCTCGAAGGCGCCCGCTCGGTGGACGCGGCCTTCTGGGTCGACCACGGCGAAGAGCTGGAACAGCGCTTCAACGCCTGGGCTGCTCGCTGATTTCCCTTTCCTGATCCGCGCCCGGCGCTTGCGCCGGGCCTGCCTTGCCAACGACGCGTGAGAAACACAATGACAACGACGCAAAACCAGGCGACGACGCTGGAGCTGAGCACCATCCAGCCCATCGCCGCGCACGAACGACACGGCCGCGCCCGCGACCTCTTCACCATCTGGTTCGGCAGCAACATCATGCTGCTGACCGTGGTCACCGGCGCCCTGGCGGTCACCGTGTTCAAGCTGCCATTCTTCGCCGCCGTGCTGGCGCTGGTGCTGGGCAACCTGGTGGGCGGCGTGTTCATGGCCCTGCACTCGGCCCAGGGTCCACAGCTGGGCGTGCCGCAGATGGTGCAGACCCGCGGCCAGTTCGGCTCCTTCGGCTCGTTGCTGGTGGTCGCCCTGGTGGTGATCATGTACCTGGGCTTCTTCGCTTCGAACCTGGTGCTCGGTGGCCAGGCGCTGCATGCGCGCTTCGAGGTGATCGGCACCAACACCGGCATCCTGCTGGTGGGCGCGATCAGCGTGATCGCCACGGTGTTCGGCTACCGCCTGATCCACGGCTACACCCGCGTGATGTCCTGGCTGTCCGGCGCGGTGCTGCTGGTCAGCTTCGTCTGGCTGGTGTTCGTCCACGGCCTGCCGGCGGACCTGCTGCAGCGCAACGAGAACAACATCCCCGGCTTCCTCGGCGCGCTGTCCATCGCTGCGCTCTGGCAACTGGCCTACGCGCCCTACGTTTCCGACTACTCGCGCTACATGCCGCAGGGCACCGGTTCGCGCACCGCGTTCTGGTCCAGCTACTGGGGCTGCTGCCTGGGCTCGATCCTGCCGATGCTGCTCGGCGTGCTGGTTGGCCTGTCCGTGGGCGAGGGCGACGTCATCGCCGGCCTGATCGAGATGACCGGCGGCTTCAGCGCCATCATGGTCGCGGTGTTCTCCATCGGCATCGCCGCCACCAACTCGATGAACCTGTACTGCGGCACGCTCTCGGCCATCACTGTCGGCCAGACGCTGATTCCCGCCTGGTCGGCCAAGGCCGGCTGGCGCGCGGTGATCGCCCTGGCGCTGTTCGGCGGCTCGCTGACCATCGCCTTGCTCGGCCAGGACAACTTCATGGCCAACTACACCAACTTCATCCTGCTGCTGCTCTACGTGCTGGTGCCGTGGAGCGCGATCAACCTGGTCGACTACTACCTGATCGCCCACGGTGAGTACGACGTGCTGTCGTTCTTCCGCCGTGACGGCGGCATCTACGGCACCTTCAACTGGACCGCGGTGAACTGCTACATCCTCGGCATCCTGGTGCAGGTTCCGTTCATGTCCACCGCGCTCTACACCGGCGCTGCGGCGCAGGCCATGAACGGCGCGGACATCTCCTGGGTCGTCGGCCTGGGTGTGGTCTCGCCGGTCTACTGGCTGTTCAGCCGCAAGCGCCAGCGCGCCCTGAAGGCGGCCCGCGCATGAGCCGTCGTACCGGGTTCTTCTTCGACGAGCGCTGCTTCTGGCACGCGACCGGGCTGCACGCACTGATCCTCCCGGTCGGCGGCTGGCTGCAGCCGCCGGTGGGCGCCGGCCACGCCGAGTCGCCGGAGAGCAAGCGCCGGCTGAAAAGCCTGATGGACGTTTCCGGCCTGAGCAACCAGCTCAAGCTTTCCAGCGCACCGCTGGCCAGCGAGGAAGACCTGCTGCGCGTGCACCCGGCGAGCTACCTGGAGCGCTTCAAGGCATGCAGCGAAGCCGGCCACGGCGACATGGGCGAGGAAACCATGGTCAGCCATGGCACCTACGATATCGCCCGGCAATCCGCCGGCCTGACTATCGCCGCCGTCGACGCGGTGCTGCGCGGCGAGCTGGACAACGCCTATGCGCTGTCCCGCCCGCCGGGCCACCACTGCCTGCCCGATCGCGGCATGGGCTTCTGCTACCTGGCCAACATCGCCGTGGCGGTGGAGACAGCCAAGGCGCGCCACGGCATCCAGCGCGTGGCGGTGCTGGACTGGGACGTGCACCACGGCAACGGCACCGAGGCGATCTTCTACGGCCGTGACGACGTGCTGACGCTGTCGATCCACCAGGCCGACTGCTACCCCACTGGGACTGGCGCGGTCGACGACATCGGCGAAGGCGCGGGCAAGGGCTACAACCTCAACGTGCCGCTCTATCCGGGCAGCGGCGACGACGCCTACCGCGCGACCATGGAAACCATCATCGTGCCGGCGCTGGAACGCTTCCAGCCCGAGCTGATCGTGGTCGCCAGCGGCTTCGACGCCAACGGCGTGGACCCACTGGCGCGGATGCTCGCCCATAGCGAGACCTTCCGCTTCATGACTGCCGCCGTGCGTGACGCTGCCGAGCGCCTGTGCGATGGCAAGCTGGTGGTGGTGCACGAAGGCGGCTACGCGGAAGCCTACGTGCCGTTCTGCGGTCACGCGGTGATCGAGGAAATGGTTGGCGTGCGCACCGAGGTGGTCGACCCCTTCCTGCCGATGCTTGAAGGCCAGCAGCCGGACGCGGACTTCCGCGCCTTCCAGCGCCAGGCGCTGGAGCGGATGGCGGCGAAGCTGCTGGGCTGAACCTGCGACGAAACGGCGGATAACCGCGAGCGGTTATTCGCCCTACGACAGGGGGTCGGCCCCAGGTAGGGCGAATAACGCCCCAGGTGCTATCCGCCGCCGGTCCTGGGGCGAACTTGGGCCTGCGTCCTACAACGTTTTCCTGCCCGAGCGGCTAGAGTGGGGATTCCATCCAAATCAACGGATCGCGTCCCCATGAAGTTCCTGCTCCTTCCCCTCGGCCTGCTGGCCTTCTCCTCCCTCGCCCAGGCCGCTGCCGACTGCGCCGACGCCCAGACCCAGGCGGATATCAACGCCTGCATCGGCTCCGCTTACAAAGCCAGCGACAAACGCCTCAACGACCTCTACGGGCAGTACCGCCAGCGCCTGGATGCCGGACAGAAGAAAGCGCTCACCGCCGCGCAGAAAGCCTGGCTGAACTACCGCGACCTGAGCTGCAAGTTCGAGACGTCCAGCGTCGAGGGCGGCTCCGGTTACCCGATGGCCTACAGCAACTGCCTGAAGGCCATGACCGATCAGCGCATCAAGGAGCTGCAGGCGCTGTCCGACTGCCAGGAAGGCGATTTCAACTGTCCCGCGCCCAAGCACTGACGGCTTTTCTGTAGGAGCGAGCTTGCTCGCGAATAGATGTCCCGGTTGCGCCGGTGCTGGGCAGGTTCGCGAGCAATGACTAGGCGTCCCCCTCGCTCCTACAGGTGCATGCCGGGCGCGCACAAAAAAAAGGGAGCCTTGCGGCTCCCTGGAGAGACGGCCGCGCTGGGGAGCGCGGCCGGGAGCAGGTGCGCCGTCAGGCGGCGCGGAACAGGTTGTGCGGGTCGATGACGAATTTCTTCGGCACCCCGGCATCGAACTCGCCGTAGCCTTTCGGCGCGTCGTCCAGGGTGATGACTTCCACCCCGACGATGTCGGCGATCTTGATGCGGTCCCACATGATGGCCTGCATCAGTTGGCGGTTGTACTTCATCACAGGGGTCTGGCCGGTGTGGAAGCTGTGCGACTTGGCCCAGCCCAGGCCGAAGCGGATGCTCAACGCGCCGTGCTTGGCCGCGTCGTCCACTGCGCCCGGGTCCTCGGTGACGTAGAGGCCCGGAATGCCGATCTTGCCGGCCACCCGAACCACGCCCATCAGTGAGTTCAGTACGGTGGCCGGAGCCTCGTGCTGCGAACCCGAATGACCATGGCCACGAGCCTCGAAGCCCACCGCGTCGACCGCGCAGTCCACTTCCGGCTCGCCCAGCAGGTCGGCGATCTGCTCGTGCAGCGGGGTGTCCTTGGACAAGTCGGCAATCTCGAAGCCCTGGGCCTTGGCGTGCGCCAGGCGGGTCGGGTTGACGTCACCGACGATGACCACGGCGGCGCCCAGCAGGCGTGCCGAAGCGGCGGCAGCCAGACCAACAGGACCGGCACCGGCGATGTAGACGGTGCTGCCCGGACCGACGCCGGCAGTTACTGCGCCGTGGTAGCCGGTGGGCAGGATGTCGGAGAGGCAGGTCAGGTCGCGGATCTTCTCCATGGCCGCGTCGCGGTTGGGCAGTTTCAGCAGGTTGAAGTCGGCGTAGGGCACCAGTACGTATTCCGCCTGGCCGCCGACCCAGCCGCCCATGTCGACGTAGCCGTAGGCGCCGCCGGCACGGGCCGGGTTGACCGTCAGGCAGACGCCGGTGTGCTGTTCCTTGCAGGTGCGGCAGTGGCCGCAGGCGACGTTGAAGGGCACCGAGACCAGGTCGCCGATCTTCATGGTTTCCACGCCACGGCCGATCTCGACGACTTCACCGGTGATCTCGTGGCCCAGCACCAGGCCTTCCGGCGCGGTGGTACGGCCACGGACCATGTGCTGGTCGGAGCCGCAGATGTTGGTGGAGACCACGCGCAGGATTACCCCATGGTCGATCTGCTTGCCTTGCGGGTCCTGCATCTTCGGATAGGGGATGTTCTGGACCTCGACCTTTCCTGGGCCGAGATAAACCACACCACGATTGCCAGACATACGCATTCCTCATTGTGTTTGTGGGTACAAAAGCGGGCCTTTCGGCGCGCGGTTCTGCACTGGGATGTCGTGTGTTGCGCGACAGGGCCGGTAGGTATTGCTGGCAGCCGGCTGGGCTGTCGGTGTTGCTCGTTGCTTGGCAGTGGGCCTGAGGGCCACACTCCGAGGTGAAACGTAGGGCGGATGAGCTCCATCCATCCGCCGTTGCAGGCGTCATGGCGGATAACGCCGGTGGCGTTATGCGCCCTACGGGAGTGCCGCGGTTACAGCACCACCGTCCGATTGGCGTTCAGGAACACCCTCCGCTCGATGTGATAACCCACGGCCTTGGCCAGGGTCAGGCACTCCACGTCGCGGCCCTTGGCGATCAGGTCCTCGGGGTAGTGGGAGTGGTCCACGGGCTCGACGCCCTGGGCGATGATCGGGCCCTCGTCGAGGTCGTTGTTGATGTAGTGGGCGGTGGCGCCGACCAGCTTCACGCCCTTCTGGTAGGCCTGGTGATAAGGCTTGGCGCCCTTGAAGCCGGGCAGCAGGGAGTGGTGGATGTTGATCGCCCAGCCGTCCAGGCGGCGGCACAGCTCAGGCGAGAGCACCTGCATGTAGCGGGCGAGGATGACCAGTTCGGCGCCGCTTTCCTCGATCACCCGCCAGACCTTTGCCTCCTGCGCGCCCTTGTCGTTGGGGTCGAGGGTGAAGTGGTGGTAGGGGATGCCGTGCCAGCGCGCCAGCGGTTCCAGGTCCGGGTGGTTGGAGACCACCGCCACCACGTCCATCGGCAGCTGGCCGATGCGCTGGCGGTAGAGCAGGTCGTTCAGGCAGTGGTCGGCCTTGGAGACCATGATCACCACCTTGCTGCGATAGCCCGGCGGGGTCAGCTCCACATTCATCTGGAAGGGCGAGACGCGGTCGGCGAGGCCGGCGCGGAAGGCCGCCTCGTCGAAGCCGTCGCCAGCGCGGAATTCGATGCGGATGAAGAAGCGCTGGGCCAGGCGGTCGTCGAAGGAGTGGTGTTCGGTGACGTAGCAGTGCTGCTCGAACAGGTAGCGCGTAACCACGTCCACCGTGCCCAGCAGGCTCGGGCTGTCGGCGGTGAGGATCCAGGTATCGGGGGTGCGGCTCATGGTCTGGCTCCGAAGTTTTCCTCTGGTTGCAGAGGTTGGAGTGGGGTTTCCCTCACCCCGGCCCTCTCCCAGGGGGAGAGGGGGAAGAGCGTTTCTTATGCCGCCACCTGCAGCCCGTACTCGGCGCAGGCGTCCTGCAGCCACAGCCAGATGTAGTCGGAGAAGCTGCGGCGCACCACCAGTTCCCAGGTGTGCTCGCCGGTGTGGCGGATCACCAGCTGGGACTTGGCGAAATTGGTGCCTACCGCCTTGCCCACCGGGAAGTTGCTCGGGTGCACGTCGTAGCCGGTGGACTTCATCAGCACTTCGCGGACCTTGGCGCCTTCGAGTTCCAGCAGGGTCTGGCCGCCGCTGACGTTGATCACCGAGTAGTGCAGCTCTTCGCCCAGCGCCTCGCGCAGGCGCTGCTCGACGGCGAACTCCTTGCCGCCGGGCACGATCAGCAGCCACTCGTCCGGGCCGAGCCACTGCAGCGAGGTTTCGCCCTTGGCCACCAGGCCCAGGGCGACCGGCAGTTCCAGGCCCAGGGCCTTGTGCACGCCGCCGGCGAAGGCCGGGTCGTGGGCGTCGCCGCGCAGGGTCAGGTGGCCGAGGAATTTCTTCTCGCGCAGGGTCACACCGGCGTTGGCCACCTTGCGCGCGGCGAGCTTGTCCAGCTCGGCGTGGTGCAGGGGCGATTCGGCCTGGATACCGTCTGCGGGGCGTTGCTGGTAGAGATTGGCTTTGCTCATGTTCTGTTCACCTTGGGGGCGCTTATCGCCTGTTTCCCCTCACCCCAGCCCTCTCCCAGGGGGAGAGGGGGCCGAGCTGAGTGTGCTGTGAGTGTCGTGCTCGCCGGCCGCTCCGAACTGTCCCCTCTCCCCCTGGGAGAGGGTTAGGGTGAGGGCAGCCGGACGCGCCGAATCAATCCACGTTCTGCCGTTCGCCTTTCGGGTCGTAGAACACCGAGCTGCAGATTTCCGCTTCGATCACCCGGCCATCGGCCAGCGGGGCGTAGACCTTCTCGCCCAGGCGCTTGATGCCGCCCTTCACCACCGCCAGGGCGAAGCTGTAGCCCAGGCTGCTGCTCATGTAGCTGGAGGTGACGTGGCCGACCATGGTCGCCGGGACGGTGTGCTGCGGGGTGAACAGCAGTTGCGCGCCTTCGGGCAGCAGGTCCATCGGGTTGGTCGGCTTGAGGCCGACCAGCTGCTTGCGGTCTTCGCGCTGGCAGTCGGCGCGGTTCATGCCGCGCCAGCCGATCCAGGAGAAAGGTTTAGTGCGCCCCACCGCCCAACCCATGTTCAGGTCGTCCGGGGTGACCGAGGCGTCGGTGTCCTGGCCGACGATGATGAAGCCCTTCTCGGCGCGCAGGACGTGCATGGTCTCGGTGCCGTAAGGCGTCAGGTTGTACTTGGCGCCGGCGGCGATGATGGCCTCCAGCACGCCCATGGCGTAGTTGGCCTGGATGTTCACCTCGTAGGACAGCTCGCCGGTGAAGGAGATGCGGAACACCCGCGCCGGGACGCCGGCGACCTTGCCTTCCTTCCAGGTCATGAAGGGGAAGGCGTCCTTGTCGAGGTCGATGTCGGTGACCTCGGCCAGCAGCTTGCGGCTGTTGGGGCCGGACAGGGTCAGGGTGGCCCAGTGGTCGGTGACCGAGGTGAAGTACACCTTCAGCTCCGGCCATTCGGTCTGGTGGTACAGCTCCAGCCACTCCAGCACGCGCGCCGCGCCGCCGGTGGTGGTGGTCATGACGAAGTGGTTGTCGGCCAGGCAGGCGGTCACGCCATCGTCGAAGACCATGCCGTCTTCCTTGCACATCAGGCCGTAGCGGGCCTTGCCCACGTCCAGCTTGGTCCAGGCGTTGGTGTAGACGCGGTTGAGGAACTCGCGGGCGTCCGGGCCCTGGATGTCGATCTTGCCCAGGGTCGAGGCGTCGAGCAGGCCGACCGACTCACGCACGGCGCGGCATTCGCGGGCCACGGCGGCGTGCATGTCTTCGCCGCGCTTGGGGAAGTACCACGGGCGCTTCCACTGGCCGACGTCCTCGAACTCGGCGCCGTTCTTCACGTGCCAGGCGTGCAGGGCGGTGAAGCGCACCGGCTCGAACAGGTGGCCGCAGTGCCGGCCGGCGACGGCGCCGAAGGTCACCGGGGTGTAGTTCGGGCGGAACATGGTGGTGCCGGTGTCGGCGATGCTCTTGCCCTGGGCACGGGCGGCGATGGCCAGGCCGTTGATGTTGCCCAGCTTGCCCTGGTCGGTGCCGAAGCCCAGCGCGGTATAACGCTTGACGTGCTCGATGGACTCGAAGCCCTCGCGGCAGGCCAGTTCGATGGCGGCGGCGGTGACGTCGTTCTGGGTATCGACGAACTGCTTGGGTGCGCGCGCCGTGGATTTCTCGTGGGGCACCTGGAACAGCGCGAGGGTGGCGTCTTCGGCGCGCTCGGCTACTACCGGCAACTCGCCTTCTACGGACTTGAAGCCGCCGTCGACAGCGGCCTGGCTGCCGGCCTGGTAGCCGTCGGCCAGGGCATCGGCGAGGCGGAATACGCCGTTCACCGCGCCGGCACAGATGCGCTTCTGGAAGGCCAGGCCGGGCACGAAGGCGAGGATGTCCTCGCGCCATTCCGGCTTGCCGCCCAGGTGCGAGGCCAGGTGCACCACCGGGCTGTAGCCGCCGGAGCTGGCGACCAGGTCGCAGTCCAGCCATTCGCCGGGTGCGTTGACGGTGTGGCGGAAGGTGTCGATGGACGCCACCTTCGCGCCACTCACGCGTTTGCTGCCGCGTGCCTCGATCACTGCGCTGCCGGTGATGACCCGCATACCGCGCTTGCGCGCTTCCTCGACCCATTCGCCACGTGGATTGGGGCGGGCGTCGGCGATGGCGACCACCTGCAGACCGGCTTCCTGCCAGTCCAGGGCGACGCGGTAGGCGTAGTCGTTGTTGGTGGACAGCACCAGTTTCTTGCCCGGTGCGACGCCATAGCGGCGCACATAGGTAGAGACGGCGCCCGCGAGCATGTTGCCCGGTACGTCGTTGTTGCCGTAGACCAGCGGGCGCTCGTGGGCGCCGGCGGCCAGCACCACGCGATTGACACGGACACGGTGTACGCGCATGCGCACCTGGCCCAGCGGGGCGGTCTCGCCCAGGTGGTCGGTACGGCGCTCGTGGATGGTGAGGAAGTTGTGGTCGTGGTAGCCGTTGACCGTGGAGCGTGGCAGCAGGATCACGTCCGGGTTGCCTTCCAGCTCGGCGATGGCCTTGGCCACCCACTCCTCGGCCGGTTTGCCGTCGAGGGTCTCGCGGGTGTCGAGCAGGCTGCCGCCGAACTCTTCCTGTTCGTCGGCGAGGATCACCCGTGCACCGCTGCGCGAGGCGGCCAGGGCGGCGGCAAGGCCGGCGGGGCCGGCGCCGACGATCAACACGTCGGCGTGGTGGTTCATCCAGTCGTAGCTGTCCGGGTCCACTTCGGTGGGCGCGCGGCCAAGGCCGGCGGCCTTGCGGATGTACTTCTCGTAGGTCAGCCACATGGACTGCGGGTACATGAAGGTCTTGTAGTAGAAGCCGGGCGGCATCAGCTTGCCGCCGACCTTGCCGAAGATCCCCATGAGGTCGTTCTGCACGTTCGGCCAGCCGTTGGTGGCGGTCGCCACCAGGCCGCTGTACAGCGCCTGCTGGGTGGCGCGTACGTTGGGCACCTGGGTGGATTCGCGCGAGCCGATCTGCAGGATGGCGTTGGGCTCTTCGGCACCGGCGGCGACGATGCCGCGTGGGCGCGAGTACTTGAAGCTGCGGCCGAGGATGTCGACGCCGTTGGCCAGCAGCGCAGCGGCCAGGGTGTCACCGGCGAAGCCCTGGTAGCTCTGGCCGTTGAAGCTGAAGGTCAGCGGCTTGTTGCGGTCGATGCGACCGCCACGGGACAGGCGATTGATCTGGCTCATTAGGCCTTCTCCACGGCGGGCTGGACGGCGGCTTGCTTCTCGGTGTCAGCATCGGCGGCGGTGACGCTGGGTTTTTCGCCGATCTTGTAGGTCTCGAGGATTTCGTAGGTCACGGTGTGGCGGGTGACGTTGAAGTACTGGCGGCAGCCGGCGGCGTGCACCCACAGCTCGTGGTGGATGCCGCGCGGGTTGTCGCGGAAGAACATGTACTCGCCCCACTCGGCATCGGTGCAGGCGGCGGGATCGAGCGGGCGCGGGATGTGCGCCTGGCCCTTGGCGTGGAATTCCTCTTCGGAACGCAGCTCGCCGCAATGGGGGCAGAAGATGTTCAGCATGGTTGTGCCCTCTTAGTGAGCTACGGCCGCAGCGCCGTGTTCGTCGATCAGTGCGCCGGTGTGGAAACGTTCGATGGAGAAGGGCGCGGCCAGCGGGTGCGGCTCGCCCTTGGCAAGGGTGGCGGCGAAGACGTTGCCCGAGCCGGGGGTAGCCTTGAAGCCGCCGGTGCCCCAGCCGCAGTTGAAGAACAGGTTCTTCACCGGGGCCTTGCCGATGATCGGGCAGGCATCCGGGGTGGTGTCGACGATGCCGCCCCACTGGCGGTTCATGCGCACGCGCGACAGCACCGGGAACATCTCGACGATGGCCTGCAGGGTGTGCTCGATAACCGGGTAGGAGCCGCGCTGGCCGTAGCCGTTGTAGCCGTCGATGCCGGCGCCGATGACCAGGTCGCCCTTGTCCGACTGGCTGATGTAGCCGTGCACGGCATTGGACATGATCACGCTGTCGATGATGGGTTTCAGCGGCTCGGAGACCAGCGCCTGCAGCGGGTGCGATTCGATCGGCAGGCGGAAGCCGGCGAGCATCGCCATGTGCCCGGAGTTGCCGGCGGTGACCACGCCGACGCGCTTGGCGCCGATGAAGCCGCGGTTGGTCTCGACGCCGATCACCGCGCCATCCTGCTTGCGGAAGCCGATCACTTCGGTCTGCTGGATCAGGTCCACGCCCAGGGCGTCGGCGGCGCGGGCGAAGCCCCAGGCCACGGCGTCGTGACGGGCCACGCCGCCACGGCGTTGCACGGTGGAGCCCATGACCGGGTAGCGGGCGCTTTTGGTGCAGTTCAGGTAGGGAATCTCTTCGGCCACCTGCTGGGCGTTTAGCAACTCGCCGTCCACGCCGTTGAGTCGGTTGGCGCTCACGCGGCGCTCGCCGTCGCGCATGTCCTGCAGGGTGTGGCAGAGGTTGTAGACCCCGCGCTGGGAGAACATGACGTTGTAGTTCAGGTCCTGGGACAGGCCTTCCCACAGCTTCATGGCGTGTTCGTAGAGCAGCGCCGACTCGTCCCACAGGTAGTTGGAACGCACGATGGTGGTGTTGCGCGCGGTGTTGCCGCCACCCAGCCAGCCCTTCTCGACCACCGCGACGTTGGTGATGCCGTGCTCCTTGGCCAGGTAGTAGGCGGTCGCCAGGCCGTGCCCGCCACCGCCGACGATGACCACGTCATACACCGGCTTGGGCGTGGGCGTGCGCCACATGCGCTGCCAGTTCTCGTGGTGGCTCAGGGAGTGCTTGAACAGGCCGAAGCCGGAGTAGCGTTGCATGGGGTGCTCCTGAAATCTCTAGTCGCCGTGCCGCCCCTGTAGGAGCGAGCTTGCTCGCGAACCAGCCCCGCTGTGAGGCCGTTCGCGAGCAAGCTCGCTCCTACAAGAGCCCTGCCGGGAATCTCAACGGTAGACCGGGAAGTCCGCGCACAGCCCGGCGACCTGGGTCGCCACCTTGGCCTCGACGTCGGCGTCGCCCAGGTGGTCCAGCACGTCGCTGATCCAGCCGGCCAGCTCGCGGCACTGTTCTTCCTTCAGGCCACGGGTGGTGACGGCGGGCGTACCGATGCGGATGCCGGAGGTGACGAACGGGCTCTGCGGGTCGTTCGGCACGGCGTTCTTGTTCACGGTGATGCCGACGCGGCCGAGGGCGGCGTCGGCTTCCTTGCCGGTCAGGCCCTGCTTCACCAGGCTGATCAACATCAGGTGGTTGTCGGTGCCGCCGGAGACCACGTCGTAGCCACGTTCGATGAATACCTTGGCCATGGCCTGGGCGTTCCTGATCACCTGGGCCTGGTAGTCCTTGAAGCTGGGCTCCAGCGCCTCCTTGAAGCACACCGCCTTGGCGGCGATCACGTGCATCAGCGGGCCGCCCTGGGCGCCGGGGAAGACGGCGGAGTTGAGCTTTTTCTCGATCTCTTCGTTGGATTTGGCCAGGATCAGGCCGCCGCGCGGGCCGCGCAGGGTCTTGTGGGTGGTGGTGGTGACCACGTCGGCGTAGGGCAGCGGGTTCGGATACAGGCCTGCGGCGACCAGCCCGGCAACGTGGGCCATGTCGACGAACAGCAGCGCCCCGACCTTGTCGGCGATGGCGCGGAAGCGCGGGAAGTCCAGCGTCTTGGAGTAGGCGGAGAAGCCGGCGACGATCATCTTCGGCTTGTGCTCCACGGCCAGACGCTCGACTTCGTCGTAGTCGATCAGCCCGGTGTCGGTGTTCAGGCCGTACTGCACCGCGTTGTACAGCTTGCCGGAGGACGACACCTTGGCGCCGTGGGTCAGGTGGCCGCCATGGGCCAGGCTCATGCCCAGGATGGTGTCGCCGGCGTTGATCAGCGCGAGGTACACGGCGGAGTTGGCCGAGGAGCCGGAGTGCGGCTGCACGTTGGCGTAGTCGGCGCCGAACAGCTGCTTGGCGCGGTCGATGGCCAGCTGCTCGACCTTATCCACATGCTCGCAGCCACCGTAGTAGCGCTTGCCCGGATAGCCTTCGGCGTACTTGTTGGTCAGCCCGCTGCCCTGGGCCTGCATGACGCGCTTGCTGGTGTAGTTCTCCGAGGCGATCAGCTCGAGGTGGTCCTCCTGGCGGGACTCCTCGGCATTCATCGCCGCGAGCAGTTCGTCGTCATAGCCCTGGATCTGGTCGTGCTTGCTGAACATCGCTGGTCTCCCTGCGGCGCCCGGAAGCGCCATGGCCGGTACGGAGCCGAGTGGCCCCCATGGCAGCGATGGTATGACTGGCCCAGCCGGTCCAGATGCCTGCGCACGTCGCGGGTAGGTGCGTTTGCGACATGCCGCGACAGGCGTAAAAGCGACCGGGTGCGTGGAATTGCTCGCGGCGGCTGGTCAGAATGCGACATGCCTGCGCCAGGGCGGCGTGGCTGGTGGAGTCATGCGGATGAAGCGCTTCTTTCTATGGGGGTCGCTGGGCCTTGCCTTGCTGGTGTCGACGGGGTCGGCCTGGGGCATGTCGCGCCTGTTCGACGGCGACGCCAATGTCTGGATGCAGGGCGGGACGCTGTGCTTCGGCGGCGCGGCGTTCAAGTCGCCCGGCTTGTTCTTCAACCGCACGCTGAAGGTGGATGAGCGGCAGGTAGCGGTGCATTACATCGAGGTCTCCCGCGAGCCTTACGAGCCGTTCTGGGCGTCTTCCAGCATCGAGCCGGCCCAGGGCGTGCCGCTGCGCAGCGACACCTGCTTCGCCTACGGCCAGGCGATCCCCGGCTTCACCGAGAAAACTCCGGCCCGGCCCCTGGAAGCAGGCCTGTACAGCGTCACCGTTGGTGGGCACGACAGCCGCGGGGACGGCGCACGGGCGACGTTCATGAAGACCTTCTGCCTGGAGTCGCGCGGCGACGGGCTCGCAGTCATTGACGCGGGCTTCGACGAGGGAGCCGGTCGCTGGCTCTGCAAACCCGCGCAATGAAGCTGCGGATAGGAACCGCCCGGCCAAGGGACTAAACTGCGGCCCTCACGAAATGCGAGGACGCCATGAACCGTTCCCTGACTCTGCTTTCCGCCCTGCTGCTCACCGCGACGCTGCAGGGCTGTGGTGACGACAGCAAACCCGCCAAGGCCGAAGCGCCCGAGGCTGCCAGCACCGCTGCTGCCGCCACCCCGGCTGGCGACAGCTGTTCCGGCCATGAACTGGAGCGCGCATTGCCGCCGACCAAGGCCGTCTACGGCTATCCCTACCTGTCCCGCGAATGCGGCTATGACAGTGCCACCATCGTCTACGGCAAGGCCGATGGCAGCCAGCAACTGGTCGTGACCCTGACCGACACCGGCCTGCCGGCGCCGGGCGCCGACCAGCAGGGTGAGGCCGCCAAGCAGTACCTGGCCGCCCAGGCCAAGCTGCGCGACACCACCGCGAAGAACGTCTCGCTGCTCAACCAGGCGCGCCAGGCCGCGCTGCAGAACGGCACCGCCGCGCAGTTCGGCGGCGAGCAGTACCTGCCGGTGATCGACAGCACCCGCATGGGCGACCCGCTCGCCATCAGCGTGCCGGGCCCGGAAGACAAGGCCGGCGAGTCGAGCCTGACGGGGCTGATCAAGGGCCGCTACGTGCTCAACATGACCTCGCCGGACAAGCCCAACGGCGGCACCGCACAGTCCCTGCGCGAGCTGTTCATGCCGGTTTCCGAGCAGATGGCGCTGACCAAGCTGCCCTGACAGATAGAGAGATATCTGACAGGAAGTCATCCCAGTTTCTGATCCTCCATCTCACCTAGTTCTTAGGAAGATTCTCGGCATCGCTCATTAACGATCGCCAGAGGCCGAGGTGGAGGACCATGAACTGCAGATTGAGAAACCTGCCCCTGCTGCTGGCAGCAGCGTTTTCGCTGGCCGGCCATGCGACGCAGATGCCTGCGCAACCCGCACCCGAGGTCAAGGCCTACAGCGGTGCGGGCGGCGTCAAGGTCTGGCTTGAACAGATAGGCCCGCGCAAGGCCAATATGTTCCTGGTGCGCATCGGCGGGGTGGCCCACGCATGGAACATGCGTATCCATCGAATGGATGGCCTCAGCCTGCTCGACGAATCCCTGTTCAAGCTGCATTCCCAGGACAGGGAACCTATCGCTCTGGTACTGCGTGGCGATTGCGGTGAAGTGATGCTCCCCGGCGAGAGCGATGCCCGGAAAGTCTGCTACGACCAGCAGTTGTCGGCGACCCAGGATGCCAAGCAGTTCGTCAGCGCCTACGTGAACCAACGGCTGTAAGAGTCCGGCTGCACGAGAGGCGGGGTTTTCGCTACGCTGCTGACTGACATTTCTGCGCAGTCCCGAGGCAGCCCCATGACCGACAACACCCAACAGTTCGCCAGCGACAACTATTCCGGCATCTGCCCCGAGGCCTGGGCGGCCATGGCCGAGGCCAACCGCGGCCACGAGCGCGCCTACGGTGACGACCAGTGGACCGCCCGCGCCTCCGACTATTTCCGCGAGCTGTTCGAGACCGACTGCGAAGTCTTCTTCGCCTTCAACGGCACCGCCGCCAACTCCCTGGCCCTGGCGGCACTGTGCCAGAGCTACCACAGTGTGATCTGCGCCGAGACCGCCCACGTCGAGACCGATGAGTGCGGTGCGCCGGAGTTCTTCTCCAACGGCTCCAAGCTGCTGCTGGCGCGCACCGACGCCCAGGGCAAGCTGACCCCGGCAGCGATCCGCGAGATCGCCCTCAAGCGCCAGGACATCCACTATCCCAAGCCGCGCGTGGTCACCATCACCCAGGCCACCGAGGTCGGCACCGTCTACCGCCCGGATGAGCTGCAGGCGCTCAGTGCCACCTGCCGCGAGCTGGGCCTGCACCTGCACATGGACGGCGCGCGCTTCTCCAATGCCTGCGCCTTCCTCGGCGCGACCCCGGCCGAGCTGACCTGGAAGGCCGGCGTCGAGGTGTTGTGCTTCGGCGGTACCAAGAACGGCATGGCGGTGGGTGAGGCCATCCTGTTCTTCAACCGCGAGCTGGCCGAAGGCTTTGACTACCGCTGCAAGCAGGCCGGCCAACTGGCCTCGAAGATGCGCTTCCTCGCCGCGCCTTGGGTGGGCGTGCTGCAGGACGACGCCTGGATGCACTACGCCAGCCATGCCAACCGCTGTGCACAACTGCTGGCCGAGCGCGTCGCCGACGTGCCGGGCGTGCAACTGATGTTCCCGGTGGAGGCCAACGGCGTGTTCCTGCAGATGTCCGAGCCGGCGCTGGAAGCCCTGCGTCAGCTCGGCTGGCGCTTCTACACCTTCATCGGCGCCGGCGGCGCGCGCTTCATGTGTTCGTGGGACACCGAGATCGAGCGGGTCGAGGAGCTGGCCGCTGACATTCGCAAGGTCATGGCGGCAGGCTGAAGGGCGCCGGAGTTGTCCCCAGGCGCTGGGGACGGTTGCACGGGCAACCTGTCCCCAACCTGTGGATGAATGCTTGCAGGCCGCGGGCGGACTGGCCTGCACAGGTCTGGTCAATATTTGAGCGGCGCGGGTTGATGGTAAGAGCGAGCTTGCTCGCGAACATCCGTAGCCTCGCTTCACACCGTGGAATCAGGCGGACTGCGGTTCGCGAGCAAGCTCGCTCCTACAAGGGGCTCACTTTCCACCGAGCGATTGGCACAGGATGAGACGGTGGTCTCAGCCGGCACGGATTGCCCCCTCTCCCTGAGGGAGAGGGGAATGCAAGGCACGGACCTCCCGGAGCACAAGCAGGGTTTCTATATCTTCACCGCCGTCCCGCTCACGCTGACCATCAGCATGCTGCCGTTCTGGCCTACTACCTCGTAATCCAGGTCGATGCCGACCACGGCGTTGGCGCCCAGCTCCTGCGCGCGCTCCTGCAACTCCTCGAAGGCGATCTCCCGCGCCCGCCCCAACTCCTTCTCGTACGCTCCGGAGCGGCCGCCGATGATGTCGCGCAGGCCGGCGAACAGATCGCGGAACACGTTGGCGCCGAGGATCGCCTCGCCGACCACGATGCCGCGGTATTCCTGGATGGTCTTGCCCTCGATGGTGGGTGTGGTGGTCAGGATCATGGGATTGGCTCCTCTGCTGGGGAAATCCAGCATAGCCCTGCACCCCGGGGAAGGCTGCGCCGGCTGTGTTTCAGTATTTGGCGAAGATACCGGGGAAACCTTGTGATAAAGCTGTGGACAACCTGGTGGAAAATGACAGTCCCGTGGCACTTTCGTGAAGACTGGAAAATCGTCGCTCATTTTCGCAAGGTGCCCGCTATTCGTGGCTTGCAGAGGTAGAAGTGAGCGTTGGGGAGATCTCCACAGCTGCTGTGGAGGCACGCTTGCCCAACCTGTGGAAAACCTGTTGGGAGGTGCCTGCGGAGCTGGTGGTGCCTGGCTTGCCTGGATCTGGCTGTTTTCTGATCAACTCCTTCTTTTCAACCACTTGGGAGCCTGTGTATCGATTTCGGCAAAGAGTCTGTGCACGATCTTTCCTCCGCTATCCCCGGTTTGTGTTGACCCGCTTGTGTGCCTCCTGTGGAAAACATCCTCCGTGCCACGCCTGCCGTGGGTTTCACCGCTTTGCTCAAGGATTGACCAGCCAGGGGGCAAGCAATTGATCCACAGCGACTTTTCCCGGCCGGCGGGAGCTGCGTAAAACTTTCCACAATGGCTGTGGGGCGAATCTCGAGGAAGCTGTGGACAAGCTGTACCCAGATCGCTGGAGGCCGCGCACGGCGCGCCGCCCTCGTCTCAGTACGTTTTTTGATCAAATGGCGAAAGTGGCGTCGTTACTGGCTTCCAGCGGATTTTCCGACGAGTTTTCCACATCGGCTGTGCAGCGTTCTGCCAGGAACTTGTGGGCGGGTTGTGGATGGATCGCTGCGAGCCCCGCTCCCTATGGCTTCCGCGGGGTTGATCAATATTTGTCCAGGGCCCTGGGGGAGGCTGCCTATAATTTAGCCACGGCGGGCAGAAACCCTGGGGGCGGGAGATTCAGCATGTCCAGTTACTCGGTGGAACAGATCCGCACCGTGGCCCTGGTCGGCCACGGTGACAGCGGCAAGACCCTGCTTGCCGAGGCGCTGCTGCAGCACGCCGGCGCAATCCCCAGCAAGGGTTCGCTGGAGCGCGGCGACACCCTCTGCGACTCCGACCCCATGGAGCGCGAATACCACCACTCCCTGGCCGCCGCACTGGCGCACTTCGAGCACGCGGGCGCACACATCCGCCTGGTCGACACCCCCGGTTATCCCGACTTCATCGGCCACGCGCTGCCGGCGCTCGCTGCGGTGGAAACTGCGCTGGTGGTGGTGAATGCGCAGAACGGCATCGAGCTGTCCACGCGGCGGATGATGGACTGGGCCGGCGAACGCGGCCTGTGCCGGATGCTGGTGGTGAACAAGATCGACGCCGAACGCGTTGACCTGCCGGCCCTGTTGGCGGGTTTGCGCGAGTCGTTCGGCAAGGAAGTACTGCCCCTCAACCTGCCCGCCGAGGGCGGCACGCGGGTTGTGGATTGCTTCTTCAATCCCGACGGCGAGGCTGACTTCTCCTCCGTGACCGAGGCGCACCAGGCGCTGGTGGACCAGGTGGTGGAGGTGGATGAGGCGCTGATGGCGCATTACCTGGAGGAGGGTGAGGTGGCGCCCGAGGCGCTGCACGAACCCTTCGAGCGCGCGCTGCGAGAAGGGCACCTGATTCCCCTGTGCTTCGTTTCCGCCCGCACCGGTGCCGGTGTGCCGGAGCTGGCCGACATGCTCGCGCGCCTCGCGCCCAACCCCGGCGAAGGCAACCCGCCGCTGTTCCTGCGCACCGACGACAAGGGCAAGGAACACCCGGTGACCTGCCAGCCGGACCCCAAGGCCCATGTGCTGGCCCACGTGTTCAAGGTGGTGATCGATCCCTTCGTCGGCCGCCTGGCCGTATTCCGCGTGCACCAGGGCACGGTGCGCCGGGAAATGCAGTTGTTCGCCGGCGACGGGCGCAAACCGTTCAAGGTCGGACACCTGTTGCGCCTGCAGGGGAAGAAGCATGAGGAGGCGCCGTGGCTGATCCCGGGGGACTTCGGCGCGCTGACCAAGGTCGACGAACTGGAGTACGGGGTGGTGCTGCACGATTCCCACGATGAGGACCATATCCACCTCAAGCCCCTGGACTTTCCCGAGCCGATGCAGGGCCTGGCCATCGAGGCGAGCCGCCGCGGCGACGAGCAGCGTCTGGCGGAAATCCTCCAGCGCCTGCAGGCCGAAGACCCCTGTGTGCGCCTGGATTACAACGCCTCGACCCAGCAGACCGTGCTGCGCGGCATGGGCGAGATGCACCTGCGCTACCTGCTGGAACGCATGGCCGGGCAATACAAGCTGGAGGTGCAGACCCGCGCGCCGGCCGTCCCTTACCGCGAGACCGCGACGCGAGCGGCAGAGGGCCACAGCCGGCACAAGAAGCAGACGGGCGGAGCGGGGCAGTTCGGCGAGGTGTTCCTGCGCATCGAGCCGCTGCCGCGCGGCGAGGGCTTCGCCTTCGTCGATGCGATCAAGGGCGGGGTGATCCCCGGCAATTTCATCCCCTCGGTGGAAAAGGGCGTGCGCTCGGCGCTGGCAGCCGGGCCGCTGGCCGGCTTCCCGGTGGAAGACGTCAAGGTCACGGTGTTCGACGGCAAGAGCCATTCGGTGGATTCCAAGGACATCGCCTTTCAGGCCGCCGGGCGCAAGGCCATGCTCGATGCGCTACGCAATGCCGGGGGCATCGTGCTGGAGCCGGTGATGCAGATCGAGGTGACGACGCCCGAGTCGCATCTGGGCGATATCACCGCCGATCTCACCGGCCGCCGGGGCCAGGTGCTGGGTACCGAGTCGCTGTCGGCAAGCGTCGCGCTGGTGCGTGGCCAGGTCCCGCTGGCGGAGATGGACGGCTACGCCAATCGCTTGAAATCCATTACCGCCGGGCAGGGGCTCTACAGCCTTTCCTCCAGCCATTACAGCGCTGTCCCACAGGACGTGCAGCAGCGCCTGTCCAGTGGCTACAAGGCAACCCCGGAAGAAGACATGAACGAATGTGGATAGTTGTCGCAGGCGGGCGCCGCAAAGGCCCGTGCCTGTGCGCTTTCACGCGTCGCCACGAAGCCCTCGCCAGTCTGCTGAAAGCCACGTGGCATGCGGGTTGCAGGCGGGATCGAGGCGGCCATTCGGGTCGGCCGGAGGTATCTCCAGCCTTGCGCCGGGACACCTCTGTCCTGTGGATAACTCGGTGGGTAACGTGTGGGACGGATGGGGGCAGCCTGTGATCAGTACTCGATCACCACATCGCCCTTGGGCACGCTGCAGCAGGACAGGATGTAGCCTTCGGCGACGTCTTCGTCGGTGATCCCGCCGTTGTGCTCCATCTCCACCTCGCCGGCGCGCTTCATTACTTTGCAGGTGCCGCAGATGCCCATGCCGCAGGCCTTGGGAATGTGCAGGCCGAGCTGGGCAGCGGCGGCGTGGACGGTCTCGCCCGGCGCCACGCGGATGCTTTTGCCGGTTTCGCAGAATTCCACGAGGTTCTGCTCGGCCAGCGGCACGGCTGGCGCTTCGGCCGCCTCGGCGGCCAGTTCCTTCACGTCGGCGCGCACTTCCGGTGGGGTCGGGCCGAAGGCTTCCTCGTGGTAGTGCGACATGTCGTAGCCTTCGGCTTCGAGCAGGCGCTTGATCGCGTGCATGTAGGGAGTCGGGCCGCAGCAGAAGACCTCGCGTTCGAGGTAGTCCGGCGCCATCAGTTGCAGCATCGCCTTGTTCAGGAAGCCCCGGTAGCCGGCCCAGGACTCGCCCATCTCGTACTTCTCGCAGACCAGGTACAGCTTGAAGTTGTTGATCCGCGAGTTCATGTGCTCCAGCTCGCGGTGGTAGATGATGTCCTTGGGCGTGCGCGCGCTGTGCACGAAGACCATGTCGACGTTGGCGTTGGTGTCGAAGAACCAACGCGACATGGACATCACCGGGGTGATGCCGACACCGCCGGAGAGGAACAGCACCTTCTCCGCGGGAAAATCGATGGCGTTGAAGTTGCCCACCGGGCCGTGCACCGGGATCTGGTCGCCTTCCTTCAGGTTGTCGTGCAGCCAGTTCGAGACCTTGCCGCCGGGCACGCGCTTGATGGTGATGGAGAAGCTGTACGGCACTGAGGGCGAGCTGGAGATGGTGTAGGAACGCATGATCGGCTGGCCGTCGATCTCCAGTTCCAGGGTGACGAACTGGCCGGGCTTGAAGAAGAACATGATCGGCGCGTCGGCCATGAAGCAGAAGGTGCGCACATCCCAGGTCTCCTGGATGGCTTTCACGCAGCGCACCAGGTGGCGGCCGTTGGCCCAGGTCTGGGTGTTGACCGGGTTGAGGAAGGTGTTCGTCGACATGCTGTCTCTCCGCGCACGCGGGCCGTGCTGGGCCTGATGGGGCAGCGCCGGGGCCCGTTTGCCTACGTTGTTTGAGCGTAGAAAGCACGGGGCCTGTCGGCATGCCTGATGGGGCGGATTGTGTGCACGAGGATGGCCGCTGCATTTACCTGCCAGCGACATTTGCATGCTTATCGCGACCTGCCGCCTGGGACGTGCCGTTGCGCGTCGGGAAATGATCTGGCCGTGTCGCCCATGGATAAGGGTTCCTACGGGGCGCGGCCCCACACTCAGCTCCATGCCGAGCAACCCCCAGGTTGAGCGCGACGGCGGGAAACGGCGCACTCGGCGCGCCTGACACCTGCCGCAAATGCCCTGCGTGGCACACCGTATCAGCCACTTATTTCCGCCGGCAGCCAAACAGGCTGCGGCATGAGGACCTAGCAATGGACGTCACTACTACCCTGAGTCTGGGCGATCCGCTGGAACCGGCCCGCAAGGCCACCGCCGAGATGCTGCGCACTCGCGACCACAGCTTCTCGCTGCCGCAACCCTTCTACAACGACGAACGCCTGTTCCAGCTGGACATGCAGGAGATCTTCCACAAGGAGTGGCTGATCGCCGGGATGACCTGCGAGATCCCCGCCAAGGGCAACTTCCTCACCCTGCAGATCGGCGACAACCCGGTCATCGTGCTGCGTGGCGCCGAGGGCAAGATCCACGCCTTCCACAACGTCTGCCGCCACCGTGGTTCGCGTTTGTGCGTCAGCGACAAGGGCAAGGTCGCCAAGCTGGTCTGCCCCTACCACCAGTGGACCTACGAGCTGGACGGCCGCCTGCTGTTCGCCGGCACCGAGATGGGCGCGGACTTCGACATGAAGGACTACAGCCTGAAGCCGGTGAATGTGAAGACCGCCGGCGGCTACATCTTCATCTCGCTGTCGGAGAACCCGCCGGCCATCGATGACTTCCTGCGTACGCTCGAGCACTACATGGAGCCGTACGACATGGAGAACACCAAGGTGGCTGTGCAGACCACGCTGCGGGAAAAGGCCAACTGGAAGCTGGTGCTGGAAAACAACCGCGAGTGCTACCACTGCAACGGCTCGCACCCGGAGCTGCTGAACACCCTGCTGGAGTGGGACGACGTTACCGACCCGCGCGCCAGCCAGGCGTTCAAGGACCAGGTCGCGGCCTGCACCACCGCCTGGGATGCCGAGAAGATTCCCTACGCCCACGCCAGCTTCGGTCTGCGCAACCGCATCGTGCGCATGCCGCTGCTGCAGGGCACCGTGTCCATGACCATGGATGGCAAGCAGGGCAGCAAGAAGCTCATGGGTCGCATCCAGAACCCGGACCTGGGCTCGATGCGCATCCTGCACCTGCCGCATTCGTGGAACCACTGCATGGGCGACCACCTGATCGTCTTCACCGTTTGGCCGATCAGTGCGCAGGAGACCGTGGTCACCACCAAGTGGCTGGTGCACAAGGATGCGGTGGAAGGTGTCGATTACGACGTGGCGCGCCTGCGCGAAGTCTGGGACGCCACCAACGATCAGGACCGCCGCCTGGCCGAAGAGAACCAGCGTGGTATCAACTCCACCGCCTACCAGCCGGGGCCTTACTCCAAGACCTACGAGTTCGGCGTGATCAACTTCCTCGACTGGTACAGCGAGCGGATGTTGAACAACCTGGGCGAGGAATCCGCCCACGCGCGCCTGGTCGCCGAGAAGTAAGCCAGCCCCCGCCACCCAGCGCCCCCTTTGCGGGGGCGCTGTCGTTGAAGAGGAATCCACTTGGACGCCATGCTCTTCTACAGCAGCTCCGCCTTCGTCACCGGCCTGGTGGCGTGGAACCTCTTCGCCTGTTGGCGCAAGCGCTGAAATCGCCCTGGCGCAGCGTTAGTTGTAGGAGCGAGCTTGCTCGCGAATGTCCCCCCGGCGGGCCCGTGCCGCCGACGAAATACCCCCTCCCTAACCCTCCCCCTGAAGGGAGAGGGGACTGTTCGTGCAGCGGGCAGATCAAGTGCTCGCTGGTTGACGCTGGTCTTTCCGCGAAATCAGGACCGCTCCCTCTCCCTTCAGGGAGAGGGCTGGGGAGAGGGCGCTTTCAGCTCTCACGCCGCGTCCCGCAACGAAGAGCATTCACGAGCAAGCTCGCTCCTACAGGTACTGCGAACCCTGCAGTACATGGGGTTCCGCACCACACATTCCCCTGCGCGACGCAAACGCTGTCGCCCATGTCGTGAGGTTGACGCTTTCGGGTCGACCCTGGTCGTTTTCGAACCGGGTCGCCTCGGGGGGCAGGGATATCCTGCCTGCAAAGCGTCGGCACAAGCCCCGGCGCACCAAGCCTGAGAAGGGGTACGCCAAGATGAGCCCAGCCGAAGTCCACGCCGACAGCATCGTCATCGATGGCCTGATCATCGCCAAGTGGAGCCGCGAGCTGTTCGAGGACATGCGCAAGGGCGGCCTGACCGCCGCGAACTGCACCGTCTCCGTGTGGGAAGGCTTCCAGGCCACGGTGAACAACATCGTCGCCAGCCAGAAGCTGATCCGCGAGAACAGCGACCTGGTCATCCCGGTGCGCACCACCGCCGACATCCGCAAGGCCAAGGAGCAGGGCAAGACCGGCATCCTCTTCGGCTTCCAGAACGCCCATGCATTCGAGGACCAGATCGGCTACGTCGAGGTGTTCAAGCAACTGGGCGTGGGCATCGTGCAGATGTGCTACAACACCCAGAACCTGGTCGGCACCGGTTGCTACGAGCGTGACGGCGGCCTCTCCGGCTTTGGCCGCGAGATCGTTGCGGAGATGAACCGCGTCGGCATCATGTGCGACCTGTCCCACGTCGGCTCGAAGACCTCCGAGGAAGTCATCCTCGAGTCGAAGAAGCCAGTTACCTATTCCCACTGCCTGCCGTCGGGCCTCAAGGAACATCCGCGCAACAAGTCCGACGCCGAGCTGAAGTTCATCGCCGACCACGGCGGCTTCGTCGGCGTGACCATGTTCGCGCCCTTCCTCGCCAAGGGCATCGACTCGACCATCGACGACTATGCCGAAGCCATCGAGTACGTGATGAACCTCGTCGGCGAGGACGCCATCGGCATCGGCACCGACTTCACCCAGGGCCACGGCCAGGACTTCTTCGAGTGGCTGACCCACGACAAGGGTTACGCCCGCCGCCTCACCAACTTCGGGAAGATCGTCAACCCGCTGGGCATCCGCACCGTGGGCGAATTCCCCAACCTCACCGAAACCCTGCTCAAGCGCGGTATGCCCGAGCGCGTGGTGCGCAAGGTCATGGGTGAGAACTGGGTGCGCGTCCTCAAAGACGTCTGGGGCGAGTGATTCAACCTCAACAGCGCCCTCTCCCTCAGCCCCTCTCCCGCAAGCGGGAGAGGGGAGCAGAGCCGCCGGCATGCACCTGATTCTCCGCATGCACGGATAGCTCCCTCTCCCTTAAGGGAGAGGGCTGGGGAGAGGGCAACCGCACACACGAATTCTGGAGTCTTGCCACCATGGCCAAACACGCCCCCGAACTGCCCATCGAAGTCGACAGCGAAACCGGTGTCTGGACCACCGACGCCCTGCCGATGCTCTACGTACCGCGGCACTTCTTCGTCAACAACCACATGGGCATCGAGGAAGAGCTGGGCGCCGAGCGCTATGCCGAAATCCTCTACAAGGCCGGCTACAAGTCCGCCTGGCACTGGTGCGAGAAGGAAGCGGAGTGCCACGGCCTGGTCGGCGTGGAAGTCTTCGAGCACTACATGAAGCGCCTGTCCCAGCGCGGCTGGGGCTTGTTCCAGATCGAGCAGATCGACCTCGACAAGGGCACCGCCCAGGTTCGCCTGAAGCATTCGGCCTTCGTCTACGTCTACGGCAAGGTCAACCGCAAGGTCGACTACATGTTCACCGGCTGGTTCGCCGGCGCCATGGACCAGATTCTCCAGGCGCGCGGCAGCGATATCCGCACCGTCGCCGAGCAGGTCTACAGCGGCGCCGAGGAAGGTCACGACGACGGCCTGTTCGTCGTCAAACCCCTCTGATCTTTCGCTCCCTGTAGGAGCGAGCTTGCTCGCGAACAAGCAGCCGCAAGGCCGCCAGACAACAAGAAACCTCTGATCCCGTGAGGATGCCGCAATGGCTTTCGAGGCAATGTTCCAGCCGATCCAGATCGGCAAGCTGACCATCCGCAACCGCGTACTCTCCACCGCTCACGCCGAGGTGTATGCCACCGACGGCGGCATGACCACCGAGCGCTACGTGAAGTACTACGAGGAGAAGGCCAAGGGCGGTATCGGCCTGGCCATCTGCGGCGGTTCCTCCGTGGTCGCCATCGACAGCCCGCAGGAATGGTGGAGCTCGGTGAACCTTTCCACCGACCGCATCATCCCGCACTTCCAGAACCTGGCCGACGCCATGCACAAGCATGGGGCCAAGATCATGATCCAGATTACCCACATGGGCCGCCGCTCGCGCTGGGACGGCTTCAACTGGCCGACCCTGATGTCGCCCTCCGGCGTGCGCGAGCCGGTGCACCGCGCCACCTGCAAGACCATCGAGCCGGAAGAAATCTGGCGGGTGATCGGCAACTACGCGCAAGCGGCTCGCCGTGCCAAGGCCGGCGGCCTGGACGGCGTCGAGCTGTCCGCCGTGCACCAGCACATGATCGACCAGTTCTGGAGCCCGCGCGTCAACAAGCGCACCGACGAATGGGGCGGCACCTTCGAGGGCCGCATGAAATTCGGCCTGGAAGTGCTCAAGGCCGTGCGTGCCGAAGTCGGCGACGATTTCTGCGTCGGCATGCGCATCTGCGGCGACGAGTTCCACCCGGACGGCCTGTCCCACGAGGACATGAAGCAGATCGCCAAGTACTACAGCGACACCGGCATGCTCGACTTCATCGGCGTGGTCGGCTCGGGCTGTGACACCCACAACACCCTGGCCAACGTCATCCCGAACATGACCTTCCCGCCGGAGCCGTTCCTGCACCTGGCGGCCGGGATCAAGGAAGTAGTCAACGTGCCGGTGTTGCACGCGCAGAACATCAAGGACCCGAACCAGGCCACGCGCATCCTCGAAGGCGGCTACGTGGATATGGTCGGCATGACCCGCGCGCACATCGCCGACCCGCACCTGATCGCCAAGATCAAGATGGGCCAGATCGACCAGATCAAGCAGTGCGTCGGCGCCAACTACTGCATCGACCGCCAGTACCAGGGCCTGGACGTGCTGTGCATCCAGAACGCCGCCACGTCCCGTGAGTACATGGGCGTGCCGCACATCATCGAGAAGACCACCGGCGTGAAGCGCAAGGTCGTGGTCGTCGGTGGCGGCCCGGCAGGGATGGAGGCGGCGCGCGTTGCCGCCGAGCGCGGCCACGACGTCACCCTGTTCGAGAAGAAGGACCAGCTCGGCGGGCAGATCACCACCGCCTCGAAAGCCCCGCAGCGCGACCAGATCGCCGGCATCACTCGCTGGTACCAGCTGGAGCTGGCGCGGCTGAACGTCGACCTGCGCCTGGGCACCGGCGCGGATGCCGACACCATCCTCGACCTGCGCCCCGACGTGGTGGTGCTGGCCAACGGCGGCCATCCGTTCCTCGAGCAGAACGAACACTGGGGCGCCGCCGACGGGCTGGTGGTCAGCAGCTGGGACGTACTCGACGGCAAGGTCGCGCCGGGCAAGAACGTGCTGGTCTACGACACCATCTGCGAATTCAGCGGCATGTCGGTGGCGGATTTCCTCGCCGACAAGGGCGCCCAGGTCGAGATCGTCACCGATGACATCAAGCCGGGCGTGGCCATCGGCGGCACCACCTTCCCGACCTACTACCGCAGCATGTACCCCAAGGAAGTGATCATGACCGGCGACCTGATGCTGGAAAAGGTCTACCGCGAGGGCGACAAGCTGGTAGCGGTGCTGGAGAACGAATACACCGGCGCGAAGGAAGAGCGGGTGGTCGACCAGATCGTCGTCGAGAACGGCGTGCGCCCGGACGAGAGCCTGTACTACGCGCTCAAGCAGGGCTCGCGCAACAAGGGCCAGATCGACGTCGAGGCGCTGTTCGCGATCAAGCCGCAGCCGTGTCTCAGTGCTCTTGATGACAACAGCGGGGGTGACGGTTACCTGTTGTTCCGCATCGGCGACTGCGTGGCTCAGCGCAACACCCATGCGGCGATCTACGACGCGCTGCGACTGTGCAAGGATTTCTAAGACACGCCATGTGATGTCCGGCAAGCACGGACAACCCCCTCTCCCTTCAGGGAGAGGGTTGGCGAGAGGGTGGTGGGCCAAGTGACCGAGCCGACCGGAAACACCCTCTCCCCCCGCCCTCTCCCGCAAGCGGGAGAGGGCGCTTGTCCAGCGCCCCCTGAGGTCCCGTAGGGAGACCAGAAATGCTCAACATCATCCTCCCCATCCTGCTCTTCGCCGCCCTCGGCCTCGCCGTGCTGGGCGCCGTGAAGCGCTTCGCGATGTGGCGCCGTGGCCGGCCCGCGCAGGTCGACTGGATCGGCGGCCTGCTGAAGATGCCGCGTCGCTACCTGGTCGACCTGCACCACGTGGTCGAGCGCGACAAGTACATGTCGAAGACCCACGTCGCCACCGCTGGCGGCTTCGTGCTGGCCGCGCTGCTGGCCATCCTCGTGCACGGTTTCGGCCTGCACAGCCGCATTCTTGGCTTCGCCCTGCTGGCGGCCACCGCGCTGATGTTCTGTGGTGCGCTGTTCGTCGCCAAGCGCCGCCTTGACCCGCCGTCGCGCCTGTCGAAAGGCCCGTGGATGCGCCTGCCGAAAAGCCTGCTGATGTTCTCGGCGAGCTTCTTCATCGCCACCCTGCCGGTGGCCGGCATCCTGCCGGAGGGTTTCGGCGGCTGGTTCCTCGCAGCCATCCTCGCCATCGGGGTGGCCTGGGGTGTGTCCGAGCTGTTCTTCGGCATGACCTGGGGCGGCCCGATGAAGCACGCCTTCGCCGGCGCTTTGCACCTGGCCTGGCACCGCCGCGCCGAACGGTTCTCCAGTAAAGATGGGCGCGGCGGCCGCTCCACCGGGCTGAAGCCGCTGGACCTGCAGGACCCGATGGCGCCGCTGGGCGTCGAGAAGCCCACCGATTTCACCTGGAACCAGCTGCTCGGCTTCGACGCCTGCGTGCAGTGCGGCAAGTGCGAAGCCATGTGCCCGGCCTTTGCCGCCGGCCAGCCGCTGAACCCGAAGAAGCTCATCCAGGACATGGTCATCGGCCTTGCTGGTGGCAGCGACGCCAACTTCGCCGGTTCGCCTTACCCATCCCTTGACGGCAGCGGTAAACCCCTGGGCGAACACAGCGGCGGCCCGCACCAGCCGATCGTCGCGCTGGACGGCAAGGCGCTGGTGGATGCCGAGACGCTCTGGTCCTGCACCACCTGCCGCGCCTGCGTCGAGGAATGCCCGATGATGATCGAGCACGTCGACGCCATCGTCGACATGCGCCGCCACCTCACCCTGGAAAAGGGCGCGACCCCGAACAAGGGCGCCGAGGTGCTGGAAAACCTCATCGCCACCGACAACCCCGGCGGCTTCGCCCCCGGCGGCCGGCTGAACTGGGCGGCCGACCTGAACCTGCCGCTGCTGGCGGACAAGCAGCAGGCCGACGTGCTGTTCTGGGTCGGCGACGGCGCCTTCGATATGCGCAACCAGCGCACCCTGCGTGCCTTCGTGAAGGTCCTCAAGGCCGCCAACGTCGACTTCGCCGTGCTCGGCCTGGAGGAGCGCGACAGCGGCGATGTGGCACGCCGCCTGGGTGACGAAGCCACCTTCCAGACCCTGGCCCAACGCAACATCGCCACCCTGGCCAAGTACCGTTTCAAGCGCATCGTCAGCTGCGACCCGCACAGCTTCCACGTGCTGAAGAACGAGTACGGCGCGCTGGGCGGCAACTACCAGGTGCTGCACCACACGACCTTCATCGATGAACTGGTGCAGAAGGGCGCGCTGAACCTCGGCCAGAGCAAGGCCGGCAGCGTGACCTACCACGACCCGTGCTACCTCGGCCGCTACAACGGCGAGTACGAAGCGCCGCGCGCCGTGCTCAAGGCCATCGGTATCGAGGTCAAGGAAATGGCCCGCTCCGGCTTCCGTTCGCGCTGCTGCGGCGGCGGTGGCGGCGCGCCGATCACCGACATCCCTGGCAAGCAGCGGATTCCCGACATGCGCATGGTCGACATCAAGGAAACCGGCGCCGAGCTGGTGGCCGTGGGCTGTCCGCAATGCACCGCCATGCTCGAAGGCGTGGTCGCGCCGCGCCCGGAGATCAAGGACATCGCCGAACTGGTCGCCGAGGTCCTCATCGAGGCCACCGAGGTGCCGGCAAAAAAGCCCTCGCTGGCGCGCCGTGAAGAAGCGGTGGAGGTGCACCTGTGAACGTCCTCCGTAGCCCCGTAGGGCGCATAAAGCCGAAGGCTTTATCCGCCGCCTCGGCCACTTCGGCGGATAACGCTGCGCGTTATTCACCCTACCCCAGCCCGGAGCATTGAACATGAGCGACATCATCCGCCGCGACCCACGCGCCGAGTGGATCGCCCGCAACCGCCTGCACCCGCTGCACGCGGCCATGCAATCGGCTCAGGGTGGCGAGAGCCGCTGGATGGGGCCGAACGGCGTGGTGCGCAAGAATCCCCACGCCGTCGGCTTCATCGGGGCCAATGGCGTCAAGCGCATTGACCGTTCCGGTGGTCAGCAAGGCACGGCAGGCGGCAAGCGCAGTAGCGCGCCGGAGGTGGTGCAACTGCCGCTGGTGATCATCGAGCAGCCGGCCTTCCTGATTGCCGTGGTACCGGACATGGTGGGCGGCCGCCTCTCCAGCCACGACCGCGACCTGCTCGGCCTGGCCCGCAAGCTGGCCGGCAGCGACGGTGCGGTGCTGGCCGTGGTGTTCGGCGAGCACAAGGAAACCGCCTTCGACACCGCCGGCGTCGACCGCCTGCTGCAGATCGAGGGCAACGAATACGACGGTTACGCTCCGGAACAACGTGTGCTGGCGCTGCGCTCGGCCAACAGCCAGTTCGCACCGCGTCACTGGTTGCTGCCCGACAGCCGCACCGGTGGCGGCGAACTGGGCCGCCGTCTCGCTGCCAGCCTGGGCGAACGCCCGGCCACCCGCGTCTGGCAGGCCGAAGGCGAGCGCTGCATCGGTCGCGCCGGAGCCGGCCAGCAGGATCTGCACCGCGACCTGCCGCGCCTGATCCTGGCCGCTGCCGAGTGCGCCGAGCCGGTCAGCGAAACCCGGCACGAGGCCCGCGCCGTGGAGCTGGAAAGCAGCGTCGCGCGCAACCTGCCGCGCATCGAGGACCTCGGCCCGGTGGCGGTGGACCCGGCGCAGATTCCCATGGCCGAGGCGGAGTTCATCCTCTCCGGCGGCAACGGCGTGAAGGACTGGGATCTGTTCCACCGCGCCGCCGTCGCCCTCGGCGCCACCGAAGGCGCGTCCCGTGTGGCAGTTGACGACGGCCACATGCCGCGTGCCCGGCAAGTCGGCGCCACCGGTACCTGGGTTACTGCGCGGGTCTATCTCGCCGTCGGTATTTCCGGTGCGATCCAGCACCTGCAGGGCATCGGTTCCTGCGACAAGGTGGTGGCGATCAACATGGACCCGGGCTGCGACATGATCAAACGCGCCGACCTCTCGGTGATCGGTGATTCCGCCGCGATCCTCAAGGCGCTGATCGAACTGGCCGAAGCCCATCGCAATGGAGCGGCGCGCGATGCGGCATGAAATGGGTTCCCTCGTAGGGCGCATACAGCCGAAGGCTTTATCCGCCGCCAACGCATCATCGGCGGATAACGCTGCGCGTTATTGGCCCTACGCCAGCTTGAAAGCCCGAGGTGGCTTATGAACGACCTGAACATCGTCGCCCTGGTTTCCATCGGCGCCCACCCGGCGTCCGGTCGCCCGCGGCGCGCCGACCAGGATGCCCGTGCAGTGGAACTGGGCATGAACCTCGCCGGCAAGCGCCTGCGCGTCGTGCATGCCGGTGATGCCGGGGAAGAAGCGCTGCGCGGTTACCTCGGCATGGGCCTGGATGAACTGGCCGTGCTCGAACAGCCTGCCGGTGCCGACGCACTTCCAGCATTGGCCGCCTACCTGGGCGACAGCGAAGCGCAACTGGTACTCACCGGCACCCAGGCGGAAACCGGCGAGGGCTCTGGCATGTTGCCCTTCCTGCTGGCCGAGCGCCTCGGCTGGCCGCTGGTGGTCGGCCTGGCGGAAGTGGAGAAGGTCGAAGGCGGTAGCGCACAGGTATTGCAGGCATTGCCTCGCGGCCAGCGTCGCCGGCTGAAGGTGCGCCTGCCCTTCGTCGCCAGTGTCGACAACGCCGCGCCGGTCGCTCGCCAAAGCGCCTTTGGCCCGGCTCGCCGTGGCTACCTGGAAGCCCATGAGGTGGAAGTGGTGGAAGACCCGCTACTCGCCGACGGCAACCTGCAACCCGCGCGCCCGCGTCCCAAGCGGCTGAAGGTGATCAAGGCGAAGACCGGTGCCGAACGCATGAAGGCCGCGACCGCCAAGGCCTCTGGCGGTACCGGGCAGGTGCTCAAGGAGGTTTCGCCCGAGGCGGGCGCCGAGGCGATCTTCAAGTTGCTGCGTGAGGAAGGCGTGATTCGCGTCTGACGTTCCGGCTCTTCGTAGGAGCGAGGGGCCATCGATATTGCTCGCGAACAATCCCCGCAGCGAGGCCTGGTTCGCGAGCAAGTTCGCTCCTACAGGATGCCTTCCCCATCGGAGCGGAAGCCGGCGCCGGAGGCGAACCTTGTGGGTTGATTCCCGGTCCAAATTTCGTTGGCGGTAGGAAATCATTGAAATAGCACGAGAATTATCTCGTAAGCCATTGAATTGACAGCATACGGCTTGTCAGATGAACCGCGTTTTTGCTGGCCCCGCCGCGCCCCTTTCTTTATCCTCCGCACCCTTTGAAAGGCTTTGCGGAGGCTCCCATGCTTGATTCCACCCTCGAACAACTTGAACAGCTGGTCGCCGAACTGCTGCAGCAGAATGAAGTACTGGTGCAGGACAACGCCCAGGTGCGCGAAGAGCTGCTCAAGGCCCGTGAGGAAAACGACACGCTGCAACTGTCGCTCATGGAGCAGGAAGAGAAGCACAACGCCACTGCGACTCGCCTGCAGGCGCTGATCCGCCGCGTCAGCGACAGCCGCGCCAGCGCATGAGTGGCGACGGCGTCCGCGTCCTGCGCATCCTCGGACGCGAATACAGCGTCCGGGCGCCGGCCGGTGAAGAGCGCCGGCTGCAGGACGCGGCCGCGCTGTTGCAGGCGGAGATCACCGCCAGCAAGAAGAAATTCCCCTACGTCACCAGCAATGAGCTGATGGTGCTCTCCGCGCTCAACCTCTGCGCCCGCCAGCTCGGCGCGTCGGATACCGAGTGCGACGAGGCGGACGCCGTGGAGCGTATCGCCGCCCTCAATCGGCGGATTCTCGATCACCTGCAACGGCAGGATTGATGCTCCGCACCCCCTGCTTTTTGTAGGAGCGAGCTTGCTCGCGAACCCCTCCTGCGCCGGTATTGCCGGGGGAAGATCGTGTTCGCGAGCAATGACGGCGGCTTCCCTTCGCTCCTACAGAAGCCACCCCGCGACGACCGGAATTCCAGGAAAGAGCTTTGTAGGGCGAATAACGCGCAGCGTTATCCGCCGCTGTGCCTGGTATGGAACTGGCGGATCACCGCAAGCAGATATGCGCCCTACGGTCCCGTGCGACTCATGCCAATCGCGGACAGAGTCCGTTCCTGCGAAACTTGAACCTGCGTTGGCGCGGACTTCCGTCCGCCATGTTTTCCGCCGCGCCCGGATTTCAGGCAAAAAAATAGGGACACCGGGGTAAGCGGTGTCCCTTCTAAAGGAGAGTGGGCCAAGAGGCCCCTCAACCGGTGAGACGTGGCACCTCGGGTAAACCCGCGGCGCCGGGTATAAAAGAAGGGACTGGGGGTAACCAATCCCTGAAAGGTGAGGGAGGAATACTCCCCCTCAACCGGTGAGACGTGCCCGGCTCGCGCCGGGCGGATGATCAGGCGCGCAGCGGAATCAGGCGCGGGGCGATCATGTTTTCCGGCAGCAGGATGTCGGCCAGGGTGGCTTCGTCCAGCAGCTTCTCCTCGCGAACCAGCTCCAGTACGCCGCGGCCGGTTTCCAGCGCAGTCTTGGCGATGCGGGTGGAGTTCTCGTAGCCGATGTACGGGTTCAGCGCGGTGACCAGGCCGATGCTGTGTTCCACCAACTGGTGGCAGCGCTCGACGTTGGCGGTGATGCCGGTGATGCAATGCTCGCGCAGCATGTCCATGGCGCGCTGGAGCAGGCGGATCGAGTCGAAGATCTTGTAGGCGATCAGCGGCTCCATCACGTTCAGCTGCAGCTGGCCGCCTTCGGCCGCGATGGTCAGTGCCAGGTCGTTGCCCATGATTTCGAAGGCGCACATGTTCACGGCCTCCGGGATCACCGGGTTGACCTTGCCCGGCATGATCGAGCTGCCCGGCTGGCGCGGCGGCAGGTTGATCTCGTTGATGCCGGTACGCGGGCCGCTGGACAGCAGGCGCAGGTCGTTACAGATCTTCGACAGCTTGACCGCGGTGCGCTTGAGCATGCCGGAGAACAGCACGAAGGCGCCCATGTCGGAGGTGGCTTCGATCAGGTCGGCAGCCGGGACGACCGGGTGGCCGCTGATTTCGGCCAGGCGCTCGACGGCCAGCTTCTGGTAGCCGGGGTCGGCGTTGATGCCGGTGCCGATCGCGGTGCCGCCGAGGTTCACTTCGGTCAGCAGTTCCGGCGCCAGGCGACGCAGGCGGTCGAGGTCTTCGCCCAGGGTGGTGGCGAAGGCGTGGAATTCCTGGCCGAGGGTCATCGGTACCGCGTCCTGCAGCTGGGTACGGCCCATCTTCAGTACGCCGGCAAACTCGACGCCCTTGGCGGCGAAGGCCTGGATCAGGCTGTCGAGGCTGGCCAGCAGGGTGTCGTGGCCGAGCAGCAGGCCCAGGCGGATGGCGGTCGGGTACGCGTCGTTGGTCGACTGCGCCATGTTCACGTCGTTGTTCGGGTGCAGGTACTTGTACTCACCCTTGGTGTGGCCCATGGCTTCCAGCGCGATGTTCGCGATCACTTCGTTCGCGTTCATGTTGGTGGAAGTACCGGCGCCACCCTGGATCATGTCCACCACGAACTGGTCGTGGAAGTCACCGCGGATCAGGCGGGCACAGGCTTCGCTGATGGCAGCGTGCTTCTCGTTCGACAGGTGGCCAAGCTGGTGGTTGGCATCGGCTGCCGCCTGTTTGACCATCGCCAGGCCGACGACCAGCTTCGGGTAGTGCGACAGCGGCACGCCCGAGAGGCGGAAGTTGTTCACAGCGCGCAGGGTCTGGATGCCGAAGTAGGCGTCAGAAGGTACTTCGAGGGTGCCGAGGAGGTCTTTCTCGATGCGGAACGATGCAACAGGGGACATGACGGGGATTGTCTCAGGGAAACACGGCCAGTGCCGCGATGCCCGGTAGACTAGGGATTTCGCCTTTCGTCGGCCAATGCTGTTAAAGGCTGCCTCATGCACGAACGGCATAATGTACCCTGTGACGAATTGATGACGGCGAGCGTGTGACTGTGCTACGCGCGCCCGGCTCCTGACCAATCGATCAACGTGTGAATGCGTTGGAGTTGACGTGAACCTCGAGACCAAATGGCTGGAAGACTTCAGCACCCTGGCCACCACCCGCAGTTTTTCCCAGGCCGCCGAAAAGCGCTTCGTCACCCAGCCGGCCTTCAGCCGGCGCATCCGCAGCCTGGAGGACGCCCTCGGCCTGACCCTGGTGAACCGCCAGCGCACGCCCATCGAGCTGACTGAGGCCGGCCAGCTGTTCCTCGTCACCGCCCGCGCGGTGGTCGAGCAACTCGGCCAGGTGGTGCGCCACCTGCACCACCTGGAAGGCGGGCAGGGCGAGGTGCTGCAGTTCGCCGCCGCGCACTCGCTGGCGCTGGGCTTCTTCCCCGCGTGGATTTCCCGGCTGCGCTCGGAAGGCCTGAATATCGCCAGCCGCCTGGTGGCGACCAACGTCGGCGAGGCGGTACACCTGCTGCGCGAAGGCGGCTGCGACCTGATGATGGCCTTCTATGACCCGGACGCTGCGCTGCAGATGGACCCGGAAGTCTTCCCCTCGCTGCACCTGGGGCGCACCGAAATGCTGCCGGTGTGCGCGGTGAACTCCGCCGGCGTGCCGCTCTTCGATCTCGACAGCGGGCAGAGCGTGCCGCTGCTGGCCTACAGTGCCGGTGCTTTCCTCGGTCGCGGCGTGAACCTGCTGCTGCGCCAGCGCAACCTGCGCTACACCACTGTCTATGAAACGGCGATGGCCGACAGCCTTAAGAGCATGGCGCTGCAAGGCATGGGTGTGGCCTGGGTGCCGCGCCTGAGCATGGAGTCGGAGCTGGCGCGTGGTGAGCTGGCGCTGTGCGGCGGTCCGCACTGGATCGTCCCGCAGGAAATCCGCCTGTACCGCTGTGCCCTGGTGCGCAAGGCGCAGATCCGCCTGCTCTGGCGCAAGCTCGAAGGCGGCCTGGGGCTGGACGAAACGCCCTGAGGCAGACAGCCGGGGCTATTCTGTTTATTTGATAAGCATTATCATTTGCGGCTTTCCACGGTCTCCCCCTCGCACCGGCTTCGGTGCGGACCGCTGGCGAGCCTGCAGCCCCGATGTCCCATTCCGACCGCCCGGCCGATTCCCGCGCCGCGGACGCCCCGGCGCCCGCCGAGGCGTTGCCGCGCGAGGATTTCCTGCGGGTGTTCCTTTCCCAGCGTCCGCGCATGGAAGCCCTGGTACGACGCCGCGTCGGTTGCCGGGCCACGGCGGCGGACCTCGTCCAGGACCTGTTCCTGCGCTTCTGGAAGCGCCCGCAGGCACCGGTGGAAGAGCTCGGCAGCTACCTGCTGCGCAGTGCGCGCAACCTCGCTATCGATCACCTGCGCGGGGAGGACTCGCGCGGGCGAACCCTGAGCGCGCTGCTGCCCGACCAGGATGATGCCCAGCCTTCGCCAGAGCAGGCGGTGCAGGCCAGTGCCGAACTGGACCTCATCGAAGACGCCCTGCGCCAGTTGCCAGAACGCACCCGCCATATCTTCCTGCTCAGCCGCGTGCATGGCCGCACCTATGGCGAGATCGCCACCGCCATGGGGCTTTCCCAGAGCGCCGTGGAAAAACATATGATGCGCGCCCTCGATGCCTGCAAGGCGAGCCTTGAGCCCGCCGCGCCGGCAGATCGCCGTGGAGCCGCCGACCGATGAAGCCCGAAATCGCCACCTCGCCCGAGGACGCCCAGCGTCAGGCGCGCCAGTGGCTGCTGCGCCTGAACGACGCCGGCGGCGACGCATGGCTGGGGGCTTTCCAGGCGTGGCTGGCGGCTGATCCGCAACATGCCCGCGCCTATGCCGAAGTCGATGCGCTCTGGCAGGCGAGCGCCCTGCCGGCGCAACGGCTGGCGGCGGAAGAGGGCGATGCTTTGGGTTCCTATCTCACCGCGATGGACCGCCCTGCGCCGCGCCGCGCGCCGAGCAACCACCGGCGTTGGGCTTATCCGCTGGCCAGCGCCGCCTGCCTGCTGCTGATGCTCTGGGCCGGTGCCTGGTGGTCGCCGGGTCACTGGCTGACGGACCTTTCCGCCGACTACGTCAGTGCGCCGGGCGAAGTACGGGAGATCACCCTGGGCGACGGCTCGCGCCTGACCCTGGACGCCGACAGCGCCGTTGCCGTGTCCCTGGACGGTGAACAACGCCGCGTCGACCTGTTGCGCGGTGCTGCGTCCTTTGCCGTGAAACATCTGCCCAAACCTTTCGTGGTGCGCGCCGGAGAAGGTGAAGCGCGGGTGCTGGGCACCGAGTTCGAAGTCCGTCGCCAGGGCGAGCAGACCCGCGTCACGGTCGCCGAAGGCCGCGTCTCGGTGCGTGGCAGCCATGCCGTCGGCATGCCGGAAGTGGTGCTGGGCGCTGGCGAACGGGTCAGCATCGACGGCACGCGGCTCGGTGATGCGCAGCCCGCTGATGTCCAGGCCGCGCTGGCCTGGCGCCAGGGCTGGCTGACCTTCTACCGCGCGCCGCTGGGCGAGGTGCTGGAGCGCCTGGGCACTTACTACCCGGGCCGCATCGTGCTGCTGGACAGCGAGCTGGCGCAGCGCCGGGTCAGCGGCAGTTTCCGCAGCACCGACCCTCAGGCGGCGCTGGATTCCCTGCAGGCGGTGGTGGGCTTCCATCAGCAGCCTCTGCTAGGTCGCTTCGTGCTGATTCGCTGAGGGCGAAGATTTTTTTCGAAAAAGGGGTGAGGTACTGCGGCGGCTGCTCCGTGTAGTGGTCATGAATGCGATTTATTCGCATGTGTAGTCCGACCTTCGAGCAAGAGAGCCCCGATGATCCCGCTGCGCCGCGCTGTTCCCGAGCTATCCCTGAAACCCCTTGCCGCCGTCGTGCTGGGCGCTGCCCTGGTCGCCGCGCAGGCTCCCTCCGCGTGGGCCGAGAATGCCGCCGCCGGCACTGCCCTGCAGGCGCGCTTTGGTTTCGCCATCGCGGCTCAACCGTTGCCCCAGGCGCTGAGCGAGTTCAGCCGGGTGACCGGCCTCAGTGTGGTCTACACCGACGAGGCGCCGTACGACCTCAAAGCCCCGGCGGTCTCCGGCCAGCTCAGTGCCAACGATGCGCTGAATCGCCTGCTGGCGGGCTCCGGCTATCGCTTCCGCGCCCTCGATGGCAGCACCCTGACCCTGGAGCGCGTGCCGACCGACACCCTGAGCCTCACCGACACCACCGTCACCGGCCAGGCGGCGTCGACCAGCTACCAACCGGCACCGGTCGCCTCCATCGGTCGTACCGACACGCCGGTGCTGGAAACCCCGCAAAGCATCGTCACTGTCCCGGCACAGGCGCTGCGCGACCAGAAGCCGCGCAATCTTGATGACGCCCTTGGCAACATCAGCGGTATCACCCAGGCCAACACCCTCGGCGGTACCCAGGACGCGGTGATGAAGCGTGGTTTCGGCGATAACCGCGACGGTTCGATCATGCGCGACGGCCTGCCCTCGGTGCTGGGCCGCAACCTCACCGCCACCGCCGACCACGTCGAAGTGCTCAAGGGCCCGGCCTCGCTGCTGTACGGCATCCAGGATCCGGGTGGCATCGTCAACGTGGTGAGCAAGAAGCCGCAGTTGCAGCAGTACAACGCCGTCACCCTGCGCGGCTCGACCTACGCCCACGGCAAACAGGGCAGCGGCGCGCAGATCGACACTACCGGCGCGCTGGGGGAGAGCAACCTGGCCTACCGGCTGATCGTCGATCACCAGGACGAGAACTACTGGCGCAATTTCGGCCAGCAGCGCGAGACCCTCGTCGCGCCCTCGCTGGCCTGGTTCGGCGAGGACACCACGGTGAACCTCAGCTACGAGCACCGCGAGTTCAAGACGCCGTTCGACCGTGGCACCGCCATCGACCCGCGCACCAACAAGCCGCTGGATATCCCGCGTACGCGTCGCCTGGACGAGCCCTTCAACATCACCGAAGGCCGCTCCGACCTGACTCGACTGGACGTCGAGCACCGCATCGACGATGCCTGGAAGGCGCATTTCGCCTACGGCTGGACCCGCGAGACCTACGACGACAACCAGGCCCGCGTCACCAAGGTCAACAGCAACGGCACCCTGACCCGCCGCACCGACGCCACTCGCGGCGCGGTGAGCAGCGACAGCTTCGCCACCGCCGGGCTGAACGGCGACCTGCAACTGGGCGGCTTCCGCCATGAAGTGACCTTCGGCATCGACAGCGAGAAGCGCAAGATCTACCGCGCCGACCTGATCCGCGACACGAAGAACACCACTTTCGACTACCTCGACCCGGTGTACGGGCAGATTTCCCCGGCCACCGCTGTCAGCTCAGGCGACAGCGACCAGACCGACAAGCTGCGCAGCGACTCGTTGTTCGTGCAGGATTCCTGGCACCTGGACGACCACTGGATTCTGGTCGCTGGCGGGCGCTACCAGATGTACGACCAGTACGCCGGGCGCGGCCGGCCGTTCAAGGCCAACACCGATATCAGCGGACAGAAGTGGGTACCGCGCGCCGGGGTGATCTACAAGATCAACGACGAGATGTCGCTGTATGGCAGCTACACCCAGTCGTTCAAGCCCAACTCCACCATCGCGCCGCTGTCCACGGGCGAGGTGATCGACTCGGCGATCCAGCCGGAAGAGGCGACCTCCTGGGAGATCGGCGGCAAGCTCGACATCCCCGGCCGCGTCACCGCCAACCTGGCCTTCTTCGACATCCGCAAGCGCAACGTGATGGTCACTCAGCTCGACGCCAACGGCGACAGCCGCGTCAGCACCGCCGGCAAGGTGCGCTCCTATGGCGCGGAACTGGATGTCACCGGCCAGCTGAGCGAGCACTGGAACCTGATCGGCAGCTACGCCTGGCTGGACGCCGAAGTGACCGAAGACCCGGTGCTGGAGGGCAACCGCCTGCAGAACGTGGCCAAGGAAACCGCCTCGCTGGCGGCGGTATACGACGCCGGTTCGATCTTCGGCGGCGACAACCTGCGCCTGGGCGGCGGCCCGCGCTACGTGGGCAAGCGCGCGGGCGACCCGGCCAACTCCTTCGAATTGCCGTCCTATACCGTGACCGATGCCTTCGCCAGCTACGACACGAAGCTGGGTGGCCACAACGTCGGCTTCCAGTTCAACGTGAAGAACCTGTTCGACCGCGAGTACTACCCGTCGGCGGCGAACAACCTCTACGTCGCCGTGGGCGAGCCGCGGCAGTTCGAGATTTCGACCACTGTGGAGTTCTGAAGCTGAGGCCGGGCGCTTTTGTAGGATGGGTGGAGCGCAGCGATACCCATGCTGTCTGCATCGCAATCGATGGGTATCGCTGCGCTCCACGCCATCCTACGCAGAGCTTGGTGTTTGGAGCGGGGTCTACATCTCCACCACGATCCGTCCTTCGATCTGCCCGGCGCGCATGCGGTCGAGGATGGCGTTGATGTCATCCAGCTTGCCGGCGGCGACGGTGGCTTTCACCAGGCCTTCGCCGGCGAAGTCCAGGGCTTCCTGCAGGTCCGCGCGGGTGCCGACGATGGAGCCGGTGATGTGCAGGCCCTTGAGCACCACGTCGAAGATCGGCGTGGGGAAGTCGCCCGGCGGCAGGCCGACCAGCGACACGGTACCGCCCCGGCGGGCCATGCCGATGCCCTGGCCGAAGGCGCTGTTGGACACGGCGGTGACGACCACGCCGTGGGCGCCGCCGATATCACGCTGCACCACTTCGACCGGGTCCTCTTTCTTCGCATTGACGGTCAGGCTGGCGCCGAGCTTTCGCGCCAGCTCCAGCTTGGCGTCATCCACGTCTACTGCCACCACGTGCAGGCCCATGGCCTTGGCGTACTGCACGGCGACGTGGCCCAGGCCGCCGATGCCGGAAATGGCTACCCACTGGCCGGGGCGCGCTTCAGTTTCCTTCAGCGCCTTGTACACGGTGACGCCCGCGCAGAGGATCGGCGCAATCTCGGTAAAGCCGACATTCTTCGGCAGGATGCCGACGTAATTCGGGTCCGCCAGCACGTATTCGGCGTAGCCGCCGTTTACCGAGTAGCCGGTGTTCTGCTGGCTCTCGCAAAGGGTTTCCCAGCCGGTCAGGCAGTGCTCGCAGCAACCACAGGCGGTGTACAGCCAGGGCACGCCGACGCGGTCGCCTTCCTTCACGCGGGTGACGCCAGCGCCGACCGCTGCGACGAAGCCGACGCCTTCATGGCCGGGAATGAACGGCAGGCTCGGCTTCACCGGCCAGTCGCCTTCGGCAGCGTGCAGGTCGGTGTGGCAGACGCCGGAGGCCTCGATCTTCACCAGGATCTGCCCGGGGCCGGGCAGCGGGACTTTGACTTCCTCGATCCGCAGCGGCTCGCCAAAGGCGTGGACGACAGCGGCTTTCATGGTCGTGGGCAGGGTCGTGGACATTGCACTCGCTCCTTGAAGGGTGAGGGACCTGCCCCGTCCGGGACAGGAACGTGTCAGAAGAGTCTGAGCCCCTGAGCCTAGGCCATCTTGAGCTGAGGCAAGCTTTTCCGAAGTCTCTTCGGAGGTCGTTGCAGGCATCTTCGATGCAGGAATGACGAAATCGGGACCAACGGTCATGCCCAGTGCACTCCGTCGTGCCCTTTGCGGTATACTGCGCCGCCTTCAAGCCGGCACTGCCCGCCGGTTTGGCCACGTACAAGCCACGCCCTCACGGAGTCGTGGCTTGTTGGTTTCTGACGCGCCCAAGAGCGCACTTGAGAGAGGCACGACGATGAGCGCACTGGTTGGCGTGATCATGGGTTCCAAATCCGACTGGAGCACCCTGAGCCACACCGCAGACATGCTGGACAAGCTCGGCATTCCGTATGAAGTGAAGGTGGTTTCCGCCCACCGTACTCCGGACCTGCTGTTCCAGTACGCCGAAGAAGCCGATGGCCGCGGCATCGAAGTGATCATCGCCGGCGCCGGCGGTGCCGCCCACCTGCCGGGCATGTGCGCCGCCAAGACCCACCTGCCGGTCCTCGGTGTGCCGGTGCAGTCCTCCATGCTCTCGGGCGTCGATTCGCTGCTGTCCATCGTGCAGATGCCCGCGGGCGTCCCGGTTGCCACCCTGGCCATCGGCAAGGCCGGTGCGACCAACGCCGCTCTGCTGTCCGCCAGCATCCTCGGCGCCAAGTACCCGAAATACCACGAGGCGCTGAAGCAGTTCCGCGCCACCCAGACCGAGACGGTGCTGGACAATCCCGATCCGCGCGAGGCCTGAGCAGAACCATGAAGATCGGTGTCATCGGTGGCGGCCAGCTGGGCCGCATGCTGTCCCTGGCGGGCACCCCGCTGGGCATGAACTTCGCCTTCCTCGACCCGGCGCCGGACGCCTGTGCGCAAGCCCTGGGCGAGCACATCCGTGCTGACTACAGCGACCAGGACCACCTGCGCCAACTGGCCGACCAGGTCGACCTGGTGACCTTCGAGTTCGAGAGCGTGCCGGCCGAGACCGTGGCCTTCCTCTCGCAGTTCGTGCCGGTCTATCCGAACGCCGAGTCGCTGCGCATCGCCCGCGACCGCTGGTTCGAGAAGTCCATGTTCAAGGACCTGGGGATTCCGACCCCGGCCTTCGCCGACGTGCAGTCCCAGGCCGACCTCGACGCCGCGGTGGCCAGCATCGGCCTGCCGGCAGTGATGAAGACCCGCACCCTGGGTTACGACGGCAAGGGCCAAAAGGTCCTGCGCAAGCCCGAGGACGTGGCCGGCGCCTTCGCCGAACTGGGCAGCGTGCCCTGCATCCTCGAAGGCTTCGTGCCCTTCACCGGCGAAGTGTCGCTGGTGGCGGTGCGTGCCCGTGATGGCGAGACGCGCTTCTACCCGCTGGTGCACAACACCCACGAGAACGGCATCCTGCGCCTGTCCGTGGCGAGCACCGACCACCCGCTGCAGCAGTTGGCCGAGGACTACGTCGGCCGCGTGCTCGACAAGCTGGCCTATGTCGGCGTGATGGCCTTCGAGTTCTTCGAGGTCGACGGCGGCCTGAAGGCCAACGAGATCGCCCCGCGTGTGCACAACTCCGGGCACTGGACGATCGAAGGCTCCGAGTGCAGCCAGTTCGAGAACCACGTGCGCGCCATCGCCGGCCTGCCGCTGGGCTCCACGGCGAAAGTGGGCGAGAGCGCCATGCTCAACTTCATCGGCGAAGTGCCGCCGGTGGCCGAGGTGCTGAACATCGCCGACTGCCACCTGCACCACTACGGCAAGGCCTTCAAGGCCGGGCGCAAGGTGGGCCACGCTACCCTGCGCAGCGCCGACCTGCCGACCCTGAAGGCGCGTATCGCCGAGGTCGAGGCGTTGATCGCCAGGGGCTGACCGCTACGGTGCTCCGAAAGAAGCCGCGTCAATCACTGGCGCGGCTTTTTTCATGCCGGTTTTCCACAACGCTGTAAGGCTGGCGAAACACCGGCAGTCGCTCTGGGGCGCGGCAAAACACGGAACGCCGACGTTTCCTACACTGTCCCATGACAAGCGCGTACTCACCGCGCTCAACCCACAAGGAGGGTTTGTCATGGGATTAATCGGAACCATCGTCATCGGCCTGATCGTCGGACTCATCGCACGCTTCCTCAAGCCCGGCGATGACAGCATGGGCTGGATCATGACCATCCTGATCGGCATCGGCGGCTCGCTCTTGGCCACCTATGGCGGCCAGGCGCTGGGCATCTACGCGGCCGGCCAGGCGGCAGGCTTCATCGGCGCGGTGATCGGCGCCATCGTGCTGCTGGTCATTTACGGCCTGATCAAGAAGAATTGACGGTGAATTCCGGCCCTCTCCCACCAGGGGGAGGGCGCTGGAGGAATATCCCGCCTGTGCCCGACCGGGCCTTTCGAGTCCACGATGCGCCGACCATTGCTCGCCTGCTGCCTGATTCTGCTGACTTCCCTGGCGTCCGCCGCCGAACTCCCGGAAACCGACTGGCTGTCCTTGATGCCGCCCAGCGACCGCAAGGCGCTGGAAAATATGCCGGAAATCACCCACAACGGCCCCGAGGCCAATGGCACCTTCACCAACAAGGGCGGGCTCAAGCAGTCTGACAAGAAGCTGCCGCAGGTGATGTACTCGACCAAAACCGTTGCTGCGCTCAATGGCAAGGCGCTGCGTCTGGGCGGCTACCCGGTGCCGCTGGAGAACGACGCCAAGGGACGTGTCACCGAATTCTTCCTGGTGCCTTACCCAGGCGCCTGCATCCATGTGCCGCCGCCGCCGCCGAACCAGATTGTGCTGGTGCGCTACCCCAAGGGCATCCGGATCGACGATATCTACAACCCGATCTGGGTCAGCGGCACGCTGAAGGTCGAAAAGGTCAGCAATGACCTGGCCGATGCGGCCTATGCCATCGACGACGCCAAGGTGCGGCCGGTGGAGGAGAGCGATCTGTAAGAGCTCTTCGTAGGAACGGGCTAGCTCGCGAACAGTCTTCGCAGCGGGGCGCGTTCGCGAGCAAGCTCGCTCCTGCAAGTGCAAGAAAGCCCGGTGGATGCCGGGCTTTTTCATTGAAGGGCCGCAGGTGGATCAACCCTCCAGCGGCTCGCCCCATATTTCCACCGTCATCGTTTCGCTGCGCCCTGGCGCCACGCTCATCACGTCGTCCCAGACCCGCGCGGTCTCGATGCACAGCATCTGCTGCCAGGCATCGTCGGGGAACTGTGACAGGCGCGCGGCCTTGTCGATCCAGGGGTTCCACACCACCGCCGTGCGCGAACCGCTGGCCTTGATGTGGATGTCGCGCTCCCAGGCCGGGTCGTGGATCACCAGCGGCTTCTCCACGTCCAGGTAGATGCGGTCGGTTTCGCCGGCAATGCGCACCACGCCGTGTTGCTCGCGTAGCTCCCAGTTTTCCAGCGTCTCGACATAGCGGCAGCCCTGCAGCCCCTCGATGCTGGCCTGGCGCGCGTCGCCTACGGCGAAATAGGTGTGCAGGGCCTGGCTGATCGGCAGCGCTGCAGTGCCCAGGTTGTGGGTGGTCATTTCCAGCGTCAGGTGTTCGCCGAAGCGCATCACCAGTTCCAGCCGTGCGGAGTGCGCCCAGCCCGGCAGACCGTTGCGCGCGTCGAAGCTGAAGTGCACGGAAAGCTGGCCCAGCTCGTCGGCGATATCGTCCAGTTGCCAATCCACGGCGCGCACCAGGCCGTGGGCGGGTGGCTTGTCGCCCTGGTAGGCCGTACGGATTTCCACCGGGTTGCGTTCCAGGTTGCCGAACCAGGGCCAGCAGACGGGCGCGCCGCCGCGCAGGGACTGGCCATGGCGGTATTCGGCGGTGTCGCTCAGCCAGACCAGCGGTGGTTGCTCATGGGGCTGGTAGCTCAGCAGTTGCGCGCCCTGCTGGGCAATCAGGGCTTCACCATAAGCGGTATGGATACGCCAACAGGGCAGCTCATCGATCTGCACCTGTTCGACGCGTGGAGTCTGGATGTCGCTGCTCATGGTGGTCTCCGGGACTGCGATGCGAAAGGGTCAGTATCACCGATCCTCTCGCTGCCTGGCAGTTCCCGGAGAATGAAAAGGTCAGCCCTGGCGCAGGTCTTCCAGGCGCTTGCGCTGCTGGCCGCCGGCATCGAGGTTGGATGCGTCCAGCCAGGCTTCGAAGGCGCGCTGGCAGCGCGGCCATTCGCTGTCGATGATCGAGAACCAGGCGGTGTCGCGGTTGCGATCCTTCACCACGGTGGCCTGGCGGAAGGTGCCTTCATAGGTGAAACCAAGCCGCGCTGCCGCGCGCATGGAGCGGGCATTGAGTGCGTTGCACTTCCACTCCAGGCGGCGGTAGCCCATCTCGAAGGCCCAGCGCGCCAGCAGGTACACCGCCTCGGTGGAGGCCGGCGAGCGCTGCATCACGCGACCATAGGCGATATGACCGATCTCGATGCTGCCGTCCTTGGGGAAGATCCGCAGGTAGCTGAGCAGGCCGACTGCGCGGCCGCTCGCGCGGTCGATCACGGCGAAGAATAGTGGGTCGTTGCTCGCCGCGTTCGCCGCCAGCCAGGCATCGAAGGGCGCCCGCTCGGGGAAGGGGCCATACGGCAGGTAGTCCCACAGGACCGGGTCGGAGTCCGGGCCTTGCAGTGCGTGCCACAGGTCATCGCCGTGGAGGGCGACATCCAGTGGCGCCAGGTTGATGGTGCGGCCGGCCAGGGTGCGGCGTTCGGGGCTGGCGGCGGGGCGCCAGTTCAGCAGGGGTTGGTCGTTCATGGGCGCTCCGGCTCAGAGGATCTTGCGGTACTGGACGAATCCGGAGCGGTCGGCAATCCGGTCGTAGAGGAACATGGCATCGGTGTTGCTCTCGTGGGTCAGCCAGTGCACCCGCGAAGCGCCGTTGGCGCGGGCATCGGCGTAGACGTGCTCGATCAGCGCCGCACCAATGCCGCCGCCGCGCTGGCCTTCGGCGACGTACAGGTCCTGCAGGTAGACGTAGTCGCCCTGGGTCCAGCAGGAGCGGTGGTAGATGAAATGCACCATGCCGATGGCTTCGCCGTCGCGCCAGGCGAGGGCGGCGTGCATCGGTTCGGCCGCATCGAGGAAGCGCTGCCAGGTGACGGCAGTGGTGGCCTCGTCGATGGTGGTCTTGTAGAAGCGCTGGTAGCCCTGCCAGAGCGGCAGCCAGGCGGCGTGATCATCGGTAGTGATCGGGCGGATTTCGACAGCGGAAGACATGGTGACGACCTTGTGTGCGTTGGAGTGCTTTCAGCCTAGGCGCGGAATTGGTTCTGCTAAAGAGCCATTCATGATCAAATCAAAGGAACCATTGCCCCTATCCTGGAAGCTGTCCCATGAGTGTTCCGCTGCCGTTCAACCCTTCCGGCATCCGCCTCGATCCTGCGCAACCGCTGGGCCTGCAACTGTTCCAGGCGCTGCGCGAGCGCATCCTCGATGGCCGCCTCGCGGCGCGTTCGCGGTTGCCGGCCAGCCGCGACCTGGCGGCGTCGCTGAACGTCTCGCGCAACACCGTGGTGCGCGCCTACGAGCAGCTCTATGCCGAGGGTTACATCGAGGGCCGTACCGGCGACGGCACCTATGTGGCCGAGCGGGTGCAGCCTTCGGTCGAGACGCCCCGCAGCGAGGCGCGCAGCCCGGACGCGCCGTCCCTTGAACGGCTGGCGCGGCATCACCTGCCCCTGCCGCCGACCGGCGCGCCGCGCGCATTTCGGGTCGGAGTGCCGGCCTTCGACCTGTTTCCCTTCGATACCTGGGCGCGGCTGCAGGCGCGCTTCTGGCGCGATCCGCCGCTGGATTGCCTGGGCTATGGCGACCCGGCCGGCGAGCAGCGCCTGCGCGAGCTGGTCGCCGCCTACCTGCGCAGCACACGCGGGCTGCACTGCGACGCCGGGCAGATCATCATCACCAGCGGCGCCCAGCAGGGCATCGCGCTGTGCGCCCAGGTGCTGCTCGCCGCCGGCGATGTCGCGGCCATTGAAAACCCCGGCTACCGCGCCGCCGGGCATGCGTTCGCGACAGCGGGTGCGCATCTGCATGGCGTTGCGGTGGACGCGGACGGTCTGCGTACTGACCAACTGGAGCAATTGCCGGATTGCCGGCTGGTCTACGTCACGCCTTCGCACCAGTACCCCACCGGCGTAACGCTCTCGCTGGCGCGCCGTCTGGAGTTGCTGGAGTGGGCCGAGCGCAGCAACGGCTGGATCGTCGAAGACGACTACGACGGCGAGTACCGCTACAGCGGCACGCCACTGATGCCGCTGGCGGCGTTGGATCGCCATGACCGTGTGCTCTACGTCGGCACCTTCTGCAAGATCGCCTTCCCGGCGCTGCGTCTGGGCTATCTCGTCGTGCCGCCGGCGCTGGCGCAGGCCTTTGCCCGCCGCCGGGCGCTGGACGTACGCCACTCGGAGGTCGGCACCCAGCGGGTGATGGCCGACTTCATCGCCGAAGGGCACTTCCAGCGGCATGTCCGTCGTATGCGCCGGGCCGCTCGCAGCCGCCGTGACGCGCTGCTGCGTGGCTGGCCGGAGGTCGCCGGCTGTGCAGCGATGCCGACGGTGGACGCCGGCCTGCACCTGTGCGTGCGGGTCGACAGCCGCGAGCGAGAGTTGGAATTGGTGAGGCGCGCGGCGTCCGTCGGCGTGGAGGTGAATGCCCTGAGCGATTACTGGCTGCCGGAGTCCAGCGAGCCGGAAGACCAGCGTGCCGGGCTGGTGCTGGGCTTCGCGGCAGTGCCGGAGGCGCGGATCGCCGAGGCACTCAAGGCGCTGCGCAAGGCCTGGGCGTAGGGCGAATAGCGGTTCACGGTTATCCGCTGTCCGGAGCCTGGCACGGCGTTGTTGGCGAATAACGCTTGAGGCGTTATGCGCCCTGCGTCGTGTCCTAACGCCTGGTTATTTCCTTAGCTGACTTACGAAGTTGGCGGGAGGCACTACGCTCCCTAGAATATCGCCCCTCTCGAAAACACCCCGGAGTCGCCATGAGCCTCGCCCTGTCCACCGTCCCCGAGCGCAAGTCCAGCGCGCTCTGGATCGCCTTCCTCCTGCTGCTGGCGGGCGCGCTGTTCCTCGCCCAGGCGGTGAGTGGCCGGCAGGCGCTGTTGTTCCTGGTCGGCGGTGCGCTGGGGCTGACCCTTTACCACGCAGCGTTTGGTTTCACCTCCGCCTGGCGCGTGTTCATCCGTGAACGGCGTGGCGCCGGCTTGCGCGCACAGATGGTGATGCTGGCAATCGCGGTGCTGCTGTTCTTCCCGGCGCTTGCGGCCGGCACGCTGTTCGGCGAGCCAGTGAAGGGGCTGGTGTCGCCGGCCGGCACGTCGGTGATCGTCGGCGCCTTCATCTTCGGTATCGGCATGCAGTTGGGCGGTGGCTGTGCTTCCGGCACGCTGTTCACCGTGGGCGGTGGTAATGCGCGCATGCTGGTGACCTTGCTGTTCTTCATCATCGGCTCAGTGATCGCCACCCACCACATCGGTTGGTGGTTCGCCCTGCCGTCATTGCCGCCGACCTCGATCGTCCAGTCCCTTGGTCTGTTCCCCGCGCTGATACTGAGCCTGGCGCTGTTTGCCGGCATTGCAGCCGTCAGCGTCGTGCTGGAGCGTCGTCGCCATGGCGTGCTGGAGCTGATAGCGAGCAATGGCGAGCACGGTGCCGGCCGCTTCCTGCGCGGTCCCTGGCCGCTGGTGTGGGGCGCCGTGGCACTGGCTTTGCTGAACTTCGCGACCCTGGCACTGGCCGGGCGTCCGTGGGGCGTCACTTCGGCTTTCGCCCTGTGGGGCGCGAAGGCGTTCGAAAGCCTGGGGATAGCCGTCGACCAATGGGCCTTCTGGCAGGCCGACGCCAACGCCAAGGCGCTGGCTGCGCCGGTCTGGCGGGACGTCACCAGCGTCATGGACTTCGGCATCATGATCGGCGCATTGCTGGCCGCCGGCCTCGCCGGTCGCTTCGCGCCGAGCCTGAAGATTCCCGCTCGCTCGCTGGTCGCGGCAGTGATCGGCGGCCTGCTGCTGGGCTACGGCGCGCGCCTGGCCTACGGCTGCAACATCGGTGCGTACTTCAGCGGCATCGCCTCCGGCAGCCTGCATGGCTGGTTGTGGCTGGTGGCGGCGTTCTTCGGCAATACCGTGGGGGTGCGCCTGCGGCCGATCTTCTTCCCTGCCGAGCGCGTGGAAGAGCGCCTGACCGGCTGCTGAGTCAGGCCGGGCGGAGCGTATCGCGCTCTGCCCAGTAGGTTTGCCTGTGGCCGCGCGCCTGGTAGTCCCGCGCCAGAGCTTCGGCCTCGGCGCGGGTCAGCTGGCGGCGCATGACGAAGCGGTTGCCGTTGTCGTCCAGGCGCAGCAGGCACCAGTCACGTTCATCAGGCATTGAAGGTCGATGTCTTGCGCAGGCGCAGCGCGAGCAGGATCAGCAGGACACCGAAGAACACCGAGTAAGCGCCGATCACCCAGGCCACGGCGATCGCCCCGGCACCCGGATTGCCGATCATCAGCACACCAAACAGCACCGACACCACGCCGGAAAGCCCCAGCCACCATTCGTTCTGCAGCGCCTTGCGCAGACGGATGGCGGCGATGATCTGCAGCACCCCCATCACCAGCGCCCAGCCGGCGATCAGCATCAGCAGGCCGAGCGCAGTCAGCTGCGGCCAGAAGAACGCCACCAGTCCGGCGGCTATTCCCAGGAGCCCGACCAGCACCAGCGGCCACAAGGGGCGGCCGGATTCGCGCATCTGCGCGGCGGCGATCAGGGTGAACAGGCCGTCGACAAAGGCGTAGGCGCCGAAGAACAGCACCATCACCGTGAGCACGATGCCCGGCCAGACCATCGCCAGGATGCCGAACAGCAGGGCGGCGACGCCGCGCAGGGCGATCCATTTCCAGTGACGGCCCAGGGCTTGCCAGAGCGGGTGTTGCGACATGACGGCGATCCTCGCGAGGGGTATGGCTGAAACCATAGTCGTTGGCGCGCGGCATAGGCCCTGACGTGGGGCAAAAGAAAGCCCGGCACTTGGCCGGGCTGTGGAAGGCCCGTCGCAACGGGCGGGTGCCGTCTGGTGACGTCACCGGGGAGAGCGTGCCGCGACACATCCGGCGCAGATTCTGCGATCCTTGTGGGTTGGAGTGCGACGCAGTGATGAACGGTACAGGCCCCGCCATGCGGGCGCCTGAAGGGGTTGATACAGCACAGCATATTCTTAGCTGATTGAGCGTTCAATAAAAAACGAATAGACTGGCCCACAGTATCGCCGGACGGCACAGGTACGCCCGGCGAAGAGGAGATTGAAAATGCCCAAGGTCGGTATGCAGCCGATTCGCCGCTCCCAGCTGATCCACGCGACCCTCGAGGCGGTGGACCAGGTGGGCATGAGCGACGCCAGCATCGCCCTGATCGCCCGCCTGGCGGGGGTCTCCAACGGCATCATCAGCCACTACTTCCAGGACAAGAACGGGCTGCTGGACGCGACGATGCGACATTTGATGTCGGCATTGAGCAAGGCCGTCGCCGAGCGCCGCGCTACCTTGCGCAACGACGAACCGCGCTCGCATCTGCGCGCCATCATCGCCGGCAACTTCGACAGCTCCCAGGTCAACGGCCCGGCCATGAAGACCTGGTTGGCGTTCTGGGCCAGCAGCATGCATCAGCCGCAGCTGCGGCGCCTGCAGCGGATCAACGACCACCGGCTGTATTCGAACCTGTGCAGCCAGTTCCGCCGTGAATTGCCGCTGGCCCAGGCCCGCAGTGCCGCTCGCGGGCTGGCCGCGCTGATCGACGGCCTCTGGCTGCGGGGCGCGCTTTCGGGCGACGCCTTCGACACCGAGCAGGCGTTGGCGATTGCCTACGACTACCTCGACCAACAACTGGCCAAGCGCCCCGGATAGCGGGCGCAGCCTTGCGCTGACACCGACAAGAGAGGACCACCGCACCATGGCTCGATTCGAAGTACAGAAGCTCTACATTGGCGGTCGCTACGTGGAAGCCACCAGCGGCGCCACCTTCGAAACCATCAATCCGGCCAACGGTGAAGTCCTCGCCCAGGTACAACGCGCCTCGAAGGAGGACGTCGAGCGCGCCGTGCAGAGCGCGGTGGAAGGGCAGAAAGTCTGGGCGGCGATGACTGCCATGCAGCGCTCGCGCATCCTGCGCCGCGCAGTCGACATCCTCCGCGAACGCAACGACGAGTTGGCCGAGCTGGAGACCCTCGACACCGGCAAGCCGCTGGCCGAAACCCGCTTTGTCGACATCGTCACCGGCGCCGATGTCCTTGAGTACTACGCTGGCCTGGTGCCCGCCATCGAAGGCGAGCAGATCCCGTTGCGCGAAACCAGTTTCGTCTACACCCGCCGCGAGCCGCTGGGCGTGGTCGCCGGCATCGGCGCCTGGAACTACCCGATCCAGATCGCCCTGTGGAAATCCGCGCCGGCCCTGGCCGCCGGCAACGCGATGATCTTCAAGCCCAGCGAAGTCACTCCGCTGTCCGTGCTCAAGCTCGCCGAGATCTACACCGACGCCGGCCTGCCCGATGGCGTGTTCAACGTCCTCACCGGCAGCGGCCGCGAAGTCGGCCAGTGGCTGACCGAGCACCCCGTCATCGAGAAAATTTCCTTCACCGGCGGCACCTCTACCGGCAAGACGGTCATGGCCAGCGCCTCCAGCTCCTCGCTCAAGGAAGTCACCATGGAGCTGGGCGGCAAGTCGCCGCTGATCATCTTCGAGGACGCGAACCTCGACCGCGCCGCTGATATCGCCGTCATGGCCAACTTCTTCAGCTCCGGCCAGGTCTGCACCAACGGCACCCGGGTGTTCATCCCGCGCAACCTGCAGGCGCGCTTCGAGGCCAAGGTGCTGGAACGCGTGAAGCGCATTCGCCTGGGCAACCCGCAGGACGAAAACACCAACTTCGGCCCGCTGGTGAGCTTCCCACACATGGAGAGCGTGCTCTCCTATATAGAGTCCGGCAAAGAACAGAAGGCCCGCCTGCTGTGCGGTGGCGAGCGCGTCACCCACGGCGAGTTCGGCCAGGGCGCCTACGTCGCGCCCACTGTGTTCACTGACTGCCGTGACGACATGACCATCGTCCGCGAGGAAATCTTCGGGCCGGTCATGAGCATCCTCGTCTACGACACCGAAGACGAGGCTATCCGCCGCGCCAACGACACCGAGTACGGCCTCGCCGCTGGCGTCGTCACCCAGGACCTGACCCGCGCTCACCGAGCGATTCACCGCCTCGAAGCGGGCATCTGCTGGATCAACACCTGGGGCGAATCGCCGGCCGAGATGCCGGTTGGCGGATACAAGCAATCGGGTGTCGGTCGTGAGAACGGCCTGACCACCCTGGCTCACTACACTCGCATCAAATCCGTACAGGTTGAGCTGGGCGACTACACCTCGGTGTTCTGATCGCCGCGATCGAGCCATGAAAGGCCGGTCGCAGGCATGACTCCCTGACCACCGGCCATCTTCGAACACGCAGACACCGGCGCGCACGCGTCGCGGGCGGTGTCGTGCCTGAAAAAAGAGGAAGGCCTGCATGTCCCAGGAATACGACTACATCATCATTGGCGCTGGATCCGCCGGTAACGTACTGGCTACCCGCCTGACCGAGGACGCCGACGTCAGCGTCCTGCTGCTCGAAGCCGGCGGCCCGGACTACCGCGCCGACTTCCGCACGCAGATGCCCGCCGCACTGGCCTACCCCCTGCAAGGCCGCCGCTACAACTGGGCTTACCTGACCGACCCGGAACCGCACATGAATAACCGCCGCATGGAATGCGGGCGCGGCAAGGGTCTGGGTGGCTCCTCGCTGATCAACGGCATGTGCTACATCCGCGGCAATGCCATGGACTTCGATGGTTGGGCGCAGGAGAAGGGCCTGGAAGACTGGACCTACCTCGACTGCCTGCCGTACTTCCGCAAGGCCGAGACCCGCGACATAGGCCCCAACGACTACCACGGCGGCAGCGGCCCGGTGAGCGTCACCACGCCCAAGGCTGGCAACAACCCGCTATTCCACGCCATGGTCGAGGCCGGCGTGCAGGCTGGCTATCCACGTACCGAAGACCTCAACGGTTACCAGCAGGAAGGCTTCGGTCCGATGGACCGCACCGTTACCCCACAGGGCCGCCGCGCGAGTACCGCCCGTGGTTACCTGGACCAGGCCCGCGAGCGCCCCAACCTGACCATCGTCACCCACGCACTGACGGACCGCATCCTGTTCAGCGGCAAGCGCGCGATCGGGGCGACTTACCTGCACGGCGACGACAATGCGCTGAAGGAGGTGCGGGCGCGCCGCGAAGTGCTGGTGTGCTCCGGTGCCGTCGCCTCGCCGCAGCTGCTGCAGCGTTCCGGTGTTGGGCCAGCGGCACTGCTGCGCGACCTGGGCATCGAAGTCGTGCATGACTTGCCCGGCGTTGGCCAGAATCTTCAGGATCACCTGGAGATGTACCTGCAGTACGCCTGCAAGCAGCCCGTCTCGCTGTACCCGGCGCTGCAATGGTGGAACCAGCCGCAGATCGGTGCGGAGTGGATGTTCCTCGGCACAGGCCTGGGGGCGAGCAACCAGTTCGAGGCCGGTGGTTTCATCCGCAGTCGTCCGGAATTCGAGTGGCCGAATATCCAGTACCACTTCCTGCCGGTGGCGATTAACTACAACGGCAGCAACGCGGTGAGTGAGCACGGCTTCCAGGCGCATGTCGGTTCCATGCGCTCTCCCAGCCGCGGGCGGATCAACCTGACCTCCCGCGATCCGCGCAAGCACCCGAGCATCCTGTTCAACTACATGTCCTGCGAGCAGGACTGGCAGGAGTTCCGCGATGCCATCCGCATCACCCGCGAGATCATGAACCAGCCGGCGCTCGATCCCTATCGCGGCCGCGAGATCAGTCCGGGCCTGGACAAGCAGAGCGACGCTGACCTGGACGCGTTCGTCCGTGAGCACGCGGAAACGGCTTTCCACCCGTCCTGCTCCTGCAAGATGGGCGAAGACGATATGGCGGTAGTCGATGGCGAGGGCCGCGTGCACGGCATGGAAGGGCTGCGAGTCATCGATGCGTCGATCATGCCGCTGATCATCACCGGCAACCTCAATGCCACCACCATCATGATGGCCGAGAAGCTCGCCGATAAGGTTCGTGGCCGCCCTGCGCAACCGCGCAGTACTGCTGACTACTTCAAGGCCGATGGCGCGCCGGTGCGCGGAAAGCCGCTGCGCTGATTCCTTGAGGTAGAGACGAAAACGCCGGCGAGACAGCCGGCGTTTTCAGTTTTCAGCCGCGACGCGGAGGAACCGGGCGGGTACGGCCGCTGCCGTCGATGGCGACGAAGACGAACACTGCCTCGGTGACCTTGCGCCATTCGCTGGACAGCGGGTCGTCACTCCACACCTCGACCAGCATGCGGATCGAGCTGCGGCCCACTTCCAGAGTCTGGGTATAGAAGGAGAGCTGCGCGCCGACAGCGACCGGGACCAGGAAGGCCATGCGGTCGATGGCTACCGTGGCTACACGGCCACCGGCAATGCGGCTGGACATGGCGGTTCCGGCGAGATCCATCTGCGCCACCAGCCAGCCACCGAAGATGTCGCCGAAGCCGTTGGTCTCGCGCGGCAGGGCGGTGATCTGCAGGGCAAGGTCGCCCTGCGGGATGGGATCTTCTTGTTCAAGCTCGATCATAGGTAAGGGCCTCGTGCCCCCGGCGTACTCATGGTGAGGTTATGGAAAAACTCTCCCAAGACACCTGCCGGTGCAAGGCCTTGGGACAGCTTTTGATCGGCCCGGCTGCATTATATAGAAGCAGGACCCTGTGCGACGACCGCAGGACTTCGAGATTTTCCCGCGGGTGCGGCCGCTGTGTCGTCTTCGCGCAATTTGCTATGGTGCGGCACCTGCGGCTGCCGGCCGCAGCCACCTTGCCTGCAGAGATAAAAAGCATCATGCCTTCTGTGAACGCTCCTGCCGCGCCCGCGTCACGTCCGTTGACCCGCAGCGACTACAAGACTCTTTCGCTTTCCGCCCTGGGCGGCGCCCTGGAGTTCTACGACTTCATCATCTTCGTCTTCTTCGCCACCGTGGTCGGCAAGCTGTTCTTCCCCGCCGACATGCCGGAATGGCTGCGCCAGCTGCAGACCTTCGGCCTGTTCGCTGCCGGTTACCTGGCGCGCCCATTGGGCGGCGTGGTCATGGCCCACTTCGGCGACCTGCTGGGCCGCAAGAAGATGTTCACCCTCAGCATCTTCCTGATGGCCGTGCCCACACTGATCATGGGCCTGCTGCCGACCTACGAGCAGATCGGCATCTGGGCGCCGCTGGCGCTCCTGCTGCTGCGCGTTATCCAGGGCGCTGCCATCGGCGGCGAAGTGCCGGGCGCCTGGGTGTTCGTGGCCGAGCACGTCCCGCATCGCCACGTGGGCTATGCCTGCGGCACGCTCACGTCGGGTCTGACTGCCGGTATCCTCATCGGTTCGCTGGTGGCGACCCTGATCAACAGTGTCTTCAGTGCGGAAGAAGTGCACGGCTATGCCTGGCGTATCCCGTTCCTGCTGGGTGGCATCTTCGGGCTGTTCTCCGTCTACCTGCGCCGATGGCTGCACGAGACGCCGGTGTTCGCCGAGTTGCAGCAGCGCAAGCAACTGGCGGAGGAAGTGCCGCTAGGCGTGGTGGTGCGTGAACATCGCCCGGCGGTGGTGCTGTCCATGCTGCTGACCTGGGTGCTGTCCGCCGGCATCGTGGTGGTCATCCTGATGACCCCGTCGGTACTGCAGACCGTTTATGGTTTCGACGCGGCCACTTCGCTGAAGGCAAACAGCCTGGCCATTGTCTGCCTGAGCGTCGGTTGCATCCTGGCCGGTCGCCTCGCCGACCGTTTCGGTGCGGGTCGTACCTTTATAGTTGGGAGCATCCTGCTGGGCGTCGTCTCCTGGACCTTCTACACCAGCCTGAAGGCGCATCCGGACTGGCTGTTCCCGCTGTATGCGATTACCGGGCTGTGCGTGGGCGTCATAGGCGCGGTGCCCTATGTAATGGTCAACGCCTTCCCGGCGGTGGTGCGTTTTACCGGCCTGTCCTTCTCCTACAACCTGGCGTACGCCATCTTCGGCGGGCTGACGCCCATGGTGGTTGCTCTTCTTATGAAGGAAGACCCGCTGGGTCCTGCCTACTATGTGGTGGCTCTGTGTGTGGTTGGGCTGCTGGTGGGGGCCTATCTGCTGCGGCAGGAACGCCGGCTGGTAGGGCAGGGAATGGCGGTAAACTGATCGAGCGGACAGTTTTTTGCAGAAAGTTTAAATTAGTCGTTGACGGCCAATTTAAACTCCCTATAATGCGCACCACTCCCAGCGACGAATCGCTGAAAGAACTTGAAAATCAAGTGCTTACAGAGATTAGATGTTGGGAGTGGTGATCAGGCAGGTGATTCACTTGCCGCTCTTCATTAGCTGCTCCGGCAGCGAGCTGAAAAGAAGGTCGTCGAGGTGCTTGACAGTGAGTTTGATCGCTGTAGAATGCGCCTCCCGCTGATGAGAGGCTTGACTTCTCGGAAGCCCAAGCGATTGAGTAGAAAAGAAATTTTCGAAAAATAAAGCTTGACGAAAGATGATGTTGGCGTAGAATGCGCGCCTCGGTTGAGACGAAAGCCTTAACCAACTGCTCTTTAACAAGTTGAATCAAGCAATTCGTGTGGGTGCTTGTGATGTAAGACTGATGATCGACTGATTATCAGCAACGCAAGTAACACTCGTGAATTCGAGAGTTTTAGCTCATTAAATTGAGCATGCGATTGCTGAGCCAAGTTTAGGGTTTTCTCAAAACCCAAGCAGTATTGAACTGAAGAGTTTGATCATGGCTCAGATTGAACGCTGGCGGCAGGCCTAACACATGCAAGTCGAGCGGATGATGGGAGCTTGCTCCCGGATTCAGCGGCGGACGGGTGAGTAATGCCTAGGAATCTGCCTGGTAGTGGGGGACAACGTTTCGAAAGGAACGCTAATACCGCATACGTCCTACGGGAGAAAGCAGGGGACCTTCGGGCCTTGCGCTATCAGATGAGCCTAGGTCGGATTAGCTAGTTGGTGGGGTAAAGGCCTACCAAGGCGACGATCCGTAACTGGTCTGAGAGGATGATCAGTCACACTGGAACTGAGACACGGTCCAGACTCCTACGGGAGGCAGCAGTGGGGAATATTGGACAATGGGCGAAAGCCTGATCCAGCCATGCCGCGTGTGTGAAGAAGGTCTTCGGATTGTAAAGCACTTTAAGTTGGGAGGAAGGGCAGTAAGTTAATACCTTGCTGTTTTGACGTTACCAACAGAATAAGCACCGGCTAACTTCGTGCCAGCAGCCGCGGTAATACGAAGGGTGCAAGCGTTAATCGGAATTACTGGGCGTAAAGCGCGCGTAGGTGGTTTGGTAAGATGGATGTGAAATCCCCGG